>NZ_AUXT01000193.1 GCF_001625595.1 Pseudoalteromonas luteoviolacea NCIMB 1942
GGTTCGCTGCACGCTTACGTTTATTGAGCAATTGCATAAGGTTAACGCTTTATGTGCTTGCAAAAATCTACTTTTATATTGTTACAATTGCTTATTGAGTCTAAATCGGCCTGACCATAAAATGGCAGTCACCTTGCCTTGAGGATTGGTTTCAATATTCACTTTGACCCCAGTACTCGTAGATATTAACGTGTCTGGAGCCTCGGCAATAAACTTAAACTGCCCACCTTCAAATAGGTTGTCTATTTCAAACTCATCCTCTTTTTTAACTATACGCATTCTCTTTGAGTTGTCTCTTTCCCATGCATACTCGCCAACAAGGTCTGCACGTTTAGCATTGTTCATAGCATAAGGCGTTACTTCAATATGGGCGGATAGATCCCAATTAAAATGCGCACTAATTGCATTTTGAAGCTGGCTAACTACGGGACGAGCAGAATCACCATTGGTCATAATAATCATGCCGTCAGCTTTATCTACATAGGCATGAAACCGGTTGCTAAAGCCTGCGCTTTTACCAGAATGATGAAAGACTAATCCTTGTTTTTCATTTTTTAGCATCGGGCCAAGGCCCATGCCTCCCAAGTGTAAAGAGAGCATGTTATCCACTAACTTAGGTGTAATCGGGCCCGTTGTTGTGCCTTTCCTCGCATTTTGTACGGCAATAACATATTTAGCCAAATCAAGGGGGGTTGTCCATAGTCCAGCGGCCGATTGTTTGGGGTAGTTGCGCCAATCCCCCTTTATTTGATTGCCCTGAGCGTCGAATGCGGCGCTAGCCTGTTGCCATAGTGCCTTAGGTAACGGCTGCGCAAAGGTACTCTGATTCATGCTAAGAGGTACTAAAATTGTTTTATCAACATACTCAGAGAAAGTGCGACCGGTAATATCCTCAATGAGTACGTCAAGAATGGCGTAACTATCGGTTGAATAACGAAACTGTGATCCGGCTTTGAAATTGGCTGCCACTTTATTGGTATTGCCTTCACCATTTAACGATGCTACATAACGATGCTACATCTGAGGGAATTGGTACGCCGCGCAGATATCCGGGAGAGGGCTGGTGAGCCAGTCCCGATGAATGGGTGAGTAAATGGCGTAACGTGACAATACCAAATTCACTGCTTGGCATTTTCCATGATTTTAGATAGGTGTTTATGTCAGTGTCTAAGTTAACTTTGCCCTGCTCAGCAAGATTAAGCACGGCTAATGCCGCGATAGGTTTACTGATTGAGGCGGCCTGAAATAAGGTATCTGTGGTCACCAGACGGCCAGTCTTTTTATTGGCTACGCCATAGCTTTGAGCCCAGACTACTTCACCATTTTTTATCACCGCGACACTTAAACCAGGTAGGTTGAACGATGCCATCGCAGCGTCAATGGTGTGCGGTTTATACTGCTCTCCGGCAATACGTACTTGGGGTAAAAGTGTCGAGTGTATCTTTTCAAGATCATGGGGAAGTGCGAGTACTGCGTTAGAGAAGAAAGCCACTGCGCACAGTGCCGTTTTAGAGAAAAAGTGTGTCATGGGAACATCCAATGTTTTTAATGATACTAAAATGCTAAAGCCAGATTTATTCAATGATTTATTGTAACAACATGTTTTTGATGGTGTTTGTGGCATGGCGTTTTACTCAAAACAACTTGATTGCACATCACCATGGGGGTACCGCGTTAAGATGAGGTGTGGGGTCTACTACGTCGAGCGATACGCTAGTATGGACCCTTAAGTTAATAACGACACAGTCAAAGACGAGAGACGTCCGTCAACCTGAAAAAAGCTAATAATTAAACCTTGTAATGTACCGAACAATCAAACTGTTTCCACGCTGTCATATATCTTACAAATGCCATGCTAGAGCCCGTTTCTACAGTGTTTACTGGTCTCAATTTGAGGTGAGCAAAGGGAGTACAAATGTGAATTTTTTAATAAATACGGGGTTTTCAATATTCCTTACTGGCGGGTAATTTTCTTCCTGCTACTTTTTTGTATGAAACAGCATTAATGAAATGATTATTAGTTACAGCGCCAAGGATCTGCCTATTGTATTGGCAGAAGCTTGACTAAATGGACTCTTTTACAGGCTAGGTATTATGGGGATCTCATACCACAGTTATATTGGCACGACTGTTGACCAGCTGCCAAAATTACCGTGTTCGTCAAACGGACACCTTTCTCTCAGCACACCTGTCGGTAGTTGCGTCGATAAATATGACCGTATTTGGCTGGCCGATACAGCGCATAACCGCATATTGGTGTTTGATTCTGAAATGGATCAAATTCTGGCAAGCTATGGCACTGTCGGGGCGGGGCCTGAACAGTTTAATATGCCGTTTAGGTTATTTGCTCATCCAGATAAAAATTGGGTGTACGTCACTGATATTGGTAATTTCCGAGTGCATATACTGGAATACACAGGGCAGCTAGATATTCAATCAATTAAAGTCTTTGGTGACGAACCTGAGGTCGAATTGAAGGGCCCCAATGGCATTGTTGTGCACGACGGTAAAGTGTGTGTGGCTGACGAGTTTTATGAAGGACCAAATAGCCAGTCCCGATTAGTTATATTCAGCGAAGATGGCAAATTTGAAAGGTCAATTGAAGAAATTGAGCCGCAAAATGGTGGAGACCCTGTTCATTTGCTTTGGCCCCAAGGGCTGAGCTTAGATAACAACGGCAACATTTATATTGCGAATACGGGGTTTGCGACCGTGGTGCGCTGCGATTGGCAAGGGAGAGGCATGAGTTTCAAAGCGTCTGGCAAATGCTACATTGATGGGTTAGCCCTTTCTCGCGGGGTGTCTGTGATTCAAAACCGCATGCTTATTCCAGGTGGTGAGCCAAACGCAATTTCAGTATACGACTTAAATGGCCAGTTTATGGGAAGTTTGAATGGTTTCTTTGCGCCAGTGCAGGTTACCCAAGCGACTGAAGCAAACACGCTGCTTATAACAGAGCCGTTTTTAGCATCGTTGCAAAAACATGTTGTCAATTTATCCACCCTTAAAGGAGGGAAATCGCGGGCGACGAGGGTCCTAAAAACCATTGGCGACGAACGTGATAACCCCGGACAGCTACATTTTGTGACTTCTGTCGTTGGAGATGTCACTAGCACTCAATCGGGTTACTCGAGCAACGCTCCAATTTTTGAACATTGGGTGGAACATCAGCTTGCACTTCAGGAGCAGCTGGTAAAAGTTATGCAACCACCAGGGTTACCTTCTTGGCTGAGCATCGCATTATCGGCGCAAACGGAGTGGGTGCAACGGTGGCAACAGACCATGGTGCGCATCTTCTTGAATGACAAGTTTGATGACCCTGAAGATCTGCTTTGGATGATGGACTCTGGTAATTACCAATTACAAGCGACTGAAGATGGCAAAAGTGATTCAGCCAGACCCATTAGTTTACCTATGTTACCTGGATCATTGGGAATAGCTTCATTAACACCCAAGCGACCGCTGCCGGGCCAGTTAGATCCCGAGGTGCCATTGTTGGTTGTGAGTAACTATTTGAGCGGGATTGTGACCATTTTACAGTACAACGACACATTGGGTGAAATGGTGCCATACACTGTTTTCGGTGGGCTAGGGGCTGGCGATGAGCAACTTAATAAGCCGCAAGGGATTGCCGTTGACCCAACCAATAACGATATTTTAATCGCTGATTCTGGCAATAATAGAATTTGTCGTTGGCGTCTTTCTGAAGCTGGGAGACCATTTTTAGTCCACACATTTGGCCGATTAGGGTCTGAGCATGGCGAGTTCCATACGCCTTCAGATATTACCGTAGATGCTCAGGGTACTTGCTTTATTACTGACCAAAATAACAATCGTATTGAAGTTTATGATCAAGCCGGTAAGTGGGTGAGCAGTTTTGGTCAAGAGGGGTATGGTACCGACAATGGTAATTTCTTACTGCCAACGAGTATCGATCATGAAAATGGCTATTTGTTTATTTCTGATCTCGTGAATCGTGCTATTAAAGTGTTTACATGTTCAGGGGTGTACATGGAGTCGTTTAGTGGATTTGGCGCAGATAGAGAGAAAGGCCAGCTTTGGTTACCTTACCTGCTGCACGTTAAAAATAGTAAGGTTTATTTACCAGACTGTGCACTAAACAGAGTGAACGTTTATCAATTTAACATTTAACAAGGACTGTGCATGTGCTGACTTTAGGCTTAGCTACAGCGCGCACAGACAACGTCAGGGGGTGTTATGGAAAGTGTATTTAAGCGTGCTCAGGGGAAAAAACTGTTGCATCGTAAGTCACACGAAGAAAAGGGAGTATGCCAAAAATCAGAGGCACACTCTCGCGATCTTATGCAGCAGTTTCAAGAAGTGATCCAACACGTTGAAAAAAATGACAAGGACGAGAACACATGTCGAGACCTACTACGTCGCCTTTATAGCAGTCATGAGTCCTGTTTTTCTTCTCAAAAAGTGACAGATCCGCACGAGTAGCAAGGAGGCTCTATGAACTATTCAATTCATAATGCACCGATCAGTGCTCGCGCATGGATGATAGTGGTGTTGTTTGCAGTAGGGTTATTCGCTAACTCTTTGCTAGATGCACATAATACTAACAAGCATATGCGTGCCAACTATGAGTACGGAGTGCAGCTTATTATTGAAAGCGCGCTGGGGGTGATTAACTATTATTATGCGCAAAGTAGCAGCGGTGCACTCAGTGAAGAAGAAGCAAAACGCCTCGCGCTGGTATCTATTTCGGCCATGCGCTTTGATAATGGTAATTACATATTTGTCTCAGATAAAAATGGGATCCAACTGGCATCAGGTTTAAAGCACTTACTGGGGACCAATATTCTGCCATTGAAAGACGGTAACGGTAAGTTGTTTGTTGAGGAGCTATATGCGACAGGAAAAAGTGGTGGAGGATTTGTGGAGTACTTATGGAAAACGTCTCCGGATGCCACAGAGCTTACGCCCAAAACCAGTTACGCTGACTACTTTCATCCATGGGATTGGATGATTGGTACAGGGATCAATATTACTGCACTGGAGGAAGATATTGAACAATCTCAGATGATTTCTCTGATGAATGTCGCGATGGTTTTGGCGGTGCTGTCCACCTTGGTGATTTACTTTATCAGAAGTATTACCAAGCCAATTAAAAATACAGTTTCAGCGATGCGGGATCTTGCCAGCGGTGAGGGCGATTTAACGCAGCGGCTGAAAGAAGAGGGCAGCAAAGAGTTGATTGATTTGGCACAGTATTTCAACCGTTTTGTGGGGTCGATTCAAGACATAATGCTCAGTGTCAGTGCCGCGGGGACGCAGCTGTCCGATTCTGCCAATCGACTTTCTTCCTCTGTGTCGAGTGTGGATATGAACCTCAATCAACAAAGAAATGACACTAAGGAGCTAGCAGGTGCCATGAATGAGATGCTCAGTGCGGTGACAGAAGTGTCTGGTAGAACCGTAGATGCCTCAGAATTCAGTGTAAAAGCGGCCAAGCAAACTGAACAAAGTCTTGAGATTATTGAATGTAACATTCAAAAATCACAACTGTTAGCTCAAGACATCGGTGAGGCCAGCGAAGTGATTGCGCAATTGGCTTCGGATAGCCGAAATGTAGATACCGTGCTTGAGGTGATCCGAGGGATAGCAGAGCAAACCAACTTGTTGGCACTGAATGCAGCCATTGAAGCTGCTCGGGCTGGGGAGGCTGGGCGAGGCTTTGCGGTGGTTGCCGATGAAGTACGTACTTTGTCACTGCGTACGCAGGAATCAACGATTGAAATTCAAACTATTATTGAAAAACTTCAAGCGGGGGCAGAGCAAGCTGTGGAAGTAATGAGTAAAGGTGCTGAAAAAGCATCAAATACGTCCGAGATTTCTTCTTCAGCTGGTGAAGCGTTAAACGAAATCGCGCAGGAAGTTCACGCTATTCAGGGTATGAATCAGCAAATTTCAACGGCGACTGAGCAGCAAACCATGACGGTTAATGGTATTAATCAAAATGTCGCGAATCTGAATGATGGTTCATCGTCTTTGGCTAATGAGTCAACCTTGATGGCTACAGCCAGTGAGGAACTGAGTCAGGTTTCTGACAATATGATGAAAATGATTAATCGGTTTAAGCTGGCTTGATGCTGGTATTGATAGCATGCGCAATACCTTCTCAAAAGAAGTCTGTTTGACTCGGTTGTGTTAACGCGTAGTAAAGTGCTAACACAACTCTTAGAGCTTTAAACTAATTTTTGCATGCTGTTTAAAAGCAAAGGTCAGCAATAATTTGATGTAATTATCTACTATTAATGATTGTTGAACGTTGTACCTAGCCATAACCCTTATCAACTTTCGGTCGTTTATTACTCTTTTGGCCTGAGTGTTTCGATAATTTTTGCATCAACCCATTTTGGACCACCAAAGACCTAAAGTATTCCCAGAATTAGCCTTATATATTAATGAACTAGGAATATTAAAAAATTTGGAGAGTGAGGTAATATTCACGGTGTTTTGCGATCTTATGGATCGCCAAAAACAACAGAACTAAACACCATGAATGCCTTTACAATCTTGCACAATATACCCGCGTTGTCACCCCTGACTCAATCCACAAAGCCAGATTTAATAATTTATTTGCTTCCGTGAAGTCTCTTTTGCGTTGTCAGCAATGCACATTGACCAACCATGAGCGGTTGCGTGGTTCAACATCAGTTTATGTCAGCTTGAGCTGCTTTGTTGTCACTGATAAGTATCCCGTCATTCTGGTTGACTGGAGTCATGCGGATACACAGACCAAGCACTGTATTCTGCGTGCTAGCATTGTCAGTGAAGGCCGCGCTCTGACCCTTTATCAGAAAAGCACGTTCAGTTTTCAGTGCCCTTGCCGAGTGATTGTCGGCCCGTGATTGTGACGGACGCCGGTTTTAAAGCCCCTTGGCTCAAAGCCGTAAGAAGCAATAGCTGGCATTATATCAGCCGAGTTCGTTGTACTGAGCATCTGAAAACGGAACATAGCGACGGCTTTATCTCATGCCTGTCACTATTCAACAGTAATCAACGTAATAGTCAGCGCCTTGGCGCGACTGCACTTACCAAAAGTGCAAAATATCAAATCCATGCGGTGTTAGTTGGCAAGGGGCATAAGTTATTAAAGCGGGATAAGAAGCGCAGTTATAGGGAGCCCTGGCTGCTTGTTTCTTCTCTTCCAAAAAGACACAACGTTCTCGAAAAGTGTTAGGTTTGGCTTAGGTTCAGACCTGCACAGAACACCCCAACTCAACCGATTAAACATACTGTTGCTGCTAGCAATATTGGTCAACTGGTTCTCGATGATACTTGATGCCGTGATAGATAAGGCAGGAAAAATAAGGGCGTTTCAAACCAACACAACCAAAAGCAGGTGAGTGGTTTCATGGGCATGTGTTGGATTGCGATACTATTTGGATGGGCTAATCTATTTTCAAGCAGGTAGTAACGCAATTCAACTGGAAAAGTATGGGTGTAAGTGATGTAATTGAAATTTAATGATTATTTTTGGGGTTCCCTTAGGGTAAACACCTTCTGGCTTCAAATAGCTTTATTAACTCATCAATTGGCATTGCTGATAGTTGTCTATAGGGGGATCTGCTTCACTTTATTAAAAGTGGCAACTCAAATAAAGGTATTGGAGTGGCCACCGCTTAATCTTAGTCTTCAGGCCCATTCATGGTAAACACCAAGTGCTTGCGCATATCTTTTAAAATTACCCCTTTTTTGACCATGGCTGCACTTAAACGTTTTTGCCACTTTAGGAGCTCAGGTTTTGCGGCTTCTAATGCTTGCTCATCTTCAAATTGAAAGCACAATAACAAAGAGCTAGGAAACAAGTGGAACTCCATATCAAACCAACATTGCAACATTCCTGGGATTTCTTCACGTGCTTGTGCTTCTAGCTTGTCAGCAACTGCAAGTACGAGTGCTTGTTGTTTTTCTTGCACTTTAGAGAGTTTTTTCATAATTGGGCTCCTGTCAAAAGCTAAATATCAGGCCTGTTAGGCGGATTATAACCAAGGCGGTTGCCAGTCAACAACCAGAATCAAACCAGAAAGGGAAACGGCCTGAGTTGGTGTCTGTGATCAGCTAATAAATCACCAGTTCAATAACTCTTGAATATATCTCATTCCCAATCATTCTTTTCTACTAGGCAATAATTTATTACTGTGCACGTTAGATAAAAATTCAAATTATCTTCTTAGTTAGATTTTCTCATTTACAATCATTTATAGGTAAATTTATGTCCTTCATCGCTATGGTGAGCCTTGCCGTTTTCGCCGCAATTCTCATTGTATTGTTCCAGTCTCAGAAAAAAGGTGCAACGCTTTCTCGGCTCGTGCTTATTGGCCTTTCTCTGGGGAGTGTATTTGGTTTTGCATTACAGTTTTTGCTCGGAGAAGGCCATCAAGCCATTGAAGAAACTTTAAACTGGACGAATGTGGTCGGAAGCGGGTATGTCAGTTTACTTAAAATGATCATAATGCCGTTGGTATTGGTTTCCATGGTCGCTGCGGTGGTTAAGCTTGATAAGTCGGGTGCGCTTGGCAAAATCAGTGGCGTGACCATTTCAGTACTGGTGGTGACGACCATGATTGCCGCATTGATTGGCATATTTATCACCCAACTATTTGGTCTGAGCGCAGAGGGCTTAACTGAAGGGGCGCGAGAAACATCGCGTATTGCGGTGCTTGTGTCTCGCAGCGAAACGGTCAGCGAGCTGTCTATCCCACAAATGTTGGTAAGCTTTATCCCAACTAATATCTTTCAAGATCTAGCGTGGGAGCGTTCAACCTCGATTATAGCGGTAGTGATATTTGGTATTCTAACGGGTGTTGCGGCACGAAAAGTGATGAATGAGCGTGAAGAATTAGAAGCTCCTATTCGTACATTTGTTGAAACGCTTCAAGCAGTAGTCATGCGATTGGTTAAAATGGTGATTTCGCTGACGCCATATGGCGTTGCAGCCTTAATGGCAAAGGTGGTCGCTACCTCTAGTTTGGCTGACATCACCAATTTGATAGGCTTTATTGTGGCCTCTTATTTGGCGATTTTCTTGATGTTTATCGTACATGGTTTGCTAGTTGGACTGGTCGGTGTAAGTCCTAAACAGTTTTTCCAAAAGATTTGGCCAGTACTGACTTTTGCGTTTACATCACGTAGCAGTGCTGCAACGATTCCACTTAATGTAGATACACAAATTAACAAACTTAATGTGCCCCCTGCAATTGCAAACTTGTCAGCCTCATTTGGGGCGACAATTGGCCAAAATGGGTGTGCGGGTATTTACCCTGCGATGTTGGCGGTGATGGTAGCACCAAGCGTCGGTATTAACCCGATGGATATCTCTTTCATAATGTCATTGGTTGCGATTGTTGCTATCAGTTCTTTCGGTATCGCAGGTGTGGGTGGCGGTGCTACATTTGCAGCATTGATTGTGTTACCTGCAATGGGCTTACCTGTGACAATTGCTGCGCTTTTGATTTCAATCGAGCCTCTGATTGATATGGCGCGTACGGCGTTGAATGTCTCTGGCTCTATGACCGCAGGTACTATAACCCACCGCCTTTTAGGTGACAAAGCACAAACTTCAGCGCCGGCTGAGTCAGTCGTGCAGTCCTAATTTATACAACAAAAAGGGGTCAAATATTGACCCCAGACATTACTCCAAAGCTTTCTTTTCTTGTTCTGTTGGTTTGCTAGGCACTAAAGGCGTGTGCTTTTTGCCATTCAACAGATGGCCAATAAACTTATTTCTTACACCAAAATGATATGTTAACAATGATACGAACATCGTGCCTGAGACACTGATGGCAAATTTTGCATACGCGGGTAAGTCGATATTTGTCAGCGGTAATTGAATGTAAAGTAACAGTGGGACATGCACCAAATAGACCCAGTAGGAAGCTTCTGAGACATACCTGCTTGTGTGACTTTCTGTATTGAGATAGTGATAGCCAAGCATTAGCGCCAGTGCTGTCCAACTTGCAATGGCAACGGCTTGTGTTGCAACTAATAATGTATGCGATTTACTAGTCGGTTCAAAATAGCCTTTTTCAATTGTTTTGACCACCTCAGTAAGTGTTGGGGGAGTCGGCAGCAACATAAAATATAAGTAAAGAGAGGCGGCAGCGGTGCCTGCGATAAGCAGTCTCGGACCTAACCCTCGGGTAATTCTATGCATGTTGCTGTACAGGCCTACGCCAGCAAGATAAAAAGCACCATAAAACCCCCAAGCCCAAATTTGCGGATAAAGTTTGTCTGGGGCATGAAAAGGAACTGGCTGATTGAGCAGTGAAATAAAGCTGGTTGCTACGAGCAAAATACACAGCGCTAACGGTTTTTTGCAGATGCTGAGAATCGCGTTATAAGCAGTCGAAAAACGATACAAACACCAGTGAATAAGACAAAATTGCGTTAAAACCCACAAAAACCATAAATGCATGGTGCTTACTTGTGGATCTTTAATGGTTTGCAACACGCCTATTAGGGGCGGTAATGGGTTTGCGACAATGTTACTCCACGAAAATATGTGAAGAAACATTGCAATTAAAATGGGATAAAATATCAAGAAGGGGAGCAAGACTCGTTTTAGTCGAAGCTTGATAAAGTCCTGATTGCTTTTGCGCGTTATGAGCAGTGCACTACAAAAGCCAGCAATTAAAAAAAACAATGGCATGCGAAAAAGGTGCAGCCAATTGGCAAGGTAACTAAAAAATGCTTGGGTGTTTGGATCTGTACTTACCCAAATATTTTTGAAGTATGGGCCATACGCAAGCGCAGCATGAAATATAACCCCAAGTAACAGGGCGATACTGCGCAGATTATCAATAAAATAATAGCGAGGGTTGTGTTGCATTGTTTCGTTTCCGATGAATTATAAATCCTTGTTTTTTTTGCGATTGAATGGTGTGCTTTTTCGCAAATGAATTATCTAAATTATGTCCTCAGGTATGAACGCTAAGTGTAATTAATTATTAGAAATTGCGAGCTGTTATTGGAGAACAGCTTGAAATAAAGGGCCCACAAGTTGTAATAGCGGAGTGCGTTTCAACTATGGACCTCATTTGTTTACGCCTTATACTTTTTCTTTGTCTGAGCAAACCAAGGTCGCATGCTATAGAGTACTTTATCTCTTAGGACCAACTTATGCCCTATTGCTGCGCCACTATGCAATACAACCAGTACGATAAGCGCTTGAATACACAAAACATGAATCGCACGAAATGTGTTAAACAGCTCTGGGTCATGATTGCCATTAAGCAAAACACTGCCAAAAAGCTGCACTGGTAAGTAATGGAAATTGGCGGTTGTATAGCCGGTCAACGGGACCAATACCATGAAAACGTACATGGCGAAATGAACTGCTTTCGCCATAGTCGTCAGTGCGGTTGATTGTGTATGTTTCGGTCTTGGATGCTTTAAGACAAACCTTTTGCCAATGCGTATTAATAAGATGGCAGCTAGACAAACTCCAATACTCGCATGGCCAATTAGCATAACGGTGCGATCTGCATCACTCATCTGCGGATAAAAACCAATAAATGCAAAACACATAAGGATGAATAAAAAGGCGGATAGCCAGTGCAGTAATTTATAAGACCAACTGTAAGAATTCACGAACCGTTTCCTCTAAAAAGCAGTAATTAGTTTCAGGTTGAGAGCTTAATTGATATCTTTACTTAAATAATCGTCGAAATTTACAAAAGATTGTTTTTATATATGAACAATGATTTGAACCAAATTCGTATTTTTTGCAAAGTGGCTCAATTGCAAAGTTTTACCAAAGCCGCTGAGGCACTGGACATTGAAAAGTCCACAGTGAGTAATAAAGTCAGTCACCTAGAAACTCGCTTAGGCGTCAAGCTGCTACAGCGAACTACCCGCTCAGTAAAACTAACGGAGGAAGGTGCGCAGTATTTACATTTCTGCGAGCAGGCGATGTCGCAATTGGCGCAAGGAGAAGCTTTTTTAAGTGATATACGTCAGCAGGCCTCGGGCCACCTGCGGGTTGCAGTCCCTCAAAACTTTGCGGATTTTATGGCCTCAGCGATTGTTGTGCCATTTTTGCAGGCACACCCTGAGGTTACTTTAGAGGTACAGCAAGGCGTACAAAATGTGGACTTAATCAAGGATGGTTTTGATGTGGCAGTTAGGGCAAGTTTTAACGAAGTGGAAGACTCCAGCCTAGTTTATAGAAAAATATACCAGTCGCAGCGAATAATCATAGCGTCACAGACACATGTAGCTAACCATGGTGTTGCTAACACCATTGAGCAATTACGCTTGCAGCCCTATATTGCAAGTTTTGCAGGAGAGCGTAGTGATGAGTCATTTAACCAAGTATATGCGCAAGATAAATGGCATACTCTGAATGCACGACTTACGGTCAATTCTACCACAGCGGTGCTAAGTGCTGTCGACGCTGGGTTAGGGTTCGCTATCATGCCCATCGGCATGGTTCGAGGTAAACTTGCATCGGGTGATTTTGTGCAGATTGCACCCGATATAACTTTAACAGATTCAGTGATTTATCTAGTATACCCCAGTAGAGCTGGACAACCCGCGAAGCTAAAAGTATTTCTCGATACGATGGTAGGTTGGGGAGAACGAATGATGCGGGCAAACAAATTGAGATAGGTAACTCTGTTTGCGAAGTAGGCTATGTATAACAAGGCCAGTGCTGCGATATGATTCTGTTTTCGCCATTCCAAGGTTGGGCACGCTCGTTTAATATAAATATTGCTTTGTGCTAAGTAGACCTAATATTTCAGTAAATGAGTAGTACAAAGCTTTATAGGATCATATCAAGAGATAATGACGACTTATAAATATACTATTTAATAATCACCTCTAAATTTATTTCTGTATTTACCGATAATAATGGTGAGCAATAATTAACGTGTAATAAGGATTATGACATGAAGGTTGACGCCAATATGGGGCTGCAGGTTCAGGCCAAAAACAACCAAGTAACCGATGAAATAAAGCACGCTGTTTCAGACAGTAAAAAATCTAATCAAGTACAAGCAAGCCCCCCATTTTTACAGACAGGGCCCGCGCTTCCAGATGAAGCATACCGAGGTAAATCGGACAACGGAAAGCTTGAGGTAATTACCTACTCCAGTAATGGGAAGCTGAATATTCCCTCTCGGTACGCGGAGCATCGGGAGTTACTTGAGCGTGTTATCAATTCTACTAGCAAACTGTATTTACATGATAGTCCAGCGGCAGCAGACAGGATCGCAGAAGAATATGAGAAAACCTCAGCGGACATTAATCGTCAAGTGCCTGGATTAAATAATAGGCATTGGGGGTTTTCTATTGATTCCTCCGGTTCTCTCGTGGCAACGGGAAATTTGACTCAACAACAAAAGCAAGTAGTTGAAAAAACGTTGAATGCCAATGAAGAACTAGTTAAAGCAGCTCAAGACTTTAAGTCGCACTTTTTGGAAGGACTAGAAATTGAGCGTGGCAAGGTTGGCACTAGCCAATATTGGGGAAAGTATGATGTTACGGAAGAGAACTTTGCAGACATAATTGATTTTAAAGAGATGGTCACCCAAAGCATCAATGATAATGCAGAGAGAGAAAGAACAGGGTATATACTCGATAAATATACTTGGACCCTAAACATTGCAGATCAATTCAGTGCTAGAGCCGAGGCGAATTTTGCAAAATCCTAGTGTCTTGATGTGGATGTATTAGGTAAAGTATAACTCTTTGGTGCACTAGAGACGCGTTAAATTCGCGTTAAATAAAAGAGATAGAACGTGAAGACGATATTTGATCTATATGGTTACTGACGTGTACTTGATAACAAGTCTTGATCACACGAATAGCCAAGAGAAACAACAGGGTGGCGCTTGCCCCCGATACCTATACTGTCACCCGCTCCACTTGAAATTTCAACGCGCAAAGCACCAATATTGTAATTGGAGCGCCATCTATTCGCGTAGCCGTTACTATACTCAGTATGAGTGACTGTTCGAGAACCTGCACTGCATCGGCCAAGATCAATTTTTTCTGAAATTTTTCCTTGTGCGTCTGAAAACGAGGAAGTTAGTTGTGCATTGCTCAGTGCTCTATTGTTATAGTCTTCCTAACGAATGAAAAATGCCTGTCCGCCAGCGACCGGGTGGCCCGTAGAATCTTGCAATACCATGCTCCATGTCAGTTTCTGATAAGTTTGAGTTGTCATGTAAGGAGAGCTTTCAGCCGCATAGGGGACGCGCAATACGTAATGGTCTGGGTCTACTGAATGTTGTGAAAAGGAAGCTACATTTGAGCCTAAAGTAAGTTGATAAGCGTTTGTAGGGTTATTCGGTAAATTGAAGTTTGGCCTAACTCTGGCAACTTGATATTCTCCGTCCTGTGTCGGTGTGATAACTTTTCCTTTGGCTGGCACTTCTACCCACGTGCCAGCTTCTAGGTGTTCTAGCACAAACTCCTCTGTATTGTTTGGATCTACCAGCTTTAAGAGCACATCTTGCCCTCGTTTTGCCTCAAATGCGTAGTGATCAATATCAAGAATACTGTCTAAGTTACCGACGGGTCTGTTAAGTTGATCTGGTAAAATTGTTGATGCTGAGATTGAATCGTTTAATTCGTGGCTATCGAGCCTTTCACTGGTCATGACGCCGAAATTAAATTCTGAGCCATCTGCCTCAACATACTCAAGTAACCAGTAATAATCGCCCTGTTGCTCAATAGATGAGACGAGTTCATCGGCGCCAGCAGGATTAGATGAAGTGCCAATTGCTGTTAATGTGTCATCTGCATTATGGCGTATCAACGACAGCGTAACGTTAGTGTGAGCATTTTGCGCCATTACAAATGCATATACTTTACTTGGCTTATCGAGCTTAAAATGAAAACAGTCCGAACCGCCTTGTTGCGCTCCACCTAAGGGGTATACGGTGTTAATATTTAGAGTATTTGGACAACGAGGCGTAATTGTCGCTGTTTGTTCCGCAGATTCTAAGGCAGCCGATGCCGAAAATAGTACAGGTGCTTTGGCACGTTCAACGAGTTGGTGATTACTGTGTAGGACTAAGCTGCCTGTGTTTAGAGCGTCGGCAAAGCCGATTGGTAACGGTGTTGCATTATCAGCAAAAGATATCATGGGTAGTAGGGCTAGAGCGATCCCGGGTAGAGTGACTTTTTTCATAAAATCTCCTTTTATATTATTACAAAGTCAATAATATATATTCATAATTTATTTTTATATCAATGTTTTTTTTGCGCTCTGGTTTAATTAAAATAATTAATATTGTTTTTTTGGCGGTGCTTATTGTTGTTTGTAAATTCAAAGTTTTATTATGTTTTTATTTAAATTAAACAATTTATTTTTAATTTTTTGTAAGCGTGCTTTTTACGCTTTTAATGAATGGGGGTGTTTCGCGTTGAAGTGTATTGTGAGGATTTAATGTCACTTTTTTATGCTGGAAAATAATGACATGTATTTCTATTGGCTTACATTTATAAGAAAAACAAGCGTGTTTTTAAAATCAAGTGGGTTATTGCGTCATGTAAGTTAAATAGTATTTCTTTATGACTTACTTGATATTTTTGAGATAGTGGTTAAGTAATAATGGGAGTAAAAACTGTTGATCCAGTGTAGTGTTCGGTGGAAGAGATGTACCCTTCCACTTGTGCCACTTCAGGTTACTCTGGTTCGTGGAACATCTCTTCAACAGTTAAACCCGTGAGTTTTCTGAGCGAGGTTAATAGGTAATAAAGTGCAATAAAAAAGATGATCATTGTAGGTAGTACAATGACAGGGTAGCTCAGTGCTGTCATACGACCCAATTCGCTATTATATGCCTCAGTGCCTGCTGGGCTGACCACAATCATTTTCGCCAATACATAATTTAATACCGAAGAGAGAAAGAATGACGCTGCAAGAATGTTGGAAGCGACAACCTGTACTTTTGACAGCTTCTCAGTGTTGCCTGCTTGCTCTAGTGCAGACTCTATTTTTTTGATGTCCATGATGTTGTCATTAAACATCATTGTTTTGAGGAGAGGGTATTTAGTGTATTGGCTAACAACAATGGCAATACCGATGATACCTGGGATCAAGGCTTCTTTAATCGCAATGTATTTAGCATCAAGCTCTAGCAAGCTAATGCCGCCAGTGAGTAGAACAGAAACAATACCTAGCCCTGAAATAAAATTAAATTTACCCGTTTTATTGCGTTCCCAAAGACCAAAACCTACGGGGAAAGCAAGGGCTACGATAATACCCAATGTTGGTCCAAGAGAATCTTCGCCAGACAAGCGAGTAAGCACGACCACAGGAATAATAATGTTAAAAAGCAATTGGCTAAACATGCCAGATTGTTTCTTGTCAGCTTTAGGCATAAGCACCTCTTTAAAAATAATCTGAAATTGATAAGAGTGTACGGCAATTTAGGCCTGCGCGGCAATCTTCATCAACAAACAACAATCAACAAGGCTTACGAGCAGTTTTACGAACAGCAGACAATGACTTCTAATAACATTACCGTAATGTGAATGCTTATTCACCAGATGAAACGTCATCAATGATACTTTTATTGAGGTTGAAAAATCAGGTTGTAGATAAAAAAGCATAATTAGCGAATAATAATTCTTTAATTGCGCATAATAATTCTTTAGTATGTTGGGTAACTTGTTCGTGTTTAATCATTCTGCATTCAAAAGGTAAATACAGTGCGTACAACTGAATTGGTCGCTGGCTTTCGCCAATCTACTCCGTATGTAAACGCTCACCGGGGCAAAACGTTTGTCGTTATGCTCGGTGGAGAGGCCGTGGAGCAACCAGGTTATCGAAGCATCATTAATGATGTGGCGTTATTGACAAGCCTAGGCATCAAAATTGTTTTGGTGTTTGGTGCGCGACCGCAATTTGACAGTGCTTTGTCCCAAGCTGGTATCCATAGTGCGTTTCACAATGGAATCAGAGTCACTGATAATGAGTCGCTCCAAACCATTAAGCAAGTGAGCGGCGCGATGCAGCTAGATATTACGGCAATGCTTTCAATGTCACTTTGTAGTACGCCAATGTCTGGTACTTCATTAAATGTGGTAAGTGGGAACTTTGTGATTGCTCAGCCGCTTGGGATTGATGACGGGGTTGATTATTATCACTCAGGGCGTGTTCGCCGTGTTGATGTCGATGGGATTAGGCATCAACTAGATAATAATAGTATTGTCCTGCTTGGGCCCATTTCGGCTTCTGTGACAGGGGAGAGTTTCAATTTAACTGCAGAAGAAATTGCGACTCAGGTAGCGCTTAAGCTCGATGCGGACAAGATGATCGGGTTCTGTCATGAAGCCGGTATCCTAGATGAAAAAGGCGAGGCGATTGCGGAATTGATGCCCAATGAAGCTGCTCATTTGTTAGCAAAGTACCATAAGAGCAGTGAGATTTGTAAAAGCGCTGCAGTGTTTTTAAATGCGGCAATCGAAGCATGTCGAGGGGGTGTTCATCGATGCCACCTAGTGAGTTATAAAGAGGACGGTGCGCTGTTGCAAGAACTTTTTTCATTGGACGGGATTGGTACGCAAATCGCGCCACAAAGTTCAGAGCAATTGCGCAGTGCGACAATTAGTGATATTAATGGAGTACTCAACTTGATCCGTCCGCTTGAAGAACTGGGCTATTTGGTGCGTCGCTCAAGAGAACAGTTGGAAATGGAGATTGAGCAGTTTACGGTTATCGAACGGGATGGCTTAATCATTGCCTGTGCCGCTTTATATACATTTCCAGAAGAAGAAGCCGGAGAGTTTGCAAGCCTTGCTGTTCACCCGCAGTATCGAGACGCGGATAGAGGCAGCTTTTTATTAAGAATAGTAATAAACAAAGCAAGAAAACAGGGTTATAAGACTCTTTTTGCTTTGACAACGCGAAGTATCCATTGGTTTTTAGAGCAGGGTTTTGACTGTGCCAATGTGGATGATTTACCAGCCAAGAAAAAATCACTATATAACTATCAGCGACGCTCAAAAATATTGAAGTTAGACCTGACTCGTCTGCCTAAGAACCGCCATTTTTAAGGCTATTTTAAGTGTCACTGCATTAATTAATCAATGCAGTGATAAGGTAAAAGTCTATAGATGAAGATATGTGTCTGTATAGAGTGATAAGCCAATCTACCCGCATGAGTTTTAAGGGCAATTTAAAATAAACTGAATAATACAGATTATTAATCCTTCTAATAAGGCCATCTGAGATTGAAGTAATTAGGTGCATTTCACCATCTAGCGATTTAAAAAATCTACGATGGTGTTTATTAAAAGATTAATAATGTACCTGTTATGGGTTTTTATTTTGTTTTTTCTGAGGTAGGGTTACTTTACTGAATGATTAAGCCCCAATTTAGACGGTGGTTTAATTTTTCACATTTCCAATGTACGCCGGAATATAACAATAATAACAACATTCCGGCAGCAGTATAATTTATAACATGGTAAGGAATAACCATATGAAGTTAAAATTACAAAAAACAAATTAAAAGCCTTTCTTAAAAAATATCAATGATGGTAAAGCGTTAACACCTAATGCCGTAGGCGGTTTAGGTAATACCCATCAAACTGATGGCAATATTTGTCAAAACTTGTCTCTTGCTCCAAAAACATGTGGATGCGTTGAGTAACCCCCTCATTGACAGATTTGGTTGTTTGAGAGTGTCACTTATGTGATGCTCATTTTTATCCGAGGGTAAGAACATGAAAAAACGCTATAGATTCAAAACCTTTTCAAGATAGTCTGTACTACGTATCGCTTTCTTTTGCTTTGCAGGTATTCCTTTCTTAAAGCTTGTTTCAGCTTTT
>NZ_AUXT01000194.1 GCF_001625595.1 Pseudoalteromonas luteoviolacea NCIMB 1942
CCATTGGCATCGGTGGTGGTTGAACGCTCCACTGCCTGACCATACTTATCTGTGCCTGTGAGTTGCATGCTGATGTTGTTCAAAACTGAATCGACAGGATCGATAACCCCATTTTGATCGACATCGAAGAACACTTTGCCCGATACGGTTTTATTACCCGCTTTGGGTTTTTCAGTAAAACGGATTGCCGGTGTTGGATCTGTGCCCACCACCACTTTGGCGGTATTGCTGACAACGCCTTCACTGCTGCCAATATAGCGATTACCCGTTTGATATTCTCTCGTTGGCGTTTG
>NZ_AUXT01000195.1 GCF_001625595.1 Pseudoalteromonas luteoviolacea NCIMB 1942
GATTGGCGCAAGCGTTTTTTTAAGAAAAGTTATAAAAATACATTGTTCGTGTAATTATCAACCTAAACGCACTAAAATAGAATGTTTAACGTACAAAAGTCGTGTTTAGACCCTATAGCGATTTATATGATTAAACTCTAAACTAGGCAAATCTTCTTTTAAGAGTCTTAGATTATGATAAGAACATATAAAGGTATTGCTCCTAAATTATCCGAAGGGGTTTATATTGACGAAAGCGCAGTATTGGTCGGTGACA
This sequence comes from Pseudoalteromonas luteoviolacea NCIMB 1942, assembly GCF_001625595.1. Lineage (GTDB taxonomy): Bacteria > Pseudomonadota > Gammaproteobacteria > Enterobacterales > Alteromonadaceae > Pseudoalteromonas > Pseudoalteromonas luteoviolacea_A. The sequence continues at coordinate 257 of NZ_AUXT01000195.1, forward strand.
TTAGCATTGGCAAAGATAGTAGTGTTTGGCCCCTAGTCGCCGCACGTGGGGATGTCAATTATATCAAAATTGGCGAAAGAACAAATGTACAGGATGGTAGTGTCCTTCATTTAACACGAAAAAGCGCTGCAAACCCAAAAGGCTACCCGCTCATTATTGGAGATGACGTGACCATCGGGCACAAAGTGATGCTACATGGCTGTCAGTTGAGCAATCGAATACTGGTCGGTATGGGTGCAATCGTTATGGACAATGTCACAGTTGAAGATGATGTCATCATCGGTGGTGGTGCTTTAGTCCCTCCCAATAAAACACTAAAGTCCGGCTATTTGTATGTTGGTAGCCCAGTAAAACAAGCACGCCCTTTAACAGATCAAGAGCGCACTTTTTTGAAAGTGTCTGCACAAAATTATGTAGAGTTAAAAGACGAATATCTACAAGAAGGTTAACTCTATTTCACCAGACGCCGAGTAATCTTCATCTTCAATACGTTGCTCGGCCAGCATTTCGTAATCAAATTGGTGGTTTCTAAAATGGTTGATAGGCTCTAGTTCAGTTTCGGGCACAGCCACTACACAAGGGACTATCATGCCTGACACCATAGCCGTAAACACCAAACGACGTCGTGACCCATCAAAGTGTATATCATCATTGAATAAAATAGCTTGATTCATTTTATTTTGCCTTCTCTAGCAAAGGGTCAACATTCGGATATTTTCCTCGCCACACCGAGTATGCCTCCGCAGCTTGACCGATTAGCATACCCATCCCATCCATTAAATAGCAGGCATTGTTATTGTTGGCTAGCCACGTTAGAAAACTCGTACGCTCATCGCTGTAAAACATGTCATAACCCCATATGACCTCAGCCACAAGCTGACTTGAAATATTTGGCGTGTCGCCAGTCACACTTGATGAGGTTGAATTTATCACACCGGTATAAAGTAGCTCAGGTATATCATCAAGTGGCGCAGCCACCACGTCTCCATATGGCGCAAATAGCTCAGCCAATGCTTGTGCTTTTGAGACCGTACGATTCGCAATCACAATTTGCTTTACACCCGCTTTGAGTAAAGGATAGATACACCCTCTTGCGGCACCACCAGCACCTAATAATAAAACCACAGCATCTTGTACTTGCGCTTGATGTCTTTGTAGATCAGCGACCAAACCCGCGCCGTCGGTATTGTCACCTAGGACCAATCCATCCTCTTGTAACTTTAATGTGTTCACTGCACCGGCCAATTTTGCTCGCTCCGTAAGTGTGTCTGCATAGTCAAACGCTGCTTCTTTAAAAGGTAAGGTAACGTTCGCACCTTTACCTCCACCAGCAAAGAAGTCTTTGATACTACTTATAAAGCCATCCTCTGGTGCAAGTATCGCAGTATATTCGATATGCTCATTGAGTTGAGATGCAAATTGCGAATGAATCTCTGGCGATTTAGAATGCTTTATCGGGTTACCAAAAACCGCATATTTGTCCATTTTTAGCCTAACAATAGTGATAGTGAATGAAGCAGTTAATTAAACGCATCTTTCGCAAAGATGCAAGTGAAGATCAAACCACACAAAAAAATCATCAAGCTCCAACACCAGAGCGCACCCCCTATGAGATATTAGGTGGCGAGCAAGGTACTCTCGCACTCGCCAACCGCTTTTACGATATTATGGAAAGCGATCCATACGCGAAGCCACTTTACGATATGCACCCACTACCACTCGATAGGATCCGCCAGGTATTTTTTGAATTCCTTTCAGGGTGGTTAGGCGGCCCTGATTTATTTGCGGAGAAATACGGCCACCCTCGCCTACGCATGAGACATATGCCATTCCCCATCAACCAAGACCTGCGCGATCAGTGGATGCACTGCATGGATAAAGCATTAGAAACAGAAGTAGATAACCCACTATTGCGAGAGGGACTGAGAAAATCCTTTGCCCAGCTTGCGACACATATGATTAACCAAGACTAAAGTACTATTTAAATAAATGCACTAGACAAGTTACATTTGCGCTGAGTCAAATCTCAATCTAGAGTTCGCACGCATAATAGACACTTAATTCAAATTAGGTGCAATGCGTGTGAAGTCTATTCAACATAAAATATATGCCCTACTCGCCATTACGGGTGTGCTGGTATTGATCGCCAGTATTCTTAGTAACAGCAATCAACAGAAATCCCTTGCTGAGCAAACCGTCGAAACCAACATTAGACTGCTTGCAGATAATTATTTCGATTCCATCAATACTATGATGCTCACTGGCACGATGGCAAATCGCCAAATCTTAGGTGATAAGTTACGTAACCACGACAATATTGAAGATGCACATATTATCCGTGGTGAAAAAGTGAATGCCTTATATGGCCAAGGTAATCCAAATGAATCGCCACAGTCCTACTCCGAACGAGCAGCACTCAACGGTGAAGAATTACTGGTTATTGAGCAAAAAGGTGATATGCGGGTTATGACCTATTTAAAACCCATGGTCGCCAGCGCTGATTATAAGGGTACAAACTGCCTTGGCTGTCACCAAGCGCAGGAAGGTGATGTACTGGGCGCTGTGAAAATTAGCTATTCACTAGAAGAGATTGACGATACGGTCCATGAAAACACCTTACTAAGCACTGCTATTTTGACAACGATATTTGCCACTGCGTTTTTGATCCTTGGTATTTTATTCCGCAAGCTCTTTATTGTCAGGCTGAAAAACCTCGGCAGAACTATGCGACTGGCTACGACGAACCAAGACCTTAGCTTACGTATAGATGATGAGATAGACGACGAACTAGGCCGATTGGCCACAAACTTCAATAAAATGATGGCAGCGTTTAAAGACAGTATTGCAGAGATGTCACGCTCTTCTAAAGTACTTATCCACTCTGCCGAGCACATTTATACAGCCGCAGAGACAACAGAGGCCGCAATACAATCGCAAAAACAAGGCACGGATTCAGTTGCGGCGGCCATTAATGAGCTGGAAAGTTCATCCAGTGAAGTCAAAAATACCACGCACTTTGCCTCAGAAAAGTCGGATAGCAGCAATCACCTCGCAGAGCAAAGTATGTCGATTGCACACACGACTGAACAAAGCATCAATCAGTTAGCGCAAGATATAAGAGACGCGTCAAACCAGGTGAGCCAACTGCAAGCGCAAACTTTGGCTGTGGGTAAAGTCTTAGAGGTGATCAGTAGTATTGCAGAGCAAACCAACTTGTTGGCGCTCAATGCAGCAATCGAAGCCGCCCGTGCAGGCGAGGCCGGTAGAGGGTTTGCAGTCGTTGCAGACGAGGTCAGAACACTTGCAACTCGTACGCATGACTCTACAGATGAAATCCGCAGAACTATAGATAAGCTGCAACAAGAGGCAGAGCAAACAGTCAATGCCATGAATGCTTCTTGCTCCGAAGCGGACGATCGCGCTCAACAGGTGCAACAAGTCGCGCAGGCGCTAAAAGATATTTCGTCGCAAATGCATGAGATCAATGCGCTTAATGTGCAAATTGCCGATGCCACCGAGCAGCAAAACTTAGCGGCTGAAGAAATAAACCAAAGCGTCATTGCAATAAGAGACAATGCAGAGCAATCACTGGTAGATGCTCATGGCAGTAAACAAGTCAGTGAAGAGCTACTAAAGCTGGCCCGCTCGCTCGACGAGCAAGTAAGAGGTTTTAAGCTAGATTAGCCTGTACGATTAATCCAACCAAAAAAGGAACCAAAAGGTTCCTTTTTACTTTGTAATTTATGACAAGCTACTCACCAATCACAGATTACTTATATTCAACCAATCTTGTGGTTTTAAAAAGTGCTCATATAAACGCGCTTCGTTTGAGCCAGACTCTGGTTTGAAATCATACTCCCAACGTGCCAAAGGTGGCATCGACATAAGAATAGACTCTGTACGACCACCACTTTGCAAACCAAACAAGGTACCTCTGTCCCAAACAAGATTGAACTCGACGTAGCGGCCACGACGGTATAACTGGAACTCTCGTTCTTGTTCGGTAAAAGGTTGTGCTTTTCTGCGCTCAATAATAGGAATGTAAGCGGGTAAAAACCCTGCTCCTACTGCCTGCATAAAGGCAAAACTCTTATCGAATCCCCATTCATTCAAATCATCAAAGAATAAACCGCCGACTCCGCGAGTCTCATCACGATGTTTGAGGTAGAAGTAATCATCACACCACTTTTTGTAGTTTGGATAAACGGCTTCACCAAAGGGGTCACATAGCTCTTTAGCAACCTTGTGCCAATGCTTAACATCTTCTAATTGAGGGTAAAATGGTGTTAAGTCAAACCCGCCACCAAACCACCAAATAGGTTCTTCGCCTTCTTTTTCAGCAATAAAGAAGCGCACATTTGCATGACTTGTTGGGATGTGTGGGTTTTTAGGGTGGATCACCAATGACACACCACAGGCGTGAAAACTGCGACCCGCCAATTCAGGGCGATGTGCCGTTGCAGATGCTGGCATTGACGCACCATATACATGAGAGTAGTTAACGCCCCCCTGTTCGATAACATCACCACCTCTTAGAACTCGTGTTCGACCACCGCCACCTTCTGCACGCTCCCACCTATCTTCAACAAACTTGCCGCTGCCATCAGCTTGCTCTAAACCTTGGCAAATGTCGTCTTGTAATTTTAGTAAGAATGCTTTGACTGTCTCTAGATTTACTTTACTCACCCGATTAGCTCCTAAAGACTTTGCCAGTCATTGCATCGCGGATTTGGCTTGGAGAAGTACGTCCGCCTAATTCGCCGTCTTGATAAAAACCAACGCGCTCATTAAACATCGCTTTTGCTTCGTCAATAGTCATCGCTGGATCTTCACCGCTGAAGTTGGCACTGGTAGACACTAAAGGCTTGCCAAACTCCTGACAAAGTTGCTTTACAACTGGGTGATCGGTCACACGAACAGCGATACTTGTATGCTCACCAGTTAGCCACTTCGGGGTCGTCGATTTAGCGGGCAATACCCAAGTTACCGGACCTGGCCAAGCAGAGAAAATTTCAGCACGTTTATCCATTGGGATTTTGGCGTCATCAACATAATTCAAACACTGTGCAAAATTATCCGCAATCAAGATCAACCCCTTTTCTATCGGGCGCTCTTTCAAAGCCAGTAATTTGTGCACCGCCCCCTCACTATCAGGGTCACAACCAAGACCAATAATTGCCTCTGTCGGATAACAGATCAACTCGCCTTGCTGTAACGCTTCAATCGCCGATTGTGGCTGTTCATTAGGTGTTTCATTGTGAGTCATAGGGATCCTCAATCATATGCTGACAAGCTTTTTGTGGACATTGTAGCATAGCTTTGCCCGCGCGCTGTTTTTGCACCATAACCGGCCAGTTACACTGTTCACACTGATGCGCAACCGGGTGCTGATTTAAACTGTACTTACATTTGGGATAGGCATCACAAGCATAAAAAAACTTGCCGTATTTGTTCTTGCGCTTTTGTAGTTGGCCTTTTTGACACTTAGGGCACGTCGGTAAAGATTCAGACTCCTCTTCATCTTCGTGCACAATAAAGTGACACTCCGGATAACCCGTACAACCAATAAACATTCCGTAACGACCATTTCTAATCACTAGTTGTTTACCACATTCAGGGCAATCGGCATCATTCAGAATTTTTATGTCATGACTGTCATGATGTGCAAAAGAGCGTATATAGTCACAAGTTGGATAGCTGGCACAGCCAAGAAACGCCCCATTTTTGGAATGCTTGACCACCAGCCCAGAACCGCACTTTGGACAGACTTCATATTCTTTTTCTAATGCATGCTGATTAGCATTAAAAAGTGAGTGGTCAATTTTGCTCATTGGAATAACCTTGGGTTGTGCACGCATCGCGCTATTTCGCGCTATTTTACTCCGTGTACGCGATTAGATAAACAGGTACATTTAACCGCAAAACATATAAAAAACACAAAAAACACAAAAAATTGACAAAAAAAAACAAAACTACACACAGTGAACCCGCTTTAGGTACTTTCGACATTAAATAAGGAGATTTTTAATGCGCCAAACCGTGTTTATTCTATGCTGTGTTTTGTTTTCACTCTCTTCTCAAGCAAGGCAATATATTTATCCTGAAAATGTATACTTTTTTAAAACTAGCTGGGGTGTTGAACTTGCTGTTTCTGTGTCGTGGAATAGCTCTTCAAAAAAGCTAGACTATACAATATTTAATCAACAAGGTATTGATACCGATATCGCTCTAAGAGAATTTGCTAGCGCGGCATTGGCCAAGCGTATTTATCGTTACTATGAAACTACACCTTGTGGCCACGACTGTCGTACTCATTATAGTATTGATGATCAATTAGCAAATGGTCGAAAGGACGGTTCCAACACACAAAGGGAGTCAAACCTAGGCTGGTTCAGCAGTTTTTTAAACTTATTTTTTTCAGGTGCAGGTACTACTACAACCACTCAACTAGTTAACAATATAGAGCGCAATTCTGGAGCAGAAAATCAATCACAATTCAGCATTATTACCTCTTCTAGCGGTTATGGTAGTAAGGCTACGGGTATTTGCAAAATTACAGCGACTACATGTGTTCCAATAGATGCAGAAGTAAAACATTTAGGAAACAAATTAACATTTAAGTTTAATTATAAAACAAGTGGAGGAGGAACGCCTAGCAGCGAAACTCTTGCTGTCACAAACCTAATTGACGATTATTCAGCCTCCATTGAATATGCCTGTATTACTACTTTTACAGGTTCTAACGGACGTATGGTTGCCCAAACCACCTGTTTTAGATCTAACTAATTTAGTCAAAGCCTACAGGATTATTGCCTAGTGCAATAACCCGGTAGGTTGTTCAAATATTAAGTCTTCCATTTGTGCGTAGGCATGCTCTTTACCTGGCACATTAAATAACACCATTAAGATCACCCATTTTAGATCATCTAAACAAATGGACGACTTCTCTAGTGCCATCATACGGTCGATCACCATTTCTCGCGTTGTACAGTCAATGACCCCTATTTGCTCAACAAACATTAAAAAACCTCGGCACTCTACATCCAGCACTCTGCTTTCTTCTTCTGTATAAATGCGAATGGCCGAGTCTGGTTTTGCGTTTAAGTATGGGAATTCATCACTGTGTTGTAAATCTGCTAGTTGCTCCAACCAATCAAGCGCTTTGTAAATTTCGTCTTGATTAAAACCAGCCCCGACCAGTTCATCGGTCAATTGATTTTGCTCTACGAAGATATCCGCTTCGCTGTGAATATAGTTCTCAAATAAGTACATTAGGATATCAAACATGTTTAACCCCTCGCTAATTTGATGTAGCCGTTTAATACACGTTCTACTTTGTCTTCAAGCTCTAAGTCCAATAGTCTGGCAAGTACCTGCTCTACTGGCCACTGGGTCCTCTGCACTAAGGTATCTACGTCTGTCACCTCATAGCCGAGATTTTGCAAAATGGGGCAACTCTCCTGCGGTTCTTCACTTTCTATAATATATAGACTGTTTTCGGGTAAAAAGCTCACCTCTTCGAGAATATCGCTGACATGTTCAGTGAGTTTGGCTCCCTGCTTGAGCAAAAAATGGCACCCTTGGGACAAGCTATGACGAATTGACCCGGGTATCGCGAATACCTCTTTATTTTGCTCCAGCGCATATCGAGCGGTAATTAGTGAACCACTTTTTATTTCCGCTTCCACCAGCAACACTCCCAATGACAAGCCAGAGATAATCCGGTTACGCCTCGGAAAGTGGCTTGCATGGGCGCGGATCCCCGGTAAAAACTCACTAATCAGCAAACCTTGCTCTGCAATACGCCAATATAAGTCGCGATGACGCTGCGGATAAATCACATCAACCCCAGTGCCCAATACCGCAATGGTTCCCTTGTTACAGTCCAATGCTCCAGTGTGTGCTGCACCATCAATTCCGCGAGCCATGCCGGACGTGACTAGTAAATTTGACTGACTCAGCTGTTTGGCAAAGTCGTACGCAATATCGAGCCCTGTTCGAGAAGCTGAGCGGCTGCCTACAACGGCTATCTGAGGGTGTTTTAGCAACGCAGTATTTCCCCTGCAAAATAATAGCCAAGGTGGATTGCAAATATGCGTCAGTGCAACTGGGTAGTGTTTATCGAAAAATTGAATAATGTGTAGGTTTTGGGCCTCACACACCTTAATTACTTGGTCTACTCGCTGCCAATCCACACGATGTAATTGTTTGGCAACCTCCTCTGATAGCCCAAGTTGCAGTAAATCTGAAAGGCCCAGTGAAAATAATGAAGGTAGGGAAATCTTTTGCTGTAGAGCCAACAAAGTTGAAACGCCGAGACCCCGGCACAATTGTAAAGCAAGTGCTTGTCGTATTGATAACTTATCCACGCTCCCTCCTTGAGCATTAAATATATAATTAATTCGTGACGCTATCTCCCACTCTAATAGGGTGAGACGTCTTAGTCACCATGGCATAACTAATGTTGTCATACACTTTGAATAACATCAGCTCTCCCACTTTTTCACTGGGCATATGCCATACAGTGCTGTCTTCGCTGTTTTCTTCGCCAAACAAAGAGCCGATATCTCCAATGAGCTTATCTAGAGAGCTAGCGTCTTCCACATACCTTGGTCCGTCTTCATTTTCAATCACAGTGGGGGACTGACGCAGTATATTCAATACACTCCCTTCAACCAATTTTTGACTACTACCAAGGTTCAATATGACAACTGACATTGCACCAAACTCGGTATGGCGATTACCGCTCGCAATAATTTTTCCGTCTATGGCTATGCTTGGTTTGCTCATTCTAAAAGCGGCTTTGTGATCTTGCCCCTGTGCAATTGGCATGACCAAGTCACCCGCTTTGACCTCTTGCTTCACACCGTCGATTCTTAAAGTGCTAGGGACCCCATCCTCTATGTCGCCAGATTTAGTAGCACGCCCTGTACCAACCAACTTAGTTTCATAGGCAAGTGTCGTCGAGCCGTCTTTATACGGTTCGCCCTTCCGATAGATACCGTAAGTGCCCCCTTGCAATAAGTCCCCTTTCACATACAACAAGTGGCCCACAATACTCATCTTAAAGTTTTTATTCGAGCCCAATACAATCGGGACATCATCTAAATCATCTTTACTCAGCGCCTGAGAAAAAATGAGATATGGCTCCAACACAGACAACGGTAAAGTTGGTATCGCCTCTCCTTTTGCTGTAATAATACGTGTTTTCGGGGATAATTTTCTTACCCCTTTATCGATTCTTAGTACTGGGTTGCCATTTTCATCGACTTCTAAAGCCAAAATATCACCGGGGTAAATCAGGTTAGGGTTATCAATTTGAGGATTGTTTTGCCATAACTCAGGCCACTTCCATGGGCTACGAAGGTACAAGCTCGAAATGTCCCAGAGTGTATCCCCTTTTTTGACAACATAGCGCTTGGGTGCATCAGCTTTGACCGTTAGTGTGTCTGCAATGACAGGGAATACGGCAACAGCAGCGATGAATAAGGCGGCAATTTGAGATTTCATGCATGCTTCCTTGAGTTATTTTTAGATATTATCCACCAAAACCTGTTAAAGGGGAACGTGAATGGCTAAAATAAGAGCATACATTACCTCATTTAGAAAGACTGTAAAAGGTATCTATGGCAAAGTTAGAAGTGCTTAAGTTTCCTAACGAGCGATTGCGCACCGTTGCAAAGCCCGTTAAAGAAGTAAATGATGAAACCCGTCAAATCGTCAAAGACATGTTAGAAACTATGTATGACGAAAATGGCGTTGGCCTCGCAGCTACTCAGGTTGATATTCATCAGCGCATTGTGGTTATTGATGTATCTGAAGAACGCAACGAACCTTATGTATTAATCAATCCAGAAATCGTTGCCTCTGAAGGTAATATGGTATGTGAAGAAGGCTGCCTATCGGTCCCTTATTCTTATGCAAAAGTAGACCGTGCTGAAAAAGTAACGGTGAAAGCACTTAATGAAAACGGTGAAGAATATCAATTTGATGCACAAGAACTGCTTTCTAATTGCGTTCAACACGAGCTAGACCATTTAGTTGGTAAGTTATTCATTGATTATTTGTCGCCACTAAAGCGTCAACGCATCAAAAAGAAAATTGAGAAAGAAGCCCGTCTCGCGACTAAAGCTTAATCAGACATTATTTAATTGGACAGTTTACTAGTGAACAACCCTCTGCGTATTGTATTTGCGGGCACGCCTGATTTTGCCGCGCGACACCTCCAAGCATTAATCGACTCTCATCATGAAGTCATTGCTGTATATAGCACTCCTGATAAACCAGCTGGTCGAGGTAAGAAACTAAAAGCCAGTGAAGTTAAAACATTGGCGCTAGCACACGATCTACAAGTCGTGCAGCCAGCTTCATTAAAAAGTGATGAAGCGACTGAGCAGTTAGCAGCATTTCATGCTGATGTGATGGTGGTCGTTGCCTATGGGTTGCTATTGCCAAAAGCAATTTTGGACACACCAAAACTTGGCTGCCTCAATGTGCATGGGTCAATATTGCCACGCTGGCGTGGAGCAGCACCTATCCAACGTTCAATCTGGGCGGGCGACAATGAAACTGGGGTCACCATCATGCAAATGGACGAAGGGTTAGACACAGGAGACATGCTGCATATTGCTACCTGTCCAATTGATAGTAAAGAAACCAGTGCCAGCCTATACGCCAAGTTAGCAGAACTCGGGCCTAGCGCGCTTGTCGAAACACTCGACAAACTAGCTGCGGGCAAAATCATTCCTCAAAAGCAAGACGATGCGCTGTCAAATTACGCGAAAAAGCTATCCAAGCAAGAAGCTGAAATTGACTGGAAAATGAGTGCAGAACAAATCGAGCGTAATATTCGCGCATTCAACCCTTGGCCAATGTGTTTCACTCAAATGCAATCGCAAACGGTGAAAATTTGGCAAGCAGAGGTGGTTACCCAGACCGGAGAACCAGGTACTGTACTCGAGGCGTCAAAGCAAGGGATCATTATTGCCTGTGGTGAAGGTGCACTACAAATCAATGAATTACAACCACAGGGCAAAAAGCCAATGACTACACAAGACTTTTTAAATGGTCGTGCTGATTGGGTAACGCCGGGCAATAAGGTGGGCGCATAATGGCAAATGTACGAGCGCTGGCGGCGCAAACATTATTTGAGGTTGTAGATAAAGGAAATTCGCTGACCGCCCAGCTTCCTTATGCCAGCCAGCAATTGCCACATAAGGACCGCGCCTTACTACAGCAAATGTGCTATGGCGTTTTGCGCCATTTGCCAAGTCTAGAGCACTATTGTCAGAATTTATTAGATCAACCTCTACGAGGCAAGCGCCGAGTATTTCAGTTCTTGCTATACGTAGGTATCTATCAATTACAGCATATGCGAGTACCCGCACACGCCGCGGTTGCCGAGACAGTAAATGCACTAAACCCTTTGCGGGCGCCAGGTATGAAAAGCCTCGTTAACGCCGTATTGCGTAACTTTCAACGCCAACAAACAGAGTTAGAAGCAAGCGCCAATGAAATTTTGGTATGTCAATACAACCACCCTAGCTGGTTTATTAAAAAGCTACAGGCTGCGTACCCCCAAGATTGGCAAGCAATTCTGGAGTCAAACCAACTACAAGCGCCAATGTGGTTGCGCGTTAATCAGCAACAAGGTTCGACGCCAGCTTACTCAGCAAAGCTGGATAAAGCGGATATCGCCCACAGCGTCAATGACGACTTCGAAGATGGCATATTGCTTACTCAACCAGTGGATGTGAAAGCGCTGCCCAGTTTCGACAAAGGTGCGTGTTCTGTACAAGATGCAGCAGCACAAATGGCGGCGAGATTGCTCGCTCCACAAGATGGTGACATTATTTTGGACGCGTGTGCAGCACCTGGTGGCAAGACCTGCCATATACTAGAACTCGCAGATGCCAAAGTTACAGCGTTAGATGCCGATGCGAAGCGACTAGAACGCGTAACCGACAACCTTAATCGTCTTTCTTTGCATGCTGACTGCGTGCACGGCTTGGCTGATCAACCTGATGACTGGTGGCAAGGTGAGCAGTTTGATCGTATCCTGTTGGATGTACCTTGCTCAGCTACAGGTGTAATACGTCGCCACCCAGATATTAAGTGGTTGAGAAGAGCGGCTGATATCGATGAACTTGCAGCATTACAGGCTAAAATTTTAGATAATATCTGGCCGTTGTTAAAAACAGGTGGTACGTTAGTGTACGCAACTTGCTCAGTACTTCCAGATGAAAACCATGAGCAAATTAAAGCCTTTTTAGCGCGTACCGACAATGCAACGCACATTGCATTACACGATCAAGATAACGCTGAGCAGCCCGGTTTACAATTATTGCCAGGCACCACTGATGGCTTCTATTACGCGAAGTTGCAAAAACAATAAAAACTGTAAGTTTGAGCTATGAAAATCATTATTTTAGGTGCCGGACAGGTTGGTGGCACGCTCGCTGAAAACCTCGTCGGGGAGCAAAATGAAATCACCGTTGTTGATATCGACGGTGAGCGTCTGCGCGAATTGCAAGACAAATACGACTTGCAAGGTGTGAATGGTCACAGTGCCCACCCCGAGGTATTAAGGCAAGCTGGTGCTGAAGACGCCGACATGATCATTGCGGTGACTAGCTCAGACGAAGTGAATATGATCGCATGTCAGGTCGCCTATAGTATTTTCAATACGCCAACTAAAATTGCTCGGATCCGTTCCGAGCAATACCTTGATTACCGAGAAAAGCTATTCCATAACGACGACTTACCAGTTGACCACTACATCGCACCAGAGCAGCTGGTCACCAAGTATATTCGTCGCTTAATCGACTACCCCGGAGCCCTGCAAGTATTGAAATTTGCCGACGGCATGCTCTCCTTGGTTGCAGTTAAGGCATACTACGGTGGACTACTAGTAGGCTATGCCCTCTCGGCATTGAAAGAGCATATTCCTAATGTTGACACTCGTGTTGCTGCCATTTACCGTCAGGGAAAAGCCATTAAGCCGCTTGGTACAACGGTGATTGAAGCGGACGACGAAGTATTCTTCATTGCCGCAACGAAACACATTCGCGCAGTTATGAACGAGCTGCAAAAGCTCGAGCAATCATATAAAAAGATCATGATTGCTGGGGGCGGTAATATTGGGGCGGGTTTAGCACGTTCGCTAGAGAAGAACCACAGTGTAAAGCTGATTGAGCGCAACCATAACCGCGCGTCTCAGTTGTCTGAAATGCTAGATAACACCGTGGTATTTTGTGGAGACGCTTCAGATCAAGAGTTACTTTCCGAAGAGCATATCGAGCAGGTTGACGTATTTATTGCGGTAACCAATGATGATGAAGCCAATATCATGGCTGCCATGCTAGCAAAGCGTATGGGTGCACAAAAAACCATGGTGCTCATTCAGCGTAGTGCCTATGTCGACTTAGTACAGGGTGGCGAAATTGATATTGCCATCTCTCCACAGCAAGCCACGATTTCTGCATTGCTGACTCATGTCAGACGGGGTGATATCGTCAATGTATACTCTTTGCGAAAAGGTGCAGCTGAAGCTATCGAAGCCGTTGCCCATGGCGACGAAAATACCTCAAAAGTTGTGGGTAGAGCTATCCGAGATATTAAGTTGCCGCACGGTACTACCATCGGTGCGATTGTACGCGATGCAGAAGTACTTATTGCGCACGACCATACAGTGATCGAATCCGGCGACCATGTCATCATGTTTTTGATTGATAAAAAGCAAATTGGTGTGGTCGAAAAGCTATTCCAAGTTAGCGCTTTGTTCGTTTAACCCGACCTAATTAGGCATGTCTGTCATTTAACATGCCTAATCCACCTGCGCCCAGTTTTAATCGTAGTTGAGCGCGGAGATATCAATTAAATAGTCTTTCAAAATCGCTTGGACTTCTTTGTCTTGGCTTTCCAAATGTATCCCCAATGAAATGATGTCTTCATGGCTCTCTTTGACACGACACACTGTCCCTGTAAGCACGGCCTTTTGAGACTCTTTGCCTTCGATTAATATTTCGCAGGTCAATTCTTTTAGCTCCTCAGGTAGATGCGTTCTTTGCACATCAAACATCAAACCCGCAAGTGAGATATCTTTAATCACCCCCACTTCACTTTTTCCTTCGACACTCAGAACCGCCGGTATCAAAGTTGGAATACGTGTTTGCGCCCGTAACTTATAGGTTTGCACTTCACTCGGGTAATAGAGGTAAATTAAGCGTGCAGGGTGCGTGGTCACCGCTTTAATGGTCTCTTTAAATGCGATAATTTGCCCATCGGCTTCTTCAGGCAATGCACGAACGATTACCTCAGTGCCTTCTTTGACATAATCTAGTGCTGCACCTAAGCGCTTATGACTAGGTTGATTTAGGATAATAAACTGATTTTCAAGTGCACCTACAAATTCAGTCTTAATGCGCTTGCGATTCGCTGGCAACACGATTTCCATATCAACAATACTACCCGCTTGCATTTGTAACACCTGCAGTCGGTTTTCTGCCAACTCACTTTTAGTCATGGTAAAAGCCCTTCACTTGCCCTTTATTAATTTTAGCAGCATGGCAAAATTTTATGTCGCCATAATTTAACTACCGCATTTATATCGTAGAAATGAATAAAAACTTTAATAATTTCAGATAAATAAGAAATAGTAATGATAAATAAAGCCAATTCCATGCTTTGTTATGAGAAAGGCTTTTTAGCCCTATCCATAGGGCTAAATCGGTATTAATCTCTTGAAAATTGGGAGATTAACCGCGCCAGAAGGTAGGAGTAAATAGAACTAATAAAGTGAATATTTCCAATCGACCAAAAACCATGGCCAGCGTCAGAATCCACTTTGCGGTATCACTGATATCACCATAATGAGCAGCCACATCACCCAAGCCTGGACCTAAGTTGTTTAAACAGGCAGCTGTGGCCGAGAATGCAGTGATGTTATCCAACCCAGTGCCAAGCAAAGCAATCATGATTATCACAAAAACCAACGCATAGGCAGAAAAGAACCCCCACACCGCTTCAACCACTTTATCTGGAAGTGCCTTTCGGCCAAGCTTTATTGAGTATATGGCTCTAGGGTGTACCAAACGATTAAGCTCTCGGATCCCTTGCAAATAAAGCAAGAACACGCGCACCACTTTCATGCCACCGCCAGTGGACCCGGCACAACCACCGATGAAGCTCGAAAAAATTAAGAGAATAGGTAAGAACAATGGCCATGCCGAGAAGCTATCCGTTGCAAAGCCTGCAGTTGTACTGATTGAGACAGCCTGAAATAGCGCATGATCAAGTGTTTCATCACCGTCACTATAAACTTGATTTGAAGACAGCACAGCAAAGCAAATCACCACCAGTGCCAACTGAATAAACAGAAAGACCTTGAATTCCGGGTCTCTTAAATAAGCCCGCACGCTACGACTAGCAACAGCGGCATAGTGAAGTGAAAAGTTAATGGCCGCTATCAACAAAAATACCACACAAATAAAGTTGATCATGGGGCTGTCAAAATGACCTATCGAGGCATCATAGGTAGAGAAACCACCGATAGCGATGGTTGCAAAGGCATGACAAATAGCATCAAACCACCCCATTCCTGCCACTTTATAAGCGGCTGTACAGGCGGCGGTGAGCGCAACATAGATGTACCAAAGATGCTTTGCAGTATCGGCAATACGCGGCGTCATTTTCGAGTCTTTCACTGGGCCCGGCGTTTCAGCTCGGTATAACTGCATACCACCGACACCAAGCATGGGAAGTACAGCCACCGCTAATACGATGATCCCCATACCGCCCAACCACTGCAGTTGTTGACGATAGAATAAGACAGATTTAGGCAAGTACTCTATCCCCGTTAACACGGTAGCACCTGTCGTAGTGAGACCGGAGAATGCTTCAAATACAGCATCGGCAAAGGATAAATTCGGTTCATCTAAGAATATGAGGGGTACGGATGCAAAGGAGCCCAGTACCAGCCAAAAAAGAACCACGATTAAGAAGCCTTCTCTGGCTTTGAGTTCACCTCGCTCCTTGCGGTTGGGGTAATAGGCCATAAGACCAATTAGCACACTGAAAATAAAAGCAAGTACAAATGGTACACCACCACCGTCTTTGTATATCAAAGACACTATTGCCGGTGGCACCATAGTAATGCTAAACAGCGCAACAAGTTGGCCGAGAATTTTTATAATGGTACGAAATTGCATAACGCAGATCGCTTGTTGTTATGATTAGTTTTGATTGTCTAATACCCTCAGGCGTTAGTAAACCACGTAACTCGGGAAATCAATCACTTTTGTATCTTAAATGACACACTACCATGGGTTAAATCATAGATAGACTGAATAGCAGCATCCGCCTCTCGCGCATCTATTTCTATTTGCCAGCCAATCTTCGCAGCAAAATCATGTTTTACTTCAAGAATTTGATACTGAATGGCTAAGTGCTGCTCTATAACCCCCTGCAACCCATAGTCAGATTCACCAAGAATGATTACTGAAGGTACTTTCAACGAAGTTGTGAGCTCCCTCAGTGCATTATTCAGTGTGCCACCGTAAGCACGGACCAAGCCACCAGTACCTAGCTTGATACCACCGAAATAACGTGTCGTGACTGCGGTAATTTCTCCAATTCCAGAGCCCATTAGAACATTAAGCATGGGTTTACCCGCAGTGCCATTGGGTTCTCCATCATCAGAAAAGCCAAGTACATGGCTACCACCAGGTGCGCCGGCTACGTGTGCCCAGCAATTATGCCTGGCATCAGGAAACTCTTCATTGATACTGCGAATAAATGCTTTCGCCTCCTCCAATGTTGGCGTATGAGCAATATGCACAATGAAGGTGCTTTTCTTTATTTCTTCGTGATAACGGATAGTCTCACATGGGATTTTATACTCTGACATACACTATAATAGCTGTGAAAAAAGGAGTCCCTTGAGACTCCTTTTATGGATTTAATAGAAATGACCTTAATTACGCAACGCGAATTAGTCTAGATTAAAGTCTCGCGTCATATTTTCAAGGCGATCTTCGTGGACAATGATGTTATCTTCAATACGAATACCACCGTACGGTTTAAACTGCGCTACTTTGTCCCAATTTACATGCTTACCGTGATCTGTTTTCGCCAAATCTGCCAGTAATGAATCAATGAAATAAAGCCCAGGTTCAATGGTAAACACCTGACCTGCTTCAATCTTTCTGGTACAACGTAAGAACGGGTGACCTTCTGGAGGCGCTTGATGTGCCCCCTGATCATCAGCCATAAACCCACCCATATCATGTACTTGCAATCCAATATGGTGACCAAGGCCATGAGGGAAGAAAGTAGATGAAATGCCTTTTTCTACAATCTCGTCAGCTCCTAGGTTGATCACTTTAAAGTCCGCTAAAATTTGCGCTATACGACGATGGCAATTAATATGCAACTCACCATACAGTTTACCCGGTTCAAGCGCTTTACCTAGTGCAATTTGATGGGCATTTAAAGAATCCACCATTTCTGCAAATTCACCTTGCTTAGCAAAGTCATACGTACGGGTAATATCTGAGGCATAGCCATTAAAATTAGCACCTGCATCAATCAAAAATGATAAATGCTGACTTGGAGCTTGGTGCTCAAAGTGGGTGTAATGTAAAATCGCACAGTGCTTGTTCAGCGCAACGATATTGCCATAGGGCATATCGTTTTCCATATGTGCGGTCGCATTTAAATAAGCTTGTTGAATCGAAAACTCAGAGCCTCCTGCATAAAACTCATCTCTAGCCGCTTTGTGACCCAATACCGCAATACGGTTTGCTTCACGCATACAGGTCATTTCATACTCTGTTTTATAAGCGCGATGATAGTGCAAGAAGTTCATCACTGGCTCTGGGTTCATTTGGCCAAAACCTAACGCCTGCGCAACTTCGAGATACTCACCAATATAGGCAAACTTCTCTTTGTCATATGGTAGTAACTTCTCAACTTGCTCAGGTTGAACCAATAAAGTGATATCAAAGTAATCGGCCCAAAAATCATTCGGTTCATCAGGCACTTTATGCCAGAAATCCACAGGGCGATAAAAAATTAATTTAGGTTTCTCTACCCCGTTAACCACTAACCAACAGTGAGGGTTATCAATCACCGGTAACCAAGCTTTAAACTGAGGGTTAACTTTAAACGGATAATACATATCATCCAAAAACTGGCGTTTAGCCTGCCCAGAGTGGATAACTAATCCGTCTAAGCCTTCTCGTTCTACGATGGTTTTGGTGCGCGCTTGAAGCGTCGTGATATGCTCTGCATACAAGTTGGCTAATTTGTCCACGGTGTACCCATATTAATTGAATTTTTATTGTTTCTGAGTCTAACATAGCACCGTCCTAAAAACGATGCCACGCTCATACTCCCCATGCAATCACCTACGCAATTAACGCTTTTGCTTGCCACCAATACTCATATCCAAGATCCCTGCCAACACGTTACCCTCGCGGCCAAGTTTTGTATGATAAACCTGACGATAAGCCATCACATTTTTCACATAGTCACGCGTTTCTCTATAAGGAATTAGCTCTATCCATAGCTCCGCAGGTATCTCTTCACGAGGTACCCAACGTTTAACACGGTGGTACCCTGCATTATAAGAGGCGGTCGCTATAATCTCATTGCCACTCGCTTTACGCTTTAGATACTCTAGATAATCGGTACCCAAACGGATATTCATTGCAGGTTTCATCAACTGCTGTTTTGAGACCCGCTTTTTCGCCACATATCTTGCCGTGCTGGGCAAAAGCTGCATTAACCCGTATGCATCTGCCGTCGACCTCGCGTCTGGCGCAAAACTACTCTCGCGCCTTGCAACGGCATAACTCCACGCCAAATCCACTCTATTTCGTTCACTATAGCGTTCAAATAACGTATCAAATGCCATTGGAAAGCGAAGATCTACATAATTCCATGCTTTGATCTGAGCAAGTGTATAAATGGTGCTGTCGTACCAATCTAATTCTGCAGCGAGTAAAGAAGCTGCTAGTTTTTCTTCTGTACTGGAGGTATTCGTTAAATAATTCCACTCTCTCCTTGCTTGGGTAAAACGCTGCAATTCATACAGAGCCTTGGCCCGTTTAAAACCCGGAGCTTGCGAGACGGTTTGCAAAGTTTCACCAGCAATGTCCAGCTCTTTGGCATTCATTGCGGGCGGTAAGTCCAATCTTGCCGCAGCTAAAAAACCATAGTAATCTCGTTTCATGGCCAGTGACTGCCAAAGCTCTGTGGCTTTTACATTATCATCACGCTTGAAGTAACTGTACCCCAACCAGTACGTCTGGCCGTTGCTAAGGTTTTGCATACCAGTAAACAGCGCCGCAATCCCTTCCCAATCTTGCTCTTTAAGCATATTGCTCATGAGCCATTGACGCAGCTTTACATCTTGCTTTTCTACCGGGACTTTGTTCAACCAAAAGCGGGCTTGAACATGTCCTTTAGAAGCCAAGGCTAAAGCAAAACGATACGCCACATTGTCTTTTTGCGCTTGAGTAAAATCAAACATCCCTTGCAATTTATCCCATGCACGTAATGCCAATTTGGGGTCTCGCCAAATTAGTCTACGTACACCATAAACAGCAATTTCGCTTTCTTTTACAGTGCGCTTTTTATAGCGATACAAACCTGCAGAAGCACTTGGATCTCGACGAACTGCAACATATAGGTCCGCTAAGTAAGCTTCATTTTTAGGTAACAGGGTTTTAAGATATTTAATCAGCGAAGTTTGTCCATCCTGTGCCGCTTTGGTGATGCGTTGCCAAATCAACGCTTGCGAACGATAACCCGCTTTTTCCCATACTGAAAACAATTTATCACAAGCTTTAGGCTGAGACTTACCCACCACCCATAAGGGCTCAACTTGGTCTAAAATGGCTTTTTTCGGGGCGCCCAAATCCAGCTGAAATTGCAGATAGGTACATTTCAACTCGGCATTATTTGTTGCTTGATAATGCTCTATAAACAGCGCTTTTTTACCACGACGTTTGAGGTAATTTAACCAGCTTTTTCGCACAGGCCAATCAAGTGGCGTGTGATCATACACAGATAAAAACTGGGTAATGTCATCTTGATACTTTAACTTTGGATGACGTTTATAAAATGTCATTTCCACATAAGGTTTGAGCGGGTGATCTAAAGAGTTCAAAGACTGCTTAAATTTGGCATGATTACCAGACCAAGCAACACGCTCAGCATTGAGAAAATCTTGATGTGCCTTTTGCGCATATGAGTTGACACTCACAATGGAAAAACAGGCGCAAATACTACTGGCAACAAGACCAGAGAACCATAATTTCATAACGACCTATACTTTACATAAATGCGTTGTATATCAATGCACTGAGAAAAATAAAACCAACTAGAATAAAATACTAACTCAGGCACTTTCCTTAACTTTTTCGCGCAGTGCGCGTCAGGTATATCAGTTTCATATACCACCTCATAAAAGTTATGCATGATTAAAGGTTTAAATAAACTGAATGCGCTAACCATAAGACACCTTAGTCCAATCCATGCACTTAGCCACCTTATCATCCCGATTCTTGGTTTTCAGTAAATCTGCGGTAAATTTTTCATTGCAATTTTCATTTAAAGGGGCCACACTGGATGAAATGACAACTCATCGTACCAGTGTCACGGAGAACCAGTATGTTAATCAAACGCGAGTCCTTTGTTGTTGAATTTTGCAAAGGCAATATCGCTGAGTTTAAGTTTTGTACGCCAGGCTCGGTCAACAAGCTATCTCAGCAAACTCTACAAGACTGTGCTCAAGCACTAGCCGAATTAAGCGCACGTGATGATGTAAAAGGCCTTATTTTTACCAGTGATAAAGAGCACTTTATTGTTGGTGCGGATATCTTTGAATTTTTACCTACCTTCAATAGACCAGAACAAGAACTTGTAGGTTGGATCAAAGATGCGACTGACGTCTTTGATGCAATTGAAGACTTACCATTTCCAACACTTTCTGCAATCAATGGCCTAGCGCTTGGCGGTGGATGTGAGTGGGTACTCGCTACCGATTACCGTATTGCTACACCAAATGCAAAAATTGGTTTACCTGAAGTTAAGCTTGGGATTATGCCTGGTTTTGGCGGTACCGTGCGATTGCCTCGCGTTATAGGCGCAGATAATGCCATGACGTGGATAACCACTGGTAAAGAAAACCGTGCACCTGACGCCTTTAAAGTCGGTGCAGTCGATGCCATTGTGGAAGCAGGTAAACTGCGTGATGCGGCTATAAAAACACTAGAACAAGCTATTGATGGCAAGTTAGATTGGCAAGCTAAAAGACAAATCAAGCTTAGCCCACTGAAAATGAACCGTGTTGAGCAAGGTATGAGTTTTGCGATGGCCGAAGGTATGGTCATGGCCAAAACTAAAGGCCATTACCCTGCTCCTGTTATGGCCGTTAAAACTATCAAAGCTGCTGCTAATCATACGCGTGCAGAAGCAATGGCGATTGAAAATGCCAACTTTGCTAAATTAGCAAAAACCGCAGAAGCCGCGGCACAAACTGGTATTTTCTTGGCAGATCAGTTCATCAAAGGTGTTGCTAAAAAGCAGGCTAAACTAAATCAAACTGAAATTAAGCAAGCCGCTGTGCTCGGCGCAGGTATTATGGGTGGCGGTATAGCTTACCAATCTGCCTACAAAGGCACACCAATTGTCATGAAAGACATTAATCAAGCGGCCCTTGATTTAGGTATGAACGAAGCTGCAACTATCTTAGGAAAGAAAGTTAAGCGCGGACATATGGCAACCGACAAAATGGTAGCCACCTTGGGTAAAATTAAACCAACGCTCAATGACCGCGACTTAGAGAATTCTGACATTATTGTGGAAGCTGTTGTTGAGAACCCTCAAGTTAAAAAGTCTGTGTTAGCTGAGCTTGAAAAGCAAATGCCAACAGGCACTGTCTTGACATCAAATACTTCTACAATCCGTATCGATGAACTAGCCTCTGCACTAAGCAACCCAGAGCACTTCTGTGGCATGCACTTTTTTAACCCAGTGCCTAAAATGCCATTGGTTGAAATTATTCGCGGTGAAAAAACCTCTGATGAGACCGTTGCAGCAGTGGTCGACTATGCGCTGAAACTAGGTAAGTCACCAATTGTTGTAAATGACTGTCCAGGGTTCTTTGTAAACCGTGTGCTTTTCCCTTATTTTGCTGGATTTAGCAAACTCGTTGTTGAAGGTGCTGACTTTGCGCAAATAGATAAAGTCATGGAAAATGTTTTTGGTTGGCCAATGGGCCCCGCATACCTGCTGGATGTTGTGGGCATTGATACGGCCAACCATTGTACCGGCGTAATGGCCGATGGCTTCCCAACTCGTATGGCTCGCCAAGAGAAGGACCCAGTTGCGCTGCTTGCAAACGCAGAGCGCTTTGGTCAGAAAAATCAAAAAGGCTTCTATCAGTACGCCCCAGATCGTAAGGGCCGTTTGAAAAAATCAAAAGATGCCGAGTCAGTTGAGCTGCTGAGCCAAATCTGTGATGACAATAAGCAATTCGACAAGCAAACGATTATCGAACGCTGTATGGTTCCGATGGTTAACGAAGTGCTGCTTTGCCTACAAGAAGGTATTGTTGCTTCTCCACAAGAAGCCGACATGGCGCTTATCTACGGCATCGGCTTCCCACCATTTAGAGGGGGAGCATTCCGCTACCTAGACCAAATAGGGTTAAGCGAATTTGTTGCTATAGCAGATAAGTATGCCGACCTAGGCGAAATCTATCAGGTGTCAGAACAAACTCGCACTTGGGCAGCTGATAGCAAAGTATTCTATCAAGTGGAGGGCCAGTAACATGGAACAAGCGGTTATTGTAGATTGTATTCGTACTCCGATGGGTCGCTCCAAAGGAGGTGTATTTAAGCACCGTCGTGCAGAGGACTTAAGTGCCCATCTGATGAAAGGTATTCTTGAGCGAAACCCTCAAGTTGTACCTGAATCAATTGATGATATCTATTGGGGTTGTGTGCAACAAACATTAGAGCAAGGTTTTAATGTTGCACGTAACGCTGCTCTATTAGCAGGTATTCCTCACTCAGTGCCAGCAGTTACTGTAAACCGTCTGTGTGGTTCGTCGATGCAAGCGCTTCATGACGCTGCACGCGCAATTATGACAGGCGCTGGTGACACTTACTTAATTGGTGGTGTAGAACATATGGGTCATGTACCAATGACACATGGTGTGGATTTTCACCCTGGGTTGTCTACCTCAGTTGCACAAGCAGCTGGCGTGATGGGCTTAACCGCAGAATATTTAGCAAGCATGCACAGTATAGGGCGAGAGCAGCAAGATGCGTTTGCTGTCCGTTCACATCAACGAGCCCACGCAGCAAGTGTTGAGGGTCGTTTTGCCAAAGAAATACTGCCAACAGAGGGCCACGATGAACATGGAATTCCTGTTCTTGTTGAGCAAGATGAGGTTATCAGGCCTGAAACAAGCCTCGAAGGGCTAAGCCAGCTTCGCCCAGTATTTAACCCTGCGAGCGGCACAGTGACAGCCGGTACATCATCGGCATTGTCTGATGGTGCGTCAGCCATGTTAGTCATGAGTGAAAGCAAAGCGAATGAACTTGGCTTGCCGATTCGTGCTCGCATAAAGTCAATGGCTGTTGCGGGTTGCGATCCTTCAATCATGGGTTACGGACCTGTTCCAGCAACTCAAAAAGCACTAAAACACGCAGGTATCAGTGTGGAAGATTTGGACGTCGTAGAGCTGAATGAAGCGTTTGCAGCCCAGTCATTACCAGTAATGAAAGACTTAGGATTGCTGGATGTTGCTGATGAAAAGGTGAATTTAAATGGTGGAGCGATTGCGTTAGGCCACCCACTGGGCTGTTCAGGTTCTCGTATTAGTACTTCTCTTATCCATATTATGGAAGAGAAAAGTGCAAAGTATGGTCTTGCCACTATGTGTATCGGCTTAGGCCAAGGTATTGCGACCGTATTCGAGCGCGTTGAATAACGCCTATTTGTTGTCATAGCCAAATTCAACTTGGTGACCAAGGCAAAGTTACTTTCAGTACTTTGCCTTTTCTTTTTAAGACTTTTTTACTTACATTATTTCCCTGTCATTTATATCAGAGCCACTTTTCATCTATAGGCTTGGCACGTTAGAATAGCACCTTTAAATTTTCTTAAGAGTGGCATTATGAGCTTTGATAATACCGACCATACATTGGATGCAATTGGGTTACGCTGTCCGGAGCCCGTTATGATGATCCGAGGAATGGTACGTAAAATGAATAATGGAGAGACATTGTTAATATTGGCAGATGATCCTTCTACTGCCCGAGATATTCCAAGTTTCTGCGAGTTTATGGACCACACATTGGTAGCAAAAGAAACGGACAATGTGCCGTATCGTTACTTACTGAAAAAAGGAAAGTAAGAGGACAGCGCAATGAACAGTAATTCTGCTGCCCTTCCTATTTCAAATCCTACGACTAGTCTCTTTGCACTACAACAGTCGGGTTTGAGCTGTCTCGATAGTCGAGTGTAATGGAGTACCAACCTTTTTTATCTGGTGCAAAGCTCAAATAATTGTAGACCGTATTGCAATCTACAGGAAGTGGCTGACCAAGCTGGACCATGCCTTGGAAACGGTAACCACAATTATACCCTTCACTCCACTTTTCATCTGCAATCTTAAATTCATATACTTTTCCGGGACTCATAAAACGAGCGCGAACTAGATAACGACCATCTCCCTTAGGCTGCAAGCGATAAATGTCTTCGGCATCCCACAAACTGAAATCACCACGCAAATACATGGCTCTCTCAAATAATTTTGCATTGCGCTGGATAGACATTGGCCCTTCAGGTGTGATGTTTGGAGATGCACACCCAGTGATACCTAATACCAGCAATAATGATATAGCAGTATTCTTTTGCATTTCTCTAACCGATCATAAAAATAAAAAAGCCAGCAATCATTGCTGGCTCAAATCAACGTGCTGCGCTTAGTTTTGTAACACTGAAATATCGGCAGTGTTCAAGAACAGACGACTTAACTGGCTTAGCAGTGCAAGACGGTTTTGTTTAACAGCTTCATCGTCTGCCATAACCATGACGTTATCAAAGAATGTGTCAACAACTTCGCGAAGGCTTGCCAAGCGTGTTAGAGCTTGCTGATAATCACCCTGTTCATATACTGGCGCAAGCTCGTCAGTTAATGCAGCAACCTGCTCAGCTAATTGTTTCTCAGCAGCTTCTACAAGTAACTCAGATGATACCGCAGCATCGCTGGTTACGTTATTCTTGGCTAGAATATTGTTCACACGCTTGTTGGCCGCAGCCAACGCTTCAGCTTCTTCCAACGTACGGAAGTGGCTTACCGCTTTAACACGACGGTCGAAATCAACAGGCTGAGTTGGGCGACGAACTAATACTGCTTGAATTACATCAACACTGATACCTTCGTCCTGATACCAAGCACGGAAACGGCCTAACATAAACTCAAACACGTCTTGGGCGACGTTGTCGTTTGTCAGCTTATCACCAAATAGCGATTGCGCTTTAGCAACGATATCTAAGATATCCAACGGTAGTGCTTTTTCTACCATGATGCGAAGTGCACCTATCGCAGCACGACGCAGTGCAAACGGGTCTTTGTCACCTTTTGGTATTTGACCGATACCGAAGATACCAACCAACGTGTCGAACTTATCTGCCAGCGCAACAGCAAAGCTAATTGTATTTGATGGTAAGTCATCGCCAGCAAAACGTGGCATATACTGTTCATTTTGTGCCAGTGCAACTTCTTCTGCTTCACCATCGATACGGGCATAGTGCATACCCATTACGCCCTGAACATCTGTGAACTCCATGACCATTTCAGTCATTAAGTCGGTTTTACTGAGTAAACCTGCGCGCTCAGCCAAGCCTTTATCTACACCCAATTGTTCAGCGATGTAACCAGCCAGTGCAGCGATACGTTCTGACTTGTCTTTTAGTGTACCTAATTGCTTCTGGAATAAAACTGAGCCTAAAGACTCTAGGCGGCTTTCCAGAGTTTTCTTTTTATCAGTTTCAAAGAAAAACTGTGCATCGGCAAGACGAGGACGAACCACTTTTTCGTTACCCGAGATAACGACACTTGGATCTTTGCTCTCAATATTTGATACGAACAAGAATTTATTGATCAGTTCCCCATCATTATTCAACAGTGGGAAATACTTCTGATCATCTTTCATGGTGTAGATAAGTGCTTCAGCTGGTACAGATAAGAATGCTTCGTCAAAAGAAGCTGTCAACGTCACAGGCCATTCGACAAGAGACGTTACTTCTTCAAGTAAGTCTTCATCCATTGCGACTTGTGCGCCAAGCTTCTCAGCTTCCGCTTCGATTTGAGCACGGATCTGAGCTTTACGCGCATCATAATCAGCAATGACATATGCTTGCTTTAACGTATCGAAGATTTCATCAGCGTGAGCAAGTGTTGTACGAGCTGGGTGGTGGAAACGATGACCTTGCAACTCATTGCTGATTTGCTTGCCGAGTACTTCACCATTAATTATTTCGCTACCAAGTAGTGCCGCAACCGTGTGAACAGGACGAATAAACTGCGTCTTATTCACGCCCCAACGCATTGGCTTAGGAATAGGTAACTTTGCAAGCGCCTTGGCAATTACATCCGCAAGTAACGTACTTGCTTGCTGACCTTCAACAGTCGCTTTGTGCAATAGCCAAGCGCCCTTTTCCGTTTCAAGCTTATCAGCTTCACTCACATCGATACCACAACCACGTGCCCAACCTTGAGCCGCTTTGGTTGGATTACCCTCAGCGTCAAATGCGGCTTTAATTGCCGGACCGCGCTTCTCTACGACTTTGTCTTGCTGTTGCGTTTCTAGCGCAGCTACCTTTACACCTAATCGACGTGGCGACGCATACCATTTGATACCTTGATGGCCAAGTTCCAGGGCTTCTAATTCAGTAGCCATGTTATCTGCAAATGCTTGAGCTAGTTTGCGCAATGCTTTTGGTGGTAGTTCTTCAGTACCAATTTCTACTAGTAAATTTTCAGTTGTCATGATCAGTCCTTACAAAGCGGGAAACCAAGAGCTTCACGTGCTTCAAAATATGCTTGAGCACATGCTTTAGACAGCGCGCGTACACGAAGTATGTAACGCTGACGCTCTGTAACAGAGATTGCATGACGTGCATCTAATAGGTTGAACGCATGCGATGCTTTCATTACTTGCTCATAAGCAGGTAGAGATAGACCCGCTTCAATTAGCTTTTGGCTTTCTTTTTCACATTGGTCGAATTGCGCAAATAGCGCATCAACATCTGCGTGCTCAAAATTGTAAGTAGACTGTTCGATTTCATTTTGCATGAATACGTCACCATAAGTGACACTACCCATAGGACCATCAGTCCAAACGAGATCATAAATGCTATCTACACCTTGTATATACATGGCAAGACGCTCTAAACCATAAGTGATTTCACCAGTTACAGGTGAGCATTCGATACCACCAACTTGTTGGAAGTAAGTAAACTGAGTTACTTCCATACCATTTAGCCAGACTTCCCAACCAAGACCCCAAGCACCAAGTGTTGGTGATTCCCAGTTATCCTCTACAAAGCGTACTTCGTGAGTTAATGTATCAATACCCAATGCTTCCAATGAACCTAAATAAAGCTCCTGAATGTTGTCAGGAGATGGCTTCAACACAACTTGAAATTGATAGTAGTGTTGTAGTCGATTCGGGTTCTCACCATAACGACCATCCGTAGGACGGCGGCAAGGTTGAACATACGCGCTCGACATTGGCTCTGGGCCAATAGATTTCAAGAAGGTCATCGGGTGGAATGTGCCCGCACCAACTTCCATATCCAGTGGTTGCGCAATTACACAGCCTTGCTGTGCCCAATAGTCCTGTAAAGCCAGGATCAACCCTTGGAAGGTTTTGATATCATATTTTTGCATAGTTGGCTTTTATATTTATTTGGTACATGGGACTCAAATCAGAATTTACATCTCGCTGACTTGAGTTTTTATGATTGAAAATTATGCTCAGTATACCGTGTGCAGTGCATAGAATTAAGCATTTATAAGAAAAAAAGGAGGGTTTCCCCTCCTTTTTTATCATGCTTTACATCAGCTGTGGTTACACGTCGAGGTTAACCACTCTCAGTGCGTTTTGCTCGATAAAGTCACGACGAGGCTCAACTTGGTCGCCCATTAGAGTCGCAAACAATTGATCTGCAGCAATTGCATCTTCAATTGTCACACGTAGCATACGACGTGCATCTGGGTCCATCGTTGTTTCCCAAAGTTGGCCTGGGTTCATCTCACCTAGACCCTTATAACGTTGTGTATACAAGCCACGCTTTGATTCATTGATTAACCAATCAAGACCTTCAACAAAGCTGCTAATCGGTTGCGTCTTTTCTCCACGCTGGATGTAACCGCCGTCTTCTACAATATGCGCAATTTGCTTTCCAGTGTTAGCAATACGCGCATAATCTTTAGAAGTAATAAAGTCATAGTTCAAGGTGTGTGCTTTATCTACGCCATGTTGACGAATGTTCACAATAGGGTAGTACATGTGACGCTCATCATCATAGCTAACTGATGCCGAGAATATTGTCGCATCGTCGTCATGTTTAATAAGATCTGCTACAAGTGCATCACTCCATGCTGTCACTTTCGATTCATCATTCAAATCAGCTTCAGCTAATTCTGGTTGGTAAACCAAACGATTCATGATCGCAGCTGGATATTTACGTTGTAGTCGACCAATTACGTCTACCGTTTTTTGGTAATCATGTACTAAATTCTCTAGGCGATTACCTTCTATTGCCGTTGCACCTTCGCTTGAATATAGAGATGCACCGTCTAGTGCAAGCGTTGTTAGGTATTCTGTAAGTGCATGGTCATCTTTAATATATCGCTCGTTCTTACCTTTTTTCACTTTGTATAGTGGCGGTTGTGCAATATAAACGTACCCGCGCTCGATGATCTCAGGCATTTGACGGTAGAAGAACGTCAATAACAATGTTCGGATGTGTGAGCCATCAACGTCCGCATCGGTCATAATAATAATGCTGTGGTAACGTAGCTTTTCTGGATCATATTCATCACGACCTATACCACAACCTAGTGCAGTAATTAGCGTCGCCACCTCTTGTGAAGATAACATCTTATCAAAACGTGCTTTTTCTACGTTTAGAATTTTACCCTTCAACGGCAGAATAGCTTGGTTTTTACGGTTACGGCCTTGCTTAGCAGAACCACCCGCCGAGTCTCCCTCCACGATATATAGTTCTGATAACCCAGGGTCTTTTTCTTGGCAATCAGCTAACTTACCTGGTAAACCAGCTAAGTCCATTACACCTTTACGACGAGTCATTTCTCTTGCTTTACGTGCCGCTTCTCGCGCACGCGCTGCATCAACAATTTTATTTACGACTGTTTTCGCGTCTTGCGGATTTTCAAGTAGGTATTCGTTAAGCTTTTCAGCCATAGCTTGCTCAACGGCACCTTTTACTTCACTTGATACTAGTTTGTCTTTTGTCTGAGAAGAGAACTTAGGATCCGGCACTTTAACACTGACTACAGCAGTGAGACCTTCACGGGCATCGTCACCCGTTGCACTGGTCTTATTCTTTTTATTGAACCCTTCTTTTTCCATGTAGGTGTTCAAAGTTCTTGTTAAAGCAGCTCGAAAACCAGCTAGGTGTGTACCGCCATCTCGCTGAGGAATGTTGTTTGTAAAGCAGTAAATGTTTTCTTGGAAACCATCATTCCACTGCATCGAAACTTCTACGCAAGTACCGTCATCACGTTCACTTGTAAAATGGAAAACACTTTGATGTACTGGTGTTTTTTTACGGTTTAAGTATGCGACAAATGCTTGTATACCACCTTCATATTTGAAGTGGTCATGCTTATTTTCTTCACGTTCATCGGTAAGAATAATACTTACACCGGAGTTCAAAAAGGACAGCTCGCGAAGACGTTTCGCTAAAATATCATAATGGAAATTAATATCAGAGAACGTTTCAGGACTTGGCCAGAATCTTAGCTCTGTACCAGTAGTCTCAGCTTCACCAATTACCGCAAGAGGAGCATCAGGCACGCCCATCGTGTACTTTTGTTGATGCACTTGGCCATCACGGCGGATAGTTAATTGTAGTTTTTCAGAAAGTGCATTAACAACAGACACGCCTACACCGTGTAAGCCGCCCGATACTTTATATGAATTATCATCGAATTTACCACCAGCATGTAGTACCGTCATAATAACTTCTGCTGCTGATACCCCTTCTTCAGGGTGAATTGAAGTAGGTACACCTCGACCGTTATCTCTTACTGATACGGAACCATCAGTATGAATCGTAACGAAAATATCATCACAGTATCCAGCTAAGGCTTCATCAATTGAGTTATCAACAACTTCGAAGACCATGTGATGTAATCCAGTTCCATCATCAGTGTCGCCGATATACATTCCTGGACGCTTTCTTACAGCATCCAATCCCTTCAGTACTTTAATACTGGATGAATCATAATTATCAGACATGGTTAATTCCAATTAATTTGTTATTAAACGACCATGTTCCACGTGGAACATCTCGATATCTTTTTCAAGTAGTTCCACAACAGGCGTTAAACTTTCTGAGCTGATTGCAGAAACAAACAACTGAGAATTACAGTTCGCAAGTAGCTTCGCAACACTTCCCAGAGTTTCAGAGCTCAGCTCAGATGGTAAATCATCGATTAGCAATATTGATTGTTTATCAGTTTCTTGTTCAATCAGATTATTCTGCGTAATTTTAAGCGCATACAAAAGCAGCTTTAATTGCCCTCTAGACATAATCTCTTCAACATTGTGCCCATGGACCTTAAAACTAAAATCAGCTTTATGGGGGCCTTTGCTTGTATACCCAAGTTTAAGGTCTCGATCTAATTGCGATTGAAGCACCTCACTTAGTTCCCCTTTCCAGCCCGCATCATAGCGAGTTTCTAGGCCATCAAATACAGAGCTAATCCCCCCTATCTTATCAAAAAAATAGCCTTCAAACCTACTTATATAAGCTTTTCGGTAGATATTTATTTGTTCAGCAAGGTCAATAAATTGCTTATCCCAAAACTTTATCTGTTCAATGAAGTTAGCGGGTCTACTCCTAATGAGTGCATTTCTCTGCTTTAGAACTTTATTAAAGTTTTTCCAGACTTCATAAAACAAATGTTCCACGTGGAACACGCCAAGATCGAGAAACTTTCTTCGTTCTTTTGGACCTCCAAAAAACAGCTCATAACTTTCAGGCGTTATGACTTGAACTGGCAATATTTGTGCAAGCTCTGCGATTTTCCGGCTAGCTTGACCTTGAATCCTTAACTGCGTTTCACCGTTTTGGCTTTTGCTAATTCCGATTGGTATAGACAAGTTATGTAGCTGTTTCTTTCCATGTACAACACATTTATCCTGCTCATTACGAATCATCATTTTATATTTGTTAGTACGAAATGAGCGCCCATTGGACAAAAAGTAAATGGCCTCTAGTAAGCTCGTCTTGCCACTGCCATTTTGGCCTAAAATTAAATTGAGATCTTTGGAGGGAGAAAAAGAGAGTGCCTCAATGTTTCTAAAATCATTGAGGCTGATATGTGTCAAACTCATGTAGAGCGCTACTATTACTTATAAACGCATTGGCATTACTACATACATTGCGTCTTCTTCACCTGCACCTTCAATAAGTGCACTGCTATTTGAATCCGCCAACGTAAACTGAACATCGTCAGTTTTCAATGTATTGAGTACATCCAATAAGTAAGAAACGTTGAACCCAACCTCAAGGTCATCACCTTGGTAATTTACTTCAACGGTTTCTTCTGCTTGTTCTTGTTCTGGATTATTAGCGCTAATCTTCAATACACCATTACTGAGATTTAAGCGCACACCTCTGAATTTTTCGTTAGATAAAATAGAAACTCGTTGAAAGGCACTTCTTATCCACTCTCTATTCGCTGTCACAATCTTGTCACCACCACGAGGTAGTACACGTCGATAATCAGGAAAACGCCCATCGACTAGCTTACTAGTGAAGATAACTTCCTGATCAATAACGCGGAAATGATTTGCGCCAAATTGTATAGCCAACTCTTCATCATCCGCTGGAAGCAATCTCATAATCTCCAATACCCCTTTTCTAGGGATAATCAGTTGACGCTGCGCGCCTAAAGATTGCTCGATTTGCTTTTGCGCAATCGCTAGCCTGTGGCCATCTGTCGCCACAGTTTTAATTTCATTACCATCAACTTCAAATGACATACCATTCAAGTAATAACGTACATCTTGGTTAGCCATTGAGAAATGCGTCGCTTCAAGTAATTTCCGAAGTTCCATTCGCGTTAATTTGAACTCAACCTCTCCTTGCCACTCTTCCAAATTAGGAAAGTCTTCCGCAGCAAGTGTTGTTAGAGAAAAACGGCTCTTACCACTTGTGAGCAGTACTTGATGCTCTTGTGTAGACAAGTTAATTTCTGAACTATCCGGCAGACTTTTACAGATATCTAGTAGCTTTTTAGCGGGTAAAGTCAACTTTGCATCCGCAGTGTCATTTTGCAAAATGACAGATGCAACTAACTCAATTTCCAAATCAGTGCCCGTCATGGCTAACACGCCATTTTTAACTTCTAGCAACACATTAGACAAAATAGGTAGTGTGTGTTTACGCTCAATCGCACCTGACACTTGCATTAACGGCTTTAAAAACTGTTCTCTTACTATCGTTATTTGCATCACTTAACCCTTAAGATGACAATGTTCTGATCAAGTTTTGATAATCTTCTTTTACTTCGTGACTTTCTTCACGAAGCTCTTTCACTTTACGACATGCATGCAATACCGTGGTGTGGTCTCGACCACCAAACGCATCACCAATTTCAGGTAAACTGTGATTGGTTAATTCTTTCGATAATGCCATAGCAACTTGTCTTGGACGCGCTACCGATCGGCTGCGGCGCTTCGACAATAAATCCGACACACGAATACGATAATATTCCGCGACTGTGCGCTGGATATTATCGATAGTGACTAACTTGTCTTGCAAAGCCAATAAGTCTCGCAGCGCTTCTTTGACAAACTCAATAGAAATTGGACGGCCTGTAAAATTCGCATTGGCAATAACACGGTTTAACGCCCCTTCAAGCTCTCGCACATTCGATCGCAGTTTCTTAGCAATAAAGAAAGCCACTTCATGAGGTAAGTTAATGTTACTTTGCTGCGCCTTTTTCATCAAAATGGCAACTCGCGTTTCCAATTCAGGCGGTTCAATTGCAATAGTTAAGCCCCAGCCAAACCTAGATTTCAGCCTATCTTCAACACCCTCAATTTCTTTCGGATATCTATCTGACGTTAAAATGATTTGCTGATTACCTTCAAGTAACGCGTTAAACGTATGGAAAAACTCTTCTTGCGAACGCTCTTTATTAGCAAAGAATTGAATGTCGTCGATCATTAATGCATCTACACTTCGATAGTAACGTTTAAAATCTTCGATGGCGTTATTTTGAAGTGCTTTAACCATATCTTGAACAAAACGTTCAGAATGCATATATACAATTTTGGCATCCGGCTTTTTATTGATGATGCCATTACCAACTGCATGTAATAAGTGTGTTTTACCTAGGCCTGTACCACCATAAATAAATACAGGGTTAAAAGCAGAACCTGGGTTATCGGCGACTTGTGTTGCAGCAGCTTTTGCGAGTTGGTTTGATTTACCCTCGACAAAGTTATCAAAGGTGTAATTCTCTTTGATATTTGATTTCACGCTCGATTTCGGAGCCGGTTCAACTTTCGCTTCGCTGACAGGTGATTGTGTCGTGCTTCTGCTTGCAACTTGAGGTGATTGCGCTGGCGCTTGTCCCGCGTGTGTTTCAACTGAAACTTGCGGCTGCGTTTGCACCATAGGCTTACTGCCTACGTCAAAACGCAATTCAGGTGCTTCATCACCACAAATTTCGATCAGTAATTCGTTAATTCGATTTAAGTACTTCTCTCGAACCCAATCTAACACAAAGCGATTTGGTGCATAGATGGTTAAAGTATCTTCGGTACTTTCTGCTTGTAGTGGCCTAACCCACATATTGAACTGCTGCGATGGCAGCTCATCTTGCAAAACATATAAACAACTTTGCCAAACCGACAGATACACATTGCACTCCGAAATAGTTATTATTCCCGCACATCAATAATGTTGGTTACTTATTATTATTTACAAAGTAACCAACAGAGTTATTCACAGATAACTCAAAGATCAACGGAAAAGTTTGTATATTATCAATTATTCACAGGTGGAAGCCGGGTATTATGAAGCGTTCTTATCCACAACATCAATATTGACTTTTATAAAAAATAAGATCCCAACCATCAAAAAAAGCAAACCTTTGTTTTAAAAGGATTTTTAATTTCACTTATTTACAAAGATCTTATCAAAAAAAGACTAAGATCTCACCAAAAAATTGAGATCAATTTTAGTTTTCCAGAGGATGTCGCCAATTTTCACCCAAGCACTGTGGAAAACTTCACAAAGATCAACACACTTGATCCACAACCCCAGATCTCGATCTTTATAACAAGATCAAATGCCACGATCCGCTCAATTTAGCCTACTCTATATATAGCAATTCAATAATCGTAATTAACCGTGTAAGCGTCCCTCTTCCATATAGTAAACACCGTTTTTTACCTATTTAGACTATAAAATGAGCTTGTCGGCACAAATATGATTGACTTTCATGCGCGTCGGCTTTAATATCTCGCGCTCGAAATGGCACCTGTGCCAGGATCGCGACCTGCATAGGATGTTTTAACTTTAACCGATCGGATGGATTAGTTATGAAAAGAACTTTTCAACCAAGCGTACTTAAACGCAAGCGTACTCACGGTTTCCGTGCTCGCATGGCTACTAAAAATGGCCGTAAAGTATTAGCACGTCGTCGTGCTAAAGGCCGTAAAGAACTATCTGCTTAATATAAGTGGAAGGTTTTGGCTTCAGCAGGGAGTTACGTCTGTTAACTCCCTCGCATTACTCCCGAATATTTCAAGAGCCTGCTCGCGCAGCAACCCCTGTATTCACTCTTCTAGCAAAACCTAATGATGTAGGTCACCCTCGACTTGGTCTTACTGTCGCTAAAAAGCGCTGTAAACTTGCATGCCAACGAAATCGCATTAAAAGACTTGCACGAGAAAGCTTTCGTCTAAATCGCCATAAGTTGGACAATATTGATATTGTCTTGATGGTTAAAACTGGCGTAGATGAACAAAGTAATGAAGAGCTGACAAAGCAACTAAATAAACTTTGGCGTAAAGTCAATGAACGTTGTAAACCAGGAGCCCCTAAACCTAAGCCTCACAAGAAACGCCCAACGCGTAGCAATAAAGCAAAAAAATAACACCACATTTTTGTGTTAACAAACCACCAGTCATGGCTATTTCACGCTAATTCATGTAAGGTTAGCTCACCTTTTAATCACTCTATTATCGAGTCTATCTCGCAGCTATGAAACACGCCTTGAAGACAAAGAGTGAGAGTAAACGACTAGTGGATTATCCGCTTTTGGCAATACGTAATTTATTGATAGCACTCATTCGTGGTTATCAAAAATTTATCAGTCCCTTGCTTGGACCTCATTGCCGATTCAATCCAACGTGCTCTAGTTACGCAATTCAGGCAATTAATTTACACGGAATTGCAAAAGGGAGTTGGTTAGCGGTTAAACGCATATTAAAATGTCACCCTTTAAGCGCAGGTGGGGATGACCCCGTCCCTGAGAAATCGAATCAAGTTAAACAACACGAGAAATAAGAGCTGTTATGGAATCGCAACGCACGTTTTTATTGATCGGATTGCTTTTGGTGTCGTTTTTGTTATTCAGTGAATGGCAAGACGAGCAAGCTCAAAGCAAAGCCGATACCAGTGCAGTCACACAAGTGGCCACTTCACCTTCAAATACCGATCTAGCGGATATTCCAGCTTCTAGCGAAGCGGATGTACCGGTTGCGCAAACTCAGGCAATCCGTTCTGTTATTACAGTAACGACCGATGTATTTGCCGTTAAAATTGATACTAAAGGTGGTGATATTGTTGAAGCAAAACTACTTCAACATGCTGAAACGCATGGTAGCGATACACCTTACCTACTACTTGGTGAATTTGATGGAAAGCAATACTTTGCACAAAGTGGTCTGATAGGTCTTAATGGTCCAGACGCGTCAAGCGCGGGCCGCCCTGTCTATAAAACAGAGCAAAACGCCTACACTTTATCAGGTGATGAGCTGCGCGTACCGCTGACTTTTGTCGATAATAAAGGCATTCAATTTACCAAAACATTTATCTTTAAAGCTGGTCAATACGACGTATCTGTAGAATACAATGTCGTAAACACGACCGATACCCCTGTACAAGTTCAACTTTATACGCAAATCAAACGCTCTGTGCAGGACAAAGACAGTATGGTTGACCAAACGTACTTAGGTACGGCATACGGTACTCAGGACGAGCCATATGAGAAGTATTCTTTTGATGATATGGCTAAGTCTAACCTAAACGAAAATACATTAGGCGGCTATGTATCGTTTATTCAGCACTATTTTGTAAGTGCGTGGGTACCAAAGCAAGATATCAACAACACCATCTACACGACACTTAGAAATAACCAAGGCATCATTGGTGCAAAGGGTGAACCTGAAAACATTCAGGCGAATTCAGAAGCGAAGCTATCGGCAATTTACTACATGGGTCCAAAAGACACGGATGCGCTAGAAGCGCTTCATGAAGACTTAGATTTAACCGTAGACTATGGCTGGTTATTCTTTATTTCCCAACCGCTATTAGTGTTACTGAAGATGCTATATGGCTTTTTAGGTAATTGGGGTCTAGCTATTATCGGCATTACTATCCTTGTTAAGACATTGTTGTACCCATTGACGAAAGCACAGTACACATCAATGGCAAAAATGCGTGCATTACAGCCTAAGATGCAACAGTTGAAAGAGCGCTATGGCGACGATCGTCAGAAGTTCGGCCAAGCAATGATGGAAATGTACCGCAAAGAGAAAGTAAATCCGATGGGTGGTTGCTTCCCTCTGTTGCTACAAATGCCAATCTTCCTTGCGCTATTCTATGTATTCTTAGAATCAACAGAGTTACGACATGCTGAATTCGGCCTGTGGTTAACAGACTTGTCTGCGATGGACCCGTACTACGTACTGCCAATTTTATTTGGTGCGAGTATGTTCTTGACACAAAAACTACAGCCGATGACTATAACTGATCCAATGCAGCAGAAGATGATGACATACATGCCTGTAGTGTTCTCTATCTTCTTTATTTGGTTCCCATCTGGTCTGGTTCTTTACTGGTTGGTTTCTAACCTTATCTCTATTGCGCAGATGCTTATCATCTACCGCGGAATGGAGAAAAAAGGCATCAAAGTACGAGACTAAGACCTCGATACGATATAAAACGCCCGCTTTATTTGCGGGCGTTTTTGTTTCAACAGTAGTTGTACATACAAGCTATAAAAACCTAGCTAGACTCGCGTAAGTTGTGATCCCCCAAAGCGTTGACACGCTTTTGCGCAGCGACCATCACAGTATCAAGTTAAGCCGTCATCCACCCGCCGCCCTTTCAGGCTACTACAAATGATCAACTTATCTCTATTCAATCTGAATTTTTATCAATATAAAACATATACTTGATAAAATTTTACTGCTTTTTTATAGCCCGTTGATAGGCCTTTTTGACAGTTCCATAGATGCTTAGTGACAACTTTGAAATCAATGAGACCAATGTCATGGAATTACTTCTAGTAGAAACACTAAGCACACATGAGATAAGTTGGTGGCATATCCCAACAGTATTATTAGTAGGAGTACTAACCAGCTTAACTCCCTGTGTTTACCCTATTCTGCCAATTACGATTGCGACTTTTTCACATCGTAAACACACTCGCCTAGCCCCGCTTTTTTATTGTATAGGCTTTGCACTCATCTATGCGGCCCTGGGGTTTTTAGCCGCTTGGAGTGGCCACTTATTTGGCCAAGTAGCCACTAACCCTTGGGTGCTTGTGCTGTTTGCCAACGGTCTTATTTACTTAGCAGCAATGAATAAAGGCGTCATATCAATGCCATCCCTCTCATTAACGTCAAAAAGGTCTAGTAACTCGCTACCTTTCATAATGGGAATGGCCAGTGCAATGGTTGCCGCGCCCTGCACATCGCCAGTACTTGGCGGCCTATTATTGTTTGTTGCGACAACGCAACAACCGATACTTGGTGCTGCATTGCTATTTAGTTTTGCGCTCGGCATGAGCGCTTTGCTGCTATGTGCTGGCAGTAGTGCTCGGGTACTTTCCAAATTACCTAAATCAGGAAAGTGGCTCTCCTATATCAACACGTTAACTGCTCTCATACTCATCGCTATGGCGCAGTACTTTCTGATCCAAGCAGGCAAAAGCTGGCTTTAACCCACCACTTAAGGAAAATAAAAATGAAAAATTTCGTATGGCTAATGTGTTTATTGAGTGCAACCGCTCATGCTAAACAATACCTCCCTTTGGAGGCACAAACATTAGATGCCCGCACCATTTCTACACAGGGAAAAGTCACATATTTAAAATTCTGGGCCACTTGGTGCGCATATTGTGTAGAAGAAATGCCGATTCTTCAGCAAAGCCACAATAGCGCCAACGACACTTATCAGGTGATATCTATCAATATAGGGTTCAATCAAAACCGTGACAGAGTGAAGCACTACCTAACCAAAAATAAGTATGACTTCCCCACTGTATTTGATGGTAGTGGCGCAATAACAAAGCACTATTCAGTGCTGGGAACACCACAACATATTTTGCTTGATGAACAGGGTAACGAGCTATATCGCAGTGCATTATTTACCGATGAACTTGCGCAAAAACTACTACAGTTACAGGAGTCGAACTAATGTATATACAACTGCTCAAACATTTTCTATTGTGCCTGTTGATTGTCAGCTATAGCACCAAATCAAAAGTTCAAGAGTATGTTTTTATTAATATTTGGGATGAATATAACCAAACAACCATTTTACCTGTAGAACAAGGTGAACGAATTTTTCTCCAACCTGATATCAACATTGACCAAGCTAGCCTGAAGCAATTTGCCGATAGTTATCCAAAGTTTAAAAACATCACTATCGATACCCAAAACCAATTGATGTTTAAATATCAGGTAAGGCAAACTCCTACCCGAGTGATCGTTCAAGAAGGTACTGTAAAATCAATAGAGCCTTTATTGCAAAAGCCCAAAGCCATCACAAATACAGTCATTAGCAAACCGTTGAGCACCTTGTCTGGAAAGCGCTTAGATCTCAATAAAATCAGACATGAATACAATGTTTTATTTTTTAGTGACAGTCTATGTCCATTTCAGCACATTCCACACTGCCAGCAACGCATCGCACAAAACAACCTACTAGCGGAACAAATACCAGATAAGATACTGACCATCATTAAACCATTTTATGTCGATGAAACCAGCGCGCGTAGCTATCAACAACGCTTTGGGGTTAACCATCAAATTACTTTTGATCACCAAAACCAGCTATTTAAACACTTTGAAGTATCGGAGTTGCCCTACTGGATAGTCCAAAACAACCAAGGAGCTGTTATCTACAGGGGCAACACTCCTCCTAAAAAGCACCATTTATCACTCTAAAATCCACTTACTCTGGCAATAAACGCTATAAGGCGCGTCGAGCAACTCGGTAATCAGCTTGGCGCTTCTCTGCGGTTGCTGTATGAATTGGCCTAATTGCTCAAGTAACAATTGGCTATTTTGAAGCTCACCGAGCATCCGCTTTGACTGCTCAAGCAAAGCATCATTTTGTGTCATATGCGCAGCTACTGAAGCGTAAAATAACATTAAGTGAGCATCTTTATCTTGCTCAAAGTCTATTAATTCAAGCGCTTGATTGGGTTCATTACGTAACAGGTAAATATACATCTGCGTATACTTTGCATAAACAACGGCGTCGTCAAGTCCACTCAATTTGTATGCCTTAAAGGCAGTTCGAGTTAGTGACTCGGCATTGTCTACATCACCCAGCTTAAGTGCGACCCAAGCCAACAGCAACTTAGTATTGGCACGCGTCATTTCAGATGTCCTTTCATTCGTTAACAGCCGCACCAAGCGCCGCTGCGCCTCTTGCAATGGCTGGTGGTTATCAGTTGTTAAACCAATGTCCATATATGCCATCGCCTTAAGAACGTTCAACTGCTCAATAGCAGGTGTAAAGGCTTCATTTATATCAACTTGATTGAGATAACTCAGTGCTTCATCACCTCGGTGTAGCTGAATATAATAAAACCCCAAGTAAGTAAGCACTTGCACCTGAAAATACTTATCACCACTTCTTGAAACGATTTTTAGGGCTTCTAATAGGCTGTCTTCACTTTCTGACACTGGGACTAAATAATTTTGCCCATAAGCAAACAAGCTTCTCGCCAAATCAATTTGTCGCTCAGTCTGTCGATAGTAGCGAACGGCAGCCTCGAGTACCTCTTTGCTTTGTGCCAAGTTAAGCGTATTTTTTTGCTGTGGACCAGCAGCAGGTGGATTAGCGAGATAAAAAGAGCGCTGCGCTTCACTATAAGCAAAAGAGCGACTACCAATTAATGCATACGCCGCACTCATTGCATGTGTATAGTCTTGCCACTGAGTTGTGCTCCACGCTATATCTGCAATCAACTGATAAGCACTCGCTATTAGTTCTATTTGCTGACTCTTTTGTGCAGCGGTAAGCGCTAGCTGCCCACTGTGTTTCGCATGTTCAAACTCACCTAACGCTTTCTCAAAAGTACTTAGATATAAGTAATATCGAGCCCGCAATGCCTGTGAGGTTTGAGACAGTTCAATTGTTGAAAAATGTGCTTTGGCTTCTGGTATATGTCCTTGCAACCAAGCAATTTGTGCCAATTCAAGGCGTGAGGGAACATGATCAGGGGCGTGTATCAAAGCAGCTTCAAAATATTGCTTAGCTAATTGTGGGCCATACTCCGTTAATGCTTGAACTCCACGATAATAGTCGCTGAGACCGTTTACTAGCAGAGGTTGATCAGCAATAAATCCTGAGCTATCAGTCAGAGATGCGATTAACTGCGCCGCTATATCAGAAAAATTATCATCAAGCTGTTCAACAATCACCTCTGTGCGGCGCCCAGCTAGTTCCGCTTGCAGTAAAAAGCGCTGTTGCAAAGGCTTAAGCGATAAATAAAATTGCTGTGGCGCCTCTTTAACGACACCATCAATATAATCAGGAGTACGACTTTTTGGCAGCAACTGGTAATCCTGCTGTAAACGCGTTCGCAGTACTCCTTCGAGTGCATACCCCCACCACGCATGCGCTTGTACACCTGTATGATTTTGCATGGAATGGATGATTAGTTGCGGTTGTGCTTGAGATTGGCCATAAGAAAACAGCGAGTTACTGTGCATATACGCCGCGCTACCGAGTGAGAGTACTACCCCTAGAGCAAC
This sequence comes from Pseudoalteromonas luteoviolacea NCIMB 1942, assembly GCF_001625595.1. Taxonomy (GTDB): domain Bacteria; phylum Pseudomonadota; class Gammaproteobacteria; order Enterobacterales; family Alteromonadaceae; genus Pseudoalteromonas; species Pseudoalteromonas luteoviolacea_A. Next base: position 41,836 of record NZ_AUXT01000195.1, read on the forward strand.
GCCAATTAACAGTCGATTTCGCTTTCGGGAGCAACGCGTTACTTTTATATCACAGATCCACATGTAACCTTGTTGTGGTAAGGTTTTGATGAACAGCGGGCGCTTAGCACTATCTCCCAATGCTTGACGCAATTCGGTGATACTTTGATTCAGTGCCGCCTCTCGAAACTCACCATGCAGCCATAGATCCTTGAGCACAGCTTCCCGTTTAACCAATTCATTTGGTCGAGCAACAAAGTAGGCAAGTAATTGAGCAACCTTAGGGCGCAAGGCTATTTCTCGCTGCCCACAATAAAGCGCCAAGCGTTCAGAGTCGAAACAAAATTGACCGAATAACAACACGACTTAGATTGTCCTTATCTCTACATCTCGAGTAACTATTTTTATTCATTTCGCTCCACTATACCTGAGAAAAGCCAATTGCTGTACAATTAACCTCAGAACACAGTCATTCAGCAAGAGACAATATGATTGCACAAGACACCATAGCAGCTCAGGCCACCGCACCAGGTCGTGGTGGCGTGGGGATCATCCGTATTTCGGGTAGTAAAGCCAAAATCGTAGCCGAAAAAATTCTCGGCAAGTGCCCCAAAACACGATACGCAGAATATCTGCCATTTAACACTCTATCGGGTGAAAACTTGGATCAAGGTATTGCTCTATTCTTCCAAGGGCCAAACTCGTTTACAGGTGAAGATGTACTTGAATTACAAGGCCATGGTGGCCCAGTTGTGATCGATATGCTGCTAAAAGAGATAAGCCAAATAGAAGATGTGAGATTGGCTAAACCCGGTGAGTTCTCTGAACGTGCTTTTATGAACGATAAGCTCGATCTTACTCAAGCAGAGGCCATTGCTGATCTGATCAATGCCACCAGTGAACAAGCGGCCAAAAGCGCACTTCATTCACTACAAGGTGACTTTTCTAAGCACATCAATGTGCTGGTGGAACAAGTCATTCATTTACGTATGTATGTTGAAGCAGCAATTGACTTCCCGGACGAAGAAATTGATTTTCTCTCTGACGGTAAAGTAGCCGGTGATTTACAAGCTATCATTACGCAATTGGCTGAAGTCAGACAACAGGCTAAACAAGGCAGCATCATGCGTGAAGGTATGCGTGTTGTCATCGCAGGGCGTCCAAATGCAGGTAAATCTTCTTTACTTAATGCATTAGCAGGTCGCGAAGCCGCCATCGTCACAGACATAGCAGGTACGACGCGAGATGTCTTGCGAGAACATATTCATATTGATGGCATGCCACTGCATATTATCGATACGGCAGGTCTGCGAGAAAGTCCTGACAAAGTTGAACAAATCGGTATTGAACGCGCATGGGAAGAGATTAGCGGTGCTAATCATGTTTTGTTTATGGTAGATGGTACAGAAACGCTTGAAACAGACCCTTTAAAAATCTGGCCTGAGTTTATGGAAAAATTACCTAAAGGCATGGATATTACAGTCATCCGCAATAAAATCGATCTATGTAATGAGCATCAGGGCCTATGCCAACAAGGAGATTATCCTGTCCTACGACTGAGCGCACAGACCAATACCGGCATTGATATATTGCGTGAACATCTCAAAGCGTGTATTGGATTTACTGGCGCCAATGAAGGTGGCTTTATGGCCCGTCGTAGGCACTTAGATGCACTTGAGCGAGCAGCCGAGCACCTAGAAATAGGCCAAACTCAACTTGAAATGCATATTGCTGGCGAGATATTGGCAGAAGAGCTGCGTTTAACTCAGCAATATTTAAGTGAAATCACTGGTGAATTTACATCCGATGATCTGCTAGGAAAGATCTTCAGTTCATTCTGTATTGGTAAATAGTTGATCATACTACCATATAAACATAGCAGATATTTCATTGTAACTATCTGTTATGTTTAGATATAAAATAATAAATTAATTAAAATTTAAAACCACCAACCTACCTGCCTTAAAAATAGCCAATTCAAAAAAACTATTAATTTAAATAATTAAATATTTACAATTTCAATATTAACTATTAGTATCATTTCGATAAATAGGATCTATAACTTTAGAAGGAGTATTATACGTGGTAGGCCTAGCATTAGAACAAGAGAACCAACCAAAGGTTCATAACCATCCACCTCTAGAAGAGGTTCTTTCATATCATAATCAAGATATTATTGACGGATTTTTAAAAGCTTTAGATGTTACGGAAGAAGAAGCTAATAATATTTTTAAAGAAACTTTAAAGTGGTTATGGTACTGCCGTCATCCAGACACTCAAGGCAGTAGAACGATAGATAAAAACTTACTTATAATAGATGAAATGTGGCATACATTCATTCTATATACAAATGACTATTTCAAGTTTTGTCATAAGTACTTCGGTATGTATATTCACCACTCCCCTACAAGAAATTCAGAAATAGAAGAATATAAAAAACTTACCCCTGAAGAAAGAACCGCTGAAAAGAGACGGCAACTAGAGTTAGTATATGATGTTCTTGGTAAAGAGACCTTTATTAATTGGTATCACTTATACCCTCATAAATATACATTTTCATCAATTCTTGAATTAAGAAAGAAATAAGACATTTACTAAAAAAACTATCAAAAATTTTGATGGTTATGAAATTTCGTGCTTAAGAATTAGTAAATTTATTAAGGTATTTTTGTGTATATTATTAATAGAGCAATGGGTGAGTTAGAAGACTTTAAATCATGCATTGGTGTTTTTGGAGTAGGTTCATACTTCAACAATACATATAATGAGAAGAGTGATATCGATATTTATGTCATAAAAGACACAGATATGTATGTTAAGAAGTCAATATATTTTGAAGGAACTCACTTAGATATTACCGTATGCTCGTTGAAATCCCTTTATTTCAGTGCAACGAAAGGAAAATTCTTCGCTTTTCTACAAGAAACATTACGCACCGCTCACCTTCTCAAAGACACAGACAGTCAGGTGTCACAGTGCTTAAATCACATCCAACAATATGCGCAAGAGACTCAACGACCTCCTAATCAATTTGACATTAAAAATAGCAAGGCTTTTATTACCAATTGCGCTCGAAAGCTAGAGCAACATCAATCTAATAATTTTATGTTTATAAGTTATATGTCAGATTGGAGTACCGAGTGCTATAAGCTCAACTGTATGGTAGAGAAAATATCATCTTTTGAAAGCCCAGTGTTAAAAGGAAAGCATATCTCTGAAGAGTTTCCTAAGTTGCATAGCGTTATAGAGAAAGTGATGAACACGCATAGTACAGACTTGAGATCTAAATTGATAAATGATTACACACAGCACTTATTAACCAACTCTTACCCTAATGTAAAAACCGAAGGGGTATTTAAAAGAGTAAAGTTTCCTCTTCGATAGCTATATAAATAAAAGCCAATTAAAATAAATAAAATGAAATATTTAAATGAGTTAATTGAAAAAGAAAAGACTGAGCTTATTGATGAGGCTTTAACCCAATCAGTAAGTGGAGGTGAACCAGATGAACCATCTATGTGTATATCAGACGGTTGCGACGCAACATGTACCTGTACTAACAAGTAGTTACCTTGGATTTAAAGGGATAAAAGAGATTTTAAATTTAGTTACAAACTCTCTTTTATCTCTATATGCAATTATTTCCACTGGTAAAATTACATGGAGAAAAAGTTGAAAGCGTCGGAACTTTTTAGAAAAGAAGCAGTTGAAACTAATCTAAACAGGTTAGAAGGAAAAGTAGTACTAATAAAGTCGCCTTCTTACAATATGATAATCGCTTTTTTAGTGTTATTTTTTACCGTCGTTATATTTTTCGTTGCAAATTCAAAATTCAGTAATTATGAGACCGTAAAAGGCTCTTTAGTTAGCGATCAGAGTATTTTAAAAGTCTACCCTCCCTCCTCAGCAATCATAGAAAAATCACATGTTGAAGAAGGCCAAGCTGTTGAAAAAGGGCAGCTACTATTCGATTTAAGAGCTGATTTTCTGCAAATAGAGGGCAATGCGAGTGTTGACCTTGAAATAAAAGAAGTTAATCATCAAATTCAAAATTTAATTGAGTCGAAAGAGCAACTGGTAAAAAAACTATCATTGCAAGAAGAAATAATTAGCCAAAAAATAACTAATATAGACTCTAAAACGCAATCGCTGAAAGAGAAGCGAAAAATTCTTGAAGAAAGAATTATAATTGTTAAACGAATATTCGAAGACAAAAAAACTCTTTTACATGATGGCGGGATTTCTAAATTAGACATTGATGCATCTGAAAGCGACTACCTCAAATTACAAGAAACGCTGCTCGATCAAACCAATACTCTCGCAGATCTATCTGGACAACGACAAGCTCTAGTAAACGATGCCCAATCCCTACCAATAGAGCAAGCCAGTGCTTTAATTGAGTTAGACAACAATATTTCAAAATTGCAGCTTCAACTCCTCAGCCTGACACGCAACACTGAGTATAAAGTTGAGGCACTAAACGCAGGTATTATCACTAATATTATTGCTCGTGAAGGTGAGAGAGTCTCCGCTAATTACCCTCTTTTTAGTATCGCTCCCAATAACACCGTATTGATAGCAGACTTGTATATACCAACGCGAGCCATTGGCTTCGTTGAACAAGGTCAAGGTGTGAGGCTGAGGTTTGAAGCTTTTCCTGCACAGTTGTATGGCGACATTGAAGGCGAGATATTTGAAGTTTCAAGAATGTTGATCCAACCATCAGAATGGCCAAACCCTGTGGGCCTCAATATGCCAGTCTATCGTGCTAGAGCAAAATTACACGCACAAGAAATACACGCAAATGGGAAAGTCCTGCAATTACAAAATGGCCTGCTTTTAGACGCCTATATTATTTTAGAAGAACAATCATTCTTAGAATATATATTAAGCCCGATCTTAGAAATAAAAAATAAAATGCAGTAATAGGTAAAAAAATTGAAAAGAGTTCTTCCTGTTATACATCAATCTGAAAGGGCCGAATGTGGCTTAGCCAGTTTAGCCATGGTTTTATCGTACTACGGCTTTGAAACTTCTCTACTGGAACTCAGATTAAAATACAGTATTTCATCTAATGGCTTGACGTTAGACAGCATGATCCAGATAGCTAATGATCTAGAGCTATCGTCCAGGCCGTTGAAATTAGAGCCAGAAGCTCTGCAAGCACTTAAAACGCCCTGTATATTACATTGGAATATGAACCACTTTGTTGTGTTAAAAGAAGTTAAGTCTAAAAGCATCATTATTCATGATCCTGGAAAAGGCTGCTGTGAGATAAGTTTTGCTGAGGTGAATAAAAGGTTTACTGGCGTAGCGCTAGAATTATTACCAAAAACCACTTTTAAAAAGAAGGAACCAAAGCCGGTCTTTTCGATGCGCCAACTATGGAGTGACATTGTTGGTTTGAAAAGTAGCATGGCTAAAATTTTCGTTCTCTCATTATTTGCTCAATTCTTTACCATTTTAACCCCCTACTATTTGCAAACTGTCATAGACCGCGTCATTCCAACCTACAATGAAAACTTACTGATTATTTTAGCCGGTGCATTTTTACTCGTGCTTGTTTTCCAACAAGCCACTACGTTAATCCGTACCTACGTTGTGCTCCATCTGAGCTCCGCGTTTAGCATTCAAGTCTCGAGTAATTTATTCCATCACCTTTTACGGCTACCCCTCGCATTTTTTGAAAAGCGAGACGTAGGTGACATTGTTACGCGTTTTGATTCATTAAAGAAAATTGAAGAGTTCTTAACAACCAGCTTTGTTGAAACCATCATTGATGGCTTTATGGCCATAAGCATTATTGCTTTGATGTTTTATTACGACTCTTCTTTAACCTTTCTGGTGCTCTTCTTTGTCGCGCTCTACACTGGGTTTCGCATTATCGCGTTTAAGGCATTTAGGCGCCTTAATGAAAATGAGATCCGCTCTAGAGCAAAGGAGCGCAGCAACTTCATTGAGAACATCCAAAACATTCAAACATTAATGTCTTTTGATGCGCAACATAAGCAATCTTCTCAATGGAGTAATTTACATGTTGACTATGTAAATAGTGCCATTGAGGTTAAAAAAACACGTTTATGGTATCAGGTTATCAACGGCATCATTTTTGGTATCGAAAACATTCTTGTTATTTACTTTTTAGCACAAGGCATTCTTTCTAAAGAGCTTTCTATTGGTATGCTGACAGCCTATATCGCCTATAAAGGGATCTTTACCCAGCGTTACGGCAATCTAATCAATAAAATAATGGAATTTAGAATGCTCGGTCTACACCTAGAGCGAGTCTCGGAAGTTGCATTAACGCAACCCATAAGAGACTTACCAGTAGATCAAAAACTGACATTTTCAGGCAATATCAAACTGAAAAACATAGCCTTTAAATATGACGATTTTTCTAAAAACGTATTACACAATATACATTTAGATATAGATGCCGGCGAACACGTGGCAATCACGGGCCCTTCAGGCGTAGGCAAATCAACCCTGACAAAGATCCTCTTGGGTCTCTTAGAACCCTCTTCGGGTGATGTGCTGGTGGATGGTAAACCACTTGCAGAGTTTGGCCGTAAAAATTTCAGGCGCCATACAGCTTCTGTACTGCAAAACGACAAACTCTACACAGGCACTTTACTCGACAATATAACATTCTTTGAACCTGAACCAGACCTAGACTGGGCAAAAGAGTGCGCAAAGGTAGCACAGGTACACAATAACATTATGTCAAAACCAATGGGGTACAACTCTTTAATTGGCCATATGGGTGGCGCGTTGTCAGGAGGCGAAAAGCAAAGAGTTATTCTTGCGCGTGCACTGTACAAAAAGCCTAAATTATTAATCATGGATGAAGCAACGAGCCATCTAGATATGGCTACTGAAAAAGCCGTAAATCAGGCAATTTCCCAGTTGGAAATCACCCGCATTGTCGTAGCGCACCGCCCACAAACAATACGCAGTGCTGACAGAGTGCTCAAACTGACTAAGAAAGGGATTTTCCAATTAGAAAAAGACACCTACTTACACAAAAAACATGATCAACCGACTCCACCTAACGATACGATGAAGGAAATATAGGCATGGAACTTTCACTAAACCATATCAAAAAGCAGCACCTGACCTACTTTCAAGAAGCAGTTGCTTACTTTGAGCACGCCATAGACATTGAAGCAATTCTCGGTCATGGCTCATATTTCAATGGTCGTTTTACTGAAAACAGTGATATTGATCTAATCATTTTATCTAAATCAGATAGTTATGAGAAAACCATTATCAATATCGGTGGCATCGACTTTGAGGTGATGCATATTAATATTCGCCGTTTAATGAAAATCATGGAGTTTAGAGCCAGTGATTTTACCCGTTCAGTTTCTAACAGCAGCCTTGTTTTTGATAAAAATGGATTTGGGCAAAAAGTGATTGCTAAGGCACAAACCTATTGCGCTTTGGGATCTTCATTGGTCGATGACATTAAATATATAAATCAAAGTAGGAGTAGAACAAGGACCCTCTTATTTGATCTTAGAGACGCGCTAGATGACCCTATGTCTTTTCAATTAATGCACATTCAATTAATACAATTAATATATCGATTTATTTGCCTTGATGAAAAGTCATGGGAAAAATCAAGCAAAATGGTTTTTAAAGATATTAAGAATTTAAGACCTAATACATATGAAAAAATACAACTATCACTAAAAGAAAGTAACTTATCAATTAAATTAGACATCATAGAAAAATTAATTTCAGAGTCCTTAGCTCCATTCGGTGGAATACTAAACAACGACGAAACATTTAGCATCATATAATAAAAAACAACCCATATAAAAACCCAAGAAAGAAAACTTAAATCAAATATAATTAAATTAAGAAATAAAAACTAATAAGAATCACTATTTCTCAAATATGAAAAACTGATGTTTAACTGAGTTTATTTATAATAAAAAATAAATAACTTGAAATAAATAAAAACATAGAATATATTAACAACACTTCCAAATAAGGAAGTAATAATTTAGCAATAAAAAGGAGTATATTATGAAAAAAGCTAATGAACTAGAGCAGTTAAGCAAAGTTGAGCTAATTGAATCAGCATTACTTGATGAGGTTTCAGGTGGTACACCACATGATGATGGTTGCAGACCATGTCGTACATGTGATGACCAGCCTTGTGCACAACCATGTGTAAGCTGCCGTAGCAAGTAATATTTATAAATATTACACTCGACCTTAACAACTTAAGTTGTTAAGGTTTTTGAATATTATCAATCATAAGTAACCCTACAACTAAATATAATCAGATTTTAAAAACCTTCCTTTCTAAAGCATCACATATAGCTACTTGTTGTATAACGTCAGTTCTAAGTATTGGAACAAACACCAAAATTAATCCTTAATACAGCCTTGTTTCCTAACTAATTAAATTTCTCTACTTTTTCGGGATCAGAACAAAAAAATAATGCACTTTAACCCTCCGTGACAAAGAAAGTTAAAAACTGCTCTGCATATAATCAAGCATTGATACAGCGTGGTAATATTGCAATTTGGCTCAGTGAAGACGCTATTTAACAATAGCAAAACACCCAGGGCGGGATCACACTT
>NZ_AUXT01000196.1 GCF_001625595.1 Pseudoalteromonas luteoviolacea NCIMB 1942
AGTCAGCCAGGAAGCAGAAGTTAACTAAGAGCAAAAAGTAGTATAAAAAGAATAAGCCAGCGAGCATATAAACAGTGGTAAGTTGAACTTTTTTCTAACTAGAAATACGAATTTTTTAGCTTAGTAAGGGACAACTGAGCGTCAAGTTTTGAGATGCTAGTTGTATAACTAGCATAGATATAAAAACCAACACCAATGGTTACCAATATCTTTCAAGGAGGGCCGCCACGTATAGGCAAACATAGCGTTGTGTATGCGACCGCAAGGAGTGCGGTACTGGCTTCATTTTTTCTACCTGCAACCCCTTTCTATGTTTTTATCATCATGATTTAATTAAAAGATGTTTATTTGTATCTGGTAGGATACAAAACCACCACACTTGGTTACCCAAGACCAAAGCATTCTTGGTTATTGTCATATACAGCACTTACAATCAATGACAACAGGATCCTGCTATGAAAAAACACCTACTCGCCGTTTTAGTAAGCCACATCGTTGCGACGACAGCCAATGCTGAGCCTGATTATTGGCATTATGCAGATAAAAGCCGTAACCAATTGGGGAATCAAAAGGTTTACTCCTTAGATGAAACTGCCTTGCATCAATCATTGAGTGCTGTTGGCGAAGAATCTATAGAAGTTGTATTACCCTTGCCAACTGGAGAGAAAGTGACATTTAAACTTTTCCCATCTCAAGTTATGGCGCCAGAACTTGCCGCTAAGTATGTCAATATTCGTACCTTTACAGGTGTGGATAAACATAACTCTGCGCACCGAGGTCATTTCAATATGGATGAGAGTGGCTTTTATGGCATGTTTAATTATCAAGGAAAGCATATATATATCGATCCAAAGCGTGAGACAAAAGGTCTGTACTCTGTCTATAATCGAGATGCGCAAAGTCGGCAGGTTAATCAATTACGCCAACAGGCGCCACGCAGACATAGTCAGCCGGTAACCTCACACCACCACGAATATACTCAATCGCGATTATCCAAGGCTAGCTATCCAAATACTGAGATCGTTTATCGTTTAGCTGTTGCAACAACAGGCGAGTATGCCGCTTACCATGGCGGCACCAAAGAAAAAGTCATGTCTGCGCTTGTGACGATGACGAATAGGCTTAATGACGTTTATAGCCGAGACATGGCCATTCGCTTCCAACTCGTCGAAGGTAGCGACAAATTAATCTTCTTAGACACAAATAGTGATCCATTTGACAATACCGATGCAGACATAGATAAAGTCAGTGCAGTGATCAACGAGCACATTGGACTTGAGAACTACGATGTAGGTCACCTTGTTGGAACGGGTGGTGGTGGTTTAGCTGGTTTTGAAGTTGTTTGTACAGAGCTAAAGGCTGAGGGGGTGACAGGGAGTGAGCAACCTGACAATGATGCATTTCATGTTGATTATGTAGCACATGAAATCGGTCACCAGCTTGGCGCTGAGCATACTTTTAATGGTACTGCTGGTGCATGCGCAGGCAATAGAGTCAATACCAGTGCGTATGAACCAGGAAGTGGCTCAACCATTATGGGGTACGCGGGAATTTGTGATGAGCAAGATTTACAAGCGAATTCAGATCCTTATTTCCATGCGCACTCATTGGAGCAAATGATGGCGTTTACACGTGAAAAAGCGGGTAAGAACTGTGGGACGCATTCTCCAAAAACAAATCAACGCCCAGTCGCGAACGCTGGTAATGACTTCACTGTTCCTGCCCGCACTCCGTTTAAACTGACAGGAAGTGCGACTGACGCTGACGGTGACAAACTCAGCTACAGTTGGCAGCAATATAATATTGGCAGTGCGTCTGATAGCAAGCAAAGTGATGGTGTTGATGAAGGTGGCCGACCAATATTCAGGACGTTTAATCCTACGGAAAGTGTTGAGCGGACTCTTCCCAAATTATCAGATGTATTGAAAGGCTCACTCAGTTATGGTGAGGCTTATGCCACAACAACGCGTACACTGGATTTTCGTTTAGTGGTCAGAGATGCCAACGGGGGAGTTGCAGAGGATGACATGCAAGTTTCAGTGGTTGCCAACGACAGTGGATTTGAGGTCAAGCTGCCAGATGCAAGTTCTCAATGGAGAACAAATCAACAAATCGTAAGCTGGTACACAGCAGATAGTGAAAACGCGCCAGTAAACTGTGAGCAAGTGGACATCTTATTATCTATAGACGGCGGGGAGCAATTTGTAACAACCCTTGCCAGTAAAGTGACCAATAATGGCCAATTCGAGGTTGCCTTGCCTGCTTTGAAGACAAATAAAGCTAGAATCATGGTGCGCTGTAGTGACAATATTTTCTTTGCTATAAATAACGGCGACTTTTCAATTACTAACGAAAGCGGCGCTGAGGTTAAGCCTAAAGTCACGGGTCAGAAGCCGCTGACAGTTGCTGAAGATAAATCAATAACTGTGCAGCTCAGAGATTTAACCATGGCGACAGCTCAAAGTATTGATAGCATTGAAATTGCTGGTGGAGATAACTACACAATTCAAGGGACTACGATCACGCCAAAAACGAACTTTAACGGTAATCTGCAAGCACAGGTGGTGGTAAAACGGGGTGCTATGCAAAGCGACCCTTATAATTTGAGTATTGCTGTTACGCCAGTTAATGATGCACCAGTTGCGCAAGATGACACTGCAAGTGTGGAATATGGCGCAAAGCAAATTCAAGTTAAGGTGTTGGAAAATGATAGTGACCTAGATGGAGATGCGTTAAAGCTAACGGGGGTAAATTATGCAGGAAACGGGACCGTGACTTTCAATGAGCAAATGATTATCTACACTGCACCAGCTGACTTCTCAGGGAAAGAGCAAATTTCTTACACGGTTTCAGATGCACAGGGCGCGACCACAACTGGACAATTAGACGTAACGGTAAAAGAGAAAACGAAAGTTACAGGGCCAACTCCAACGCCAGAACCAATATCAAAAGACAATGCTGACAAATCATCTGATAGTGGTTCTCTGTGGTCATTGCTGGGCATAATGTTACTTGGGTTGAGACGTCAGTGGAGCCTGCGGGCATGAGAGCGCAAATAAAGCGAACTCTGGTGTTTATTGCTTTGATATCAGCCCTAGGCGGGTGTGAAGATCAGCAAGAACATGGCTCACTCGGATTGGCCGTGCTGAAAAGCGATTTGGTACAAGCTAAAGCTGAGCAGGATTATCGCGTTTTAGTCTTTGCGAGTAGGAGACTGGTAATACCTGGATTTGAAGATGAAAATGTAAAAAGCCTTAAAGCACAGTGTGGTATACGTTACTGGAAAAATGAGGGGGATGTTATGTATTCAGTGACGGCGCGAGAAAATCGCAGTACCAAGTATGAATATGCCAGCAAATACAACAAAGCAGTATATGCGCTGTGTAAGCAGTCTAACTAAGCTAAAGGGGGCATGATGCCCCCTTTAGCTTCTTTGGATGGAATAAGTTATTTGTTGTATCTTAGTAGATGTTATGCAAAAAATTTTACTAATAGACGATGATCGAGAGCTAACCTCCTTGATCAGCCAATTTTTGGCGCAAAATGGGTTCTTGGTTGAAGTCTTGAATAATGGGCGGCAGGCGGCTGAATTTGTGTTTAAAATACAGCCTGATTTAATTATTCTTGATCTGATGTTGCCGGGCACAGATGGGTTAGCCATTTGTCGTGAGATCCGTCCTCACTTCTCTGGTGCTATTATCATGTTAACAGCGTTAGTTGATGATATTGATGAAGTGACAGGTCTTGAAGTTGGTGCTGATGATTATCTTTGTAAACCCTTAAAGCCCAGAGTGCTACTTGCTCATATCCGCGCACAATTGCGACGTCAATCAAGCTTGCAGGAGCAGCACAAAGACCTGCGAGTTGTATGTGATGGTAGTTTGCAATTAGACTGGCGTAATCGCACGGTTAGTTATCTCAATGAGGAGGTGACCCTCTCCAGCGCTGAGTTTGAGTTGCTGTGGGTACTTGCCCAATCTGCGGGAAGTATCATTTCTCGTGATAGCTTGCACCGCAAAATATTCAACCTAGAGTATGATGCTATGGACCGTTCGATTGACTTACGAATATCTCGGTTACGTAAAAAGCTTGGGGATGATCCTAAGCAGCCTCAAGTTATCAAAACCATACGAAATAAAGGGTATCTCATTGCAGATTAACGGCAAATTGATAGTGGCATGGGTGGGTGTCATGATTTTGATCAATATGGTTTCGGCACGCTGGCTCATCGAAGATGCTTACTTTGAAGTCCAAGAAGCTTCATTGGCGCAGTATGAACGATACTTAAACCGTCTAGCTGATGACATTGACGAGCACCTTAAAACTTTTTATGACACTGGAGATGAAGCCTTAGTTCAGGTCTTAACTAAGTATGGAAATGACCCCATATATATCCTATCTATACGACAATTTGACGATGACCCATTTTTAGTTGAACAACTAAGAGAGTTACAACTCAACCAAGTATTTGTTGACGCGCAAACTGCCAGTATTTACGTCATGCGTAGTAATAACCAGGTGGTCATGATAGGCCCTGTTATTCACCACAGCGTATTAAGCTGGTTTGCTGATTGGTTTATGTGGCTGATGGCCTGCTTGGTGAATGGTTTAGGTATTGTTGTCTTATTGATAGCAATGTATCGAGCTCAGCTGACACTCAGAGCTCAATTGGCAGCGGTGCTCCCCGCTGATATAGAAAAAGCGCAAAGTCCTCAAGCTCAGTTAACTGAACTTTACGGGTATTTGGCGTCAAGTGAGCAGCAAAGTACAGAGCAGTTAAATCTACAACGTGATTTGTTACATGGTGTTGCGCATGAATTTAGAAGCCCTATGGCGCGCATTCAATTTGCTTTGGACATGCTAGAGGATGCGGAGCTTGAGGCGCAGGCTGAACTTAAAAGTACCATGCAAAATGCTTTATTGGGCTTAGATGAGCTAGTTAAAGAGCTGTTGTACTACGCCAAACTTAAAGATGGCAGTACCGCAATGCAATTTCAGTCAGTATCTTGTAAAGATCTGATACAAGATGCTGTGGAGCAAGTATCAAGTTTTTATCCTAATATCGAATACAGCATTATTTGCGACGATTCAAATGTGATAGCCGATTATAACTTATTGCGCCGTGCTTTGATTAATATTGTCCGTAATGCAGGACGATTTGCTCATACTCAATGCCATATATCTGTCAGCAATGAAGGAGAATTTACGCGATTTTTTATTGAAGATGATGGCATTGGTATTCCACCGGGAAAACGAATGCGTATTTTTGAACCTTTTACTCGATTGGATCCGAGTCGCTCAAGGGATTCGGGGGGATGTGGATTGGGGTTAGCCACTGCAAACTCTATCGCTCAATTACACGATGGTGATATTAATGTCACCGATGGTCTGCAAGATTTAGGTGGCGCATGCTTCTGTTTGAAAATTAAGACCTTTACAGACAAGCCCAGCATTTAAACTGGGCTTGTAATACCATTAGGCAGACTTTTATGACTGTGGTTTGCGTGCCTGATTTGGCTTGTTTGCGCTACGCTGCTTATTGTTAGGTTTTGACTTGGAGCTCGGTTTACTTGTCCCTTGTGAGCTTGAGTTGCGCTTTGGCTTACGCGCATTGGTATGACGTTGCCCTGCGCGGCTTTTACCTTCCTTCGAGTGTGTGCTATTAGTCTGCTTTTGATCGGTAGCAGCCTTATCTGTCGAGTCTGTTTTATTTTTTTTCTTTTTTGGCTTGAATGGACGCGTATCCAACGGCTTTTCTGGCACAGGGTTTTGTGGCACAAACCCTGGTTCCTCTGCACGTGGAATGAGCGTACCAATGAAGCGCTCAATACCATATAAATCGTCCGCATCGGCCTGTGTTACAAATGATACAGCTATGCCCTCACTTCCAGCTCTTCCTGTGCGCCCAATTCTGTGTACATAGTCTTCGTAGGTATTGGGTAAATCGTAATTTACGACGTATGGGAGTTCACTGATGTCCAAGCCTCTGGCCACAATATCTGTGGCGACTAATACATTGACGTCGCCGTTTTTAAAACCATTTAGCGCTTTTACCCTTGCACCTTGCGACTTGTTGCCATGAATGGCAGCTGCGCTGATATGGCTTTTTTCCAATAACGCGACGAGCCTGTTTGCACCATGCTTCGTGCGACAAAATACTAATACTTGTTGCCACTTTTTCTCGATAAGAAAGTGGCACAGCAGTTTACTCTTTTGCGCTTTATCTAAGGCATATGCGCTTTGGATGACTGTTTTGGCGGCAGTGTTTTCAGTGGCGACAGAAATTTCAACTGGAGACGAGAATAGGTCTTGAGCTAATTCGCGAATCGGCCCAGAAAACGTAGCTGAAAATAATAAGTTCTGACGTTTATTAGGTAGTAGGCGAATGATTTTTTTTAAATCATGGATAAAGCCCATATCTAGCATACGGTCTGCTTCATCCAGTACCAAAGCAGATAACTCAGTAAACTTAATTGCATTTTGTTGATACAGGTCTAGCAACCTGCCCGGTGTTGCAATGAGAATATCGACACCTTTGCGTAAGCGCATCATTTGTGGGTTTATCTTAACACCGCCATATACAACGGTACTGCGAATACGTGTGCCTGCGCTGTACGTTTCAACACTCTCTGCAATTTGTATCGCAAGCTCTCTCGTTGGTGCAAGCACGAGTACGCGGGCTTGGTTTGCATGAGGTTGTTGGGTGTTAAGCAGCTGCTCAATCAGTGGTAAGGTAAAAGCCGCTGTTTTGCCTGTGCCAGTTTGTGCAGCAGCCATCACATCTTGACCGTTTAATATGGCTGGAATCGCTTGCTGCTGGATTGGGGTCGGTGAACTATACCCTTTAGTTTCAAGGGTGTTTAAAAGTACTTGGGATAACCCAAGTTGAGAAAAGTTCATGCATACTCTCTTTGTACTGAGGTGGCAATGGTGTGGACCTTTACCTTGTCTATGATTGGCAATACTGCCTTGGATACGCGATCATAGCAGAGTTAACAGAGTCTGCCGAATTTAATCCAAGGTGGCGCGGGTTGGCTTGCACGCTGCACGTTTTATTGTGTGGTCTATACTTGCATTGACAGCGTGCATATGAAGGGATTTATCATGGACATCACACAGCGGAAAGTGGCGCTTTGCATGCAGCTTACAGTGTTGGTTGCGGGCAGTCTTTTCACCGGTTCATTGGTATATATGCTGTATCAAGAGCAACAGCATTCCATCAGGCAAGAATTCAGTAAAGAGTATTTGCTTAGGGTAGATTCATTCAAAGAAACGGTGATGAACAACCTGTCTTCATTGCATAGCCTCGCTGTGCTTTTTGATGTTAAACCTCAAGCCAGTAAAGCGGAATTTCGTCATGTATCCTCTCGTATTTTAGCGACTAAGGCAGGGATCCAGGCATTGCAATGGGTGCCAAGAGTCACACAAGATGCGCGACGAGAGTTTGAGCAAAAAAACCAAGAAAACTATGCTCAGTTTGCTATAACCGAGCGACTGCAGGGGCAGATGCAAGCTGCCCAGATACGTAATCAGTATTATCCGGTGCAGTATATTGAGCCTCTTTTCGGTAATGAAGCTGCACTGGGCTTTGATTTATTTTCTAGTCAAACTCGCAGAGAAATTATACAAACGTCGAGAGATCTGGCGCTGCCGCTTGTAACGGCCAGTATTACACTCGTTCAAGACCCCCATAAACAAAAAGCCTTTATTGCGCTGCACCCTATATATGATCACCTATCCCTGACCGTCGCGGATAAACGCGACAATATTCGTGGCTTTGTAATTGGGGTATTTAAACTTAATGCGTTAGTCGCGCATTCAAAACTAGGTAAAAATGAAGGTGATATCGAGTTTGTTATTGAAGATGTAACGGATGCCACACAGCCGCAAACGCTGTATCGAAATCGTTTGCAGTCTTCGGGTCAGCTACAGTCCTGGTTAGACGTATGGGGGCGTAACTGGGTGATCAGTGCCTCACCGTCTCATCGTTTTGTACAAAGCCGTATTTCCGCTATACCTGTCCTAGTGCTTTTCATCGGTATGATAATGACATTTCTAATGTTCTTTTACGTGCGGCTTTTATATCGTCGCCAAATTGCAATTCAGCATGCAGTGAGAATCAAAACCAAAGAATTGGACAAAGCCAATGCCAGATTGCTTGCATTGACTCAAATAGATGGTCTGACGGAAGTATCAAATCGACGCCACTTTGACATGCAGTTGCAAAAAGAGTGGCGGCGGGCTGTACGCATCGGCAGCCCGATAAGTTTAGTTGTTATTGATATCGACTTTTTTAAGGAATATAACGATTATTATGGACATGTCGCAGGAGACCGCTGCTTATGTTTGGTGGCAAATGCTTTGGCTCAACTAGCGCAGCGTGCTTGTGATGTTTTTGCCCGTATTGGCGGGGAGGAGTTTATATTTATTCTCCCCGATACCGAGCAGCTCGATGGCTTTTGTGAAAAATGTTTATCGGCTGTTGTTGCACTGGAAATTAACCATGAAAGGTCATCGGTTAGCCAGTATGTGACCGTCAGCGTTGGCGCGTGTGCAATGCGCCCTGAAAGTAATGATGAAAGAAGTCATTTGCTTCATATCGCTGATCAGGCTATGTATCGAGCAAAAGATGCTGGTAGAAATACTTATGCCGTTAAAGACGTGACTAAGAAAGTAATGTCTACTGAATGTACAAGGCAGGTAGGGTAATTCCCCTTCCTGCCTGGCTTTTGATTACGCTGCAGAAGACTGTGGAGCTTGTTTAAACTCTCTTTCTTTCGAATCAATAGGCTGATTAATCAAGTAATTTAAGATTAATAGATTACAGATAAACCAAATATCCTTAATGATAAATTGTCCAGTACCTGTAAGCAGTGTAGACATACTGAGTGCGCCTGGCGTGGTGACTAGAAAAGTCTGTGTCATAACGAAAACAGCGCCACTACCTAATGCGGCTACAATAAATAGCTGCTTATGTCGTAAGAGTAACGCTGCACCCAACAAGGTGGTAAAGAAAATATCGTAGATGCCAATCAGGTTAGACGCCATTTGGACCGAAAACAAGTCATATAACCAAGACATAAAAGGAGAGTGACTAACTAAAGGTTCGATACCTTTTGCTTCTAACTCTAAGAATTTCATGCCTCCAATCCACAAGAGCACAAGTGCGACTGGAAAAAAGTTAAACCAAAGGTGCTGAGATGCGCTAAATTTATCGCGAGCAAAGAGGTAAAAGGCAATGGGTAGTAGTGCGAAATATTTAATGATCCCTTGCCCAGAGCCGATCACCGGAAATCCGCCGTGAGATTGGATCCAGCGTGGTTCGCCAAATAAAGTGACTAAAAATAGCGTGGCAACAGTAATAAGCCCCCAAAAAGCAGCGGGTTTAAAAGCGGGTTGCCTAGATATAAGTAAAGCACTGATGACAACGATAACGCCGCCTAACAGCTGAGCTGCTAGGACTTCTGAGGCGGCACTATCGAGCGAATAAAATTGTAAAGCCGTTTGCACATAGCGGTCACTGCCACCAAGCATCATTGATAACGCAAAGGTAAGCAAGCTGAATGCCGTTAGACCGGTCACCAAATTAATTAGTGTTTTTTGTTGCATGTGAACTCCTAGGAAATTGATTATCCTTACAGACCGAAGTGCCTAGATATATATTTCAATCTTTTGCTTTTTCTTGGTGTTAATCTCCAATTTTGGATAAAAAGCACACATTTTTACGGTGAAAAAACAAACTAAAATCAGCCGTTTATTACACTTTTACTAATTCTTTTGTCTGGTTTTTACTTTCTCATCACATTACTTTGTATTGTGTGTTGTGATCTCGTGGAATAACTAAATCTGGTGGATAATCGGCAAGCAATACCAAAAGCGCATCAACTGTTTGGCAAGCTGTTTTTTCTCTTATGCGCCAGACATACTTTTCAACAGTTGTTGGTGTTAAGACCAAGTATTCTGCAATTTCAGTGACTGTTTTTTATTGCAAGTTGCTGCGCAATTTATAGTTCTTTGACTGTGAATTCATGGCAATAAATGCGTGCCATTGTATGAATATTTTGTTTTTCTGCCACGTACTGAAAAGCGCGCTACTGCAACATCAAGCGCGTCTATATCCGGCGGCAAATGATGAGAGTGCCGCCCGCAAAACAGCGTGTCATGAGATTCGATGATAACCGTTTGCATTGGACTGTTTTGCGCCGTAAGTAGGTTAATCACCTTAACATCGCGCAGCACCGGGCTATCTAATTGTATCAACAGGTAGCTTGGCTGTGTAAGTCTGCTTGTTCAATAAAGTCGTCGACCTGCGTGAAGTGTTCTGTGGTAAAGCCTTTGGCGTCTAACCAATGTGCACTGTGAGATCTAAGTTTTCAAAGAGGGTGTAAACAAGTACTAAGGGGCATTGGTAGTTGGCCCATTTATTGGCTTATCACCATACTGTGCCAAGATTGCTTGGTATTCGCCAGTCTGTTTTATTTTATCTAAGCCATCGTTAAAGATACTGAGTAACCGCATGGTTGTCGGGTTATTTTTCAAAAACAACAAATGAAGCGTCCCCGTTAGCAAGGGCTTAGGTAAAAATGTCAGTGCTGACTTTTCCTCAGGGTAGCTGTGCTCCAGCATATACATACCGGGTAATAACCCAATTGGAAAAAGATCAATTCGACCTTTTAGGAGCATAGAGAAGTTTTGCTCATCGCGTGTCATAATGTTCACATTCAGATCGCCTGAATTGGCCATGTGCCAAAACTCATTGGTATAGCTATATCCCCTCGTTGCCCCAATTCGATACTTTTCAAGCTCTTCCAATTTGTTCCAAAGAGGCACGGGGTTATTCTTTTTTATAAAAAAGACTGCGGACTCTTCGTAAAGCGCTGTACTACAGGCAAAGTGTGTCTGTCGCGAGTCTGTGCAGTACCAAAACGCCGCTGCGTCATAATACCCTTTTTTAGCTTCCATAAAGCTACGTGCCCAAGGCATAAAGTGGAACTGAACGCGAATATTGTGCTTGGCAAATGCCGCACGAATTACTTGGGGGACTAACCCTTGGTGTTTGAGTTTTTCTGCTGAGTATGGGGGATATTCACCAATCGCGATGGTGAGTGTTTGGGCACTCACATAGCTCACAAACAAGAGTGTGAAAAGTACGACTGTAGTTAATGTCGTGTGGAGCTGGCGTTGGGTCATAATAGTCATTACTGCTTGATGATGGGCTATTGTGAATGTGGCATATCGGACAATGCCTCCAGTAATTCTTGTTGTGTAAACGGTTTGGTGAGATAGCCCTTAGCGCCCAGTTCCTGGCACTTTTGTTGTGTGGCTTCAAAGGCATCTGCCGATAACATGATGATGTGCGGATGCGAGTCGAGAGATATAGTGTTGATCAGCGCTAGCACTTCATAACCGTTCATTTTAGGCATGTTGATGTCCAATAATATCAAGTTAAATGGTGGGCTTTTACTAATTACTTGCAACGCTTCGTAGCCATCGGATGCTTTTTCAATTTGGCCGCAAAATGGAGTAAGCATTTTGCTAGTAATGACTTGATTGAGAGCATTGTCGTCGACAATCAGAGTGCGAGGAATACAGAGTTCCAATGGGGATTCAGTTGCAGTGGGTTGTTCAGCTTGATGGGTATGAACTTGGGTCGCTGGCATTGAGATTGTTACATGGGTGCCAACATCCACTTCAGAGCTAAAATTCAAATCATAGTTGAGGAGTTCACAGAGTTGGCTAACCACCTCTAGACCTAACCCACTGCCACTCACCATACCTTCGTAAGAGGTATCTTCTTGTGTGTAGGCTTTAAAAATGGCCTCGATATCTTTGATCCCAACGCCTGTATCGATCACCGAAATAGTACACGTGTCTTCATGAAAATCGGCTCTAACCTCTACTGATCCTGTTTTAGTGTATTTAATGGCATTGCTGACTAGGTTACTGAGCACTTGCGTGAGCCGCACTTTGTCGGTTTTAACAAACATGCCAGATACTTTGTTTGTAGCTGCTTTCAACTTTAGTTTTTTTCCTTCTGCAGCGGCATTGTATAACTCTTTGATATGGGCAAACACATTCTCTAAATCAACGACCTCAATGCTGGTGGAGAGCTTTTCTGCATCCAGTTTGGTAAGCGTGAGAATATCATTGAGTAAAGACTGCAGTTGCTCACCACAGCTTAAAATGGTGCTGATATCCTGCGCAATTTTGTCATTACCTACGGCTCTTTTGAGTGTCCCCGCAATGCCCAAAATCCCAAATAAAGGCGTTCTAATTTCATGTGACATACGGGCAAAAAACTGCTCTCTTGCTTCGAGAGCCTCAATCGCGCGGCGCTCACTCTCTTTAATTTCCGTGATATCAGTATGGGAACCAACCATACGAATAGACTTACCCTGATCGTCGCGAATAATCAGTCCTCGACAACGGATCCAAATAGTTTTACCTGTGGCATGGGTGTAGCGCACGATTTGATCATATGGGTGTGATGGGTCGGCTTTGTGCATTTCAAAATTGTCCATGGCAAGCCTTAAATCATCTTGATTGATAATGTGTTGCCACTCAGAAACCAAATGCTGCTTGGTGCTTGGGTCGTAGCCTAAGGTTTGCCATAGCTTGGGGCTCATCCACTCTTGAGTTGGGTTTTCTAAGTCCCAATACCAAAAGCCATCTAATGAGCATTCAACCATAAAATTGAAGATCTCAGGGCTTTTTTTGATTTGAGCGTATAGTTCCTTTTCAAGTCTGTGCACAAGACCCCTCCAACGGCAATTAAACTTTTAAGCACGGTGCAGGCTTAAGTATAGTATTAACATACTTTTACTGCGTTAGTATTGCATGATTTATATCCAGTTTTATGGCAAGTTAGTGAACAGTTTGCACACACCTAGCATAGTACGTGACGTATGCTTTTTTGTCTTGTGAGGGAAATAAGCGGCAAAAGCAAGATAAAAAACGTTAATTGCCATATTAATATCATTTTTATCTTGTATATTTTATCTAGTTAACGTAAACTGACCGACTTGCTTGTTTGACTCACATTAATAAGCAACATTTATGTCTTACCTTGATCCAGTCAGTCATAGTTTTAAAGTTAGCGCCTTAATGCGTCTGTCTTGAAATTATCAAGTTTTCAATCATGTAAAAACATGATTCCGTTGAGCATCGTCTTGCGATGCACCTATTCAGCAGACCTTAATAAGGCACCATGTAAATCAATATTGATCCGCGTAAAAATGCGATGAGATATTAAAATTAATTTATGAGCGTTTTATTATGTCTTACTTATACCAAGGACAGCAGGTGGCGATCACTTTGCCGGTCCAATCTATCTCTATGAACAAGCGCCGTATGGCGGTAAAGCACCAAGATGGCCTGAGCTATATTGCTTTTGAAAATGCAGCAGATGCAAAAGGGTTTTTAAGCTGGTTAGGAAAAGTTAACTAATCAGTGTTGATCTGATGCGGCAGGTCGCATCAGTTATCAACGTCTGCATGCGCGCGCGAAGGTCAGCCTCAGGCATAAAGCCAATGTGGTAAGTGACTAGATTTCCCCGATAATCGAGTATTAACAACTGAGGTGTGCTCTTACTCTCTAGTAAGTTAGCCAAGGCGTTGGGTAGGGTTACCATTGCAAAGCGTGATTGGTAGCGCGCCATCACCCGTTTGAGTTGGCGTTTATCTGCGCCAGTTGCCATCATCATCACCGAAAATCTTTGACATGTGTGTGGCTGTGCATCGTACATGTGTTGTAGCAATTTGTGCTGTTTTTTACACCAAATACAGTCTGGCTGAACTAGCATGACTGCTAGCATCTGACCTTGGTAGTGCGCTAAAGAGTCAGGGGCATGAGGAGTTAAGGGAGTGAGCACTAATTCATAAAAAGGACTCGTGGCATCGCTAAAAAATGACGCCACGAGCAAAGGGAGTGTGGTGAATACTTGTTTAAAAGTCATAGTCGAAGCCGATGTAGGCTAGCCTACCGCGCAGTGGTGCATATATATATGTGACATCGTAACTGCCTTCGTTATCAAACATGATGGGCGTATCTTCATCTGCTGCTTGGTTGTAATCGAGCGCATTGTTGATGCCAAAGTACAGCTTAACCTGCTTATTCAAAGCATACGTCACTTTAAAATCGAGCAGACCATAGCTACCCACATCCGTCTCTTTGGCTTGTGTGGCTTGTTGATCGTTAAATGCCTCATAGCCGTAGTCGGCTAGGTCTCTGCTGGGGACAAACAAGTAATTTGCACTAAGGCCCCACTCGTTATATTCATAATCTAAGTTAACACTCGCGCGCTGTTCAGTGGGTGCAATACCAAATGAAGACTTAAACACATCGTTGTACTGATAGGCTTCAAAGCTGCCGCCTACCAGCAATGATGGTGTAAGCTGGTAACCTATAGCGAAGTCCCAAGCCAAGACATCTGCTTGTTCAGTCAATTGGCCAAGTACGGGTGTGCCAGATGCATTGTGTGTCAACGAGGCGAGATTATCGACTTGCGTGTAAGCAACAGACAGGGTTGCGTTTAACTTGTCTGCCGTATGATTCAGTGAATAATTGTAGCCTAATGAACGTTCCACATCGTGCACATCTACGAGGTACCCTTTCTCGGCATCTAAAATGCCATGATCACTTTCGAAAAATGATAGTGGAGCACGATAACCTTGTCCTACAGAAAAGCGAGAAGTCCAATTCTCATGATGGAACCAACGCACATCTAGGCGCGGTGATATCAAAGTTTCATCAATTTCATCACCAATAGCTTGGTTCGCAATAAAGTTCGCATTGATTTGATCGATACGTATGGCCAGTGCCAGCTCAAAATCGATAGATGGCGTGTACGTATCTTGTATAAACAAGCCGGAAACGGTGTAATCAAAGCTATCTGACATGTAAAGCGGGTTATTTGCCAGCGCTTCGGTATGGCTGCGCATGGTTTCATCGCGGTGATCCATACCTAACGTTATCAGGTGTTGATTGTTGAGAGAGTAGTAGAGCTTTGCTGCAACAAACTGCATGTCATCTTCTGCATAGTAATCGATGCTTTCGTAAAAAGAGTCTTGTATATGTTCAATGTTGGCATAACTGACATCTAGCACGAGGTTGTCATTGAGACTGTGCAGTAGGGTAAATAGCCACTCTTCGCGTTGAGTATCAACCCATTCTGCTGTTTCCCACGGGTTGCCAATATAGCGATTACGTACATCATTATCGGCAAATAGGTTGTCAGCTTCTCCCTTATTCACGCTCGAGAGTGTTTCAGCAATCGAGCTTGTGGTGTCTCCGATAACCGGTCCGCCAAAGACTTCAGATTGGCTGCGACCGTAGCGCGCCTTGACAGTCGTATCTAGAGACAGGTCATGAGTAAGGGTTAATGCTAATGACTGGTTATCTAATAGTGGGGACTCACTTATGCCATTGTTGTCACCATCAAATTGGGCGCGACTATCATGCTGTGCGATCATGCTGACAGTGCTTTTTTCATCATCGCTGATCCCCATGGCGACCATAGATAGTTTACGGTAGTCTTGAATGCCAAAAGCAACATCTAATTCTGCGCTATTCTCGGTTGGCTTTTTAGATACCAAGTTAACTATACCACCTATCGCCTCTGGTGCAGTGAGCGATGCACCCGCACCGCGTGCAATTTCTATGGTGCCGATACCAGCTGTTGCAACGCTATCCATACCGTAAAACCCTGAGAGCATCGTATGTAGGGGGATGCCATTAATCAACACATTGGTGTGCTCGCCCTTCATACCGTTGATCATAATGCGTTTTGCACCACACATGGAGCACTCATTAGAGACGCGAATACCTAGCGCTTTATCAATGGCCTCACTGAGGTTTGCCGCTTGCATATTTTTTAGCTGCTGTGCATCAATAAGCTCAGTTTTAGCTATGCTGTCTTTTAGGATACCGCGTGCTTGCAACCGTGACTGTACACCTTGTACTTCAATGTGCTCCAAATTTTGTTTTTGGTTGTTGGCATAAACGAGTGGCGACGTGAGTAAAGTTGTGGCGATTATAGCTTTAGATAAATACAGGCTAGTGTAATTCACTTCAGTTTGCTTTAATGATAATGATTATTATTTATGTTAGCGCGTTATGATTCTGAACTTCAAGTAATAAATTATTTAAATTTTGATTTAAATATTGCGTGAGTAATTTGTGTTGAGTAGGGTCTAGTAAACAATAATGACTAAAATAAACATAATTTCTCCGCACTTATAATTGGCGCCAAATGCTGATCGGACCTAAATTTACAGAGCGGATGTGACAAAAAGGTGCATTAATGAATTTTCTAGCTGGGCTCACAATACGACAGAGACTGTCTGTTGGTTATGGCGCAATATTGTGCTTGATGATATTGCTGACGGGAATAGGGATCAAAGACGTTAACTTTATTGATGACACCTTGGCAAAAATGACCGACATTAACTCGGTAAAGCAGCGCTATGCCATTAACTTTAGGGGCAGCGTTCACGACACCGCCATTGCCATTAGGGATGTTGCCATTACCAACTCAACGACTGAACTCAGTGAGTTTGAGCAAGAAATCATGCAATTAAAACGTTTCTACGTTGAGGCGGAAAATAGCATGGCACAGATGAAATCGCGGGGGGTGCCATTTAATGATAAAGAGCGCCGAATTTTGAAAAGCATTGAAGACATCAAAGTGACGACACGCCCTCTTGTCGAAGAAATCATCGCGCTTAAGCGTGCTGGGAAAGAGGTGGATAATATGGTGCTACATCAAGCGCGCCCGGCATTTATCACTTGGCTTGCACGTATCAACGAATTTATTGACTACCAAGAAGAAGCGAATCAAGTGGCGACGCCAGAAGCGCGAGACGTGGCGGGCGGTTTCGCACAATTTATGATTGCTGCAACGTTGTTGGCAATTGCCGTTAGCGTGTTTATCGGGCTTATGATTGCAAAAAGTATTAGAGAGGCGTTGGGTGGTGAGGTTCGCCAAGCGGAGCAGGCTCTGTCGTCCATTGCACAGGGGGACTTGACTCAGCATGTGGCCACCGATTACCCCAACAGCATGTTGGCAAAGCTGTTTGAAATGAAATTACAGTTAACCGAAATTGTCTCGAATGTCGTAGGCGGTGCATCGGATCTTGCTGAGCAAGCCAAGGTCGTGTCATCCGGATCAGACGATATACATGCAGCCGCTCAGCAGCAAGCGTCCTTGACGCAACAAACCGTTGCCCGGTTAGAACATTTGCGTAATAGCATCGACCACGTCAGCGAGCTGACCACCAAAACTGAAGAAAACTCAGAATCTACAGTGCAATTTGCAGATAAAGGGCGTGATGCAATCGCGGCCAGTGCCACAGAAATTGTACGTATAGCAGATACCGTCAATGCCACAGTCGCACAAATTAAAAAATTGGAAGCCAATACTGAGCAAATAGGCGGCATCGCCAATGTGATTAGCGGGATTTCCGAGCAGACGAATTTGCTCGCGCTCAATGCAGCGATAGAAGCTGCACGTGCCGGTGAGTCTGGGCGCGGGTTTGCCGTGGTAGCTGATGAAGTGAGGCAGCTTGCGAAGCGCACTGGCGAAGCGACTGCACAAATTGAAGCCATGATCGGGGAAATCCAAAAAGAAACGTCGGCATCTGTTGAGGCAATGGAGCAAACACAGCCGCAAGTTGAAAATGGTAAGGCGCTGATCCAAGAGGCGACAGAGTTATTGAAAAACATTGATGCGCAAGCCAGTGATTCATTGCAGCGGGTACGTGAAGTTGTGCAGGCCAGTGCTGAACAAGTCAGTGCGATTTCTGAGGTGTCTGATGTAATGAGTTCAATTTCTGCGATGTCAGATAACGCCATTGAAGTGACAGAAACCAATCGCAATGCGACCCAAAAATTAGATGCACTGTCAGCTGGTATGCACAGTGCAATTAGCTTTTTTAAGGTGCGGTAATTGCTAGTCACTGATTTTGATACACACTTGGTATTTTAAAAGCCTGTGTGCTAGATGTTAAAAGGCGTATAAGAACTAAAATCTGAGTAAAGCCGTTAAAAACGATATCGTGCGGAGTGTTAATTCATGTTTCAGCTAGTTTATATCAGTAAAGCAAAAAAGCGACATACAGAATTAGAACTAGCCAAAATGATGAATAAATTTCGCCAACGTAATGTCGCAAACGGGATCACGGGCCTACTGCTTTATGATGGCAGAGGCACCTTTATTCAGCTGCTGGAAGGTAAAAAAGAGGAAGTTCGGGCCCTATTTGAAGTGATATCAAAAGACCCACGTCATGAGCGCATAAATAAATTGCACGAGCAAGCTGTACCAGAGCGCGTATTTGCACATTGGAAAATGGGGTTCAAGTGCCTAAATAGTAAAAAGGTGTGCGATGACGAAGGGTTTTCGGAGTTTTTAACTCAGGACGATAAATACGCATTTTTGCAAAGTCACCCGGAGTTTTCGGTGCAGTTACTTTGCTATTTTAAAACATGTTGAGTGTCGAGCAAGCTCACACTCAATAAGATAAGGCGTCGTGTGTATGAAACATCTTAATATTGCTAAACGTATCTACCTAATGGCTGGGGTGCAACTTAGCATGCTATTACTTGTCAGTGTCATTGCTTTGGTACAAATGGCCAAAATAGGGTATGAGCTGATAGATATCGCAGAGGAAGATATTCCATTGAATAACTTTCTTACGCAGATCACCGAACATCAATTAGAGCAAGCAATTTTATTTGAACGATTGCTGTTATATAAATCGTTGTCAGACAGCGGTGCACAAGGTTATGACAGTAAAGTGCAGCAACTGTCTCAGAAACTGCTCACTTCGATGGTAAAAGTGGAAAAAGAAATTGATGACACCTCGGCCTTTTCAGCACAAGCAATTACTATGGCGCATTCTGAAAAGGCTGCCAACAAGTTTCGCGAAGTGCAGCAAGAGCTTAAGGTCATCACAAACCACTATGCCCAAGCTACCCAAGATATTAAGCAGCTGTTAAATCAATTGCCCAATCAGACCATTTTGGAGCTAATGCCGCTGGCTAAAAAAATTGAAGAAGAAGAAGATCAGCTCAAAGATGAGCTGATTGCAGTACTTGCAAATGTACAGGCGTTTACACAAAAAGCGACATTAAAAGCAGAGCAAGACGAAATTTTAGCGATTAAGCTGATATCGGTTTCGGCCTTTGGTGCATTAATCGTTGCACTGGTTGCGGCCTTTATTATTAGTCGCTCAATCACCACTCCAATTGACGGGCTTATTGTTCGATTGAAGTCGGTGGCCAGTGGAGACGGCGATCTGACGGTAATGCTAGATGAGTCGGCAAAAGATGAAACTGGCGTGATGGCGCGAGAGTTTAATAAATTTATAAGTGGTTTGCGTGCAACCATTATGAGTACAAATGATGTGGTGCGCAGTTTAGGAGACTCTTCAGAGTTGGCGATGAGTGTGATGCGCCAAACCGAAAAGAGCGTCACGGAGCAAAAAAACCAGACTGAAATGGTCGCCGCTGCGGTGTATGAGATGACCACTACAACGCAGGATATGTCAAAAAGTACCGCACACGCCGCAGAAGCCACCGCTAAAGTGCGTGAAAAGGTGCAAACGGGTAAACAAATAGCAACGCAGACTAATCAAATAATCGAAAACCTGGTTTCCGAGCTAAACCTCGCCTCGGATGACATCGCAGAGCTAGTGGAAGAAACCAATAATATCAGCTCTGTGTTAGAGGCCATTCAAAGTATCTCTGAACAAACTAACTTACTGGCATTGAACGCCGCAATAGAAGCCGCGCGTGCTGGTGAAAGTGGTCGAGGGTTTGCTGTGGTTGCCGATGAGGTGAGAACTTTAGCTACACGTACGCAATCATCAACCGCTGATATTCAAGACTTATTAGACCGGTTAAAAACGGAAGCTAATAAAGTGGTTAATAGTATGGAAAAAGGCAAGGTGAGTGCCCATAACTGTTTTGAAAAGAGCGAAAAAACGCAGACGATGCTTGATGAAGCATCAGGGGCGATAGAGCAAATCAATGATTTGAACACACAAATTGCGACGGCAACAGAGCAGCAATCTATGGTCGCGGTCGATATAGATAAAAATATCAACAACATTAACGAGCTGGCCAAAGAAACCGCACAGGGGGCGAGCGAAACCGCCGATGCAAATCAGAATATTGCGAAAAGAATCATAGATTTACATACCAATTTTAACCGTTTTGTGACCTGATATTCACGATCTCAAGCAATGCGCCATATTGAAAGCGGTATCAACATGGCGTGATTTTATTACTTAAAGCATTGATAAATAGAATAAAAATAATATTGTCAAGAGGTTTGTCTGTTTGTCTGTTTGTCTGTTTGTCTGTTTGTCTGTTTGTCTGTTTGTCATTTTATGTTCACTAATGGCTTTTTATAGTGAAGTATTGAGCTACGGGAGCATAACGATGACTGACAATAAGACGGTGTACATTTCTCTGGTATGTGCAATTTGCTTGCTTATCGACCAAGGTACTAAATGGTGGGCAAGTTGCTATTTAGTGGCATGGCAAATGACAAGTTACTGGGGTGATTTAATCAGAATTGGTTACACCGAAAATTTGGGTGTTTTTTTAAGCCTTGGCGCCAACTTCACCCCCACTGAGAGAACATTGTTATTTGTTGTTGCGGTAGGGATCTTTTTAATGGCACTGATGGGGTACATGCTCAGAACACGCGATTTAACTCTGCTTCAGCTCACGTCACTCTCACTGATATTTGCTGGTGGTGTAGGCAATTTAATTGACCGAGTTGTGAATCAAGGCGCGGTTATCGACTTCATTAATGTTGGGGTTGGCTCTTTGCGCACCGGTATTTTTAATATCGCTGATGTGACTATTATGATTGGTGCTGTCATCATTATTTTGGCTACGCCAATTGGGGCAGTAAAATCAGTGATGTAACTTTTTAAAATACTAAAAATTACATGGATGTCGTAAATATCCAATTTTTTACCTGAGGCAACTTTTAAGCTCTTTATCAGAACATAAATAAGGAGCTTAAAATGATTTCACAACCGCATTTACTTACCCAATATCCCTACATTCACAAAGCGTTGGGTGGATTGAGTGTTCAGGCCGAGCAGTGTTTAGCAGGATCAACCGTGCATTTAATCATGCTTTATATATCGCAATTAAACGGATGTAAGTACTGCCAAATAATGCACGAAGATGCACTAAAAGATACCACCAGTCATGAGCAATTTATGCGCTTTCGCGCAGCGCTTGCAGAGTCCAATTTGGCGCTGTTGCCTGAGTTTGAAGCGTCTGCTTTGCGACTCGCCAAGCAGGTTACAGAAATTAAGCCCGTGACAGAGTTTGATAATACGCCACTAGATGAAAAGCAATACCTTGCTGTCATAGCCATTACTTTGCAAATCAATAGTTGGAATCGTATTGCTATTGGCTTGAATTTTTAGTGCTTATGGGCATTTTTGACTTGGATGGCAAGCTGCGATAGATCTGCGATATTGCTGTGGTCCACTTGTCTTACGGGCAATTGGTCGATGGTTTGCCAACCCTTTGTTATGGGATCAATGTAACTTAAGCCTGCTTCGCCCACTTGCCAGTTATCATCAAGCAGTATGTTTAACTTGGTATTGTGGGTGGTTTTACATGTTGGCGGTATCCCCAAGCAAGGTTGATGCCCTAACAAATCAAGCGCGATATAGCACTTTTCGGCCGCTCGCTGATAGTGAAACTCGCCGTAAAGATTGGAGATGATATCTTGCTCTGACGCGGCAGGAATAAACACTTTACCGCGTCCTGAGATAGTTTTATTTCGCACATAAACAAGCAGGGATATATTAAAATGCACCTGCTCCTTGGATTTGTTACCAAGAAAGAAGTTGGCCAGAAACAAGCCTTGAATACTGGATTGTGAGTTTAGCATGGAGCACCTCACTCTCAGAGAATTATAAAAGCTGCGCAAACTGTCAGCACCCTAGCTTTTAATTTTAGTCAGTGAGCTTGAGGGGCGTTATTACACATTATTACACCCTGCACAATGTTAGGTTCGCCCTAGGTCTAACTTGAATAAAAGGCAACAAAACCGATTGGCGCGGCAAACCCTGCTAAGACCAGCAGCCCTCTGGGACCCCAAACCCCTTTTTTACCTTTCACCATAAAGAGCGATGACAAAGCCAAATAGATCAGTAAGAATGCATAGAAGTCAGAAAACCACATCCAAGCTGCTCGTGCTTCATTTAGGTGCAAAAAGTTCAATTGGCGAAGTAAAAATCGTGGCTTTACTTGCTCGACTAAGACTTGGTTTGTATGTGGGTTTAAGTAAAGCGTGGTACCTTCCAAAAATAGTTTATAAGTATTTCTATCTTGCCAAAAGCGTGCTTTAACAGGGTTCGATAGCGCGAGCTCTCGAAGTAGCCAAGCTTCGAACTCTGGTGTTTCGAGCTTATCACTGTTGAACTGGAGTGTATGACTTTCTCTAGATACTTGGTAATTAGAGTTAAATTGATGAATATGATTAAGCGCAATACCAGAGATAGCAAATACCAATGTCATTCCAATACAAAAGTAGCCAATATCGCGATGTAAGCTGCGATTGAGTTTAAACCAAGACATACTAAACCTTAGTCCTCAATTGTCACTGCAATAGGCGTAAATAGGTGTAAGGTTTCAGGTTTATCAACGGGTTCTAGTTGTTGCGCTTGACGCCTTTTATTGGTTTGCTCCAAAGATAAAGGAATGAGCTTTAATGTACCAGTTGCATACGCTGTTTTCCCTTGAGCTGTCATCGGGAACACCATATCACCATCACGGACTTTGACCATAAGTGTTTGAAACTTCTCATCGCTGGCCAGTTGCATCCAACAGCCGCGCTTTTGACACACTCGTGTCACGGTGCCTGCAATGGTTGCTGACCCAGTGGTATAGCGCTGTGCATCTTTGAGCAAGGTTGAAATGGGTAACAGCTTTGATTTGTCTGCACCGCCATTATACGTTTTACTGTTTGCGTCCATACTCAGCATCAGTGCTAGCAAAAAAATAGCTGATATTAAACTTGTTTTCATAGTGTTCCCTGTCTCGCTAATCAAATTTTGAGGTGTTTTACGTTACGCTAAAATCGAAGTGATTGTAAATTACCCATGCGATTTTCTTAGTCTATGTGTTCCGATTTATTTATAACTATAAGTTATTTGCTTATTGCGTTATGCGTTTAGTTTAATTATTCTAATTAAGTATTTCAAATGCGATTTATAATTATTATCATTTAGATAGGTGAATAAGGACATGAAACTCACTCTTTCTGCGCTCAGTATTAGCGTTTTGGGCGCGCTCAATGCGCCTGTAAGTTATGCGCAAACAACAAAACCAAATCAAATAGACGATGTGATTGAAGTTCACGGTCACAAATTATCTGTGATTAACAAAGACGCAGCTGGTTCGATAACCGCAATGGACAGCGAGGCGATGTCACGACGCCAGCAAGCCGAATTAACTCAAATCTTGCGGGAAATTCCGGGCGTCGAGCTCTCTGGTAGTGTCACTCCACTTGCTGCACAGCCAAGTATTCGTGGTTTGTACGGCGAACGCATTCATATTTCTGTGGACAATGTAAAACGTAAAATTGAGTCCGATGGCAATGAAAATATTACTGCAATCAACAGCTTGGGAATTGACCCAAGCCAATTAAAACAAGTGCAGGTGCTGAGAGGTGCTGATTCACTCACAGTGGGCTCTGGTGCCATTGGTGGTAGCATTCGCCTGGTCACTAAAGATGCCAGTGATTACCTGAGTAATCAGATGGGTTTCGGCTCGCAAATAACGCTTACACATCAAAGTAACTCAGACAGTAATTTCGTTTCAGGTTCGCTATTTTCTCTGAGCGAAAATATGGATACTGTGCTACATATGAGCCGTGTGACCTTTTCAGATATTGATGTAGTTGGATCGAGTGCAGCAGGCACAGATGCGCAAGAAGTCGATGAAGTCGCGCGCTTAGATAAGATTAAAAATGACTCAGAGCGTCAGAATATCGCATTAAAAAATACGTGGTTTATCAGCAAAGGTCATAGTTTGCAGAGCAAAGTAGATTGGTCTGAAACACGCTCCGATGATCAGCCTTATAGATTAAATGCCAGTTACGGGCTTGCTTACCCCACACTCAGCGAAGACTTTAATAACGACTACATTGAAGTGACGTCGACCTACGTTTATCAACCCGATAACCGCTATATCGATTTCGACGCACAGCTCGTGTACTCAGACAAAGACTATGAGAAACAGACGATAGGCTACATTACGCGCGGCGAGCGTAAGATTGATTTTTCTCGTCGCAAACAAGGCGGTACAAAGCGTTATGGAGTAAGGCTGGCTAACTTGTTTGACTTGAGTAACGACTTTGACCACCAGATTGCGGTAGAGCTAAATTATGACTACGAAGAGTCTGGCCAATCAGAGTTTGCGCCAGATGAAGGCGTCAGTACGAAGTACGGTGATAGTGATGCCCATAACTTGTCACTGTCTGTGATAGATCAGGTGTCTTTATTAAACGACAAACTATTAATGACGGCGGGTATTCGTTATGACAGCTACAAGCGCAGTAATGACCTCTATACGCAGTTTGATGAGCATGACGACGGTGAGCTGTCCAATGAACTGGGTCTGACATTTAAAGCCACCCAGCACATTAATATATATGCAAAATATAGCGAAGCATTCCGCGCACCTTCGGCGCAAGAGTTGTACAAAAAAGATGAATGGCGCTGTCATATCGGTGGCAAGTTCTGCTATTACGAACCTCAGCCGAATTTAAAGCCAGAGAAGTCTGAAAACCTAGAAGGTGGCTTTGGTGTCTTTTGGGATGAAATGAACTGGGGCGACACGTTTGAGCTAAAAGTGATTTACTTCGACAATGAGATAGTCAACTTTATTGATAACGTGCCCTTTATGTACTATTACGATGACAGTGGCGAAAAGCAGCAGGGCTCGCCGGGGCCTCAGCCTGCAAATGGGGTTCCTGTTGCGACACATCGGGATTATAGTGCAAAGAATATAGGCAAACTGATCAGCCGAGGCTGGGAAGTTGAAATGCACTATGAACTGGGCAAGTTTACCAGCTACGTTGGCTATTCAACAATCAACATGGACGCTTATGGCGTACCAAACTTTTTTCTTGGCACGGTTGATGTCAATAAACAGCCATACTCTGAAGCACCAGCCGATAAGCTAAATCTCAGCCTGCAATATCAGATACTGGATAACTTTGACTTGGGTGCACAAATGCTGGCTTATCGCTCTCAGCGACGATTGACTGAGTTCTACCTAAGTCGAGGCTATGGCACTGACTCTTATCAGCTTTTCAATCTCACGGCAAAATATCAAGGCACTGGTAGTTTATCTGGGCTAGTTGTTCGAGCAGGTATTGATAATCTAACCGATGAGCGCTATGTTCGTGCACCAGCAGGTGAGGCGAGCGATCCTAGTGAGCTAGGTCGTAATTATAAACTGACTCTAAATTATACGTTCTGATAATAAAAATCCCACACATGCAACTAAGTGTGTGGGTCATTTCCTACCTAGTTAAACATATATCGAAGCGCTAACCCAATATCCAAGCGCGGGTATAGTGCGCTAAATTCAAGTGTTGGTGACCGGTGGTTGCGAAGGGCGTGTGAGTAGATAAGCTAACACCGAGACTTCGATTATGGACACAATCACCAATACATACCAAGGCGCTTGACTAAAGCACAATAAAATATAGCCAAGGAGCATGCCAATACTTGCCCCCCATTTACCTTTGGGTGGAACAACTTGATGCTCTCTCCAAGCGATAAGAGAGGGGCCAAATTTAGGATGAGTCAGCAGCCAGTTTTCAAATTTTGGTGATGAACGGGAGAAGCAAGCCAATGCAAGAATAAAAAAAATGGTGGTTGGCATGACAGGTAGTGCCATACCGATAAAACCTAAGCCAACAAAAATGATTCCCGCAGCATGTAACCAGAAACAGCGATTGAAGAGCTTTTTCATACTGGGCTGTTTCTCCTGTGTTAAAAAGTGACCTGTGCACCTGCGGAAGTTTGATCACTCGCTTAAACATACGAATAATACAAAGTCGAACACATGTTATTTTAACAGCAGTTGCTTTTCCATTATAGACGAAAAGCGCAGTAATTTATTCTGATATAGCGAGCTGGGTGTTGATTGTCATGCAAATATGGAGAATTTGCATGACAATATGAAGGGCTAGAAGTAGTAGCCTATGTTGATGTTGAAGCGGCGCTCAACATCTTCATTTTGTCCAGATATGGACCCGCCGACAAATGGCTGATTCTTAGCGTGAACAAGATCAATGTATGAGAAAATAGGACCTGCGGTGACAGCGACTCCGGTAACATTCATCCATGTATTCGCCGAATCATCTAACTTGTTGTAGATAGTACCAAAATCATTATATATCTGTAGGTGTGTGACGGGGCCATAATTGACGGACCAGTTATAGGCGATATTGGCACTCGACATGGTGGCCTCTGTCGGCATGGTGTCGTAAGTAGCATTCGCTGCAATCGCAATTCTATCTATATTATCGAGTTGGTAATTATACTTGCCGTGCTGCAGTTGCAAATTCCAGTTTCCGAACTGGCTGTTCATATGCAGCGCCCACGCTTGGTATTCTCCTGCACTGTATTGGCCGTCATGCAGTCCACCGCTCAGTACTGACATGCCCAGTGCGGTTGAGCCTGCAAAATGTTCTAGATGGTAATGGTAGCGTGCAACAAAGGTATTCTGCTCTGCTAGCGGTGTTTTAGGCGCATCATAGATTCCTTCACTTGCATCTCTGATACCAACAATATCGATTGAGTAGCGGTCTTTGCGGTCCTCTACATAGCCATCAATACCACCGAGTTCATCATTTTTGAAAAAGCCCAGATCAAGCTGCCAGTTGTCGGCAACTTTACGCTTCATAACTAGCCCCATATCATAATCGTCTTCCAAACCCACAAAGTAGTTAGGGCTCATAAAGAAGCTATGTGAGTTGTATGGATCGTTGCCAAATGGAACTTGGGTTAATCCAAGTTGTGCCTGCCACTGTGGCGTTACATCATAATCGAGATAGGCATATTTCACGACGCTCATATAATCGAAGAAACGAATTTCGGCGTTTAACCCGATGTCTGCAACCTCGCCTGAAAAGTTAAAGCGAAATACATCAAAATCAAAGTCTCCACCTCGGTTCTTGGCATCTTCATCGTAGGAGTTAGTTGAGTAGTTTACTCGAATTGCACCACCCACTTTTATACCTGAATCGTATTGTTCTTGCTCTGTTTGTTGCTGTTCGATTTTTTCAATTTTTTGCTGCAGCTTAGCAAGTTGCTGCTTCAATGCAGAGAGCTCATCGGTGTTTGATAATGCGACGGTTGGTACCATCAAAAGAGTGCTGCACAAGGCTAAAGTATGTCTGGTACTTCTTGACATTGGTTAGATAATCCGAGGGGTGAGGTTTAACAAAGGCGCAAGCCTAACCCACAAAATATATGTGTGCAAATTGGGGAAGTTTGCATCTTTTGTCGGGTTGTAAGTGGCTTGTATCTATGTGGTAACAAGCATAATAAAATGTCAGATTGTTGCGTATTAATTGTTATGGTTTGGAACCATTAAAGTGTGTGTAAATTAAACCAGATTTACAAAAATATTAATAAAAAACATGTGTCTATGCCTTGCTCTGTAAATAAGTTGCAACCTAGAGAACAATATCCTAATTACGGAAAAAAATTGCGCTTTAGCGAATAAATTTGGCCTCTTTTCCTAAGAGGCATCATGTGTTCAAAAGTAGTAACCAAAGTTTAAGTTAAAACGGCGTTCAGTATCGTCGCTGTCACCTGCAATTGAGCCACCGACAAAAGGCTGGTTTTTTGCATTTACAAAGTCTAAATAAGAGAAGAAAGCACCAGCAGACATAGACACTCCAGTCACATTCATCCAAGTGTCACTGCTGTTGTCAGATTTATCATAGATTATGCCAAAGTCGTTATAAAACTGCAGAGAGTTAATTGGGCCCAGTTTTACTTTCATACTATATGCAATGTTCACATTGGACATGGTTGCCTGTGCCGCGATTGAGTCGTAAAACGCGTAGGCACCCACAGCAATGCGCTCAACGTTGGCGATGTTATAGTCATACTCACCGTGTTGTAGTTGCAAATTCCACGGGCCAATATTAGCGTTTAAATGTACCGCCCACGCTTGGTAATCACCCGCCTTTGAAACCCCATTATGCAAGTCACCCATCAAACCAGAAACGCCTAATTCTGTGGTACCGCCGCTGTGTTTGAAGTGGTAGCCATAGCGCCCAGAAAAGGTATTGTACTCACCAAGTGGTTGTGTGGGGTCGTCATAGATGCCATCTGTGGGGGTTCTAAAGCCAACAATGTCATAAGAATAACGGTCGCTGCGGTCCTCTACGTATCCATCTACACCGCCTAGTTCATCGTTTTTAAAGAAACCGAGATCGAGTTGCCAGTTATCGGCAAGTTTACGTTTGAACAGCACACCCATATCATGGTCGTCTTCAAGCCCAACATAATAGGTTGTGCCAAAAAACCAGCTGTGGGAGTTGTATGGCCAGTTACCGAATGGCACTTTGGTTAAGCCAACTTGTGCTTGCCAATCTTGGGCAAAGTCGTAATAGAGGTAGGCATATTTTACCGCAGTCATATAATCGAAATAACGCCACTCGGCATTTATACCAAAGCCGCCAATGTTGCCTGAAAAATTTATCCGAAATACATCTAACTCAAAATCGCCGCCCCGATCTTTATTGTCATCATCGTATGATGTATGACTGAAGTTTGTGCGTACTGCACCGCCCACTTTAACGCTTGGTTTTGAGGCGTTCCCTTTAGCCTTGGCTTTTTGCTTAGCCTCTGCTTGCTTGGTTTTTTCAAGCTGGGTGATCCGCTGTTGTAATTTGAGCAGTTGCTGTTTGAGCTCTGCCAGCTCTTCATCAGAGGCTAAAGCGGGTGTAGCGCCCGTTAGCAGTAAAAGTGTGATGGCTAGACATGCTTTGGTATTGAGCGGCATGGGAGGACGTCCGTAAATAACAGTGGCTATTGCTCCTAAGCGTAGTTGACTATTTATTAGTTTGCACATTGGGATTAAGCGCCGACCTAACTGAAAATTTTTAATATTTTTGTATAGTTGAGGATCTACAACTATATTTTTTGAATGCTCACAGGAAGTTTTCGCTATGAATATTTCGCAAAAGTTACGTCTCGCATTCATCACTGCCATTGTTGTACCGCTAGTCATTATTGCCGCCATTGTGATCAGTCAAACTCGACAGCTTGCCATTGATAAATTTATTGAAATGAGCAGCCGTGAGGCTCAGCAAATAGACAATGGGATCAGCATGTTTTTTGATGAAGTTGCGAAGAATGTCACTTATTTATCCGGCCACCCAGATGTGCAAAATGGCGGCTCTGATGTTTCCGTATACATTGATAATCCCAGTGCAAAACAAATGACGCCCGATACGGGCACAGCCGTGGAGCAGCGATTATTTGACTTATACAATCAGTTCGGCAGTTCCCACCCCGGTATTTCATACATTTACTTTGGCAACCCTGAAGGGGGTTATATTCAATGGCCTAAAGGGCAGGTGAGTGCACAATATGACCCCCGTGTAAGGCCTTGGTACACCACAGGCAAGAGCGCGAGTGGACAAACCTCACTGACAGATGCCTACTATTGGGAACCCGACGATACGGCGATCATTTCAACGGTAAAAGCAGTGAAGTCTAATGGCCAGTTTATCGGAGTTCAGGGCATGGATGTCTCTTTAAAGGGCTTAACCGATATTATCAAGAGCATTAAATTAGGTGAAACTGGTTATTTGATGTTGGAAGAAGATACCGGCACGATTTTAGTGAATGCAAAGCATCCTGATTACACCTTTAAACACATCGACGAAGTAGAAAATGGCTTGTATCGTGAGCTAAATCGCAGCCCCGACGGACTGTTTGAAATTACCATAGGTGGTACTGAGTACTTTTCAAATATTTATACCTCAAAAACACTGGGCTGGAAATTCATTGCCTTTGTGGAACAGCAAGAAGTGATGAGTACGGCCAACAATATGATGTGGACACTCATTGTGATTAGCTTTGTATTAGTGGCTATTTTCATTGTGTTGGCAACGTATATTGCGGGCTTACTTTCAGGGCCGATTGTGAATGTGAGTGATGGCTTGACGGCGATATCTCAAGGTGGGGGGGACCTAACCAAGCGGTTGGACGTGAATACACAAGATGAAACGGGCAGATTAGCTGAGAGTTTTAACCAATTTCTCAATTTGATAGCGCAGCTGGTACAGCAAATAAATCACTGTGCTCAACAGGTCAATCAAACGGCTCTGGCAACGGCAGGGCAAGCTGATGAATTAACAGGCTCCACAAGTTCACAACAACAAGCGTTGGAAATGGCCGCAACGGCAATCAACGAAATGGCAGCCACAGCTAACGAAGTTGCATCTAGTTGCGCTAATGCTGCAGAACTTGCTACGCAAACGCAACATGCGTCTGAACTTGGCCAAACCGTGATAACGGAAACTGTTCATAGTGTGGCGGATCTGTCTGATGTGATTAACCGTGCCACAACGGACATCACAAAGCTCGACAGTGAAAGTGAAAACATTATGTCGATCTTGAGTGTGATCCGTGGGATAGCTGAGCAAACTAACTTATTAGCACTCAATGCGGCAATTGAAGCGGCCAGAGCCGGGGAGCACGGAAGAGGCTTTGCGGTCGTGGCCGATGAAGTGCGGGCTTTGTCACAACGTACCTCTGAATCAACAGAAGAAATTGCCTCCCAGCTAGACAAGTTACGCAAAATGACAGAAGGGGTGTCGAGCGATATGAAAAACAGTTTAACTAGGACGGAAAAAACCGTTGAGCTAACACACTCTGCTCAAAATCAATTTATCGAGATAACCCAGTCGATTCAGAATATCAGTGATTTAAATACTCAAATTGCCACGGCGGCAGAAGAGCAGCAGCATGTTGCGGAAGATATCAATCGAAATGTCGTAGATATTAAAAATGCCGCAGATAGTGTCAGTGCGATTGCTAATGACACTTGTGACAATGGGGAAAAAATGACGGGCTTGTCGCATCAGCTCACGGAACTGGTTGGTAAATTTAAAGTTTGAGCAAATAAAAATGTAAAAACTGCCGCTATTTTGAACAAAATTGTTGAAGATCATTCATAGTGTGTAATTGTGGTTTACTCGGTTAAAGTGGGTCGGTAATGTAAGGATAGTTAGAGACAATTGATAGGTGGATCATGGAATTTTCCGAATCGGTAAAATTAGCAAGAACCGAGACTGGACTGGAGTATTTTGAGGTAAATAGTCCATTATGCCAAGCAAAGATTTTTCTTCAGGGGGCGCAACTTACGGAATTTATTCCGACTGGTAAAGCTGATTTGATGTGGGTATCTGCTGATGAAGATTATCAAGAGGGAAAATCAGTCAGAGGCGGTATTCCTATTTGCTGGCCTTGGTTTGGTACGCATGAAAATCCAGACTGGCCAGCGCATGGTGTAGCGAGAAAGGTCGTTTGGCGGGCAGAGAAAGTCATTGAAACAGCACAAGCTGTCAGAATTTCTTTGTCTTTACCCATGGTTCTGGTAGACGACACATATTGGCCCCATGAATCTAGACTAGAGGTCGAGTTTATACTGAGCGATGCATTAGAGGTGAGGCTGACCAATACCAACTTAGGCAGCGAGCCATTTTCACTGAGTCAAGCCTTACACACCTACTTACCCACATCAGATATTAAGGCAACGCAAGTCGATGGACTTCAAGGTGCACAATATATCGAATTTGGAGACGGGCCGTTTAAGCAGGACAACATCGTTGAGTTTGCCCGTGAAACCGATATGGTGTACACACAAGCGGCACCCGTACAAACAATTCGCACGCCGAATGGCGTTATTGAAGTCTCGCGAGAAAACTCCGCTTCTTGTGTTCTTTGGAACCCGTGGATTGAAAAGTCTAAACGTTTGAGTAACTTCCAATACGAAGAATACTTGGGCATGTTGTGTTTGGAAGCTGCCAATGTGTTAGAAGACATGGCAACGGTCGAGCCGGGTCAAAGCCACACTCTAATGACAAAAGTTCGCTGGCTGTAATCTTTTCGAATCTGCTTGATTGGCGTATCCTAGCGATATTTAAAGGTTGGGATACGCAGTATTAACGATGACTGTATTGATCATTGACGACAACGTAGAAGTGCGACTCAGCATCGCTTACTTCTTAGAAGATCAGGGCTTTGATGTCATTGAAGCCGAATCTCCTGATATTGCTAAACAATTACTGAGTGTAAAAGCGATATCACTTATTTTACTCGATATGAATTTCACGCGGGATACCACCTCTGGTGAAGAAGGCTTGGGCTTTTTAAGTTGGTTGCATACTAGACCTAAGTCACCTGCGGTAATTTGCCTGACAGGTTGGGGGAGTGTCTCACTTGCCGTTCAGGCATTGCAATTAGGTGCCAGTGATTTTATTGAAAAACCTTGGCAAAACGACGAGTTACTCGCCTCAATTCAACAACAGAAAATCCTAAGCCAGCGCCAAGAAACACACTTAGCAGACTGTAAAACGCGGCTGTCTAGTACAATAAAAAATCAGCGTAGGTATGCTTGGCAGTCGCCGATAATGCGATCTTTGGAATCTAAATTAGCTCGGATAGCGAAAACAGATGCGGCCATATTACTGTGTGGAGAAAGTGGTGTGGGCAAAAGCTATGTGGTTGAAGGCTTGCATACACAGTCCCTCCGGGCAGGCGGCCCCTTGGTGAGTGTTAACGTGGGGGCTTTATCTGCTAGCCTGTTCGAAAGCGAGCTATTCGGTCATGTGAAAGGAGCATTTACGGATGCGAAAGCTGCTCGAGATGGCCGTTTCACGATCGCCGATGGCGGGACACTTTTTTTGGACGAAATCGCTACGCTATCTCTGCCTTTGCAAGCCAAACTTTTGCGAGTATTAGAGTCAGGAGAGTATGAAGTACTAGGTAGTAGTGAAACGTTGCGAAGTGACGTACGTGTGATTTGTGCGACTAATGCCGATCTCAATACGTTGGTTGAACAAGGTACATTTCGCAATGACTTGTTGTATCGCATTAACACCTTTGTTTTTGAGCTTCCTCCTCTGCGACAGCGAAAAGAGGATATTGTGCCTTTTGCGCAATATCTATTGGCACACCACGCGATTAGATACCACATGACAACGAAGCCACTCAGTAGTGAAGTGGTGGCGGCATTGCAGAGCTATCCTTGGCCTGGCAATATTCGCGAACTCAGTCATGTAATGGAACGAGCGTTATTAATGAGTGATGGTGGCCAAATTGAGTTACGTGATTGCCAGCTGCGCTTGGCAAGACCAATTGCAGGGCATAAAACACAAAGTGGCACTTTATCTCCACAGGAACAAACGCTCGCAGACATTGAAAAGGCCGCGATTTCGAGGGTATTGTTTGAGGAAAATGGTGTGGTGGATAGTTCTGCTAAACGTTTGGGTATCAGTAAATCCTCGCTATACAGAAGGCTCGATAAATACGGGCTAAAAAATGAAAGCTAACTTGGAGCGTGAAATACAGCTGTATATGCTGGTGTTGAATAGTCTTGTCATCATACTGCTGTTTGTGATGACTAATTTTATGTTGCCTTCACCTTACATTGCATTGGCAATTAGTGCCGCTGCTTTTATGGCGTTACAGGCAGTTTCACGACAGTTAAATAAGCGGATTGTTGGGCTATTTAAACGCGCAAATATGCAACTTGAAGCCATGCAGCAAAGCGATTTTAACCATCAGTTAAAGCCGCACTTTATTTCTGGTGAAGTGGCTGAGTTTGAAGGTAGGTTAGTTGCGCTATGTGAGCAATTGCATCGGGATAAAGCAAAATACAATCGCCAACTATTCGTTGTTTACCAATTGATTGATAAATTACCTAGTCCGATTTGGATATTCGATGAGAATGACCAACTCAGCTACGCGAACGCAGCTTTTGAGCTGATTTATCATATACCCTGGCAAAGTGCTAAGGGGCGCACAAGTGAGCAGTTAGAATTGGTGAATCAACACGGAGAGTGGTGCTTTAAACACAATGCATTGCGCAATAACTGGGCCTTAAACAGCAGTGAGTTTTTTGAGGAAGGCCGACGCCATCATTTGATCATTGCAACCGATATTCGTAAAGCACTAAGGCATCAAGAGTTAGCTGCTTGGCAGCGACTGCTCAGAGTCATTGGCCACGAAATACATAACTCGTTGTCGCCGATCAGTTCATTGGCGCAAAGTCTGATGGCGAAAGTGACACAGCCACGGGACCGTAATGCGCTGACTGTTATTGAGCAGCGTAGCGCCCATATTCAGCAGTTTGTGTCTCGTTATAATCAAATCGCCAAACCGTTAGATTTACGTCGAGAAAAAGTAGTGTTATACGATTTATTGATGTCTATCAAAAAGCTATTCAGTGAAATGTATGATGATCAACACATCGACTTGGACTGTTCTGTGCGTCTTTGCTATTGCGATCCTCAGTTGCTTGAACAAGTATTGATCAACCTCCTTAAAAATGCTTTTGAGGCGAATTTAACCCAGCATCCTAGAGGAAGCTTAGTGCAGCTTAGTGCGGTTTATCAGGCAGCACACATAGTGATTTCAATTGTTGATCAAGGAGGAGGGTTTGCGAATATAGACAATGCTATGACGCCTTTTTACTCAAC
The DNA here is from genome assembly GCF_001625595.1 of Pseudoalteromonas luteoviolacea NCIMB 1942. Classification (GTDB taxonomy): domain Bacteria; phylum Pseudomonadota; class Gammaproteobacteria; order Enterobacterales; family Alteromonadaceae; genus Pseudoalteromonas; species Pseudoalteromonas luteoviolacea_A. The sequence goes on from NZ_AUXT01000196.1 coordinate 34,781, forward strand.
CAAGTCGAGTGGTCAGGGAATTGGTATTACGTTAAGCCGACAAATAGTCGAACAGCATGGCGGAAGCTTTTCAGTAAGCAATGGTTTACACGGAGCAGAAATAAAAATCACTTTACCCAATTGATAATAATTCTCATTACTATATAATTCAATTCCTATCTCAGAGTGGTTGTGCACTGCGCATGAACCATACAATGGCTTGGCTAACGCTGCGAGGAGTGCATTATGTTAGTGTTGTATCCGTTTTTAGCTTTTCTGCTCATGACTTTTGTTCTTAAGAACATGCAACTACCTAGTCATACCAAGCTATGGTTGAGCCGCTTAAGTGTATGGAGCGTCGCGGCAGCTATGGCGGTGGCGAAGTTTACACTTGGTTTAAGTGTCCTGTTTTCGATGGTGGCATTTGTCGTTGTCGGTGCCATTTTAACGCTGTTTACTTCTCTAGGAGCGATGGCTCGTAACGATTAACCCTTTCGTGAGTGCGAAAATTGGCTTACTGTTCATTAGTAAGATAATTGTGCAAGGGATAATCAATGCAAAAAGGCATGCTACTGTGGTTTGTGGCTGGGCTTTGGATGAGCTCGTTTTTGGCACATGCCAGTGAATGGCAGACCATTTCCACGCAACATTTTAAGGTACACTTTCAATCTCAACATCAAATATGGGCTAAAGCCACTGCGTCTGAATTAGAGAAAGTACGGTCACATGTGCTGGCGCAACAATCCCGTGCACTCGATGTCATAACCGATGCCATCATCTTAGACCCCTTTAATTTACCTAATGGGTATGCGCTTCCCAGTTCTGATAGCCCTTTTATGGTGCTGTATGTTACGCCGCCGCAATCAGACATGGAAATCGCTCATCACCAAAGTTGGTTAGAGTTATTAGTGCTGCATGAATACATTCACTTGGTACATTTGTCTCAACCTAGCAGACACAGTTACAAACAGTGGCTGCGGGACTCAAATGACAGCTATGATCTGGCAATCGCGGCATTGCCACGTTGGGTCGCAGAAGGATACGCCACGCTGCAAGAATCCAAACTGACTGGTAAAGGTCGGTTGTTTGATAATTATAGTGAGGCTTTACTGCGAGCGTTTGCTCGTCAGGGGGCTTTATTACCCTATGCCGCATTGAACTTTGGTGACGGCAGTTATCGCGCTAGTGCAATGGCATATTTACTCGGATCTCGATTTTTGGCTTGGTTAGAAGCAGGTTACGGCCAAAAAACGTTGGACGCAGTGTGGACTCGAGTTGTTGCCGTTGAAGCTCGCAGTTTTGAATCTGCATTTAGTGGTGCTTTTGGCCAAACCGCGCAGCAGTTGTACCGTCGCTTTATTGCTGAGTTCACTTACCAAGCAATGCTAGAAGAGCAGCAGATGGAACCAGCTGTTGGTCATGAGTTTATGCGCTTTTCTTTTGCCGCTCGTGATATTCAACTATCGCCAAGTAAACGCAAATTTGTTGCGGTAGAAACGGATAAGCAGGGCAATACGCGCTTAAAAGTTTATGCCAGTGAGAAAAATGACGCTGCAATGGCAAAGTTTGCTCACCGCCAAGCTGCGTTGTTAGACCGCGACCCCAAAGATATACCAGATAGGCAACCAGATTCATTTTTACATGAAGTATTAGCCGCTTATACACCTATTAACTTTTCAGGTATCTCCCATCCACAATGGTTAGACGAAGAGACGCTTTATTTTGTAGCAAGCAATAAAACCAAATCAGGTAGTCGCATCAACGATTTGTATCGCTGGCATATTTCAAGTGATCAAGCGGTGCGCGTATCTCATGATTTGGGGGGGCGTCGATTTACTATCATAAATCAAACAGAGGTAATTGCTGAGCGTGTTTTAAATGGGTTCTCTCAATTGGTGCGCTTTAATTTTCAGACACAGGAAGTGACCCGTCTATATGAGAGTAAGTTGGATACCGTCTTTGATTATCCGGTATTAGATAGTTCGGGACGCCTGCTTGCTTTTATGAAGCAAACACCAGATCTCGGTTGGCAAGTGCATATTACGCCCATTGATGCGCTGCATAAGAAAGCTGACATAGTCCCGCTTCCTGAGAATACTCAATATGTTACTGCACCTAAGTGGCATGATGAATTGAATATGCTGTATTTTATTGCTGGACGCCAAGGCGCTTTAGGTATCTACCAGTATGATTTATCTGAGCGTTTATTACGTCAGCTCAATGCTGGACATCATGTATTTGAAGAAATAGTCGGCCACCTTGATGAGCAGCTATTATTTTTAGAGAGCACAGCCTATGGCACTAAGCTTTCTGCACTTTCAGAATCGGCGCAGCAGCAACCTTCAATCGTGACAACCCAAACACCTAGTAGCACGATGAAGCCTGATAAAGTGCAACCAGTGGATGAGTGGCTTATCGAGCCTTATCAAGCCTTAGACCAGGATTGGGCTGTGACTCTGGCTGCTCATGGCGCTTCAGCAAGCGAATACAGCTTAGGTGTCGGCATAGCGGGTTCGGATATATTGAAAAAGTACCGCTGGCAACTCGGTGCTAATGCAAGTCCTAGTAACGACTTTTTAAGAGGGGGCTATGCTGATCTGCAATATACTGCCGGCAATATTCAAATCCATAACACACTGAGGGTCTTTAATTTAAATCTCGACAAACAAGCGGGTGAGTGGCTGACAGAGCAAACGCACGTTGATGGTTGGTCAAACACATTTGAGCTCACTTTTTTACGAGAAGATGATAAATGGCGTTGGCAACCCAGTCTAGGTTGGCATGCTGAAAAGCATTCATCACAATTACACCGCAGTTATTGGCTCGGTAGCCAGCTTTCATATGTGCATGACCGGCAACCTTTCGCATTTGGGCTTAGCATGGGTGCGGCTCATATTTGGGGGAAAAATCAAGGGCATCAATTAACGCTAGGGGGTTATGTCAAGCTCTGGGAGTGGCCAGTTTTTTTGAAGTCCACCAATCGATATCGAACATCTGCGGCTTTGCATCTTGGGGGGTACGATGTAAACAGTATGTATAATGATATTGGTGCCACGATGGTACAAAGTGCCGAATTACCTTTTTTCTTTGCCACGGGTCAGCATTATTTAGGGTATGAATTTGCAACAAGCTGGAAACTCGGGATGCCACGCTTATTTATAAAGCGTCATCGTTTAGACAGCGAATTCGTCGCGCAAAGCTGGGGAGCAAAGTGGCAACTTGACTTGAGTCGCAAGGTATTGGGCTCGGCCGCACGGTTTGCGCCTGCTGGGGTGTCTAATTTACGTTTGGATATCGGACTAAGTCGAGTTGTCAGTGATGAGTTTGAAGACGAATGGCGCGCCTGGTTTGGTCTATGGCATGCTTTGTAAATTACTGGCGTGATATAAAAAGGCGGACCGACGTCCGCCTTAACAATTGGTTGGTTTGTTAGAACTAAATTACTTATTCAGTGTAGCTGGCAATGAGTTTTACGCCAGAATATGTGTTATATCCACGCAACATAACCCAGTATTTACCTGCGCCACTTATGATGTTACATGTTTCACTATTACCCCAGCGATAAGGGCGACAGTCATAAGTTGAGGTGGTCGGCTTCTCACCTTTTCTCACATACAGGTCGGCATCACCAGAGCCGCCAGAAATACTCACCGTAACATTAGATGCACCCACTGGTAGATCGAAATAGTAGAATACAGCATCAGATCGCGCACCGCTCAACCCTTCTTTTGCAACACCATTGATGAGCTTTGCAGGGTCGTTATTTGGGTCGCCTAATTGTATCTGTTTTGATGTTGTGGTTGATGCACCGCTTGTGTCTGTTACAGTTAGCGAGACAGTGTACTGACCATATGAAGCATAGTTGTGGCTTACGGTAGCACCAAAACCGTTGCTTGAATTGTCACCATAGCTCCACTCATATTGGCTAATTGTACCGTTTGGAGAGCTTGACGTACTGCCATCAAAACTACAATTTAGCGCGTTACAGTTGAATGAGAAATTAGCAACAGGCATTGGGTCGCCGGTGTTGTCGCCATCTGGGACTTGGTGATTGAAGTGTGATGCCACTTTTGGCCAAATCAAGCTAGCTTTTGCCCCTTTGTTAAGGCAGCCGCCTAAGTGATGTAGTGCAATAACTTTGTTTGTCGCCGCAGCCAATACCGGTGAGCCAGAAGATCCACCGATGGTATCACAGTAGTAGCCAAGATCAGTGCCTGTGCCTCTGCCATTGGCATTGGCATTGTTGACCGAGCATAGGCCGTCAGTGTCACGATCTGACTCGATTGATAACTCTTTTGGGTTGCCTGAACCATGTTGAGGGATATAAATTCGTTCACCTTGTGTTGCGTTACGCACATCTAATCCAAAGTAACCAAATGGTTGAGCTTTGGCGAAGTCGTTAATAGTGAACAAAGTATAATCAAGGGTATAGTCCGTCGAAAGGAAGTCTTTACCTGTAACTTTTATCACGGTCTCAAGTGTCGAGCCGTTACATGACGTATGTTGATAGTTAAACCACACCTCAGTGTTGGATAACTCTGATGCACTTTCTACACAGTGGTTATTGGTAAACATGCGGTTGTCTGGACCCACGCGCCAGCCGGTACATAATCCACTACCATTCATAAGCAGGCGTGCAACAGGACGGCTACGCTCAAACTCAGTAGGGTTGCTACTTGCCCAGCACTGTACGTCTTTTCTTTCCATCGCACCACATGTAGAGCTGATCCCGACGTCTGCTGCAGGGGCCGTCTGTAATTCATTTTCAATACCGTGGTCATAATAATCGATGATAGCGTTTTGACTTACTGTGTTCTGGGTGCCAGGTGTGTACTCTACAACTGCGGTATCAGCAGAAATAGACATGGCAGAGAAACTAGTGACACCATCATCGCCTTGGCTGAGTGTTGCCGCACGCATATTTTGTTCAGTGTATTCATAGCGCTCACTGCCATCTTCTGAACGTACCACCAGTTTGCCACCGCCAGCTAAGTTAATGTTTTTGAAATGTAGCTTTAAATAGCTTGCATTAGGGTGGGAGACTTTTTGAGTGATAACATGAGTCGCATTGTCACCAGAGAATGTCGCAATGGCTTGAGGCTGAATTTCTAAATTTAATTCAGCACGTTTACCAATGGTGGCCATGCTTGCTTTGCTGGTGTAGTGCATCATTTGTGCTTCGGTGAGCGCAGTTGTTTGCGCAACGCTACTCGCTGATGCGAGTGCGAGCGCTGATAGTAAATAACGAGTTTTCATTTATGTTCCTTGTTAGTGTGGTGTTGAATGAAAATTGAACATCCACAAAACAAAATAATCCTATAAAACCTAATTGTAAAGAAATTGATAATCAAATATTTTTATTGTGTGTATTTTTACTTGTTGTTTGGGATCGCATCTCGCTTAGCTTGAAAGAGCGCGCGCTTTTCAGGATCGGAAGATTTCTCAACCGCCAGTGCAAGTAAACGTTCTGTCATTTCGATTTCGCCTTTTGCGTAATAAATACGCGCAAGTTCGAAATAGGGATCGGGAATGTAGGGAGCCTCAATAATTACATCTTTAAGTTCTCTTATTGCTTTGTTAAATTTGCCTTTTTTTGCAGAGCGTTGCGCGAGCTGAATTTTGTCAAAAGGAGTTTTTGCGCTGCTGTCTAAGCTTGCTTCTAGATACTCAATAAGTACGTGGTCTGTTTGTGTTTTGGCCAATGATAGATAATTTGCCAGTAAGTTTTGACTGGTAAGTTGGTGCGTTTTTGCGTATCCAAAAATCTGTAATGCCTGGGCTTGCTGACCACTTCGGCGATGTAAAACGGCGGCAATGTTGATAAGCTCGGGGTCATAAGGGGTATAATGGAGTGCTTTTGTTAATAAACTGTAGCTTTTGTCGAGCTGCTCATCAAGCAAAGCATCAACGGATTTATTGGCGTAATATTTAGCAACTAAATCGTGGTAACTTGCCGTATCTATAAAAAAGCTATCTTGGGCAGGAAAGTAATCAACGACAGTGCCGGCGCGAATAATTTCAATTTCGTTTGGAGAAGTTGCTAATTTAGGTGCTAATAGCTTGGTGCGGAAGTGGTTTGAAATTAGGATGGTGTTATTGTCTTTGCGAAAGACGGGAATGGTCCCTACTTCTCTAAAGGTTGTCTCTACCTGCGCTAAATTGGCATATGCTTGCGTTAATATCGCCAGTGAAATGCAGTTTCCCTCATCTCGTGTTAAAGACTCTTGAGCTGTTAATGTTTCGCCGTCATAGGTGAACTTATCTAAGCGTTGCTCAAGGTAGTTAAAGACTGCCTTATCAGCCCGTATTCCTTGTTTTACCTCTCTATTGAAGTGGGTCATAAACTTCTGTTGTTCTTGTTCTGACAGCAAGAATATATCAGACTCTTCAATTGTTGGTTGAGGCAGAAATGTGTTTTCACTAAAGAGTGTGTTGACGCGAGGTATGGCTGTTTCAGGTACTTCTTTTGATATATTACAAGCACTTAACAGAAAAAACATAGGGAGTAGTACCAAGCTTTTCATCATAAAAATAGTTCCTTCAAGATGATAAACGACATCTAATTTATGTCACTAATTCGATTAATTATCAACAGAATAAAAATAAAAAGGAACCAAATGAAAGGAGACGAGTGTGCGATTCAGTGGACTGAACAACTCGTGCATGACTCAGATATTGCGCTGTTGCAATTACGGAATTGACACGCAAGATTTTCGAATATGAGAGGTGAAGGCGTTGTGATTGTTTTTAACTTTTTGAAATGTATAACTTTTAAATTTGGTACGTTTCTCGCTCTGTAAGCACCCGATATCCTTTTGATGTCGAACTACTATGAAGAGTGAATAATGTATGGATATAAATCTCCCGCCGCGTCGGTACGCCAAAACGCAAAAATATCGTGGTATTTTAGTTGGGCTGGTGTGTTTGACCGCAAGCCTTGTGGTGTTTTGGGGTCAATTTGATTCAACAGTGAGTATTGAACGTCAGTCGCTAATAATCGATACAGCTGTGCGTGGTCCTTTAACTTTACAAGTGGAAGCGTTTGGCGTGCTGAAAAGTGCCCGTCAGCAAACAATTACGACACCAAGTGCCGGCATTGTAATGGAGATTATGCGAAAAGCTGGTCAGCCGGTTAAAAAAGGGGATGTGATAGCGGTACTGAGTAATGATGATTTGGATCTGCAGCTAACGCAAATGCAGCAGCAACTTGAGGCAGTCCAAATACAATATGAATTAGATAAGATTAGACAGCACCGCGAGGTACTCACCGAACAAGTGAAGTTGGCTAGCATGCGTGGCAAGCTCTCGACATTACAAATTCGCTATCGAGCACAGGAAGACTTAGCAAAACAAGGTGTTGTGTCTCAATTTTCATTTTTACAAACGCAAGCCGAGCAGAACAATCTCAGACGGCAGTTAGACAATGCGCAAGAACGTATCTTGCAGTTACACAATATGCATCATAAAGAATTGGCCATCACTAAAAACAAAGTCGCGCTAAAAGCGCAGGAGTTGATGGCATTAAATCATAAGATTGAGGCACTTGAAATACGCGCGCCGAGTGATGGCTTAATAGAGCATATGCCGCTGGGGCTAGGCGAAAGCGTGCAAAGAGGCAGCTATATTGCATCGATAGGCAACCAAAATGAGCTGACAGCTGCGTTGCAAGTCGCTCAGTCTGATGCGCAGAAAGTCCAATTAGGGCAGGCTGTTGAAATAAAGGTTGGTGACCAAACCGTTGTAGCACGGATCACGCGTATCAACCCGGTAGTGACCAATCACAGTGTATTAGTCGAGGCTGCATTGCTCAATGATTTGCCAGTCGCAGCAAGACCAAAGCTGAGCGTAGAGGCAGCAATCATCATCGAAACTTTGCAAGACGTGGTATACATTCGTCGACCTGTGAGCTCTTTAACACACCAAACTGGGCGTATATATCGGGTTTTAGAAGAAGGCCGAACGGAGCTAATTGACGTCGTATTTGGCCTTCAAACTGGGCGTTATATGGTTGTTGAGCAAGGCCTTAATACTGGAGAATCCGTGATTATATCAGACCTTAACCATCTTGCTCAGCAAGGTTCTAGCCTCGTGATTCAATAGGAGTAGGCATGAAAAATATTATCGAGATGTCCGGCATCGGCAAAGTATTTGAAACAGCAGATGTGCATACACATGCGTTAAGAAATATCGATATTACTATTGCTCCAGGAGAGTTTGTATCGGTATCGGGTCCTTCAGGGTGTGGTAAGTCGACTTTACTATCCATTATGGGGTTGTTAGAGCCTGCGACTTCGGGCCGTTATCTATTAGCAGGCAACTCCACTGATTCATTGACAGCAGATCAGCGAGCAGAATTTAGAAATAACCACATTGGTTTTATCTTTCAATCGTTCAACCTAGTCGACTCTATGACGGTATTCGAAAATACTGCGCTACCTTTGCGCTATCGAGAACCAAAGCCTAGCGTACACGCTGTCAGAGAGAGAGTGGAGGCATGCTTGGAGAAAGTCGGACTATCTCATCGAATGATGCATACGCCGAGTCAACTATCTGGTGGACAGCAACAGCGCGTTGCCATTGCTAGAGCCTTGGTGACGGAGCCGAGTATTTTGTTAGTTGATGAAGCGACTGGTAACCTCGACTCGAAAAGTGGAGATGCTGTGATGTCTTTGATTGGCGAGCTGCATCGGCAGGGCACGACTATTTGCATGGTGACCCACGATGCTCGCTATGCAGATATGGCGTCAAGGCAAATTAAGCTTTTTGATGGCGAATTGCTCGGTACGGTGCACAGATCAGCGGTGCCCTCACCATCGGGTTTATGGTCGTTGTAGCAAGAGGAAACGCCAGATGTGGAAAGAACAGCGCAGTGCGTTTTTGGCACTATTAAATAATGTCAGATTTACTTTGCCATTTATGTTTTTGCTGGCGCTTGCCCTTGCGGGTGGGGTGTTGGTGAGTTTAATTGCTTGGCATGCGTATGCACCACTGCCTTATAAAGATGCAAATAGGATTGTTTGGTTGCAAGGTTCTATGGCTGATCAACAGGGGCAGCCTGTCATGAATGAAGCTCTGTCGAACATTGCTGCTCAGTATATTGCTGACAATACATCTCAGCTGGATTTGGTAACCCCTATTTTCTTTGCTGAGAGCTTGTTAGAAAGGCATCGAGCACAACCACGCGTTAATGTGGCATATACCTATTCTAGCTATTTTAAGTTATTTGGGCTGACTTTGCGCGCAGGACGCTACTTTGGTCAACAGCCGAATGACACTCGCGTGAAAAAAGAGGTAGTCGTGAGTGAATGCTTTGCACAACGCTTTTTGAAAAAGAGTGACGAGCCGTGGCGAACAGCCAGTGACCTTCTTTCGCGCACCATTCAATTAGATAAGCAGACATATCATGTCGTTGGGATAGTTGAATGTAGTGAACGTATCCCACAATTAAAAAGTGCAAATCATCAAACCGACGTTTTTATTAATTTTACTGGCGTGGTTGACCGTGAAAAACCACTGTATGAGCACCTCTCAGTGCGACACGAAACGTTTGTGGTAGGCCGGCTTAAAGCGGGGACCTTGATTAAACCCGTGGCCAAGGATGTGGTTGCACACCTCAATAAAAAGTTTCGTGAGGGTTTAGTTAGTATGGGTCATGGCAAAGGGATGCAATTGAGCTTTGAATATCAGCCGTTGAAAAGGCTGATAAAAGGTGAGATTCAAAGTATCGGCAATTGGCTGTTGTTAGGTGGGTTAGCTTTATTATTCATCACTTTAGTTAACCTGTTTGTCTATTACTTGCTTGACTTCAAAAAACAGCAAACAGAATTGGCATTGAAAGTGACCCTTGGAGCTAAAGAGGGAACTTTGCGCAAAGCGCATTACATTCAACTTGGCGCGGTGTTTTTGGTCTCGTCAATGGGCGCCATATTACTGAGTGAGTTTGGTATAGCCATGATTCGGGTATTTTCTGCAGATACCTATGCGCATATGAACTGGTTGCACTTATATTGGTGGCATCACTTAATAATGATAGCGATGGCACTGGCGGTATCGATTGGCTTTGCGCATTGTGGGTTTTCTCAGTTATCGTTTTATCATTTACATAGTCAGCTTCAAGGTAGCGGAAAAGGGCAAGCAAAGCAGCTGCCAGCATGGCTAAGCAGCAGTGTGTTAGTAACCCAGCTGAGTGTGGGGCTAGTTGTACTGTGTTTGAGCTTTTGGTTATTTGTGTATTTTGCAAATCGTCTGTTCGTTCCAACGGGTCTTGATTCAAGTGGGGTAATGTTCATTGAGCGTCAGCAATATTCATGGGGCCAAAGTAGTACTGAGGTGAGTGCTCGCAAGCAAGTGTTTCTCGCCAATCAGCGAGCATTGATGGCCCATCCAAAAGTTGAAGCTGTGGCGCTGAGTGCGATTGCGCCATTCAATACAAGCTATGTTGCGCGTGTTGGGACGACCACTAAAAGTGCCGAACATATTGCGATGCATTCGCAGCTTGTTGGTGCTGGCTATTTTGACTTGCTATCCATACGATTCTTAGCTGGGCGTGATTTTAATCAGCAGGATATAGACGCGCGCAATGGAGCAATTATAAATCGCGTGGCAGCGCACTTACTCGCACTGGGTGAGATGGACATTGGGAAATGGATTTATCAAGGAAATCAAGCTCCGGTACGTTTACTTGGTATAGTTGATAACATCTTCACGCATGAAACGGGGGCTCCTGCAACCGTGTATTTCCCCCATAACTACTATGAGACCAATTTGCTGATAAAACTCAAAGCCGGTCACGTTATGCGCAAAGAAGAGGTTGTTCATGTACTGAAACGTCAAGAAATCACACAAAACATCAGCCGGTTTGATGCGCTTGCATCCCAAGTCGCTGAGCTTAATAAGTCTGCGAAGCTCAGCTTATTCGGCGGCGTTGGGTTGTGTTTTTTAATTATTGTGCAAGTCGTTGTAGGTTTATATGGATTGCTTGGTAATCTTGCTCACAGTGAGCGTCCAGTGTTGCGTATTAAACAGCAATTAGGCGCTAAAGGTAAGCATTTGATGCGTGAGCAAGTATTACTTCGATTGAGGCATTTTTTGCTCGCAACACTGATGGCAACAAGTGTAATTTTAATGGTTGCCCATGTTATATCAAATACGGTGCCAACATTATTAATTTGCTACTTATTGGCATTGCTCATTATCTTTAGCTTACTGTTTTTTATAGATATACACCATATCTATCGACAGTTGAAAAAAGATTGAAGAGTTGTAACAGATTCTTACAAATGTCACACCCTGCATGACACAAATCTTGGTAAGATAGCAGTAGGAAATTATCAATAGGTGCGGTCATGCAAGCAAACACACTAAAATGGATATTACCCTTCGTTGCGTTGGGTATCGGTATCGCTGGGTTTATGGGAATAAATGCCGTTGCAAAAGGCGATGAAGAGTCAGATGTCGTTGACACAAGGCCTATCGTTGAGGTTGAAGCATTACAAGCTCGAGATCATCAGGTGGTGATTAACAGTTATGGCGAAGTACAACCCTTAGAGCAAACCATGCTGTCGGTACAGGTTTCAGGTGAAATAGACTATTGGCATCCAAACTTTGTCGCCGGTGGCGTGATCAGCAAAGGCGATGTCCTCTTAAAAATAGAAACAGACAATTATCAAGCCGCTGTATTGCAAGCTGAGGCAGCGCTCTCTAGTGCACAGGCACAACTGATTGAAGAGCAAGCATTAGCGGATGTTGCTGTTGATGAGGCTAAACGCTTTCCCAACAAAAAGCACACCGACCTATTTCTTCGCAAGCCCCAACTCCTCAGCGCGAAGGCAGCGGTCAAATCAGCTCAGGCAGCATTGAGCCGAGCACAGCGTGATTTAGGCAACTGTGAAGTAGTTTCACCATTTAATGCGCTGGTCGTGTCTAGAGACGTTGGCTTGGGTCAGTACGTGAACACAGGCGCAGCAGTTGCAAGGCTTAATAACATTGAGCAAGCTGAGATAATTATCCCTATTGCCGGTTTTGATTCTATTTTCTTGCCTGAAAATGTTTCTGGTATAGAAGCGACATTGTCTCAAAAAGGCATCAACGGATTTACGCGCCAGGCCTCTATCCATCGCGACTTAGGCGTCGTGGATCAGCAGACTCGTATGAATAACTTGGTGGTTCGTATTGATGATCCATATGGACTTACCAACAATGCACCGGCAATTAAATTTGGCACCTATGTACAAGTTCAATTCGCTGGTAAAACGCTAAGACAAATCTACCGCCTTCCGCAGGAGTTAGTAAACAATCAAACTGTTTGGTTATTAAACTCTGATGCTGAGTTAGAGCCTCGTGCAGTGCAAGTTATCCGTGAAGAAGGTGCATATTACCTGGTGGGTGAAGGTCTCTCTAATAGCGACACTGTCGTAGTGACTTTACCTGAATACCCGCAACGCGGCATGGCCGTTAAAGTTGCTGGTAGTGAGCAAGGTAAGGAAGAGTCTGATAATGTGGGAAAGCTGTAACGGCAGGGAATGACTATGACTGATCAAATCAAAACTTCTCAAAAGGGGTTGATTGCGTATTTCGCGCAGAATCCTGTTGCCGCAAACCTGATGATGTTATTTATTCTCATTATGGGGATTGTCAGTTACATGACAATTCAAAGGCAGATGTTTCCGAGTATTGAGCTGAATTTTGTCAGTATTAATGCCAACTACCCGGGCGCGTCACCGCAGGAGATTGAAGAGAGCATTCTGATCAAAATTGAAGAAGCACTCAAAGATGTGACTGAAATCGACAAAGGTGTTTATCGGGCTCGTCGCGGCAGCGGCAGTGTGCAGCTTGAGATAGACACAGATGCTGAGTTAAGTGACGTGGTTGATAAAGTTCGCACCCGTGTTGATGGGATTGCCACTTTTCCAGCAGCGATGGAACCTGTTCGCGTTCAGCAAGTCGAGTTTCGCCAAGACGTTATTCAGATGGCGCTTGCAGCGGATATTCCACTTGCAGAGTTAAAGCCTCTGGCCAAAGAAATTGAAGACGACTTATTGCAATTGGGCAATGTATCCTTAGTCGAGCGTAGTACGCCAGCTTACGAGATTGCGATTGAAATTGATCCCGATACATTACGTCGTTACGGTCTTACCATTAATGATGTGAGTAACTCGATTCGCCGCTATTCAGCAAACATGTCTGCAGGTCAAATTCGCACTGATGCGGGGATCATCTCTGTACGTGTTGAAAACCAGAAATACCGTGGCAATGAGTTCAAACGCATTCCTGTAAAAGTCGGTGATAATGGCGCGAAGGTGTATTTGCAAGACGTTGCAGTGATCAAAGATGAATTTGTCGAAGGTGAATTCTATTTCAAACAAAATGGCATCAATGCAGCTTTTCTTTCGGTTAAAGCGACCAAAGAACAAAACATGGTACCTGTGGCTAAAACAGTACATGCGTATATCGAAGAAAAAAATAAAACGCTGCCAGCAGGCGTTTTGTTGTCGCCTATTGTGGATATGACCTATTATCTTGATGCGCGCCTAGAAATGATGAAAAAGAATATGCTGCAAGGTGCCCTGTTGGTTGCCATTATGTTGTCTATATTCTTACGTTTTAAGCTGGCGCTATGGGTAATGATTGGTCTGCCAGTTTGTTTCTTGGGCGCGATTATGCTGATGCCCGCGTTTGGTATCAGTATTAATATCGTCTCATTATTTGCATTTATTATGGTACTGGGGATTGTGGTCGACGATGCCATCGTCATTGGGGAAGCTTCCTACACTGAAATTGAGCGTAGCGGCCCAAGTGTCGATAGTGTTGTAAGGGGTGCTAAACGTGTTGCCACGCCAGCCACCTTTGGTGTATTGACCACTATGGCAGTGTTTGCACCTATGGTGATGTCCAGCGGCCCGCAAGGTGCCTTCTTTAAATCAATATCCATCGTTGTTATCTTGTGTTTGGTGTTTAGTTTAATTGAATCCAAGTGGATTTTGCCTGCGCACTTAGCACACACTAAATTTAAACCAATGCGTGAGGGCAGCTGGCGTGCAAGATTCAACAAGCGCTTTTTTGAATTTGTAAATGGCCCATATCGTAATACTGTTCAAAAGTGCGTGGAGTGGCGCTGGGCTGTTTTCTCTGGCTTTATTGCTATATTCCTAATTAGCATGTCGTTGATTACCTCTAGCCAAGTTCGGTTTATTCCTCTGCCTAAGGTACCGCATGATTATCCGATGGTGAAGATTTTGCTCAATGATAATGTGTCAGATGAGCAGACTCTAGCGGCGATGACTCAAGTTGAGAAAATGATGCTGGATGTGGACAGAGAGATAGAGCAAGAACACGGGCAAAAAATGTTGAAGGACATTCTTGTCTGGAATGAAGGCCGAACTGAAGGGTCTGTGCTTGCCGTGCTAGTCGATGAAGATTTGCGCCCATTTGATGCGTTTGAATTATCTCGAAGATGGCGTGAAAATATGCCGACTATCGCAGGCGTTAAATCTCTTCTAGTAATTGATGATGTCAACAGTCAAGACAATGGAGAGGGCGAATTTGGTTACCTATTATATGGTCCTGATATCGATACGTTGAATGCTGCGGGTAGACAGTTTATCTCTATGCTACAGCAGGAAAAAGGGCTGTTTGATATCAGTTCGACCATCGACCCGCCAAGTAAAGAAGTGCAGCTGTCATTAAAGCCAGTTGCCTATGAGCTAGGGCTAACACTGTCAGATATTGCGAACCAAATTGGCGATAGTTTCTATGGTGGTGAAGCGCAACGAGTGATCCGCGATGGTGAAGAAATCCGTGTTATGGTGCGCTATCCAGAACTTGATCGCGAAGCCGTTGCATCTTTGAAATATGCATTGGTGAAAACGCCCATGGGACGTGAAGTTGTGCTGGGTGATGTGGTTGAATTTACTGAAAAACCGGGTGTAAGTTACATTCGTCGTGAAGGCGGTTATCGCACGGTATATATTTATGGCAGCATTGACGAACAGGCCATTGAGCCATCTGCTGTTGTAGAAAATATTAAAGACAACCTTCTACCTCAGTTGTATGAGCAGTATCCTGGTGTTAAATCAGAATTAGGTGGCTCTGTAGAAGAGACTCAAGCACAAGCTGATGAGCAAGTTATGTTCTTCGTGGCGGGTATGCTGATTGTTTATATTCTATTGGCTGTCCCACTTAAGAGTTATTCTCAGCCGCTGATTATTATGTCGGTGATTCCATTTAGTTTAATAGGCGCCGTTTGGGGGCACAGGTTAAATGGACTTGATATGAGCATGATGTCGACTTTCGGTCTAATTGCAGCAGCAGGGGTAGTCATCAACGACTCCTTGGTGATGACTGATTATGTGAACCAAGTGCGCAAAGAAGGGGTTAGGTTGAAAGATGCAGTGATTGAAGCTGGGTGTGCTCGATTTAGAGCGATCACATTAACGTCAATCACGACATTTGCCGGTGTTACACCGATTATTTTTGAAACAAGTTTGCAGGCGAAATTTGTAATACCAATGGCGATTTCCTTGGGCTTTGCGGTGCTATTTGCAACTTTGATTACATTGATACTGGTGCCTTGCTTGTACATTATTCTAGTCGATGTGAAAAACGCCATCAGCAAGTTAAAGCAGAAGTTTAAGGGCTCCTACAAGGGCGCTACTAAAGTCAGTGATTACTAAATAATCATTGTCATTAATCTTATAAAAACCCGGCACTGATGCTGGGTTTTTTGTTTTTTTGGACTAATTAAGAAGTCAGTGAAGTGTTGTTTTGTGCCTAAGTTAATCAGTTTGCTATGTGATGTTATAAAGTATTATCTATTAAAAGCGTCTGATAATATGGCAGACATTAATCTATGCACTTATGCTATTGCGCGACACGACTTCGCGCTTGCAGTCTTTTTATTTGAACATACTCAGTGTAAAAACCCACAGCTGTGCCAAGTTCTTGGCTGTGATAGACTGGATACATAATAAGAAATCAGGAACAGATACATGACCAAAGCGCTTACCCCGCCAGTGGCAAAAAAAGTACCGCACAATATGGAAATTCACGGGCATCAAAGGACAGACAACTATTACTGGATGCGTGATGATAAGCGTCAAAATGAAGAAGTTCTGAGTCATTTAAAAGCGGAAAATAGCTATTGTGACGCTGTGATGAAGCATCACACAGCATTGCAGGATACGCTTTTTGAAGAGATGAAAGGACGAATCGTTAAAGATGATTCATCTGTACCGGTGAAAGACGGGCGCTACTGGTATACCAACGAGGTAAGCGGCGAAGAAGAATATGGACGTCATTATCGTGGTTTAAATGAAGAGATGGACGCCAAAGAACTGTTGCTCGATGTAAATGAGTTAGCCAAAGATCACGAGTTTTATGAGCTTGTTGAGCTTATGGTTAGTCCTGATGATCAGTTGCTAGCGTATTGTGAAGACACCGATGGACGTCGTATTTACACCACTCGATTTAAGGATATTGCCAACAATACATTGTTAGACGATGTGCTTATCGAAACAGAAGGTCAAATTGTGTGGGGCAATGACAATAAATCTGTTTTTTATGTCAAAAAGGATCTCCAAACTCTACTTGGTTTTCAGGTTTATCGTCACATACTCGGCACGCCTCAAAGCGACGATGTACTCGTTTATGAAGAGCAAGATCGGCAGTTCTACATGGGATTAGGCAAAAGCCGCGATGAAAGCCAAATTTTTATCTATCTGTCTTCAACTGAAACCTGCGATACACTTTTCTTGGATGCTAATAATCCATGTGGCGAGTTCAAGCGTCCACTCACACGCCAAGAAGGCCATGAGTATGGGCTAGAAAAATTTGGTGACTATTATTACTTGCTCACGAATAGTGATGCGAAGAATTTTCGTATGGTCCGAGCAACTGCTGAAGACATTAATGACCCTACTAAGTGGGAAGAAGTGATTGCCCATCGAGAGCAGGTGCTCCTTGAAGGTTTAGAGTTGTTTGACAGTCACTTTGTGATCACGGAACGCGAGCGAGGACAAATCAGATTTGTCATTCATGACTATCAAGGCTCAAGTTATCAGTTAGGATTTGAAGACGAGTGTTATTATGCTGGTGTTGCTTACAACCCGGAACCAAGTGCTACAAGGGTACGCATTTCTTATTCGAGCTTAACGACACCAAGCAGTGTTTACGATTGCGATTTGGCCACTGGTCAAAAAACGCTGAAAAAGCAAGTACAGGTACTCGGTGCTTTTAGCCCTGCGGACTATGCTTCAGAGCGATTGCATATTACAGCCCGCGATGGCGAAAAGGTACCTGTGTCGATTGTTTATCGAAAATCATTGTTCAACAAAGATGGTTCCAATCCACTGTTGCAGTATGGTTATGGAGCATATGGGTATACGATTGACCCAGTATTTTCAAGCTCAATACTGAGTTTGTTAGACAGGGGGTTTGTGTATGTGATTGCCCATATTCGAGGGTCAGAAATGCTTGGCCGTCAATGGTATGAACACGGTAAGAAAGCACACAAAGAAAACAGCTTTAACGATTTTGTTGATGTCACGCGTGCATTGGTAGAGAAGCAATATGGCGCACCAGACAAAATTTTTGCATCGGGTGGCAGTGCGGGTGGCCTGTTAATGGGTGCTGTTATGAATCAAGCGCCAGAGCTTTATCAAGGCATTGGATGCCATGTTCCATTTTTGGATGTCCTGACGACGATGCTAGACGAAACAATACCGCTTACGACGAATGAATATGATGAGTGGGGTAACCCCAACGATAAGCAGTATTACGATGTTATTTTATCTTACTCTCCTTATGACAACCTGACGGCAAAGAGCTATCCTAATATTCTGGTTACGACGGGGTTGCATGATTCTCAAGTGCAATATTGGGAACCAATGAAGTGGGTAGCTAAGCTGAGAGAGTTAAAAACAGATAACAATCTCTTAGTATTTAAAACGGATATGGACTCGGGTCACGGTGGCGCGTCAGGTAGATTCAAAAGCTTACATGAAAAAGCGCTTGAAATGGCCTTTTTCATTTCTTTGCTTCCTGAGCGACAAGCTGACTAATCAATTACCGCGGTGCTTTTTTTGCACCGCAGCAAAGGTATTAGAGAGAGCGGCATGTTTATGGGACACGGCCAATGGCAAATCGACATCACTCCCCCCAATGTATTTGTTAATTTAGTCGGGGCTTTTAATTGCGAAGGAATGAAAGCGCTAGAACGAGAAGCGCGCCGCAAGTGGCTCGATTATGAACGAGGGCAGATCTATTGCGCAGTCATTAATTTGAGTGAATTTGAGATGACGACAATGGATAGCATTGACGCACTTAAGGACTACTTTTCCGATATGGAGCAGCGCGGGTATCGACGCATTGATTATATCGGTATTGACGCCCTGTCTAGAAAAATTATCAGTGAATTGTGGTCAGAGAGCGACATCAAAGTTCAGCTATATCTTGATGTCGCTACTTACCTTAGTCAGCATCCAAATCACCGTGGCGTGGCTAAGTGGCTAAGTGATTAGCCTAGGTATGCTTTAAGCATCCATACAAGCTTTTCTTGCTCTGTTATGTAGTCACTCATAAGCGATGCTGTCCCCTCATCTTCCGCATCAGAGGCTTGCATCAAAATACTGCGCTGGGTCTTAATAAGCTGTGTAAACCCATCTAGCAGGATGGCAACTGCCTCAGGTCCATTTTGAACGTCTTTTGCCTCGCTGATCTCACTAATGGATAGATAGTCACTAAATGCATGAAGCGGTGTGCCTTCGATAGTGAGTATACGCTCTGCTAATTCGTCTACTTTTAGCAGTAATTGGTTGTAAATCTCTTCAAACTTAACGTGTAACTCGAAAAACTCTCTACCTTTGATGTTCCAGTGAAAGCTGCGGGCATTCATATATTGAATTTGGTAGCTACTTAACAAAGCATTTAAAGACTCTACCAATTGCTGACTTTTTTGTGCGTCTAATCCAATGCTATTACTCATATATTATTCCACCCTAGGTTAAGTTTACGGCGTGTGCCGTAGAAATTGTGTATGTATATTGAGACTCTGTGCTCACTGCAACACTATGACACCTAGTTTGGCTTAAGTTCAGTGATATGGCTAACGAGGAAAAGCGATTGGCGTCATCGAAAAAGGCGTTTGTACTAGTGTAAAGTTTGCCAGTTTGTCTGGCTAATCTTTACTTGTTTGATCCATCGCAATGAGTCATTAGAGGAGATTGCTTGTACATATCTCGCTTGATTTAGGTCAATTTTTATACTTTTTATGGGGCCATAATGAGATGGCAAAACGTCCTATTCATTGTTAACCATTACCTATTAGGGCGTTAGGTTAATCAAGGAGAGCACTATGAAAGGTAAAACAAAGTCACAGCATAGAGGCGAACTTACCGTAGTTGTCATTGCGTTAGTTGCTTTTGTCGTTGGTTTAGTTGGCCATCTAGCAGGAGCAAGTTACGCTAACTCAGATTCATTTGGCTATTTAGCAGCGCCAGTACCACTTATAATGGGTATCATCGCTTTAGTGGCTTATAAAGTCGCACAAAAAGCAGATAAATGAGTTATTCGTCGCGGTGCAAAATTTCAATGATGTAATCCATCACACTGCGCGAATAAATTAAAGTGGTGTGGCTGAGATGAAATATTTTGTGTTCAGCCATGCCTTTTAGTTTCGTTTCATCCAATAAAACTGTACCGTCGGAACGGCTGCCCTTTTGCAATAGTGGCATCAAGCCTATTGGAAGATCGCCTGCAATGCTATAAAGACGCGCGCTAAAGGGCCAAGTGTTGGTTTCGCTTAACAGGTATTCAACGCTGTTTTTTAACAGCCTATCAAACCCCTTGTCATGCATATGTTTGGCAATGGCACTGCCCTTGTGAGGTGTGCCTAAAGTAATGACTTTTTTAACGTGTTGGCTTTGTTCTGAAGCCTTCGTTAAGTAGTCTCTGGCGACCAATCCACCCATTGAGTGACATACCAAAGCGGTCGGTTGGGCGCCAACAAACTCATCAATCTTTCGAAATATGGCCTGTTTGTCTGGGTCGAGAGTGTTGTAAGTAAGATTGAGAATATCGCAGCCGGTTTTTTCCAAGCGCTTGCAAAGCGGTTGCATCACAAAACCCGACATATATAAACCGTGTAATACAACAATCCGCGTTACTCTCATTGCTTCCCCTACTTTAAACGTTGCGGCGTGATTTGCACGCTATGTTCCGCATTGCTTAGCCATATTTCGCCATCTTGAATGGTTGCTGTCAAATCCATTGAACGAGCGAAAAGTTCAGTCATCTGTGATGTTGCACTAAAGGGTAAGCTGAAAACAGTCAGGTTATTGTACTGATTTGCCGCAGACTGGTTTTTCTTCCACCAGATCTCTTGAGTGTTTTCACCATAGGTATACAGCACGACTTGCTTAGCTTTTACAGCCGCTTTTTTAAGTCGTTTTTCATCAGGTAAGCCAATATCAATCCAAAGCTCGATATCGTCAGTGAGGTTTTTTTGCCAAGCCGCAGGCTCGTCATCTACACACAGGCCTTTAGTAAACGACAGCTCTTCATTATATTGCAGTATATAAGCCAGTAGGCGGACCATTAAACGCTGTTCATTTTCTGATGGGTGTTGTGCGATAGTTAGAGACTTGTCGGTATAAACATGTCTGTCCATGTCGCTGATATTTAAATGTGCTTTTAAGATTGTCGATTTTAGTGCCATGATAGTGAGCAGAGAGTTTTAAAGCATCAGTATATCAAGATTTATCTATCTGGTGCGTTTTACGTTAAAATAGCCACAGATTTTAGTTTTGGAGAGATTTTTTATGGCCATCCAATGGTTTCCTGGGCATATGAACAAAGCGCGTAATGAGATCAAAGAGATTATGCCGCAGATGGATGTCATTATCGAAGTGCTTGATGCACGTATCCCATATAGCAGCGAAAACCCAATGGTAACGCAGCTACGTGGTGACAAGCCGGTCATCAAAATCTTGAATAAAGCAGATCTTGCTGACCCAGATATGACCACAGCTTGGATGGAATATTTCGAGCAAGAAGATGGCGTAAAAACGCTGGCTTTCGGCCATGACAAAGCGGCAGAAGTACAACGTATTAATACGTTGTGTAAAAAACTTGCGCCGCACAAAGTGGGTCAAGATAAACAGCTTAAAGCCATGATTATGGGGATCCCCAATGTTGGCAAGTCAACGTTGATTAACATTTTAGCAGGTCGCATTGTCGCAAAAACAGGTAATGAACCGGCCGTAACCAAAGCACAACAGCGAATTCGTCTGGAAGATGGCATCATGCTATACGACACGCCGGGTATGCTTTGGCCAAAGGTAGAAAATGAAAACTCTGGTTATCGATTGGCTGCAACAGGGGCAATTCGTGACACGGCCATTAACTATGAAGAAGTGGCGAGCTATACCGCAGAGTATTTATTGAAGGCTTATCCGGAGTTATTGCAAAGCCGCTACAAAATTGAAGAGCTACCAGAATGTGACTGGACCTTTATTGAAATGGCAGGTCGTAAGCGCGGTTGTATTCGAGGTGGTAACCAAGTAGATACGCATAAAATGTCTGAGATCCTCATCAATGAATTACGTGATGCAATCCTTGGACGTGTGACAATGGAAACGCCACAAATGCGAGAAGATGAAGAGCAAATGGTGGCAGAAATTCGCGCCGCAGCAGAGGCAAAAAATGCGGCTCGTGAAGAAGAGAAGCGTCAGCGTCGCGCTCGCGCCAGAAAAAATCGCCGATAAACTACGCCGCTTCAGCGAGCACTGAGCGGTTTCTGCCAGTGCTTTTTGCTTTGTATAATGCTGCATCAGCACGTTTTAGCAGGCCATCTTCTGATTCATCAATATGATACTGGGCAATTCCAATGCTGGCTGTTACGGTCACCTCACATTGGCTTTGCGCTAAGGTCTCGTGAATTTGATTGGCAATCTCATGACCTTTGCTCAAAGTCGTTTTAGGCAATAAGATAACAAACTCTTCACCTCCCCAACGACAGGTAAAACCACGTGTACCGACACCGGTTTTACAAATCTGTGCGACATGTGCGAGAACTTTGTCACCCACTAGGTGCCCATGACGGTCGTTGACTTGTTTAAAGTGATCAACATCTAATATCAGCATAACCAAAGGTGTAAATTGGTTGCGTGCTTTGTATAGCTGTGCTTGTAGTAAAGGTTCAAATGCTTGGCGATTATAGGTACTTGTAAGCTTGTCGTACGTTGCCATTTTTTCTAAGCGCTTTTGGTAGTGATTAAAAGTGAGCTGGGCGCTAAACAGGATCACGGCAGTTATCACCACCCCCATCAGTAAGTTGATGTACAAGGTGTCGGAAAAAGAATTATCTTGAGTGAGTGTTTGTTCGACAACTAAATACCAGCCAAACTGCTCTAAATAACGAGAGTTGATAAAAACGGTCTGTTCATCTTGTTCTAAACGCAGCTTATAGTTTTTCTGATTTAAGAGCTTAGTACTGTGGCGGCCAAACTTATCCGTAATGGTATCATCAGTGAACGTTGAGTCAGTATAAAAGAGTAGGCGGCCTTTATGATCAACGAAGTAAACTTTTCGATTATATATATGCTGATACTTGTCGATAAGGCGTTTCAAATGATCGAGCTTCACGCCCACGCCTATGATGCCTAAGACCTGCTCCTGAGGTTGTATTTTATGGTTCACAAAGACGATAGCTTGGTGGTCATCCCTCGGATCTAGATCAACATTGAGCGTATATGCATGCGTGTTGCCTAAAGTTTCTTGATACCAGCTATCTTGCTGAACACTTGTGTCGAGCTGAGTCACTTGGCCATCGTAACGATAATAGGTTTTATCATCACTGGTGACCAAAAAGCTGGTTACGGCATCATAATCGCTACGCGTTTGTCTCAGATATTCAAATAGCACCTGTTTATTTTCGTTCTTTTCTTTGAGCCAAGCATGTAAAAACGTATTGTTTGCCATTTGTGAAGAAATAATGATGGGTGCTTGCAGTTGTTTTTGTAGATCGGTGTGAATAAGGTGGCTAGTGAGTGGTAGCGCATCATTCTCAATTCCCTGAAATAACGACTGTTTAGCAATAATCAAGCTAAACCAACTCGTAAATATGAATCCGGTTAGTAGCAGTATCGTTAAAATCAAATTATATCGATAGCGTGTTTTGGTCATCATGGTTGGGTAGTAATCAAAGAGACGCAACTCTAACAAGGGTACAAATACGAAGCCATTACACATGATTACAGGTACAAATTTCTGGAAATAAAAAAGGCCCTGTTAGGGCCTTTTAGGTTCATATCTACCGTCACCGATATGAGCAATGTAGCAAGTAAAATAGTAAGTCGGTTGTTAGTGAATCACGTTAAGGGGCGTTAAGGCTCTTCACTGACAACCTAAAGCTGTTTACGTGCGCAACACGTGTTTCGGGGTCGAGAAACAAATTTGAGTACGTCAACAAAGTGAGTGCAATTCCGCTTTGTTGAGATTGATTATCAGTTAGATTTAATGCGGTGTCAATCAATATTTGAAAATAATTCTCATTAACATTGGTGGTTTGGTTGATACGGATGAGGGGTCGATAAATGGAGTAAAATTACTCGCTTTTTATCATTCAGCTTCAGTACTGGCAATAAAAAAGCCCGCTAAAGCGGGCTTTTCATGATCATATCTACCGTCACCGATATGAGCAATGTAGCAAGTAAAATAGTAAGTGGGTTGAGTATGCTTTACTTTAAGGGGCGTTAGAGCAAAGCACCTGCAACCTTGCATTTTACGTGTGCACCACGTGTTTCAGGGTCTTGAAACAATTTAGCGTACTTAACAAAACAAGCCGTCAACTCACTTTGTTGAGATTGATTATCAATTGTATTTTGATCCATGTCAATATTTTTTGAAAATAATTCTCATTTGTAATTGGTTCGAATAAATAAGGTTGGCTGCGTAAATAAGTTCATTTACAGGCACATAAACGTCGTTAAATAAAGTGAGTGAGAATCGCGGTTGATGTATGAATAAGTCAAAGGCTTGAAAATAGAAAAGCCCGCGGGTCAAGCGGGCTTTTAGTGTTCATATCTACCGTCACTGATATGAGCAATGTAGCAAGTAAAATAGTCGGTAATTGCGTGTTATTTTAGGGGCGTAAAATAACCAGCTTTAACCTAGCGTGTAACGTTCGCTCAACGTGTTTCAGGGTCGAGAAACAAAATTAGAGTACTTCAACAAAATAAACCGTCACTTACTTTGTTGAGATTGATTATCAATAACATTTGTTCTTGTGTCAATATGTTTTTGAAAATAATTCTCATTTAATTTTTTATAAACCTGGTTTATTTTCGTATGTGGCAAAGTCAAAAATAAATTCGCAATGCACCCGCATATTTGTTTGTCATTCAATAGCTGTAAACTTTATTTCGCAATTAATTCGGCGTATAACAGTTACATAAAAATAACAAAAGAGGTGGTTTAATGCTCAGTATGTTGGGGTTAATCGTCGCACTGGCAGGACTTATTTGGCTCACTTTGCGCGGTATGAGTTTGTTTATTTCTGCGCCATTGTGTGCGCTCGTAGTTGCTCTGAGCAGTGGATTTACACTATTTAATCATGTATCTGGGCAAGACTTTGTCTCTTTGTATATGTCAGGCTTTAGTGGTTTTATTCAAGCGTGGTTTTTTATGTTCTTGTTGGGCTCCTTGTTTGGTAAGTTTATGGAAGATACGGGAACCGCAGATGCGATTGCACGTTATATTACCGACAAAATTGGTATGAGGCATGCGGTTTTTGCGATTGTGTTAGCGTGTGCTTTACTGACTTATGGCGGAGTCAGTGTCTTTATTGTGGCATTTTCTGTTTACCCAATGGCATTAAGTTTATTTAAGGATGCCAATCTACCTCGGCGTTTTATTCCAGCCGTGCTCGCATTTGGATCAGTTACATTTACGATGACATCAGCGGGTTCACCAGAGATCCAAAACTGGATACCAATTAAATACTTAGGTACATCGCCTTACGCAGCATGGCAAGAGAGTCTAATTGTGGCCTTGTTTATGGCAATCCTTGGATACTTTTTATTGGTAAA
The DNA here is from genome assembly GCF_001625595.1 of Pseudoalteromonas luteoviolacea NCIMB 1942. Taxonomy (GTDB): domain Bacteria; phylum Pseudomonadota; class Gammaproteobacteria; order Enterobacterales; family Alteromonadaceae; genus Pseudoalteromonas; species Pseudoalteromonas luteoviolacea_A. Next base: position 59,842 of record NZ_AUXT01000196.1, read on the forward strand.
AATGATTCAAAAAGCGGTGCGTAATGGCGAGCACTTTATAGCGAGGGAGGGAGATCCAATCGAAGATGAGCGTCGTTTACCTCACCCTGCAACGGGCTTGATCCCCCTTGTCGTAGTGCTCTTGTTATCGTTTTTTTTACACGAGCAATTACAACAAAGCGCCTTGATTGTCGCGCTGTTGGGTGGTGTGCTCGCTATCTTTGTGATCAACTTCAAACATTTTAAGAACTTATCGCAAGCGATTAATTTAGGCACTACTGGGGCTCTGGTTGCCATTGGTAATACGGCAGCGGTAGTGGGGTTCGGTACGGTCGCCAAAGGCACGCCCGCATTTCAAGAAGCCGTGGCTTTGATGACTTCGATTCCCGGTAATGAACTGTTAGGCGCGGCGATCGCTGTGAGTGTTATTGCGGCTTTAACCGGATCAGCATCGGGGGGGCAAGCAATTGCTTTACCCCTAGTTGCGCCGCACTATTTAGACCTAGGCGTGGATGCCAATCAGTTACATCGGGTGGTGGCGATCAGTTCTGGTGCGCTAGATACATTACCGCACAATGGCTACGTAGTGACGACGGTGAGAGCAATATGTGGTGAAAAACATCAAGATGCATATTGGCCATTGGCTGTTTTAACTGTGTGTGTGCCACTGTTAGGTGTGGCGGTTATCCTCGGATTATTTATCTGGTTTTAACCAGTTTTCAAACTTAAGTGCCAATTAGATGTCATATAAAGTTCTGTGAACTGAACTATCTTTGAAAACAGATCGGTCACAAAGCAAATAAATAAAAAGGAGAGTGTTATGCATTGTCATGAAATTGATTATGAAATTATCGGCGAATCTATGCAGATGGTTGAAGTGGAGCTCGATCCCAATGAAACGGTGATAGCGGAAGCAGGTGCTATGAACTACATGCAAGATGGCATTAGCTTTGAAGCAAAAATGGGTGATGGCTCAGATGTAGACCAAGGCTTTATGGGTAAATTGTTCAGCGCAGGCAAGCGTTTAATTAGTGGTGAGTCTTTGTTTATGACGCACTTTACCAATGAAGGCATGGGTAAAAAGCGAGTGGCATTTGCCGCCCCTTTTCCAGGCTCTATCTTAGCGCTAGATATGGCAACGTTAGGCCAATCTGTTTACTTACAAAAAGATTCATTTTTATGTGCTGCACTTGGTACTAAGGTGGATATTGCATTTCAGCGTAAACTTGGCGCGGGCTTTTTTGGTGGAGAAGGGTTCATATTAGAGCACTTGCAGGGCGATGGGGTGGCATTTGCACATGCTGGCGGTACTGTGGTTGAAAAGCAACTCAATGGTGAAACACTGCGCGTCGATACCGGCTGTGTGGTTGGTTTCAGCGAAGGAATCGAGTTTGATATTGAACGTGTGAAAGGTCTAAAAAGTATGTTTTTCGGGGGTGAAGGGCTCTTTTTAGCGACGTTACGAGGCCATGGCACTGTGTGGATCCAGAGCTTACCATTCTCAAGGTTGGCTGATCGGGTACTTGAACATGCGCCAAAACACGGTGGCAGCAAGCAAGGCGAAGGCTCAGTCTTAGGCAGTGTTGGCGATATAATTGATGGTGATTAAGTCTAAAAACGACTTATTTAATGCAGTTCAACAATGCAATATCGCAGCGATTGCGTTTTAATTGCAAATTGACTGCATTTTAATCGACTTCAAGGATGATGTTCGCCTAAAGAGGTGATATACTCCCGCCGAATAATTTTTCTACTTTAAATAGAGTAAAACAATGGCAGATTTATCGAAATACAGAAACATTGGTATTTTCGCGCACGTTGATGCGGGTAAAACTACTACCACTGAGCGTATTCTTAAGCTTACTGGTAAGATTCACAAAACTGGTGAAGTACACGATGGTGAGTCAACTACTGACTTCATGGAACAGGAAGCAGAGCGTGGTATTACTATCCAGTCAGCAGCTGTTACTTGTGAGTGGAAAGGCCACCGTTTAAACGTTATCGATACTCCTGGACACGTTGACTTCACAGTTGAAGTATACCGTTCACTTAAAGTTCTTGACGGCGGTATCGGTGTATTCTGTGGTTCTGGTGGTGTTGAGCCTCAGTCAGAAACTAACTGGCGTTATGCGAACGAATCAGAAGTTGCACGTTGTATCTTCGTAAACAAACTAGACCGTATGGGTGCTGACTTCTACCGCGTAGTAGGTCAAGTAGAGAAAGTACTTGGCGCAAACCCACTAGTTATGACTCTTCCTATCGGTATCGAAGATCAGTTCACAGGTGTTGTTGACGTACTAACGAAAAAAGCATACATCTGGGACGAGACTGGCCTTCCAGAAAACTACGAAATCACTGACGTTCCAGCTGACATGGTTGAGAAAGTTGAAGAGTACCATGAGATGCTAGTTGAGTCTGCTGTTGAGCAAGACGACGACCTAATGGAAGCATACATGGAAGGTGAGGAGCCTTCACTAGAGCAAATCAAGGCTTGTATCCGTAAAGGTACACGTGACCTTGCTTTCTTCCCAACTTTCTGTGGTTCTGCATTCAAAAACAAAGGTATGCAGCTTGTACTAGACGCAGTTGTAGACTACCTACCTGCTCCTACAGAAGTTGATCCACAGCCTCTAACTGACCCTGAAACTGGTGAGCCTACTGGTGAAGTTGCGACAGTTGACGCTGAAGAGCCACTAAAAGCGCTTGCGTTCAAAATCATGGACGACCGTTTCGGTGCACTTACGTTCATCCGTATCTACGCTGGTCGCCTGAAAAAAGGTGACACGATCCTTAACTCTGCAACTGGTAAAACAGAGCGTATCGGCCGTATGGTTGAGATGCAAGCAGACGAGCGAAACGAACTTACTGAAGCACAAGCTGGTGACATCATCGCTGTTGTAGGTATGAAGAACGTTCAAACTGGTCACACTCTATGTGATCCTAAGCACGAATGTACACTAGAAGCGATGATCTTCCCTGATCCGGTAATCTCTATCGCTGTTGCACCTAAAGATAAAGGTGGTAACGAGAAGATGGGTATCGCTATCGGTAAGATGGTTGCAGAAGATCCGTCATTCCAGGTTGAGACTGACGAAGATTCAGGTGAAACTATCCTTAAAGGTATGGGTGAGCTTCACCTAGACATCAAGGTAGATATCCTTAAGCGTACTTACGGCGTTGAGCTAGTTGTTGGTCAGCCGCAGGTTGCTTACCGTGAAACTATCACGCAAGAAGTTGAAGACAGCTACACGCACAAGAAGCAGTCTGGTGGTTCTGGTCAGTTCGGTAAGATCGACTACCGTATCAAGCCAGGCGAAGTTGGTTCAGGCTTCACGTTCTCATCTTCAGTTGTTGGTGGTAACGTACCTAAAGAATTCTGGCCTGCAGTTGAGAAAGGCTTCAAGTCAATGATGGAAGAAGGTGTTCTAGCTGGCTTCCCTGTACTAGACGTTGAAGTTGAGCTATTCGACGGTGGTTTCCACGCAGTTGACTCATCAGCAATCGCATTCGAAATTGCTGCGAAAGGCGCTTTCCGTCAGTCTATCCCTAAAGCGGGTGCACAACTTCTTGAGCCTATCATGAAAGTTGACGTGTTCACGCCAGATGACAACGTAGGTGACGTAATCGGTGACCTTAACCGTCGTCGTGGTATGATCAAAGACCAAGAAGCTGGCGCAATGGGCGTTCGTATCAAGGGTGAAGTACCTCTATCTGAAATGTTCGGATACATTGGTCACCTACGTACTATCACGTCTGGTCGTGGTCAGTTCTCAATGGAATTCTCTCACTATGCACCATGTCCGCAAAACGTTGCTGACGCGGTAATCGCAGCTGAGAAAGAAAAGAAAGCTGCTAAGTAATTTTTACTTAAGCTGACTTTTAAAAAAACCGCCGATAGGCGGTTTTTTTTATGTCTAAATTTTTTATATACAGAATTTTGCAATTTTGAAAGATATATTTATCAAATCAATATAATTCTCACTTTATTCTATTGTAATTAAAATGGTTATAAAGTCTGTGTATTTTATTATTCTGTAATGATAAAAGACGGTTTGTGTTTTTTTTAACTCTTTTATTTATAGATAATATTACCAAAAATACCATTGTTTTATAAACTTATGAAATGATTGGATTTGTTTTAATAAATGAAATTATTTTCAATTGTTAAAATTCTGTATTTGATTAGATTTAATCTTTAATATTTTAAATTTAATTACTTAATTATTTAATTTAAAAGAACTTTTGTTTTCTTTTCTGGATTTATGCAGGAATTCATAAAAATAAATGGAATTTGTATAATTAAGGTATTATTGAGTAAAAATAGACTTTCATGCTTGATTTAGGGACAGTGCGAATTTATCATATCCCATTCTTAGTATTACATTGATGAGTTGAGTAAAATTTGGAGGTACTCATGAAAACAATCAATTTGGGAATTAATTGGTATATATATTCCATTCAAATACTTTTATCGGTGTTGCTTTATATACTATTTTCAAATTTTGGGATTTCGCAATTAGCCATTTTAATTCTTGGCGCAAGTACACTTTTTACAGTTACCTCGCTATTGCTTATCCAATTGAAAAAAAGATATGTGCATATCGATAGAGCGGGATTTAGCTATAAGTATCTAACAAAAATACATTACTTGCATAGTGATGAGATAGCTGCGCTGAAAGTGATTAAGATACTTGGAGCCAACACAATTTCAGTTGAACTGAAATCTAAAAAGCAGGTATGGTTTCCATTTTGGACTGTTGATACTGATGAAATGCAAAAAGCTGCCAAGTTATTTGATTGTGAATTAGTAGGTGAATTACCTACACAAGTAAAAGTTTAAAAAAGCGCCTATAGGGCGCTTTTTTCCTATCTATACACTACTCTATGCAACGTCAACTATATGCTTCAGTTCTAGCGTCTTAGCTCGATTTACTTGAAACTATTAATGAATAATAACAGAGTGTTATTCGTCAGTATTATGCACTCTAGATCTGTGAGAAAGCAAAACGGTTATGAATGGACATCCGTGATGATGATTGCTTTAGAATGAATCAGGTTGTAAAAAATAAATAACCTATTCTGATGTTACAGAGAGCATAAAGTAATCTCAGCAAGCTAGGATAGGCAACGCTGCGCCTCTCGGTCACTTGTTGGTGGCTATTTGCATTTGCTTTGGAAACTTATTTTTCCAGTTCAGCTGTGGAAATTAAAATGCTTTGGAGTTTGTGATAACGAATCGTTGGCCTTGAAAGGTGTTTAGAGAGTTGGGAACAAAAATCTTTGATATAAATACAAAAGGAGCATGATAGTTACCCCTTTTATAACAATAGTTTATTTCTCGTTAAGCCAAACAGCTACTTGCTTTGCAAAGTAGGTTAAAATACCATCTGCGCCAGCGCGTTTAAAGGCGAGTAGTGACTCCATGACAGTAGCTCTCTCAGCCAGCCAGCCATTGTCAATTGCAGCTTTGTGCATCGCGTACTCGCCACTGACCTGATAAGCGAAAGTGGGTACACCAAACTCGCCTTTAACTCTGCGCACAATATCGAGATAAGGCATACCAGGTTTTACCATGACCATATCTGCACCCTCTTGCAAATCGAGGGCAACTTCACGCAGTGCTTCATCTGAGTTGGCAGGATCCATTTGATATGTCTTTTTATCGGCACCTTTTAGGTTACCGGCCGAGCCGACAGCATCTCTAAATGGTCCATAATAGCTTGATGCATATTTTGCAGAGTAGGCCATGATCCGCGTGTTGATATGCCCAGCTTCTTCTAGAGCATCGCGAATAGCACCGATCCTGCCATCCATCATATCTGAAGGTGCGACGACGTCTGCGCCAGCATCTGCATGAGATAATGCCTGTTTAATCAAAGTTTCTGTGGTCACGTCATTAATAACGTATCCATTCTCATCGATAATACCGTCTTGACCATGTACTGTAAAAGGGTCCAAAGCGACGTCGGTTATAACCCCCAGTTCGGGGCATGCTTCTTTTAAAGCTCTAACTGTGCGTTGAGCCAGACCCTCTTGGCTATAAGCCTCCTCGGCCATAAGTGACTTTTTATCTGAAGGGGTTACTGGGAAAATTGCAATTGCTGGAACCCCCAGCTTTTGCAACTGAGTCGCTTCTTCTATCAGCAAGTCAATGGAAAGACGGTCTACTCCAGGCATAGATGGCACCGCTTCACGACGGTTTTTACCTTCTAAAACGAAGACAGGATAGATTAGATCAGCAACGGTAAGGGTGTTTTCACACATTAAACGTCGCGAGAAGTCGTCACGGCGCATGCGGCGCATGCGCGTGTAAGGAAAAAGATCTAGTCCTGATTGAGCCACATTAAGTCTCCTACTTGTGTTGGTATGTACAAACGCAATTTCGCCCTTTTTGCTTGGCTTCATAGAGGGCCTTATCAGCGAAATCGGTAAAAATAGTTGGATTTTGAGTATCGGCTGCTATCGCGCTATATACACCTGCGCTGGTTGTAAAGCGGATGATGGCGTCTGCAATATTTACCGCACATTGCGCGGCTGTTTGACGGACTTGCTCTGCGATTTCTAGCGCACCCTGTTGATCTGTATTGGGCAGCAAAATCACAAACTCTTCACCGCCATAGCGAAATACTTCATCATGCGGTCGTTTTAAATGTTGCTGAATACTCTGTGCAAAAGCACAAATTGTATGGTCGCCTGCCAAATGACCATAAACGTCATTGACACGCTTAAAGTGATCGATATCAAGCATGATGATACTCAACATTGTTTGCTCTCGCCGAGAGCGTCGCACTTCCATTATCAGGCGCTTATCAAAATAGCGTCGATTTTTTACTTTGGTAAGTGGATCTTCCATATTGAGTTTTTCGAGTTCGCGGTTTTTCTCTTCTAGTTCGCGTAAAGTCACTTGTAATTCAAAGGTCCGCTCGTCGATGCTGCTTTCAAGGTCCTCTCTAGCTTGCTCTTGAATGATCAGCTTTTCTTTTAATAAGGCATCTTCGGCACGCGTTTTCGCCAGCTTGTGTTCCTGTTGCTTTATGTGCGCTTCGCGCTCTGCAATATATTGCTTGGCCAAGATATAACTAACATACATGCATAGAAAAAGAGAACATAAATAGGTTATAGGGCGCTCTAGCAGTGCTCCTGAAAGTAACCCCAACTCAAAACCAAATTGATAGCTCAAAGAGATAAGAAGTAAGGTATAAACGCTCACAACAACCAGCTTATGACTCAGTTTATCGGCTTTAGCGAATATAGTGATAACACAAAAGTAGACGACCATAGCAATGGCGAATATGTAGGCTAATTTCATAGCAAGGGAGATAGGCAGCAGGGTGCATGTTAGGGTGATTATGCTACCAATTAGTAGTAAGTATTTTAGTTTGTTATCAACGTTTGATGAGGGGGTGACTGGCAAGATGTCACTGCGTTGAATTGGGATCAGCAATAGTGTAGACAATAACACCAAAATACTTTGGCCATATTGTTGCATCCATTGCCAATCGGTATAGAGATATCGATAGCCAAACCCATACAAATGCACTAACAAGAGCCAGACACTGGTGAGCAAAAGTGTGCCATGCAAAAAGTACTTACGACGTGTAAAGCTGTACATCATGAAGTTGGTGGCTATCATCGCAAGAATAAATCCTGCCAATATACCGTAGATAAGATTAAATTTACTTTTGTATTTTAAGTACTCTACAGGATGCCATAAGCTCAATGGAATGTTCAACGCGCCATGGTGATGTACGTTTAAATAGATAATGGTTTGATTTTTTCCTGGGATCTCCAGAGGTATCAACTGTGCTTCATGCTTAATCGGCCGTTGCATTAGTGGCCTACTGTCTCCTAAATCCACGGTCAAGATGGCATGGTCTGCCTGCATTATATATGCAGTAATGCTGTCCAATAGGTTATTGTTGATACTCAAAAGCAGCGGGATCTCGACAAGGCTGTCATTTCTCAACACGACTTTTAGCCAAACTTGATTGTCAACTTCGCCAAGGTTTAAAGCTCCCGCAGCGTGTTGATGCCAAAGGGGATCGCTGGCGAGTAAATCATTAATGTCGTTATGTGGTGTGACTGTATAGCTAAATGGGATAGTTGCTTCATGACGAAAGTGCGTATCCAATGGGTAAGCACTTTGGGCGGTGCTGGGCAGATCTGTGAGATTAGACCAAGCTTTGAAGCCAGTTAGTAGCAGCAATAACAGCAGCAGAAATCTCATAGGTTTGAGCCCTGAGCTGGTAAATTAAACAAAGTCAAAAAGTTATATGTGCTGCATCTTGCTATGGTACTTTGCTCAGTGCCTTTAAGCGCAGCTATCTGCTCTGCAACAGCGTGTAAGTGCGCAGGTTCATTGCGCCTTGATTTAGGCTTAGGCCTTAGTGTGCGCGGCAGCAAATAGGGCGCATCTGTTTCAATCAATAGCCTATCATTAGGGATATACTGAATGAGCTCTCTTAACTGCTGACCACGGCGCTCATCACACACCCAACCTGTAACGCCGATCATCAGACCATAATCTAGATAGTATTTAAGCGCTTGTTTATCGCCGGTAAAACAGTGTAAGACGCCATTGACCTGTACTTCTGACAATAGCGCTCGAAGATGCGTATGGGCATCTCTTTCATGTAAATACACTGGCATCGACAGCTGCTGTGCCAAATGCAATTGCTCAGAGCATACACGTTCTTGAACTGGACGAGGTGAAAAGTCACGGTTGAAATCTAAACCACACTCACCAATAGCAACAACCTCGCTTGACTTAGCAAGCTCACACAGTTGAGCACTTAAGTCATCTGGGGCATCTTTAGCATCGTGGGGGTGTACGCCAGCCGTGCTACAAAAACCATACAATTTCGCCATTGAAAGGCTAGCAGCGCTGGAATGCACATCACAGCCGATAAGCAGCATATTAGAAATGCTTGCTTCTCTCGCCCTATCGATCACTTGCTCTAGGTCTTTATCAAACTGAGAGCTGGTTAAATTAACCCCTGCGTCAATCATTCTATGTGCACTTACTGTAATCTTTTTACTCTTATAGAACGGTTTGAGCCAGTTTTATTCATCAAGTATGAGTTAAATGATGCACGCTTGATAGTAACTTTGTCACCGACTTTAGCATAGAATGAATCACTACCTATTTGTTTCCAAACGTGATCATTTTCGAGCGTAAATGTGCGCATACCACGTGAAGATACTTTTAATTTGACGACTTCTAAAGTGATGTCTTCTATGTCAGCAAGCTTTTCTTTGACTTTGTTTTCTAGTCCAAACTTTTGCTCTGCAGATTGCTCGGGTACCGCAGCTACAGCAACAACTTGCGGCGCGGTGGCTACTGTACTGTTTGTTTGCAAAGTGTGTGTATCGGCTTGGACTGTGTGATTACCGGCCATAGCGTCATCAAAACAAACGAGACGCTTTAGCGCGTTTTGAATCGTGGTACAAGATTCTAAAGTGGCAATATCTACGGATTTAGCACTGGCAGATACTGACAAACCAAGGGCAAGGGCGGCAAAAACTTTATTCATTATTAATTTCCTGTTGTTGTGACTTCTTACTATATACGCCCGCTAAAATTATTCCTATTTCGAATAACAACAGCATGGGGAGAGCCAACAGAGTTTGAGATAATACGTCTGGGGGGGTTAGGAACATTGCCACGACAAAAGCCCCAACGACAATATATGGACGCTTTTCTTTAAGACCTTGCGTTGTCGTCACCCCACTCCAGCAGAGCAGCATGATGGCAACCGGTATTTCGAAGGCTACACCGAAAGCGAAAAATAATTTTAAGATAAATGCTAAATAACTACTTATGTCCGGAGACAAAGTCATCATTGATGGCCCAGCAGCAGTTAAAAAGCCAAGGATTATAGGCATAACAACATAGTAACAAAATGCGATGCCGGCATAGAAAAGTACAATACTCGATAGCAATATCGGCATCAGCATGCGCTTCTCATGTTTGTAGAGACCAGGTGCTAAAAACCCCCATACTTGATGTAAGATGAAAGGAATCGCCAAGAACAAAGAAATAAATAGCGTGAGCTTAAAAGGTGCAAAAAACGGCGCCGTTACATCGGTTGCGATCATGGTGCTATTTTCCGGTAAACTCAGTACTAGTGGGTTTGCCACGAAGGCATAGATATCATTGGCAAAATATACCAGAGCAAGAAATATAACTAGGATACTAGCCAATGCTCTAATGAGTCGGTCTCTAAGTTCAATTAGATGGCTTATAAAGCCACTAGTTGCCGTGTCGGACATGGAAATTCCCGTTACTTCTCAGTGTTTAGTCTTTCTTGGGTGTTGAAGCAGCGTTATCTTGGTAGCTGTGTCGAACAGACTGTGCTGCTTTTTTAAGTTCATCAACTGACTCTTGTAACTCAGGGGATAAATTGCTCATATCCTGTTGTTCAGCTTTTTTTAGATTTGAGTGCAATTCATGAACTCTGAGTTCCTCGTTCACTTCCGCTTTGACAGAGTTCGCGATTGACTTGAGCGTTCTTATCCAGCGGCTTACTGTACGTATTGCAACTGGCAATCTCTCTGGGCCCAATACGATTAAGCCGACAATCAGGACAACAACTAGCTCCCACATGCCCATCTAATCACACCTTGTCTTTATCTGTTTCAGTGTTTGATGCTTTACTACTTTGTTGGGTCTGGCTTTGAAGCGCTTCTTTTGGTTTGTCTGATTCTTTGTTGCTGCCTTCTTCATCAGACATCGCGTTTTTAAAACCTTTTACAGCGTTTCCTAAGTCACCACCTAAGCCGCGTAGTTTCTTTGTGCCAAAAAGTAATACGATGATTGCTAATACAATTAACAATTGCCAAATACTAATACCGCCGAATCCCATAGTTACTCCATTTTCGATGTTACGTGCAAGGTTTAATTCGATTATACGCCGAGTGCATAAAATATCACCCTGTTTTACGCCATGCACAGACAAAGGTCAATAGTGCAACGACTGCACTGGAAATACTGGCTCCATGTAGGTCTGCGATAAAGCAGAGCCCCGAAATAATTGCAAAGGTTGATGCAGCCATACCTAATAAAATACTCTGCAGAGATTGTTTACTTGGGCTGCCCGATATCGCCTGCGGTCGAGGATGCTGACGTTTCAAGTTCTGGTAAATCAAATCCGGTAATTCAGGCATTTTCTCGGCCCAGAATGGAAGGTTTTGATACATTTTTTTGGCAACGGCGAGCGGTCCAACTTGTTCTTTCACCCAGTGCTCTAAAAAGGGTTTTGCGGTTTTCCAAAGATCGAGCTGAGGGTAAAGTTGACGGCCTAGGCCTTCTACATATAGCAGGGTTTTTTGCAATAAAACCAGCTGAGGCTGCACTTCCATATTAAAGCGTCTTGCCGTATTAAATAAATTAACCAGTACATGACCAAAGGAAATTTCAGCCAGTGGCTTATTGAAAATAGGCTCGCAAACAGTGCGTATGGCAAATTCAAATTCTTCCACGCAGGTATCTGCAGGGACCCAGCCAGAGTCCACGTGGAGTTGGGCAACTTGGCGATAATCGCGATTAAAGAACGCAATAAAGTTTTCGGCTAAATAACGTTTGTCTTCTCTGTTTAGCGTACCAACGATACCACAATCAATCCCTATGTATTTGGGGTTATGTGGCGTCTCGTAGGAGACAAAAATATTGCCTGGATGCATATCTGCATGGAAAAAACTGTCGCGAAACACCTGAGTAAAAAAGACCTCTACACCGCGCTCAGCAAGGAGCTTCATATCTGTGCCTTGTTCAATCAGAGTGTCTGTATCAGATACTGGGATGCCGTAAATACGCTCCATGACTAATACGTTTTGACGAGAGTACTCGCTGTAAACTTCAGGAATATAGAGTGCTTCTGAACCTTCAAAGTTGCGTCTAAGTTGGATAGCATTGGCACCTTCGCGCATCAGATCCAGCTCGTCAAGCAAGGTTTTTCGATACTCCCTAACCACCTCTACCGGTCGGAGCCGTCGGCCTTCACTGACTAGGCCGGCCAACAGTTTAGCAAACTGCTCCATAAGCGATAGATCTGCCAGAATTTGTTTCTCGATATCTGGGCGAATTACTTTTATTACGACGTCTTTTACACCTTGCTCGGTGTTTAGTTTGGCACTATGCACTTGCGCAATGGAAGCCGATGCTAAGGGCTGCTGCTCGAATTGCTCGAATAGTTCGCTAATACTGTCTATTTCGAGTGCTTCTTCAATCAGTTTTTGCGCATCTGTGCCACAGAAAGGTTGCACATTGTCCTGCAACTCCGCCAGCTCTGTTGCCATGTCAGGTGGGAGCAGGTCTCGTCTGGTTGAGAGCATTTGCCCGAACTTTATCCATACAGGTCCCAATGTTTGTAAGGCAAGTCGCAGTCTGGCACCTTCAGACTTTTCAGTATGCTTATTGGGTAGCCAAAACAGTAATTTGCGCAGCAGTTTGGCATACCAAGGTTGCAGTTGCTGCGGGAGTAATTCATCTAGCCCATAGTTGAGAAAGGTTTTACCAATTTGGTAGAGGCGAGCGATGGACAATTCCAGCTCCTTAATAATTAGTCGATTAGTGCGTTGATACGTTGCTCAAGCGCTGCCAATTGCTGTGAAAGTGCTCTCGTCTGAGATTTATACTGTTGCAGTTCTAGCGGATGAATAGAGACATTAAGCTCATCTTGGCAAAGTTGCGTGAAAACGTATTGAAAAGTGTCGCAGTGCTTTTGAGCTTGCGTCTTGCCACCTCTGAGGCTAGTAACTAAGTGTTGTGCACCTGCATCGCCCAAGTACCCAGAGAGATGTTCTGCCCAATCTATTTGTAAGTTTGAGAAGGCTTTACTGTATGCTTGAGCGAGATGAATATCCCCTTCCAAGTCCAATTTATTTGCGCGAATTAAACGGGTCAGTTGGCTTGGGTCTTTAAGTTCAGGGACGGTATCTAAAGAGGTTGTTATGTGGCAATCTGCTTTGTCGTGATAGTTACCATACACAAAGCAGTGTTCACCATTGTAATGAAATGCACAGGACACGTTGAGATCCGTTAAGGTCAAAGCCAAAACTCGGTGCTCTGCATTTTGTAAGTCATCTTTTAATGTTGGCTCTAACGCAAGTAAACGATTAACTACTTGTTCAGCTATCGCCGTTAGTACAGATATCCACATAACTTGATCCTTTGTACTAGTACTTAAACCCTCTGTGAAGCGCAACTATGCCGCCTGTAAAGTTTTGGTAGCTTGCCTGCTCAAAACCCGCGTCTTCCATCATACCTTTTAGTGTTTCTTGGTCAGGGTGCATGCGAATAGACTCTGCCAAATAACGGTATGATTCACTGTCATTGGCAACCAGCTTACCCATTGTAGGCAGAATGTTAAACGAGTAGAAGTCATATAATTTAGACAGCGCTTCGCTGTCTGTTTTTGAAAACTCTAGCACAAGCAGTCGACCACCGGGTTTAAGCACTCGGTACATTGAACGCAGAGCTTCATCTTTATCTGTGACATTGCGCAGACCAAACGCAATTGTAATTACATCAATGCTGTTGTCTGGAAAAGGTAGGGCTTGTGCATTCATCTGCACATACTCAATATTGCTGACTAAGCCCAAATCACGCAGCTTGTCTCGGCCTACTTTAAGCATGGAGTCATTGATGTCGCCAAGGATGACTTGACCTGTATCACCAACCAATTGACTGAATTTTGCAGTTAAATCACCTGTGCCACCTGCAAGGTCGAGGACTCTATGGCCTTTACGTACACCTGAACACGCGATAGTTTGGCGTTTCCAAAGGCGGTGAATACCAAAAGACATGAAGTCATTCATGATGTCGTATTTGGCTGCGACGGAGTGAAAAACATCTGCAACCAGTGACTCTTTTTGATTGGACTCGATAGTTTTATAACCAAAGTGTGTGGTATCGTGATTGTCTTCTTTCATGTTGGCCTTGCTGACACAGTTTAGGTGCGCATAGTGTACTTGATAGGGATGCATTGGCGCAATTTATAGTGACAGTAATTAGCCAATTATTTATTGATTTAGATGCTATAAATTGGTACCCGAAATATAACAGTCGCGGCCAAGTGCTTGTGCTTTTTGGGCTGCAAACGCAGCTTTGTTCGCCAGCTCGTTGAAATCTGATTCGGTTTGTCTTTTTGCAATGCCAACTGCCAGTTGTAATTCGGGGAATTGAATGTTGCCGCGGTTACTAATGAATTTTAGTTTTTGTATACCTTGGCGTATTTTTGCGGCAATGATTTGTGCTGTTTCCGGTTCAATATCTGCCAAAAGAATCGTGAATTCTTGTTTGCCAGTACGGCCAGGTACACCGCTTTCTACGACATACTTTTTAATTTTTTGCGCAATTCGTTGTAATACGGCTTCGCCAATGACATCGCCATATTTCGCAGTAAACTCTTCTAAGTTATCAACTTGTATCGAAATAGCACAGAGCATTTTGTCTTGATCAAGCCACATATCTGCCTTTTGACTCAAATAGTGACGCTTGTATAACCCTGTATGTGGGTCAATAAGACGCTGCTTGCGGATATTGCTCAAGGCTTTGTGCTGCTCTACTTGTGTTTTTTTAGCTTTCAGCAACCCTGCTTTGAATTTTTGTTGCTGTTCCAGCAAGCGCTCGGTATGTAACGAAAACTCGGTCAATATCTGTTTATTTTTAGCAGGTTCTTGATTAATCAGTGCATGGCTACAATTTTGGATATGCCGTCTAAATTGGGTGATACTTTGTTGTGAACGAGCAGTAGAAACGGTCAATTCATCAATGACATTATCTACTTCTTTTAATACGGCAAGTTCAGCTTGGTGTTCGGCGTAAACAAATTCGAAATACAGTTGCTCGATGTAAACATTGTCAATGGCAACACCATTGCGTAGATCTCTATCCAAACGGTCAGCTAAATCTGTGTTGCTACGACTTATATAGGTATAAGTGACTTGGTAATTTAGCGGGGTAGGAGGAAGCTGATGGAGTTCCAAAAAATGGCAGACTTTCGTCATTTTTTCTTGCGCTAGCGCCATTGGATCATGGAACATCATGTACTTTTTACCACAAATAACAGTTTATATAGGAGCGCTAATATCCTTTGGCGTGGGTCATGATTTCATCCTAGCTGAAGAGTGGTTACATTAATCGCAATTGCGACAATTTAAAAGTAAAATTTACGTTTTTCGAGTGGAAAATATATACATTTAATCTTGTTAGTTGAATTTATCGACAACTTTACCTTAAGCACTTAGCTTTGTGTACTATGTAGTCGCATAACCACGATGCTTGGTCGATTATATTTGCATCTTGATAATAGGCTTAGTTAAGGTGCAAGCCCCAGCAAATGTTAAGGAACCCTGCAGTGTTACATTCACTTCGAAAACCTCTCAGTGCAATTGTGTTAGCACTTACTTTGTCAGCGTGCCAGAGCACGACAAACGATCCCAATGAGACTTTCACACAACTTGCTGAACAAGTTATGGATTTTCGATCTCTGCAGGATGCAGAAAGGCTGACAAACTTAGATGCGACGTATTTGTTATCTAACTTAACTCCTGAGCATTTAGCTGCCGTCAATCAACAAAGGGTACACTTTTTAGCGCAACTTGATAAGGTTGACGAATCCCGCCTAAGTGAAGAGAACCAGATAAACTTTGCGATACTACGCGCTCAAATTCAAAATACAGTAGACTTATTCCACTTTAAAGATCATTACGTACCTTTGTCTTCAGAATTCGGGTTTCACAGCGAACTGCAATTCATGATCCAAAGTCAAGATTACAGCACTAAACTGGGCTATCAGCTTTTTATAGAGCGAATGAAGCAGTTACCTAGGTATTTCGAACAAAATATATATTGGATGAGGCAAGGGTTAAATATTGGCCTAACGCAGCCAAAAGCAGTACTTAAGGGCTTTGAAGACAGTATTACGGCGTTTATCGCACGAGGTGAGGACATTGAAAAGTCGCCTTTCTTTGCCCCGTTTTTAAATAATCAAGCTAACTTGCCAGAACAAGAATTTCTAGCGCTCCAACGTGAAGCAAAGCAAGTGATAGAAGCTCATGTCAATACTGCCTATCTCAAATACAATGACTTTTTCGTCAATGAATACAGGCCTAATGCTAGAGAGAACATTGCTTGGTCAAGCGTGCCAGATGGCAAGGCATTTTATGTAAATCGTGCCAAGCATTTTACAACGACTCAGATGACGCCGAAAGACATACATGAACTGGGGCTGCGCGAAGTGGCGCGAATTCGTAGTGAGATGAATAGCATCATCGAACAGGTTGGATTTGAAGGCAGTTTTGCAGAGTTTGTACACTTTTTGCGTACTGATCCGCAATTTTACGCAAAAACGCCCATTGAGTTGTTAAAAGAAGCTTCATTTATAGCTAAGAAAATGGACGCAAAACTGCCTCAGTTATTCCATACACTGCCACGGTTACCCTATGGGGTTGCACCAGTGCCGGACAGTATTGCTCCAAAATTTACGACTGGACGCTATTTGGGTCCAACTAAAGAAACGGACGCTGGGTATTACTGGGTGAATACTTATGCGTTGGATAAAAGGCCTCTTTACGTTTTAGAAGCACTGACCTTACACGAAGGCGTACCTGGACATCATTTACAGATCTCGCTCAATGCAGAGCTAACACATTTGCCAGCCTATAGACAAAATGAGTATATCTCAGCATTTGGTGAGGGTTGGGGCTTGTATGCGGAGTATCTGGGTATTGAGGCCGGTTTTTATCAAGACCCCTACAGTGATTTTGGACGTTTGACCTATGAAATGTGGCGTGCAGCGCGTTTAGTAGTAGATACTGGTGTGCACATGTTTGGTTGGACACGAGAGCAGGTCATGCAATTTATGCAGGACAATACGGCGCTTTCATTACACAACGTAAAAACTGAGACTGATCGCTATATCTCATGGCCAGGGCAAGCACTTTCTTATAAAGTGGGTGAGTTAACTATCAAGCGGTTAAGAGCAAAGGCTGAGGCGGAATTGGGTGAGGCGTTTGATTTGAGAGAATTCCACCATCAAGTGCTTAAAAACGGCTCGGTTCCACTATTTGTGCTTGAAGGCCAAATAGACAAATACATCGCGCAAACTTTGCAATCACGATAAAGTAAAGTATGAAAAAGCCGCTTAAAGCTGTCTCTTGATCACAAATCTGATTCAAGAGACTTAGCTAAATCGTAGCCTTGCCATAACACTTTGACAGATGCACGCCCTGTGCGCTTGGTATCTTTCCAGCCACCTAACTTAGCCAGTTCTTGATACGCCCACGACATATTAGGAGCGGTTGCTGGCAATGGTG
>NZ_AUXT01000197.1 GCF_001625595.1 Pseudoalteromonas luteoviolacea NCIMB 1942
GCTTCGTTAACCGCTCTATACATCTTTGCTCTCGGCCAGTGATTTCATACTCCAGTAATAAGCTTAATCGCTCTTCGAAGCTTTGCTCCATGTAGAGGTTTGGTTGCTCAATTTGTTTGTTAATGTATTCATGAGAAGTCCTTAGTGGTGATCGCGATGCATGAAAATATGCAATTTAATTGTCAAAAACGAATTAATGCAAATATTTATATCTTGTTGCGCTATAATATCTTGCGTTGAGTGATGGATTTGTTTTGGAAATTACTCAATAAAATATTACTGAAGTATATGTAAAGGGAAGTCATGCCTATATCTGTTTTTGTCCTGATTTGTTTAATAGGCACGTTACACCATTATATTGGTTACAAACTGATTCTAACAAAAAAAGCGCTAGACAAGGTTGAACCGAAATACCTTTTTGGAAAGTACTGTACAAAAAGGGTCTTGAAGAATCTATGGCATTTTTCTACGGCATGCTGGTTTGGGTTCGCGGCATTAATTTTTATGCTTTCAATCGGCACTACGCCCACAAAAGATGCGTTAATAATGATAGTAACCGTTATTTTTTCGGTAAGTGGTTGGCTCTCTTCCACTTTTAGATGCGCAAAGACGATTTACTGCCTTACTTTTATATTTGTTGCGGGTTTTAGTGCTGCGCATATTTAATCTTAGTGGTTTAAAAGTGCAGCCAGAATCGTTGCTGTTCCCGATTCTGGCTGAATATCTGGTTGGAAGTTACACTATTTTGAAAGTTCCTTTCATGATCGCAAAATGGCCTGGGAATGAGCAAAAGAATTGGTAATTTCCATCTTTACTTAGGCCCTTTGTCGAGAAAGTAATGGAAGTTGATTCGCCTCCGCCAATGACTTTGGTAAATGCAAAAACTCTGTCATCATCAGGTTTTACATAGCTATTCTTTACGCCAGCACGCATGCCATCAGATGCAACAGCTTTCACATTTTGCTTCTCTGTTAACACCCAGTTATGGCCCATCGCAGATGATGGGAGTTTTCCTGTATGAATGAGAGTGAGTTTAACTTGTTCGCATTTACTTGGAACTGACATCGTTTTCTTGGAAAACTGCATCATGTCATTAGATTCTATGGATAATTCACACTCATTGGCACTACTATGGAAAGCCGAAAAAGCCAGTGCTGCAACCGCGAATTTAGCCAAGTTGTTCATTGATGTTACTCCTTGAATAGAAATTATTATCATTATCTTGCAAACTGATTCATTAGTAAATTCCTTTATTCGGTATTTTGGGGGGTTCTGGATGACTATTTGTAATGTTTTCAAGGAACGAAGCGAGGTTTGAATGGTGTATGCGCACCGATTAACAAGCTAATATTAGGCCAATAATAAGTCGCACCTAGTTAGGGTCGTGAACTGTTTGACCTAAAGAGTGTTACTCCCTCCAAAAAACTTGCCTTTCAGCTACCACGTAAAAATTTTAAGGAGACTGTTATTTCTCCGAATGTTGTCAGTTTGTAATTGTAAATTTCATTTAGCCAATAGTTTTAACATATCTCGAGTGGTTAGGGTGATTGTTAAACTTTTTGTTATTTTCGATGCTCTTTTTTGCCTGAAATGACATTTTTATTTAATTCTTTCGACAATAAATTTTAATAAAAGGTTGCAAAGTTAAAATTTAACAGATAGTTTGTTTGTGAAAAAGGTACAGGCTAACAGCAAGTAGGAAAATCATCGCAGTGGATGCGACAACAATAAAAACTATCCACTAAGGAATTAACATGAAAAATACATTCAAGCTAACTTCGTTAGCGCTCGCTTTATCTGCACTTACGTCAACAGCCGGGCAAGCTCAAGAAACCAAACAGTATATTTTAAAACAAAGTGATTTAAGTATTTTTGCGCCTGAAACGAGTCGTTTTTCCAGAGCGAATATTGCACTAGACTTTGGTGCAGAGCCAGCTGCGGAAATACTCTCTAATGACGGTTCTGGTACTGTTGTAACAATGGATTTAACATCTGAACAGGTAGCTAAATTGAAAGCATCTGGCCAGTACAAGTATATCGAAGAGGATTATGAATACGTGCCATTCAATGCTACTTCGACAGATGAGGTCTCACCATATGGTTTAGCAGAAGTGCAAGCAACATTATTACAAGATACAAATGCTGACTTATTTAAAGTATGTGTTATTGATTCTGGTTATGACCTAGGACACCCAGACTTACCTCAAAATGCAACTGGTTTTACAGATCTACCAGGCGGTCTTACTTGGTATCAAGATGGCTCAGGCCATGGTACTCATGTAGCAGGAACAATCGTAGCACGCAAAAATTCCGAAGGTGTCGTTGGTGTTTTACCAAATGATAAAGTGGGCATCCACAATGTGCGTGTATTCGACAACGAGGGTAGACAAGGTTTAACATCACGTATTGCCCATGCAGTAGACAACTGTGTCGAAAATGGCGCTAAAGTCATTAACATGAGTTTGGGTGGCGGCAGCCCGAGTCAATATTTCCAAGAGCGATTACAAGCTGCATATGATAAAGGTGTACTACTTATTGCGGCTGCTGGTAATGACGGCAATGCAACAATGAGCTACCCAGCGAGTTATGACACGGTTGTTTCTGTAGCGAATATTGATGAAAACCGTGTTAAGAACCCTTCTTCCCAGTATAACGTACAAGTAGAAATCGCGGCTCCGGGTACTAACATACTATCAACTGTTCCAAGAGGTACAGGTGTATTAGCAGGTGTGACTGCTGGTGGCGTGTTTGCTCAAGGTGCAGGTATGACTAACTCAGTCGAAGGTAAGGTCAGTGCACAGCTTGTTGACTGTGGTCAGGGCCTTACAAACTGTGCAGCAAGACAAAGTATCTGTCTAATTGAACGTGGTGGTGCATCTTTCAAAGATAAAGCGGCGAATTGCCAAGCGAGTGATGGCGTTGCTGCTATTATATATAACAATGCGCCAGGAACATTTGGCGGAACACTGGGTGATGGTGTACACGGTGTGACCATCCCAGTTATCTCTTTGTCTCAGGAGCAAGGCACAGTACTCCAAAGTTCGGTGGGCTCAACGGTTGATTTGCAGCTAGAATCTATTTTAGATTACAGCGAAAAATCAGGTACTTCGATGGCAAGCCCCCATGTAGCCGGTGTAGCTGTTTTGGTGTGGAGTCAACATCCAAGCTGTTCTAACGTCGACATTCGAAATGCACTAAACGCAACTGCCATCGATTTAGGCACGGTTGGTCGCGATGATGAGTATGGATTCGGTTTGGTGCAAGCAAAGGCTGCATCTGACTATATTGCGACAAACGGCTGTGGTGGAGTACAAGATAACACGGCACCTGTTGCGAACTTTACTTTTAGCTGTAATGACCTAGCTTGTACTTTCGACGCAACTTCTAGCCGTGATGCAGATGGCCAAATTATAGGCTATGACTGGAATATCGATGGTTTTGGCGCAACTGGTTCAAAAGTGTCTCATACTTTTGCAAATGCAGGCAGCTATCAAGTTTCAGTGACTGTAACGGATGACTTTGGTGCAACACACAGTGTTGCTAAATCTGTGATTGTTACAGGTGGTGGCAATCAAACCGCTTGTATCGGTTTAGACGCTTGGTCTTCAGCAAAAATCTATATTGCTGGTACGGAGGTCGCGTACAACGGTCGTAAATATCGCAGTAACTGGTGGAACAGAGCAGCAAACCCTGAGCAAAATTCAAATGTCGGTAACGATTGGAAAGCCTGGACAGATTTAGGGCAGTGTAACTAATTCCTTATTGTATGATTGAGAAGTAGAGTTAAAGGCGACACGGGTGTGTCGCCTTTTTTATTCTTAAACTAGGTATGTATCGTGGGTTACCTAAATGTCTATTGCGCCGCTTTCTCAGTTTTAATGTTATTAAGTTTGGAGAAGGCAGGTAACAGTGCTCCGTCAAAGGGCACTGTTTCAATTGCCATAGCTACTATAGTTAGAAGCGATATTTTAAATTCGCAGTCACGGTGCGACGTTGTCCATAGAAGCAGTCGCCGCGCACTAGGCAGCTTGTAATGACGGTTTTATCAGTTAAGTTATCGACGTTTAAGCTTAGCTCATAGTCGCCAAAGTTATAACCGATCATCATATCGTAAAGAGTAAAGCTGTCAGTCGTCAGCGCCTTGTGATAATCAATACCACCAACACTTACAGAACGGCTACCATCAAAAGTCTTTCCTACATAACGAATACCAACACCAAATTTAAGCCCTTCAATGAGATTGTCAGCACGATAAGTTGTCCATATAGAAGCTAAGTGCTCTGGCGTAGCAGAAAGAGGAGCATCATCAGTCGCAATTGTGCCAATTGCACCTTGTGAAGCAGCCGCTCTAAGGGTTGGATCTTGAACAGCAAATGCGCCAGCCAAAATTGTTTCAGGCGATTGCGGTGTTGTGTCATTTTCGGTAGTCGTGTAAGCATATGATGCATACACATCAAATTGTTCCCACTCTAATTGAGCTTCTAACTCAAAACCTTCAACAGAAACTTCTCCATCTTGCAAATGCAAAGTAGGGGATACACGGCGAATATGGTTTTTGTCCGTGATATGGAACACACTTGCGGTAATTAAATGCTCAGTACCCATAGGCTGATATTTAACACCATATTCAAACTGCTCACCTTCTTTTGGCTCATACGCGCCACCTTGGGGTTTTAAGTCATAGAGCGGTTGGAAAGATTCTGAATAGCTTGCATAGGGGGAAAGACCATTGTCGAACAAATACAAAGCGCCAATTCGACCAGTTGTTGCGCTTTGGCTGTCGGATTTGCCCAATGTCTCTGTATCAACATTGTCGTGACGTAATGCGGTATTAACAACAAAGCCATCGTACTCAAATGTTGCTTGAATATATCCACCCAGCTGTGTGTCGACTTTTTCAGGTGTGTCGACAGTGACCGTTGTTGGTAATGCTTTAGCTTGACCATAAACTGGATTGTATAGATCTAGTTGGCTACTCACTGCACCACGTTGGGTATCAGCATCTGTTTTTGCATCTTGGTAGTCGATACCTGCAACTATGTTGATTTCTAGATCTCCAAAATCAACATATTGATGTATCTGAATATCGCTTAACAAGCTGGTCGCGTCACCGTCTGTCATGCTATAGATACGATTTATTGAGCGCTTGTCCTGCTGAAACCCAGGAGGCCAAGAAAAGATAGTTCTGTACTCCGACGCGCTATCACTATAACGAGTTGACCAACTAATATGTGTGTCATCAGAAATGCTGTGTTCTAAAATCGTAGTTAACGCAAATTGCTTTGTGTCGTAACGATCCCAACCTGGTTCACTAACAAACCGCTCACTAGGGATCTGTCCATATTGTGCAGGTTTGATTGTACCTTCGTGTGGGAAGAACTGAGTCGAAGACCCTGACTCATTTTTTTGCATGTTGGCTAACACAGTGAAGCGCGTGTTGTCACTGATACCCCAGACAAAACTGGGCGCAAAAACAAGCGTATTATCATCTACAAAGTCTGTTTGTGTACCACTGTCTCGGTAGACACCAACAACGCGTGTTTGATATTCGTTACTATCGCCAAACGACGTATTGTAATCGCCAGCAACTTGCACTCGGTCGTAATTACCGACCTGAGCCCAAAGCTCGCCTTGGGTTTCTTCATGGGGGCGTTTTGATACAGAGTTAACAATACCACCAGTTGAACCTTGGCCATACAAAACAGAAGACGGGCCTTTCAAAATTTCAACACGTTCCAATGTATAAGGGTTAACTCGGGTATTGTTGTAGTGGCCGAACTGCATTTGCAAGCCATCTACGTATACAAGGGGGTCGACACCGCGGATTTTAGACCAATCTCCTCGCGTATCGACACCATAGGGGCCATTATATACACCAGCCACATAACCAATTGCATCTTGTAGTGTTTCCGCGCCAAGATCTGAAATACGCTGAGCGGTTAAAACTGAAACCGAAACAGGAGTCTTTGTTATTGGTACGTCTGATTTAGAAGCACTGGCACTAACGTAGGAGATTAGGCCTTTAGGGCTAACCTCAATTACTTCGAGTTCTTTATTGTTTACTTTGTCATTTGCGATAGCGGCGCCAGAAAGCGCGATGGCTAGAGCAGAAATAAGCGTTGGATATTTTTTGTTGAATGAGCGCATGTTATTCCCTATTTAGAATTATTGCGCAAATAATATTGAAAATGATAACGGTTATCAATAAAGTTTTATTGTGATTTTGTACATTAAACAGCCTGTTATAGTTTTTGAAATATACACTACATATCTTATATCTAAAGGTTTACATTTGTACCTATAAAGGTCACTACTGTCTTAGTATGCCCATATGTAAACAGGTTGTTTAAAGGATTAAAGCGCTTAAAAACAAAAATTTAAGTGTTTGTATTGAATCATTTTTGATAGCTATTCATTGGTATGTTTTTTGCGGTTAATAGAGGGAAATACAGGACCGTTGGTAGTGATTAAGCAGATCTCATTAGGATATAATCAAGATAAGTTATAAGAGGTAAATGTAAATTTGAACTGGCAAGCTCTCGTCGATAATAGACAAAGATTTTTTTGGGTACTACAAATTTCAGGGTGGATTGGCTACGCTCTGGTAAATTACATAGGTTCCAAAGTATTTGAAATGCGTGATATTTACGTGTTTGTGATAGTACTCAATGCTTATGCCGGTTGTTTAATGACGGTGCCACTAAGGTATTTGTATCGCCGCGTTTGGAATGCAAAACCTTGGCTCTTGATATTTGTTGTGTTTAGCGTGTCTTATGTAACGGGCACATTATGGTCTGTGGTTCAAAAATATAATCTCTGGGAGATATACCGACACGGTTATCGGCCAGATGAGTGGTTTTACTATCTACAGCAAGGTCTAGACTCTGTATATATAGTGCTTTGTTGGAGTGGCTTATATTTTGGAATTAAATACTATCAGTTACTACAAAGCGAGAGACAAAAAGCGCTAAAAGCCAATACCATGGCGCACGAAGCACAATTGAAAATGCTTCGCTATCAATTAAACCCTCACTTTTTGTTTAACACCTTAAATGCTATATCAACGTTGGTACTGGTTGAGGAAAATAAAGATGCCAATCAAATGGTATCCCGATTGAGTGATTTCTTGCGGTATACCCTAAATACAGATCCAATAAAAAAAGTTCCGCTAGAGCAGGAGCTTCATGCTTTAAAGCTCTATCTAGAAATAGAAAAAGTCCGCTTTGATGAGCGTTTGGCCATTGATTTAGATATTACAGAGCAAGCAAAGCAAGCATTGGTACCCAGCTTGATATTGCAGCCACTGATCGAAAACTCAATCAAATATGCCATTGCACATATGGATGAAGGTGGCAAGATAGAAATTAAAGCACAAGTATTTGCTAATGAGCTATTGTTAGAAGTTGGAGACAATGGCCCTGGCGCAGAATTAGACAATGGGCAGTTGAAAAGCGCAGGTGGTGTTGGCATTGCAAACACGCAAGATAGATTAAAAACGCTCTACGAGAATAATTTCTCGTTTGTGCTGTCAAATAATGCGCCTTCAGGATTGAAGGCTAATATACGAGTTCCGTTTGAAAAGGCCGAGAAGTGAAGTAATGAGCAAGATTAAAACGCTAATTGTTGATGACGAGCTGTTAGCCAGAAAAGGGTTGGCCGTCAGACTAAAAGATTTTGAAGAAATAGAAGTAGTTGAGCTTTGTAATGGTGGCCAAAAAGCCATTGAATTGTGCCAGCAGCAAGATATCGATTTGGTCTTTTTAGATATCCAAATGCCGGGCATGAATGGCTTTGAGGTTGCGAGAACCCTTAGCGAGAGTGTTAAACCCTTACCTGCAATAGTTTTTGTTACGGCTTTTGATCACTATGCAGTAAAGGCGTTTGAGATCCACGCTTTGGATTACATACTCAAACCAGTAGATGACAACAGACTAAAACAGGCGATAGAAAAAGTGCAGAGCTATCTAAAAACCCAACAAGATAATGCCCATAAGAAAAAGCTTGCTAGCTTTGTCGCAGGGATCACTGGCAACAACTGTGAAGAAATCCTGAAAAAACTAGCAACAGGCGATGTGATTGAAGATAAGAAATTTCCTGAATCGTTAGCTGTAAAAGAACAGGGGGAGATTATCAGAGTGTCTACTGCGACAATTCAATGGATTGATGCGGCAGGCGATTATATGTGTCTTCACTGCGCAGATGGTCAGACTCATATTTTAAGAAAAACGATGAAAGAGCTTGAACAGGAGCTAGATCCCAAGTTGTTTGTAAGAGTACATCGCTCTGCAATTGTAAATACGGGTCAAATCAGCAAACTTGTTACACAAAGTAGCGGTGAATACTTATTGGTATTAGATAATGGCCAAGAGTTAAAAGTAAGCCGCAGCTATCGTGATAAAGTAAAGTCTGCATTGTCGAGTTAATATCTGTACTTAGCTTATTAGTCTGGCTACAAAAAGCCCAACTTATTAAGTTGGGCTTTAAGAATTTATAGATTGATTAAGCCTCTACACGGTGACTATTTTCATTGTATTGGTTGCACCAATAGTTTCCATTAGATCGCCGTGTGTCAGAATAACTGTGTCGCCTTTTTCTAACGAGCCACCTTCGACTAGCGTATTTAATGCATCGCGAACAATTGTGTCGGCTGTACAGCTTGTTGAATCAAAATACACTGGATAAACACCGCGATAAAGCGCTGTTTGACCTAGTGTTGAGCTGTGTCGCGAAAGAGAGAAAATAGGTAATCCTGAGCTAATTCGAGACATAAGCTTAGACGTGTTACCAGACTCTGTCAGTGCAACGATTGCTTTAACTGAATCGAGGTGGTTAGCAGCGTACATCGCAGACAGTGCTAGCGTTTCTGAAGTATCAGAGAACATGCTGTCAAGTCTATGCTTAGAGATATGCGTCTCAGGCTGTGATTCTGCACCTAAACATACACGTGCCATCGTTGCTACCGTTTCTTCAGGGTAATCACCTGCGGCTGTTTCTGCTGAAAGCATTACTGCATCTGTGCCATCAAGTACTGCGTTAGCGACGTCCATAACCTCTGCGCGTGTAGGCATTGGGTTATCGATCATCGATTCCATCATTTGTGTTGCTGTGATTACAGTTCTGTTCAAAGAGCGTGCACGGTTAATGATTTGCTTTTGTTTACCTACGAGTGCGGCATCACCAATTTCAACACCCAGATCTCCACGAGCCACCATTACAGCGTCCGACGCTAAAACAATGTCGTCAATCGCTTCGATTGTATCGACAGCTTCTGCACGTTCTATTTTTGCCAAAAGCTGAGCGTTCGAACCGGCTTTCTCTGCAAGGCTACGTACATAACGCATATCATCGCCACTACGAGGGAATGACACTGCGATGTAGTCAACACCAATTTCAGTTGCAGTAATTAGGTCTTTCTTATCTTTATCTGTGAAAGCAGGCGCTGTTAGGCCACCACCTAAACGGTTGATCCCTTTATTGTTTGACAGTATGCCGCCAACGGTAACTGTACAATTTACTTTTTGATCAACTACATTATCGACAGTTAACTGGATAAGACCATCGTTCAACAAAAGTAGGTCACCAGTTTGTACATCTTGCGGCAGCTCTTTATAGTCTATACCTACTGACTCGACAGTACCTTCTTCCAAACCTAGTTCAGCATTAAGTGTGAACTTGGCGCCTACTTGCAAGTCGACTTTGCCCTGTGCAAATGTTGATACACGTATTTTTGGACCTTGAAGATCGGCTAGGATTGCAACGTGCTTATTTAATCTTTTAGCTATTTCTCGAACAGCCTCAGCTCTGTTTTTATGATCTTGCGCCACCCCGTGGGAAAAGTTTAGTCGTACTACATTAGCACCGGCGCGTATGATTTTTTCTAAATTATTATCTCTATCTGTAGCTGGTCCCAATGTGGCAACTATTTTTGTGCGTCTAAGCATCAGATTCTCCTGTAGGCTGTACTTGCTAACATCATTCTTGAAAAGTAGGTTGAAAAGTAATCATTTACAGCTTGTTTGACTAAATAATGTCAGATAATCACGCTTTTCTGTAAAGTTTTGCCGTTTAACCCTTTTTCATACACAAATTAAATTATATGATCTGTATGACGTGATTATGACACCGGTGTCAGGTGTCGTCAATCTTAGAGTGAGATAAGATCTCTTTTAACACTCTGACTTATAATGCGATCAGCCAGTGTGTAAGGCAAAAAATTTGCTTGTGTTGAAGCGTGTTATGACTGAATTAGTACTAAACTTTAACAGCTTAGTATATAGAGTGGCCAGAGCAGCACATTACATGCTACTCAGGTATAATGTACTCGACATCGTGAAAACGAATTAAAGTGTGGTTGTTACCGAGGAGGAAACTTAATGCAAGTTGCATTAGTTGGTTTAGGTGTGATGGGCAAAAACCTCGCGCTTAATTTAATTGAGAAAGGTATGACGTTAGTCGCCTATGATAAAAATCCAGACGCTGGTGCAGAGTTAATTAGCTGCGCACAATCGTTAGGTGTAGAAGAGCGTCTCCATATCGTATCGGATCTCGGTGATATGGTGAAAAGGCTTGAGTCTCCTCGTTCGGTTTTATTGTTAGTACCAGCTGGTGAGCTGGTTGATACCGTATGTACTGAATTGATTGAAGCCGGCGTATCAAAGGGTGATATCATTGTTGATTGCGGTAACAGTAACTACAAAGATGGCATAGCTCGTAAACTTAAATATCAAAATAAATTTGAGTTTGCGACAATGGGTATTTCTGGCGGGGCAGAAGGTGCACGTCACGGCCCAGCAATGATGGCCAGTGGATCAGAAGGTGGCTGGGAGCGTTTAGTACCTTGGTTTGAAAAAGTAGCTGCAAGTTACAATGAAGAATCTTGCTTTGCGCGTGTAGGTCAATCGGCAAGCGGACATTTCGTAAAAATGGTGCACAATGGCATCGAATATGCTTTGATGCAACTAATAGCAGAAATTTACCACTTGCTAAGAATTGGCACTGGCAGAACTCCTAATGAAGTGGCTGAAATTTTTGAGTCATGGTCTGAGGGAGAGTTAAATAGTTATTTACTGTCTATTTCTCGCCATATCCTTAGCCTTGAAGACAGTAGCCAAACTCCACTAGTTGACTTAATTGATAATAAAGTTGGCGCAAAAGGCACCGGTCTTTGGACGGCTCAAAACGCATTGGAGTTAGGTATTGCGGTTCCATCTCTTGTTGCAGCGGTACAAGCCCGTCATTTAACAAACACAATTAGTACGT
Source organism: Pseudoalteromonas luteoviolacea NCIMB 1942 (assembly GCF_001625595.1). Classification (GTDB taxonomy): domain Bacteria; phylum Pseudomonadota; class Gammaproteobacteria; order Enterobacterales; family Alteromonadaceae; genus Pseudoalteromonas; species Pseudoalteromonas luteoviolacea_A. Next base: position 11,260 of record NZ_AUXT01000197.1, read on the forward strand.
TAGCGGCTAAAGAAATGACGTATCAAGCAAAAGAAACAAATAAGGTTGATATTGACTTGGAAGAGCTTAAGTCAGCATTTTACTTTGCGAGTCTTCTTTGCTACCGACAGGGTCTGGCACTGATTAAAGGCGCATCTCGCTCACATCAGTGGAAAGTGGATCTTGCTAAAACGCTACAAACGTGGAGAGCAGGTTGTATCATTCGTGCTGATTATTTAGATGATATTGCAAAGGGTGTTGATTTTATTGATACGCTAACAAATGAAGCGAATGCACTTAGAAGCATTACGGGACAAGCGATTCAAACAGGTCTTGCGTTTCCTGTACTGGCATCGACTCAGACTTATATTGCAACCCTAAGTACACCGAGTAATGGTCATTTAGTACAAGCACAGCGTGACTATTTTGGTGAACATGGTATTAAGACACACAGTGGTGAAACATCTCACCTTACTGATTTAGTCGACCTGCCTGAAAAGGTGAGATAGACCGCGAAATCAAAAAAGGCCACTTCAGTCTGTCTCTAGATCACAAGTCTGACTCAAGAGACTTTGCTAAATCGTAGCCCTCAAGGATGGCTTGTAATTTGAGCCATCCTTTTAACTGATGCTCGCCCTGTGCGTTTTGTATTTTTCCAGCCTCCCAATTTGGCTAGTTCTTGATAAGCCCATTTCATATCTGGAGCGCTATCTGGCAGCTTTGTTTTTATCCTTTTTAACCATAGTAATTTCCATCCTTTAACAAGATAATACCTCTTCACAACTTCGATTCTCTGGAAAGTCATTTGTGAACTTCAGTTGTCATATTCGTGTCGCTATAAAACCATTAATGGTTACCAGTCGTTCCATGTTGTCTTGGCTTTGTAATCGTAACCCTTCTATGTCTGTACCCTCACTTTTCCAGGCCTTGCGGTACTGTTCAACTCACCAACGATATTCATAGTACCTAATAATATCGAGTACTTCTTCTTTGCTCGTGACAGGGTCGCTAGTGAGTAAATACCAGTTTAAGCCTCTATCGGGATTATTCCGTTCTGCACACCCTACGTAATTTAACGTCACTGGGGCGAAGGTGATATCCAATGTGGCTGTGCGCGATTTTCGGTCTCCTTTTTGCGCTATTTCAATACATTTCGTTCCTGCGCTTTTAAATTCGCTGGCAAATGGATAGAGTTTATCTTCTCCCTCTTCAATATGACGACTTTGCATCGACCGTACGATGAATCGTTGCTGCTCATGTAGCTTGTATTGAAGGTATTTCCATATCAGCGGCGGGTTGTATGATGTTCACAAGGGGTTTTCCAGGTTCGTTAGCGAGTGTCGAAGCTAACTTTACCAAACGTGCTGTTCTTCGTAGATCTCCTAACTCACTTTTTGCAAATTGTTGCTCTGCCCACTTGGTATGTTGGTCAATGATTATCTTCTTCGGTGTATGGTTTGAAGATCTGATCACACTAAGGAAGTTTAGTTCAAAAACATCCCCGCTAATTTCTTAGCGAGGATTTGTGTATAAGAGACAGGCATAATACAGCCTTTTTTAATGCATTATTGCCCGTCATTTTAGGGCATATAAACCTGATAGGGTGCTAGCGTGTAAGTTCACCTCTCAAGTCATCTTGCATTAAGTGACGAATGGTCTCTAATTCAAGTTCTTGACTGAACAAGTAATGCAATTTAGTAAGGCAGGCTTCCAAAGTCATATCGTATCCACTTATTACACCACAATTTAGCAGAGCATTACCTGTGGCATATCCGCCCATATTGACTTGACCTTGAATGCATTGCGTTAAGTTGACAATCACAACTCCACGCTCTGATGCAGACTTCAAAGCATTAAGTATTGTTTCTTGCTGGGGGGCATTCCCAACGCCAAAACTTAATAAAATGAGCGCCTTTACATCGCAAGATAAGATGTTTTCAACCATAGTAGCACTTATCCCTGGATAAAGGTGCAGCACCGCAATGGGTTGTGAATGAATTGACGTTACATCGAGATCTTGGTCAACGTAAGGGCTTAATTTACCTTCTTTTAGTTGAATATTAATGCCAACTTGAGCAAGAGGTGCCAGGTTTGGTGATGCAAATGCATCAAAACCATCCGCATGCGCCTTTAGCGCTCTGTTACCTCGAAACAATTTGTTGTTGAAAAATAAACTCACTTCAGCAATCGGGTAGTTAGCGGCGAGGTACATTGCATTAAGTAAATTAACCTGACCATCCGACCTTAATTGAGATAAGGGTATTTGCGAGCCTGTCACGATCACCGGTTTAGTTAAATTTTCGAACATGAATGACAGAGCAGAGGCTGTATAAGCCATTGTATCTGTACCATGCAGTACAACAAAGCCCTCATAATCGTTGTATTTGGATTTGATATCTTCCGCAATTAATTGCCAATGCTTTGGCGACATGTCGGAAGAATCTATCAGTGGGCAGTATTCGTGAATATCGAATAAAGGCATTTCTTCACGGGTAAACTCAGCGTTATTCTTTACCGTTTCTGTTAGATATCCAGCAACTGGTACGTAGCCTCTGCTGGATTGCTTCATACCAATTGTGCCACCTGTATAGGCAATATAGATTTTTTTTCTTTTCATAAAAAAGCCCAGAAAAATTTCTGGGCTTAGTATATCAACTGCAGCACCACATTGCAGTTTATTCATTAACCTTATGCACCATTGTACTAATGTGAAACGTTACACATAGTACACACACTATAAATACTGTTGGGGTCATTATAAAGTTCAATCATTTTTGCACTTTTTTGGACTTGCTCTAACAGCTGGTTCACGCCTTGTTTTGTGATTACCTGAAGAGGGTCGGCTGATTGCACTTCGTTTTCAATGAAAGGTTGTACCAGCTCTGCACCAAAGATTTGTTGCATTAACAGCTCTTTTTCAGACAGGGTTTGCTCGACAGTGATCACATCATAATGCTCAAGGCTTGCTAAGTTGGCTGCGGCTTCGATAGCTTGCTGCTTGGTACCTAGTTTATCAATAAGGCCAAATTCTAACGCTTGTGGCGCCAACCAAACACGCCCTTGTGCGACTTCGTCAACCGCATCTTTGGTTAAGTTACGCGACTCAGAGATCATAGATAAGAATTTGTCATATGCATCTTCAATGCTCATTTGAATGATGTCTGCGTATTCTGGGTCCAGCCCTCGTGATACGGACGATGACTTAAGCTCTGTTGTTGCGACTCCATCAGAATACACACCCAGCTCTTTTAACGAGTTTTCAAAAGTGAAAATTGTGCCAAAAATACCAATAGAACCCGTAATCGTGCTTGGAGAAGCCCAAATTTCATTTGCTGAAGCCGCAATCCAGTAACCACCCGAGGCGGCAACTGAGCCCATTGAAGCCACAATCGGTTTGCCTGCTGCTTTAATGGCTAGCACCTCATTACGAATTTTTTCAGACGCAAACATACTCCCGCCACCAGAGTCGATACGTAGAACAACGGCTTTTACTTTGTTATCGAGGCGAGCTTTTCGTAATAGAGCTGCGGTAGAATCACCACCAATTACACCGGCTTTGCGTTTGCCATCAACAATATGGCCTTTAGCAACAACAACGGCTACTTTGTCAGAGATTGGGTTAGGGAGGTTATTAAACCCTGATATCGATGTGAGGTAATCACTATATTTGACTTGTCTGTAGGCATTGCTTTTGTCTTGCTTTCCAACAATCTCAACCAATTTACTATTGAACTGTTGATCAGTTTCAAGCTTATCAACCCAACCATACTTAAGTGCAAATTGCCCAGAGTCACCAGAAACCGTAGCCATTTTATCACCAAGCTGAGCAAGCGTTTCATCAAAGTTTTGCATATCAAATGGCCTTTTAGCTGAGACATCTTCTTTGTATTGTGTCCACAAACTATTTAACCACAGTTTATTAGCTTCTTTTGCTGCCTCTGACATGTCATTTCTGATAAATGGTTCTACAGCTGATTTATATGTACCGACACGAAAGATATGCTGTGTAACCTTCAATTTGTCCAAAGCATCCTTAAAATACATTGGGTATGTACCAAAGCCACTTAGGCTGACAGCGCCATACGGGTGCATAGAGACTTCATTTGCTGAAGCAGCCAAATAATATTGGGTTTGAGTAAAGTATGGGCTGTGTGCATAAACAGGTTTACCTGTTTCTTTGAATGCCTCTAGTGCATCAGTAATATCACGAAGTTTATCAAGATGTCCGTGATGGAGATGTCTAAGGTCGAGTGTAATGGCAAGAATGCGTGCGTCTTGTGCCGCAGCATTGATTACTCTCACTACATCATCTACCAAGATTTCGGTGGGCATATCTTTTGAGCCCATAGCATCGTTTAGCGCAGCATCTAGCGGGTCAACATAGGTCAGCTGTTCAACTAAAACACCTGATAAGTTCAACCTAAGTACGCTTTCTTGTGGCACTAGGATCTCTTCGTCAGACGACATTATTGCTGCAACAAAGACGACAATAAGCGCTACAAAGACCAAGTTTACTATCAGCCTGCGCGAAAAGTTCAGCGCGTGCCAGATACCTTTAAATAGTTTTGCGATCAACTTCAATGTGATTCCTCTAAATATAGTACCTAAATACTCTCATTTAATATCATAACTTAGTTGTGAGCTGAGTGTTACACCTAAAACGTAACGAAGTATTAATTTCCGTACATATTTGAATATTTGACTAAAGATTCAAAATTTTCATTATTTTTGAATAAATAATTTGTCCTTTTTACTTGCCAAAATCTTGAAAACGGTTAATGTTCACAGGTAAGACCAGTTACATTGGGGCGAGCAATGTTAGAACAAAAACTACAACTTAAAAATTCTGAGCTACGTAACCGCTTGGTCATGGGATCAATGCATACAGGGTTGGAAGAGGGTTGGCACAACCGAAAAAGACTTCGTGCTTTTTATGAGGAGCGAGCTAAAGGTGGTGTCGGGCTGATTATTACGGGCGGGTATAGCCCTAACTTACGCGGTAAGCTAACCCCGATTTCGTCTTCTTTCAACAGTCGCTACGATGTCATTAAACATCGAGCATACACAGATGTTGTGCACCAACACGATGGAAAAATCTGTTTGCAACTGTTGCATGCTGGCAGATATGCATATCATCCTTTTAATGTTGGACCAAGTCCAATTAAAGCACCGATAAACCCTTACACACCAAAATCTATGTCATTGAGCATGATCAAAAACACCATAAAAGACTTTGCTAAGTCGGCTTACATGGCTGAAAAAGCTGGGTACGATGGGGTAGAGATCATGGGGTCCGAAGGTTATTTAATTAATGAGTTTGTGGCACCACATACTAATCAGCGTGAAGATGAATACGGTGGGTCCCTAGAAAACCGCATGCGCTTGGCTATCAACATTGTTAAGGCCGTTCGGGCAAGAGTTTCAGATAAATTTATTATCGTATTCAGGCTTTCTGTGATGGATCTTGTACCCAATGGTTCCACATCTGATGAAGTCATAATACAAGCCAGAGCACTAGAAGCCGCCGGCGTTGATATATTAAATACGGGCATCGGTTGGCATGAGGCAAGAGTTCCAACCATCGCGAGCATGGTGCCTCCCGGCGCTTTTAGGGAGGCATCAAAGCGCTTAAAAGATGTCGTAGACATACCTGTTGTGGCGGTAAATAGGATCAATACACCAGACCTTGCGAATAATATTTTAGACAAGGGGGAGGCTGACCTTATCTCTATGGCGAGGCCGCTTTTGGCAGATCCAGAGTTTTTTAATAAGTACGCACAAAATAAATCTGAGCAAATCAACGTTTGTATAGGCTGTAACCAAGGGTGTTTGGACCATGTTTTCAAAGGCAAGAGAGCGACATGTTTGGTCAACCCTCAGGCAGGTTTTGAACTAGATTACCCGCTTGAAAAAACCAAAGTATCCAAAAATGTGCTAGTGGTGGGCGCTGGACCTGCTGGTTTATCAGCAAGCTGTTATTTGGCGCAAAAAGGTCACAACGTGACACTAATTGACAAAAATACACACGCGGGTGGTCAGTTCAATCTCGCTATGCGCATACCTGGTAAAGAAGACTTCAAGTTAGCACTGAAGTACTTTTTAAATGAAGTAGAGAGACTGGGTGTGAATATGGAGCTTGGGCGTGAATACAGCGCACAAATTGGACAACAATATGATGAAGTTGTTTTTGCTACAGGTGTAAGCCCCCGTTTATCAAAAATTGAGTGCCGCGATGGAAAGCGCGTATTGACCTATGATGAAGTCATCCGAAAGGAAGCTGAATTAGGTGATAAAATTGCTATTCTAGGTGCTGGTGGTATTGGTTTTGATATGGTGGCGTTTCTCACAGAACCTGCAAATCAAAGTATTGCGGATTTTAAGAGTCAATGGGGTATCGAGCAACAAGTTGCACCGTCGACAGAAAAACGCAAGCTGTATATGTTAAAACGCAGTGCTGGTCGGTTTGGCTCAGGTCTAGGCAAAACGACAGGCTGGATTCATCGAGCCGTTGCAAAGCACCACCAAGTGGAACAAATAGCTGGTTGCGAATATATTTCTTTTTCTAATAAAGGCTTAGTAGTACGTATTGATGGACAAGAGCAAACATTAGACGTTGATACGGTGATTGCATGTATCGGACAAACATCAAACGAAAGCGACTTTAATAGAGAGCAACTACCAGAAAAACATCATGTTATAGGTGGTGCATTGCTGGCCAGTGCAATTGATGCCAAGAGAGCGATATTTGAAGCACTCCAAGTAGCTAGAAAGATCTAAATTAAACTAGATATTAAATCGGCCATTAGTGGCCGATTTTTTTATGCTGCAATAAAACTTAATGTGGTTCGGTCTACACTGTATGAATATCCAAAAAAGTGTAGATGTCCCTATGATTAAAAATATCCAATCTATTTATCAAACTAGCATAGAAAAAACTGAAATAATGAGTGGCCTTGCTCCTTTATTGCTTAGGCTAATCATTGCGCCAGTTATGATTATTGCTGGCTATAACAAACTCAACCTTAGTAAAGAAAACGCCGGCTTTTTCGAAAGCTTTTTGGCAGATGAAAATGTTGTTGCTTGGTTTGGCAATGCAGATTGGGGACTTGGCTTACCCTTTCCTGATTTACTCGCTTTTTTGGCGGGATGGACGGAGTTTTTGGGTGGCTGGTTGATATTGTTAGGCTTGTTAACAAGGTTAGTGTCAATCCCGCTTATGGTCACCATGTTTGTTGCGGCCACTCAGGTGCATTGGCACAACGGCTGGTTTTCAGTTGCCCCAGCAAACCCAGATACCAGCGCCGCACAAGTATTTGCGTGGTTAGGTAGTGATACAGCGCAAAAAAGCCTAGAAAACAGCCTAGAAGTGGCTGAGCGTTTAGAGCGTATAAAGTCCATTGTGAGTACCCATGGCTTTCCTGAGTATCTATATGAAAAGGGCAACATCGTTGTTTTAAATAATGGCATTGAGTTTGCCGCCATCTATTTTGCTATGTTCCTAAGTCTATTTTTTACTGGGGGTGGGCGATTATTCAGCATAGATTACTGGCTATCGCGCAAGTTAGGCAGCAATGACTGAAAAATATAAGGGAAAGGACTAAACTTTCCCTTTTAGATCACGTTAGAATAGCCAGTGTTTGTTTATTAGTAAGGAATTTCAAATGGATGCAATAGAGCTATTGCTGACTCGGCAATCGGATAGCAAATTGTCCTTTCCTGGTCCTAGCGAGTCTCAATTAGAGAACATTAAAAAAGCGGCGCTGAAAGTGCCTGATCATGGCGGGCTTGCGCCTTGGAAGTTTATTGTTGTAAATGAAGACGCCCGAGATAAGCTCGGAGAGATTTACTACAAAGCCGCTGTTGAAGAGAATCAGGATGATCGCACCATTTCGCGAGCCAAAGAACTACCTCATCGAGCTCCTATGATGATCATTGCCGTTTCTCCGTATCAAGAACATCCAAAAGTGCCACGTATCGAGCAAATTGAAAGTGCAGGGTGTGCTTGTTTTGCGATGCAGCAAGCGGCATTCGCTCAGCATCTTTCTGGTGTTTGGAGAACGGGTTTCTTTGCTCAAAGTGCGACGGTTAAAAGAGAATTAGGACTTAACGAGAAAGATGAAATTGTGGGTTACTTGTATCTAGGGACTCCAACTGTGCAGTGCACAAAACCAGTGCGCCACGAACCGTCATCATTTTTCACTGAGCTATAAACGAGAGGCTTCTATGGCACTACATGTTGTTGAACATCCATTATTGCAACACAAGATTGGTCTTTTACGTGAGCATGGCATATCGACTAAAAAGTTTCGTGAGCTAGTTTCTGAAGTTGGCAACCTACTTACCTATGAGGCGACTAGAGAGTTGCCTACAGATACAAAGACGATAAAAAGTTGGACGGGCGAAGATTTAGACGTACAAGAAATTAAGGGTAAAAAGATTACGCTTGTGCCTATTTTACGTGCTGGACTCGGTATGCTTGATGGTGTGATGCAATTGCTTCCCGCTGCTAAAATCAGTGTGGTTGGATTACAGCGCAATGAGAAAACATTAGAGCCTGTGTCGTACTTTGAAAAATTAGTGGGTAATTTGGAATCGAGGCGAGCGTTGGTTATTGATCCGATGCTGGCAACGGGCGGTTCATTGATTGCTACGATTGACTTGCTTAAAAAGTCAGGTTGCAAAAGTATCACTGCTATCGTGTTAGTTGCGGCGCCCGAAGGTGTGGAAGCCGTTGAAAAAGCGCACCCTGACGTTGATGTTTACACCGCTGCACTTGACAGTCACTTGAATGAGCACGGTTACATTGTGCCTGGTTTAGGTGATGCTGGTGACAAAATTTTTGGTACGCAAGTGTAGCCATTTAACACAAATTTTTTAAATAAGTTACGCGCTACTATTGTGGATTCTAATAGGCTGAAATGAATTTTCAGCCTATTTTTTAAATTATTTACTCAGGAAGTTGTTGCACGAGTCGATTTTGAAGTGGTCTTTTTGAACACCCACCAGCTTGCCCAGAAAAAGCCACTTAACCCAATCGCGGTATATATTGCGGGATTTGGATTTTCCAATGTGCTTACAGAGCCTGCATACGCGGCAATTATTGCATAGGGAATAGTACTCATTAGCCAACACGTTAAAAATGTTTTAAACGGCATTTTTGTCATACCAGCCATACACGCTGAGACTTCAGGTAATATAGGGGATGCGCGAGATAGTAAGATAACAACAGGTCCTCTGATGTTAAAGCTTGATACAGCCAACGCTTTTTCTGATTCAGTTTTTATCAATTTGTCTATAAGCACATGACCGTAAATGTGACTTATCCAGTACCCTCCCAATCCAGCTAGCAACATACCTATTATCGCGCTTAGAGCGCCCATAGTGGGGCCAAGAAAATAACCTGCAAGTATGATAATTGTCAGCGTTGGTACTGCGACGAATAGATCCAGTAGCAGTAGCGCAATAACTATAACCGTGACGACATAAGAGTTAAGAGATTGTGCATACGTCAGCCAGCTTTCTATGGCGTCCAGACTGAGTAGGCCACTTGCTTTCAAGGCTACGAAGGTACATGCAAAAAAGAATATGAGAACAAACATTAGCTTTAAAATTGGCTTCATTGTGACCTCTGGCTTATGGATATCGAATGGTGATGTCGATTGAGTTAGTAAGTGTTGCTAGGCTGAGTTTTGCATCTTTAAATTTAGGTGCACCCCGCCAACTAATAGTGACGCCATTAGAGAAACCAAGGCCTTCTGATGGGATTATGCCAGTCCAGTTTTTAGATGTTTTTCCAGAGTTATCTTCATCGTGCAAAACTTTGATAGCAAACTCAGAATTCGGTACAGAAAAACTGACTTTATGTATTGTTAAATCTGGGGGTAAATATAGCGTTTTTATTGCTTTTTCATGGTTAGTGGGAAATCCGTCTTGTCCGAATAACATCACCATTATCTGTCCAGTTCTTGATGCATCTACACCGTTAATATTTACTTCAATAGTTTTTGCGTACGACATTTGTGACACTATTAATAGCGCTCCAAATACAACCGAATGGAGAAATGTACTTTTCATAATTAAGACCTTTTCAAGAGTTTTCTGGCAAGTGGCGGGGTTAAAGTAGTCAAAATCCTCAGTAGCTTAACCTTACCAATGTTATTGATTGGGACTTGTTTTTCTAAGCCTTTTATAATCTCAGCTGCGGCTTGTTCTGAACTGAGTTTGGAAGCACCGCGTTCTTGCGTCATTGGTGTGTCGACTAATGGCAAAAAAGCTTGAAGCACACTGATATTTGTATGCTCTAATTGGTAGTTCAGGCTTTGCGAAAATATATCCATTGCCGCTTTTGAGGCACAGTAAACCGCAGAACTTTTTTTGGGCACTAGTGCCAGTCCCGAGTTAATGTTCAAAATAATGGCTTGTTCATTGGCATTCTTCAGGTTTGGTAGGAGTAGGTAAGGCAGTGAGCAAATAGCATTAAAGTTAACGTTGATTTCTTGTGCTATCGTTTCGTATTTAAAGTTTGTATCTGTGAATGTCTGAGTATTCTGTACTGCGGCGTTATTGATTAATACATCAACGACAGGAAATCTCAGCTGAATTTTTTGAACTAAATCCTTGTATTGAGTTGAGTCTGAAAGGTCGGCAGAAAAAACATGTATGTTTTGGTGAGCGTTGTCTAATTCGGTTAACCTAACTGTGTGGCGGGCAATTACGATTACTGTGTTATTCTCACACATTAAAGCCACTAATTGACGACCAACGCCAGAAGTGCCTCCTGTAATTATGATTACTTTATTTCTAAGGTTCAAAGGTGCGTCTCCGTTTTAAGCTTTGTGCTAATTTAGCGCTTAGTAAAGTGGAGTAGCATTAACCTATGTTAAAAACTCATAATTTTAATCAGTCTGGGTTTGAGAGGTGACACTTTTAAATTTAACCCCAAGTGGGTTGGCCCCAAGAGGGGTTGGTTAGTCTTAATTTTCTGATAGTACGTATTTAACATAAAAAATACAGTAGATAAAAAATGGAATTACAAAATTTAATTACAGAGCAGGGCGTACGGTATCACTTTGAAAAGGGTGCGCGAGTATTTAAGCAAGGTGATGACTGTGAGTATATTTACCTCGTTGAGCATGGCTTGTTAAAAGCCTTTTATGTTACAGCTAACGGCAAAGAAACCATCAAGTCATTTATCAAACAACATTCAATCATTGGTAGTTTAAACGCAGCGCTTTGCCTTGCACCTTGTACGTTTAGCTTGGAGGCATTAGATACAAGTGTTTTAATTCGCTTCCCTTTTAGTCAGCTGCTTGATGAAAGTAAAAGATCAATTACTATTTCACAAGAAGTTGTGCAAATACTGTTGGGCTTAGCACTTAAAAAAGAGCGCAGGGAATTTGAATTGCTGACCTTGTCCGCGACAGAGCGATTTAACAATTTAAGACGCACCGACCCCGAACTAGTTAAAAAGCTAACTCAAAATGACATTGCCAAATATCTGGGCATCACTCCGGTTGCATTAAGCAGGATTAAGCATCAATGATGAACTAAACCGTGCGAAATGGCATATCGCGTAAGTTTGGTGCATTAATTCGTACATTTACCCCATTCATTTTACTGACCTTTTTTTATATTTGACCCATAGCGACGCAGTTTTGAAATCGCGGTTAAACGCAGCTGTTCAAGTCGGTCGCTATTTGCTGTGGTTGACTCGCACACAATTTACCTAAGTAGTGGCGCATCAAACCTCAAGCAATGGTTTTTAGGCATTTACATAATAAAAGGCGTTTGCATGATAGTTTTTCTGGGGGGAACGTGTAACCAGTCTACTTGGCGTAACAAGCTAATTCCTAACTTGGCGGTGGACTATTTTAATCCAGTAGTAGAGCACTGGGACGAGCAGTGTTACGAGAGAGAGCTTATCGCGCGTGAAACCGCTGATTTTTGTCTATTTGTAATTACCCCAAAAATAGAAGGGTTGTTTGCGCTCGCCGAAGTTGTCGACACATCATACAAACGCACTGACCGAACAATTTATTGTTACTTAGAAGAAGATGGTGATGAGAGCTTTACCACCCAACAATTGACGGTGTTGGAGGACATTGGCGATTTAGTTGAAAGAAATGGGGCTGTATGGCTTAAGTCCCTAGACGAAATTGCCGACTTTTTTCGCCAAGCAGCACAAATTAGACCTCCTGAGACGGAAAACGATATTTACGATGTATTTATCTCTTACGGCCGAAGGCACAGTAAAGAGTTCGCAGTCCAGCTCCGACAGTCGCTTATTGATCAGGGTTACAAAGTGTGGCTGGATACTGAAAATATTGCTATCGCAGTTGAATTCCAACAAAAAATAGATGAGGGGATCCGTTACTCCCATAATTTTTGTTTTATTTTGTCGCCACACTCTGTTAATTCCGAGTATTGCCAACGTGAAATTCAAACAGCACTCAAACTTAATAAACGCATCATACCAATCCATCATATGGATATGGGCGCAAGTGAAAGTGATATTCCTGAAAAGTTACAAAAACTAAACTGGATGATGTTTCATTGTCATCGAACTTATACCCAAACACTTTCTATGTTGGTCAATGTACTAAACCAACACACAGAATTACTACATCCTCACTGTGAGTTGCTCTTATATGCAGATAAATGGGTAAGTTCTCTCAAAGGGCATGAAGACTTACTTTATGGTAAAGCGATGCTCAATGCTTGCTGTTGGCTAGCTCAAATTAGGCGTACTAAAGATTTAGAAGTGTATCCACTCGTTGAGCATACCAGCTTTATTAATGCGTCTCGGCTATATCATCAGGATGACATGTCCGATATTTGCTTGGTGCATCACTCTCGAGATCAAGCGCGAGTAAACGAACTATGTCACTACCTAATTCAGCAGGGATACGTGACTGTTACAGAAATCTTAGACGACGTAAAAAGTAGCTCATTAGATCAGCTTTTATACAGGCGGTTAGGCACTGCGACATTTATCGTTGTGCTGGCCAGTGATGGTGCAAATTACACCTCAGCATGGAAATATGTGCGAGAGTATGTGCGTAACAACGACAAAGTGAGCTTCACTTTGCTTGAAAACCTCTCTCCTGAAAAAGGGTCTGATTTAGGCCAGATTGTTCGTTTTGATGACAAATCATGCGCGCAGGCACTATGTGAACTGCTTTTGTATTACCTTGAGCAAGATAAAGAATACCTAACATTACGAAACCGATTATTTTGCAGAGCGGTTCAGTGGGACGAAAGAAAGAGTAACGGTATTTTATTAACTAATAATGAACTTGTCGATTATCAGCAGTTTCTTGCCATTGCTCAGGCCCGGTCTACGTACGGCGCCCCTAAAATCCTTATCGATTTCGTTGAACATAGTGCTCAAGCTCTGGAAAAGCGTGTCGACAACTGCGTAGACCTATTTATTTGTGCAGATACAGAAGACAGCCATTTTGCATTACGGCTCAAACGCCGCCTGACTGAGTTAGAGAAAACTGTTCATTTCACTGAGGATGACTTCTGCGAAGAAGCTGACATCCAATACAAAGAAATGATTGCTTCTTCTTGTAGAGTTATCGTTGTTTTACCACGCCATTTATCTGCATACGTTAATAAGTTATTGAGCATTGCCAATGAGTTGGGTAAACCGGTTACCTTTATTAAGCTAAAGCGTTTTAGGGATGCGAGTTATCACGAGCTTTATATAGAGCATGTTCAATCAGCGTTTGAAGCCGACGAGCTTTTAGAAGTGTCGCTCACGCATTTGCTTGCAAAAATTAGCGGAAACACTGAGTACCTAGAGTCTTATCGATACTGGTCGCAAAAGTTCCATTTTTGGAATGAGCAAAAATGTACAGATGAATTTTTACTGGGCAATACAGAGTCAATATTGGCAAGCGCTTGGTTAGAGGGTGCGCTGACACACGTCAATGAACCAAAACCAAACAAAAATTTAATTTATTTTATAAACCAGAGTAAAACCTTTGTTGAACATGCGAAGAGAAATGAGCGAAAAAATAAAAACCGACTAAAAATATTTTCTGTATTGTCTTTATTTCTATGTTGTATCTCTTTATTTCTTGGCCTGAATGCGATTAGAGATGGTCGTATTGCAAAGCAGCAAACACTTGCCATTCAACTTAAAAATGCGGCGCTAGAAAAGAAAACGGAGGAAGCCAATTTATTGGCCGAACAAGCGGAAATAGCACGCCTAAAAGCTCAGGAAAAAACGCTATTAGCGCAGGCTAAAACCGAACTTGCCAATACGCAGAAGCGAAGAGCAGAGCGAGAGAAAGACAATGCACAAAAGCAAAAAAACCTCGCGCTTGCATTAAAGCGCCAAGCAGAAGAAGCGCAACAGGCGGCACTTTTACACCAAAATGAGGCGCAAACACAAGCTGCTAAGGCGCTGCGATTAAAGCAAATTGCTGAAATTGAAGCGTTGATATATCAAGCTCAAATTCAAAATGAAGGTAAGGAGAGAGTTTCGCTTGCACTCGAAGCGTATCGTCAATTGCTCAGCTTGGATGCTGATGTGAGAAACAACACACTCTATAACCTGCTGTATCAAGAAATTAAGCCACAACTTATTTCAATTAAGGCCCACTCTGCACCAGTCGATCACCTCACTTACTCACAATCAGACAGTACTTTGTTTAGTGTTGATAGAGGTCAGCGTTTGGTTGCGCATCAATTTTATAATCAGTGGCAAGTGACAAAACTGTTTGAATATCAGGTCGATTTCAAAGTTGCCCAAGTAAAGTCAGAAAATGGTAGAACATTGCTCCTAAGTGATAGCAATAAAATCTATGAGTTAATCAAACATGGTGAAAAATGGACATTAGTTTCCAATACCACAAATATTTCCGTTCAAAAAATTCTACGTATAGAAAAGTTTAAGGTTTGGGTTCAAAGCGGTAGCGACTTAGTTGGCATTGATCAGACAAACACTGATAAAGAGCGACATTCCTTCACCAAAGCAATTTCGTTATTCGCAAGTAGCGATATGAATTATATCTTCGCCCAAACACAGGAGGATTTGTCCCTTTGGCTGAAAAGTGACGGAGCTTACAAAGAGGTTTGGCGCGAACCACATGAAGCTCCTATTTCGCATGCCCAGTTTGTTACCAATCGATTGGTAATTGTCGACTCTAAAAGTGTGTTCAGCAGCTTTATCTTGGGGCGCAATGAGGTGTCTCTTGTTAGGCGAGGTAAAGCACATGAGCACCCAATTTCAGAAGCATTTTATGTTCCCACAATGCAGCAAATGATAAGTACTGGGGTCGGTGGCACCGTTAAGTTTTGGCCTTTCGGTGCACACATTTCTAATCGAGCACCAATAGAAGTAAAGCATTCTAACTGGGTGTACAGTGCCACTCATGTTGAAAGTGGCGATGGGGCCTTTATTTATTTGGGGACAGATAGTGGTCTGATTGTCCCTTTACCATTAAGTATTAGACATTTAGTTACACGCGCAGAAAAGAAAATACAACAAGGAGCAAATGAGTTATGAAGTATTGGGTCATATTTCTCATCCTCTGGGTAAGCTCAAGTCAAGCTAAGGTCATTGGCAAGGTCACTAATGCAATAAGTGATGATTGGTTAAATGAGGTTAAAGTTATCAATGTGCGCAATGGAGTCGTGGCATTCACCAATGAATATGGGTCGTTTGTGATAGATGCTAGCGCTGGCGATAAGCTCACATTTTCATTGCGAGGTTTCGACAGCGAAACGCTCACCGCGCCCAATAACAAACTAGTATACGCCTCTCTAGAGCCTTATGAATTTCAAGATACAGGTTCACTCAATAGCATGCTCTCTACAGGTGGCAAACAAGCTCAGACGCTGGCGAGCACACCAGCAAGTGCAATTGTTATTACTCAGGCAGAAATCACCAAATTCGGGTATCAAACCCTAAATGAGGTACTAAATCATATCTCTGGCTTGTATCTAATCGAAGAGCATAGTTGGACAGGCTCTGGGGCGAACGTTGGGGTACGTGGCTATATGAGTAGTGGAGTCAATAATGGGCTTCTAATTATGATTAACGGTGTGGCCCAATACGAAGATTATTGGGGCCAATTTCCCTTAACCCGAATTGATATACCAGTACTTGCAATTACACGGATTGAAGTGGTGCGTGGACCGATGTCTGTTACATATGGTAATCAAGCTCTCTTGGGAACCATAAATATTATTACGCGCGCTGATTCAAGTGAATCAAACGACGCTAGCTATGATCGGATTGGGTTTTCATTCAACAATGAAAACGACAAAAGGTTCGCCGCCAAGCTCTCATATGAGGGAAATACAAATCATACTCTATCATTTGGCGCAAGCTTGGAGTCGGGAAAGTTTGATACGAAAGGCCTAAGTACTGGGACCGAGTTTTCTTCAAATTATGGTGATTCATTATCAGGGCAATCATTTTTTTTGGGGTTGTCTTCTAACTACAGAAAAAACCTGGTGCTCAACGCGAATCTATCCCAAGCAAAAAAAGGGGTGCTAGCAGATTTAAGGTTTGCTACAGAGCATTTGGGGACGTTAACTGGACGGCAATATGCAGATATTAACGGATCTAACTTCAGCATGAGTTATAGACACCCTTGGAGGGATGGCGCTGGGCAAACCAAAATGACTTTTGGGTATTTTTCCCACAACTCGATGCAAGACTACTCCGCAGGTGGCGTTACCTATGGCTTTGCTAGCTATCGTTCAAAAGCGCTGCAGTTTGAATGGGAGTTAGCTATCAATGGTTACAAGCTGTATCAAATGCCGATGAATTTAAGGTTTGGTGGGCAAAGCCGCAGGGCATTAGATTTGCATACAACGTTTGATATTGGAACAGATAACCCAAACGTAGCAGATAGATACATTGCACTCGATCATGATGATGCGCTGGATACCCACTCGCTATTTTTTCAGTTAGATTTTCGCTTTGACGACAAGTGGTTAATAGATCTTGGTGTGAGGGCCGAGCGTGTCTCGGGCTACCAAATGATTTTTGGCTGTAAAAGCTTGATAGCGATTTGTAACGCTTCAACAGGCGCAACTGAACCTTTATCATTGTATGAGCGAAAAGCTGACGTTGCAGCACTTGCAACTGAATACACGCCAAGAGTCGCGCTGATTTATCAAACCAACCCTGACTCTGTTTTCAAAGTTATTTATGGCGTGGGGGCGAGAAACCCGTCGTTTGGTCAGAATGCCGATGGAATGGAGTCAAAGTCGTCCAGTACATTTACACGAGAGCAGGTGAAATCATTTGAGCTGATATATTTGAACCAGTTTAACGACGACTCTATAGATTTAACAGTCAATTCTCAGTTTAGTCTTTACTACAGCAAACTAAACAATTTAATCGTGCGTCATGGGTTCGAGAGCTTTGCGCGCACAGGGGCCAGTAAGGGAGTTGAGTTATCTACTGAAGTGACCTGGCGAAGGTTGTTTGCCAGAGCGGGTTTCAACTACTATCGTGCCGAAGACTATCAAATGGATTTTCGAGTACCAGCGTCCCCTCATCAATTAGCACAATTGAAAATTGGAAAAACACTTACAGATGAACTTGGTTTCGGTGTATCTATCAGGCTAATAGATCGGATGTACAACAGCTTTTCTGAGTGCTCCCAAAAAGGTGGCTGTAAGTACATCAACCCTCTGCGTCCGTACACGCGAAAAGTGTGGCTGGTGGATATGAGCTTCACTAAATCTAAACTTTTTGGCATGCCAGTATCTACGCAGTTTGGTGTTAAGAATTTATTTAACACCGATCACCGTTACCCGGTTTCTTCAAATAATGCTTGGTTAGAGCAAGGGTTTCCTGCCGAGCCCAGACAAGTATTCATGTCATTTAAATATCAGCTTTAAGGAGTATGGGCAATGTTTATAAACTTAGCGGAACGTTTGAGATATCGAGCTATTGAATTCCCAACTGAGCTTGCGGTTATGGATGAAAGCCAATCGTTTAGTAATAAAGAGCTGTGGCAAAGTGTCAGTAATAGGGCTGCATGGTTTGTAGAAAAAGGCATCAATGCTCAGGATAAGGTAGCAGTTTGTCAGCCTCGTGACATAGATTTGGTAGTGACGGTGCTCGCTTTGGTAAGTATTCGGGCTATATTCGTACCATTGGATAGGCAATTGACACATAGTGCCATCAGTCAGAGATTGAAAAAAGCGCAATGCAAAGTATTTATTAGTAACAAAGCGCCAAAATTTAGACTGGTTGGTAATACAGCGATTGATTTAAGCAAAGAGCAAACAATGGCTAAAGCTCTAGCTAAAAGTGAGCCATTTCGTTTTGGTGATTTGGTTTATGTTCTATTTACTTCTGGTTCCACCGGGTCACCCAAAGGAGTGATGGTTAAATATGATTCAATGTACCGGCACCTTGCATGGAAAAATACGGTTTACCCTGTAAAAAGCAATAGTATTGAATTGCTCAAAGCGCCGTTAAGTTTTGATGTATCTATCAGGGAGTTATTCGGGTTTTTATTTTCTAAAAATGCGCTGTTCGTTCTACCTGATGGTCATGAGAAAAGGCCAGATATTCTGTGTAAGAAAATTAATCAACTCAAACTAAAAGAAATCAGCGTTGTCCCGAGTTTTTTATCTGCATTTCTGACCTATATAGAGAATTTTGTACATATTGAACAGCTATCGTCCCTCAACCGGGTCCTTGTTGGTGGAGAAGTATTATCCAGCAGTCTACTTCATGCTTTTATACGTGTATTTGGTAGAGATAAGGTATCGCTAATAAACCTATATGGCCCGACTGAGGCGACTATAGAGGTAACACATTTTGACTGTCTATCACAGGCCATACCTAAAGCAATGTCAGTACCAATAGGTAAGCCCATTTATAGAGACACACTGTTTGTACTTGATGATACGGGGGTTCCGGTAAGAGATGGAGAGATTGGGGAGCTATATATTACCGGTGTTCAAGTCGCATTGGGATACATTGGCCTGGATGAGGAAACAAACAACGCATTTAAAACTAATTGGCTTTCTAGTAGGCGTACCTATAAAACCGGTGACCTTGTGAGGCGATTGGATGACGGCAATTTGGTATTTTGTGGCAGGATTGACCATCAAGTAAAAGTGAATGGCAAGATTGTCAATTTAGAGCAACTTACAAGGTTGCTAGAACCACGGCTCTGCGCCTCAGATGTCAGAGTGATAGCATATACAAATCGTGACGCGCATACTTCCATACACATGTTCGTTTTAGTTGACGCAATTAATCAAGGTAAAGTAACCCCCAGAGATGTCCAACAACATATATTACAAAAAGTAGGTTTCAAAATTGCTCTAAGCCACATATTCGCAGTTATTAAGTGGCCCAGTGCTCCAAACGGTAAGTGTGATTTAGAAGCAATTGCTAAATATACAGTACCTTGGCCAACATCATTTAGTGCTCAAAGTGGAACCAGTTATAAAGTGACAGGTATCGTTGAGCAATTTGAATCAGTAGTTAACGCAGCACCTAATAGAACCGCACTCATTTTTGCGAGCGAAAAAATATCTTACGCAGCTTTAAATACACAAATTAATCGCATTGCCCACTGTCTGCGTTATGAGCACAATGTCGGACATGATGATATCGTCGCGATTTGTGCATCCCCCAGTATTACCTATATTGCAGCAATTTTAGGGGTACTAAAAGCGGGTGGTGCATTTTTGTCGCTTAAGACTGGCGATAAGCTACAAGCAAAAGACGCTTATACGCAGCTCGCTGACTGCTCTGCGGTATTGTTACTTACAGATAAAGAGCACGAAAATAGTTTAATTTATCCAAGGCTTTGTATTGAAAGCCTCACTACCGACAATTACTTAGCTGACCAAAATTTACCATGTTTGAGGACACCAAAAAGCTTGGCTTATATTTGTTATACGTCAGGGTCCAGCAGCAAAGCGAAAGGTGTATTGATTGAAGATTATGGGTTGCACCATCGTTTATATCACAAACAATTACGAGACCCGATCCGCCCAACACAAGGGTACTTGCAGCTAACAACACCGCAATTTGATGGCGCAATGTGGGAGTTATTTGGCTGGGTTTATTCAAGCAGTTTTCTTGTGATTATTCCTGAAAATGAGCGCGCTAATCCCGACAAGGTTATCCGCTATATTAGTGAACATAATATCGGTGAAATATTAATGGTATCCAGTCAGTTACATGCGTTTTTGACCTACGTTCGCAATTATAATTACGAAAATCAGCTAAGTGTGCTGACTCGAATACGTGTTGGTGGAGAGCAAGTTCACAGAGATACGATAGAGCTTTTTAAGCAAGCAAATGTAAAAAATAAGATTTGCCTTATTAATAACTATGGGCCAACTGAAGCAACAATTGATGTATCTCAAAGTTACATTCATACGCTTGCAACTAATGATGTTATCACTGTCGGTCGAGCTCACGATGGAGTTGAGTTGTTTGTGCTAAATGAACAGCACAAAGAAGTCTCAAAAGGGGAGATTGGACAGCTTGCCATCGGAGGAATTGGTTTAATGAGAGGTTACGTTAAAAACAGCGGCATAATCCAAAAAGCATCTTGTATACACCCTTACAACTTGCAAAACCAGCTGTACTTAACAGGGGACTTGGCTTATCAAACTGACTCTGGGGAGTATGTGATTGAAGGAAGGGTTGATGATCAAATTAAGGTGCACGGACAGCGTGTCGATTTATCGGAATTAAACAAGGTGTTTGCGGGTATATTGCCTTTCGATATGTTTAAGGTGTTGACCACAAACTCTCACTTGGGCTCGCATATTATAGTATTTGTTTTAAATCGCGCTGTGAATAATAGCGCAGCTTTAAACATTGAAGAAATTAAAAAGCTTGTAAAGTTTAACTTACCTAACTACATGATACCCAGAGCATACTATTGTATCGAAGACTTCCCCAAATTAGAAAGTGGTAAAATTAATCGCTCAGCATTATTAGACATGCATTCATCACGTAATTGTGAAGATGAACACAATCATATTGAAATTAACCTTTTTGAGGTTGTTAGGCGAGTTTTTAATTTATCAAGCGTACCCTGTGCAGATCAGACGCTTGAAGATTTAGGAGCGGATTCGGTGAGTATTATTTTACTAGCCGCTGAACTAAAGTCACATTTGGGTTGGCAAATAGAGCTAGAATTGCTAACCCCAGAGAGAACGTTAGAAAGTATTAGTAAATTGCATTTTAGTGATGTGAGTCGTGCTCGGTATATAAAATATAATCCTAGTCAAAGCCCGCTGTTATTTTGCTTCCCACCAGCGTCAGGTCTGGGGTTTTGTTACCAAAATCTCGCAAAAGCCCAGCCTAACATCTCGATAACAGCATTTCATTTTATGGAGTCATGTAGAGATATCATTAATACATATTGTGATGATGTGACTCAACTAGCGCAAGGTGACATTCACTTGGTAGGTTTTTCTGGAGGAGGAAATCTTGCGATGCAAGTTGCGCAAGTTTTAAACATGAGAGGTGTTGAAGTCAAAAGTATAACTCTGATCGATGCATACATTCATACTCAGCAATTTGCACGTTTACCAAGCAAGATCCGCAATATGCGAGATTTGCTAAAAGACCAAGTATGTAGGGAGTTAAAAAATTCGGGGCTGCCAATGGATGTGTTGGAAAATAGAGTCTGTGCTTATTATCAGCATCATTGGCAAAGTCAGATTACTGGACAAAAAGTTGACAGCCCGATCCTGCAGATCAGTACGGCACAACAAGCTTTGTTAAAGGAAATAAATGATACGCCTGAACTTGGCTTGCTGATGCATGACAAGTGGTCAGATTGGACTGAGCAAACTTGTCTCCAAAAGTATGTAGATGCGAGTCACTATGAATTGATGAATGAGCCTTACATCGAGACTATAGGTCAATTCATAGAAAAATTCATCGGCACTGAAATTAAGGAATAACACGATGAACATTGAAGTTTATGCGAACAAACAAAGCGCAGTTATTGAAAATTTATTAATGGGAGCTGAAAAGTTTCATTGCGTATTTATTGACGAAAACTCTGAGCTAGAAGCAGATTTTTATTTGTTTATCTTGTTGCAAGAAGATCTGGCAAATAGACATATTCCGACAACCTTGCCAAGGCTGGTGGACTATTCCAATAAGTATCCTGAAAAAACCCTATTCTGCTTTGCACAGGACCAAGGTGTTGAACTGATAACCGATCATCAACTCAAGTCGATTAACGCAGTGGGAAAGCTGGTTGAAGACAATGGTGCGAGGTGGCTTACAGAGTTGCCGAGCATCCTAGATGTACTTTTGGATTACGACGGTTCCCCTCTATGTTGAGAGTAGAATTGGTAACTGGGTTCGACCACTTATATGATGGTGGGACTGTCGATGCGCGTTCGCTCCATGCTCAAGCTGTAAAGCTCACAGAGCAAGAGGAGATAGGTTACCTGGACGCTTTGGCCAGCTCCTTACCAGCCTCTAAACAACTGTGTATTTCATCAGTCGATTCATTGTTCAAGCGCTATGAAGCGGGGTTTGGCCCAGTTAAAGACTTTCTATTAGGGCTTAAACTTATCTCTAATCAAAATGGTATGATTATTAAAGTCAGAGTAAATATATTTGTTTTTGCGTTTCTTGCCCATGCTAAAAATCTAGATTTGATTTTTCATACAGAAATAGAAGCAATGCATAAATCTCGCTTTTTGAGTTGGCAAAATGCTGTTCATAACTTGGTTTTGTTCGAATCCAAAGGAAGGAAAATCACGTGTGAGCATAAGATGCTCGTCGCGCCATATTTAAAGCTGCGGAAAATTCTCGAGCGTGATTCCACTCGTAACGAGCTTGCGTTGTTAGCCTTGCTCACGTTCTCTTGCCCAATGCAGGAAAAGGAAATTTTAAAAGTGCTAGGGGGATCTGATTCGGGCCTTAAAGCATTGCTCTTTACTTTGCTAGATACCGGTGTTGTAACCATGTCTTGTGGGTTAGTAACAATTGAGCAAGTATATATTCCAATCGCAGTGTTTTTTGTTCGTGCAAAGCTTGGCGTCGATCTAATTCAACTGTCGCAGCGGTGGGTGTAATGGCTGAGTTGATCCAATATTTTCAAAATATCTATGTTGTGGTGTACCTGATTCTCTTAGTGGTGAGTCAAATTGCGGTTCTCGCATTGTTTACACTGTTTAAAACGCGACGCAAAGCTAGACGAGCTAAAGTAGGGTTGTCGGAGCATAGGTTATTGTCTCACGCCAATGAGTTAGAGCAGCATCGACAGTTTACTAAATTGCAGGCATGGGTGTTTATTTGTCAGTTCTTTGGCTTGCCAATTATTCTCTGTGTGTTCGCTTATTTTGTGAGTAAAGAATCAAGCGATATCATAGACAGTTTAACTATCTCATTTCTATTGATGTTTTTTTGGTTAACGTTTGTTGGAACTGATGCGCTTAAATCTCTGTTATCAGGGTTTGCTTTTAAAGTACTGACTGGTTTCAACAAAACAATTCAAGTAGGTGATGTGATGCAAATTGCTGATTGCAAGGGAGAGCTTATTAGTTTGGATAGCTTTCATACGCAGTTAAAGCAAGCTAATGGCTATGTTGTTACTTTTCCAACCGCAGAGATGTGGCATAGGCGCTTTGCCTGCGCCACCGCAGGATCTGCAAGTTCGCCATGTGAAATTCCATTCTTCTTGGCGAGTAATATTGGCGCGGATAAACTGCAACATTTTGAACGCCGTCTGTGGAATGAGCTACAAAACTCTCGGTATGTTGATTTGAGCAAACCGATTAAGATTCACTTTATGCAAAACAAGGACTGTATTGAAGTCAATGCGTTAGTGTATGTTGCACTGGCTCGAAATGAGTCGGTGTTCAAAAGCGAATTGTACCGAGCTGTGTTATTGATGTGCGCATTAGAAAAAATCAGCCTTTCAAGTTGTGATCTTGAGTAATCATTTTGAATGGATATTTGTTGGCTTAAGGTAACGCAATTGAAAACTTTAAACTAAGCAACCTTTACTAATTAGGCTATCTTTAAACTGTCGTAGTCCACAGCTTCAGGGTTTGCATTTTGGGGCGTTTTATAGAAGTATTATTATTTGCGGCTACTACAAAAAAAGGTGACAATAAAACAGGGTGGCACATAGCTACTGAGATTCATTTCACGTTTAATTAATGTAGAGAGTTAAATATGAGCTCAAACAATATCAGCATAGTAAATTTAATTTTTGCGATTTTCCTGCCGCCAATTGGCGCTTTTTTGCAAGTGGGCTTTAGTGCACACTTCTTTATTAATATTGTGTTGACATTACTTGGTGGGTTGCCTGGTATGATCCATGCGATTTGGTTGGTTGTGACAAATAAAACTGGCGACTAGATAATGCTTAACCTCATACGTGAACGTTAGCTTTGTACTTGTATACCGTATTGAGCGGAGCTCTTATCGCATTTTTCAAAAGAGCCAACAGTTACAAATTAATTGTACAGCGCAGTAAGAGTCAACTCGCTTAAAGTTTAAAGCGAGATCACTCTTCAGTCAGGTGAAAACTGTCTTTATTGACTGTTTCAAGCATGTTGATAACTTTGTCTATCGCAGCTGTCGAGTCACTGGCCAAGTCTCTTAAGCGGATAGTGTTATTATCCATTTATAAAGACGCATCTGACTGTTGCACCATGGCTTGAGCTATATTGTCTACAGCAGTATTTGCGTCATGTCCAAGTTCCATGCCTGTTTCAGCTGCTCTGATACTTCTCTGACTTCATTTCTTGTTTCATCAATAATGTATTGCCGTTTCAAACCTTATCTACAGTTGCACTTGGGGTTGTTGTATTCATTCGCACAAAACATCCTATACAGGCTACATACTATTCTCAAATTCGCCTAACCTATTTAGAGTCAAAAGCTACACACACTGTGCAACCACGCTCATCATTGTTGTGCAGAGAGAATGCCCAATTGAAACGCTGGCAGAAGTCTTCGACAATGAGCAAACCTAACCCATGTCCTTGCGGATCTTGATGCCCGTCGTAACCACATCCGCTGTCGATAACCTTTAATTTTGAGTCAGTCATGCAAATTTCAATATTGCCTTCTTCGGTTGCAGCAATGGCATTTCTGATTAAGTTGTTTAGTACTATGGCTATAACAGGTGGGCTGGCTTGAACGGTAGGCATACTTTCTATTGTGCATTTTAAATCGAGTTGTTTTTGCTGCGCTAGAGGTAAGTTTGATGAAATGATACTGTCCAACTCTTCTGCGCTTATACGCCTAAAGGGTTCATTATGTTTTTCTCGTTCATAACGCACCAGCGACAAAAGGGCATCGGTCATGGTTGACATCTGTTTGCTGGCTTCTTGAACTCTGGTCATTTGTCGCGAGATAAAGCTATCTTCACTTGCTCTAAGAAGTAGTTTTGAAGCCCCCTTGATGACCGTCAAAGGTGTTCTAAGCTCGTGGCTTGCGTAACGTGCGAAAGATTGCTCACGTTTAATCAGGTCATTCACGTGTGTTCTATAACCGTTTAGTCCAGAGGCTAGAGTTTGAAATTCGTTGGCGGCATCTTTAGGTAGTGTAAAGGAAGCGCTGGGATCATTCTTATCGAGTTGGGCCTTAAGCGCATTGACTGGCTCAATCAAGCGCTGTGACAACTTCATTAGTAACTTAGCAAAAATAAAAACAAGCACCACAACAAAGGCAAGGTTGATGGCAATCACAGTGATAAATTCATTGTAGCTTATCTCCACTTCGTCAACATAAGTAAGCAAAATAATGGGCTTTTCAATGCCGCTATGAGTAAAGGTACTCAAGTAAACCATTTGGGAACCATCCTCAATATGTATTTCATCTAAGAAATGACTTTTACCTATTAAGTAGGGCTGGTAGGTTTTAGGCACGAGCGAGATATCATTATATGCGGTTGTAAGCAGATCCAACTGCACTACATTGATATCAGGATTGGAATGAAAGTAGTGAATGGCTTCTTTTTTATCAATCAGTATTCTTCTTTCTCCCATTCTATCTTCTGCCCAGCGCAAGGTTAGGGTAATTAGTGCAAAACAAAATAATCCGATCACAGCTGAAACAGCGGCAAAAAATAGAGCAAGACGACCAGTCATGCTGCGGGTGTTTCCAAGGTATAGTCGTATCATGAAGCGTGCTCCAAACGAAAACCAACCTTAGGGACTGTAATTAAGATAGGGGTTTCGAATGGTTTATCTAATTGGGTTCTTAGCTGGTAAATGTGGCTGCGTAGTACGTCATTGTTTGCTTCATTCTCGCTCCATAATTGAAACGCGATCTCTTCTTTTGTAAGTACTTCGGGGGATTTTTTTAAAAGCAACTCCAAGATTGTGTAAGTTGTAGGGTTAAGTGGAAGTAAGCGGCCTTGCCTGTATGCTTGGCGCGTTTTTTGGTCGATGGATACATCTCCAAAACTGAGTTTTTGGCTCGTAAACTCGGCATTACTACGGCGAATTAAAGCATGCATACGTGCCTCTAGAATGTCTAAGTCAAATGGCTTTGTGAGGTAGTCGTCTGCGCCATGTTCAAAGCCTTGTAAAATATCATCTCGACCATCCAATGCAGTGATCATTAATATAGGGGTGGTGTTGCCAGACTCTCTTAGTTTGTTGCAAATGGATAAGCCACTCATGCGTGGCAGCATGAGGTCTAATAGAATGACGTCAAAAGTGTGCTCACTTGCGAGCTTCAGGCCCAGCTCTCCATTGTCTGCATAATCGATTTCCATTCCTAGTGAATCAAAATAGTCAAACAAAATGCCTGCAATCTCGCGATTGTCTTCCACTATCAGCAGTCTTTTCAAACTAACACTCCAACAAAAACATCAATCTATATTATGCATATCTAGTGTGAAAAAAATGTCGACGACAACTCTTTCACTGCCTCTGCTATAGGCTAAGTCCGTCTTTTAATGAAACGGATAATTGCGTATGTCTTTTTCTAATGCACCAATAACAAACATTAGTGCACTAAACGAACGCCGAGATATTGGACCTACTTTATCAATCGTTGTTCCATTTTATAACGAATCAGAAGTGCTCGCTGAATTTCACCAACGGCTTAGCTGGGTACTTACCCAAATCAACGGGACAACAGAAATCATTTATGTCGATGATGGGAGTGTTGACGGTAGCTTAGAGATTGTCAAAAAATTTAGTGCAGCAAACTGTACGATAAAATGCATCGAGCTAAGTCGTAATTTTGGCAAGGAAAGTGCGATGAGTGCAGGGCTCAATCATGCAAAAGGCCAAGCGGTCATCATGATAGATGCTGATCTTCAGGACCCACCGGAGCTTATTCCTAAAATGTTATGTAAGTGGCGTGCAGGGATTGATGTGGTAAATATGAAACGCACCAGTCGCCGGGGGGAGTCTTGGTTGAAGCGATTCTCTGCTGGATGCTTTTACAAATTACTGAATAAGATGACACCGTTAAATGTGCCCGAAAACGTCGGTGATTTTCGTCTAATGAGTTCAAAAGTCGTGCAGCACATTAATGCGCTACCTGAGCGCACTCGCTACATGAAAGGGATCTTTGCGTGGCCCGGATTTAATCACACAACCGTAGAATTTGAACGCGATGCTCGCTATTTAGGGCAAACAAAGTGGAATTATTTAAAGCTTATTGGCCTCGCTATGGACGGCATCACATCCTTCTCTATTCGGCCTCTTAGACTAGCGACTATACTAGGCGCATTGATTGCTAGTTCAGCCTTTGTTTACGGCCTAGTCATAATTACCAAGACACTAGCCTTTGGTGAAGTTGTATCCGGTTACCCGTCAACCATGGTCGTGCAGCTGGCTCTTGGCGGTGTGCAGCTACTGTCTATCGGTTTATTGGGAGAATATATCGGGCGAATTTTTGTTGAGGTCAAACAACGGCCACTCTATCTCGTGGCGCATGTGCACCACTGTAATCAAACGCAAAATAGCACTGAGGTGCCGTCGCTAAGGGAGAAAGCATAGATGACGGTAAGACAAATCCACCTTTGGCTACTTTTAGCTTTTGCACTCCTTCTTAGGCTTATTTCTTTGGCGACTTATCCGTTAATGGATACGACAGAAGCCCGCTATGGCGAAATGGCTCGTCTTATGGTCGAAACCGGAAATTGGCTGACTCCACAATTTGACTATGATGTTCCATTTTGGGGTAAACCACCGCTGTTCACTTGGATGAGTGCTACTGGGATCAAGCTATTTGGGCTAAATGAATTTGCAGTGCGCGTTCCTCATTGGTTTGCTGGGGTGTTGACTATTTGCTTCATTGGATTGCTTGCACGAAAAACCAATAACAACCCTGTTGTTGCCGCGGTTGTGGTAGCTACATGTGGTATTTTTACCATTGCATCGGGCGCGGTGATGACTGACATGGCCCTGACCTTAGCATTAACTATGGCCATGGTGGGGTTTTACTTATGTTGGTTACAAAAAGATGAGCATGCTCAAAAATGGGGCTATGTAGGATTTTTTGGATTGGCGTGTGGCTTATTGGCAAAGGGGCCGGTAGCTTTAGTCATAATGACAATTGCGGTAGTACCTTGGCTTATGCTTCAACACGGCGTTTTGGGGGCATTCAAACAGCTATGGAGTAGGTTTCCTGTGTTGTCTGGCAGTGGGCTTATGCTAATGGTTGCGTTGCCTTGGTATGTGTTGGCAGAAATCGCAACACCAGGTTTTTTAGATTATTTTATTGTCGGTGAACACTTTAACCGATTTGTAATAAGCGGTTGGGAGGGCGATTTATACGGCAATGCACATGATAGACCACGCGGGACTATTTGGTTGTTTTGGTTACAGTCTGCTTTACCGTGGTCAGTAGTGCTTCCAGTGTTAATTTGGAAAAAGTGTAGTTACAAGCGCGAAATTGAAAAGGG
This sequence comes from Pseudoalteromonas luteoviolacea NCIMB 1942, assembly GCF_001625595.1. Lineage (GTDB taxonomy): Bacteria > Pseudomonadota > Gammaproteobacteria > Enterobacterales > Alteromonadaceae > Pseudoalteromonas > Pseudoalteromonas luteoviolacea_A. The sequence continues at coordinate 40,104 of NZ_AUXT01000197.1, forward strand.
TTACACAGGCCTATTTAGCTTCTTGGTCTTTTGGTTATTATCCCCGCTGCTACTGTTTACTTTATCAGGAAATATATTACCTGCTTACGTACTACCGGGAGTGCCGGCAATTGGTGTCCTGACAGCCATGTTGGTCACGCAAAAAGACTTTAAATGGTTGTGGGGCGCTTCGGCCTTTATTCCTGTCATGTTGATGGTCGTTTTGTTAGTTCTAAATTTGGGTAAAGCTGACAGCCTCAGCGACCGAGTAATCTTCGAGCAGGCATCTCTTGAACTTCCTGTTTTCTATGTTGGCAAGAGACCGTTTTCAGGTCAATTTTATAGCCGAGGGCAAGCAAAGTTACTAAAAGACACACGTGTTCTTACTACGATGAGTCAATACCATATTATTGGCAGGCTTGAACAGGTCACTGCGCTCGTAGAGCAGCATTTATTGAGTTGTACGGTTGTGTTTGAATCGAAATCGGGTCGCTCATTATTCACTTGTTCTAATACTCGTGGTTAGTTATGCAGAAGGTGATTAAATTTGCTCTTGTAGGGACTGTTGGGTTTGCTGTGGATGTATCAATGTTCACCTTTTTTAGCTTCGGTTTGTCGCTGCATTTAGAATGGGCTAGGGTACTTGCTTTTTTTGTGGCTGCGTTTACAACTTGGCTCGGAAATCGACACTTTACATTTTGCTCGGCAAGCTCTAATCGAGCGTTCTCTGAATGCACAAAAAGCTTAATTACTGCCAGCATTGCAGGAACAATGAATATCACCGTATTCAAGGTGGTGACTGAATATTCAAACGAACTGTTGTTTATCTATTTTGCCTTAGGTTGTGGGGTACTGGTAGGGGTGTTTTTAAATTACATTTTAAGCGCATTATGGGTCTTCAAAACTAAGCACGCTTGAATAATAACCTGCTGTTTTACTTCATAACCGAGTTAAGTAAGTCGCACTAGCGCCGTGCAATGTCGCTGTTTTGATAGATGGCATTGACTAGCTTGGTGAAGAAAATAAAAACACTAGAAATAAAAATGCTGCCACTAAGGACAGCATTTTGGGTCTCTATAAAAGAAAGGAACTGTTTAGAAGTAAGCTCTAATTCCAAGCTTTAAGTTACGCCCAGGGAGAGGCGCCTGATCTTTGATAAATGAGCTGTGTACAAAGCCCAATTCATCAGTCAAGTTTTCTAGATTCATGTAGCCAACCATGTCGATACCTTTTACTGCAAAGTCGTAGCTTAGGCTTGCATCTACCAATGTGTAGCCTTTAGTTACTGTCTCATAAGAGGTGACTTTGTCTTGCTCTTCGTAGCGCGTAATTGTCATATCCGCTTTAAATGGACCGTTTTCATAAGCGTAATTAATACCAAGCTTGTTACTTGGAATACGCGGTAGGTTTTGTCCATTTTCAAGTTTAGCGCGTAAGTGATCGCCAAATACCTTTATACGTGTTAAATCATTAATTTGATAGTGAACATCAAATTCCAATCCGTAAAGTTTTGCATCTTTACTCACATATTGGTAAACGTCGCGTGCGTCTTCGTGCTTGTGGTCAGCAACTTCTAAACCATGCTCAGACGTAAAGAAGTAATTCGTCTTTTCTTGATAGTAGAAGTTAGAAATATCGTTATGGAATACGTTAACTGTATAGCCAAAGTCACCGATGAAACGACGGAAGCTAATATCTAAGTTAGTCGATGTCTCTTTTTCAATATCTGTTGGGTCAAAGTGGATCTCAGTGCCTTCAATTTCATAGCCAAGACCTAACTCATAAGTGCTTGTTGCTATGTGTAAGCCATTAGAGAGCAACTCTGCTGTTAAAGGTGCACGCTCTGAACGAGAAAGACTGATAGCAACATTTTCACCAGTTGCGTAGTTATAAACACCACCAATTGAGGCACTCACATTTGTCATTTCAAGCGTGTAGTCAGAGATCTGCGTCGTTTTAACCATTGCCTCTTCGTGAGCATGGTCATGATCATGGTCGTCTTCACCATGTTCGTCGTGGTCATCATCGTGACCTACGTGTGTTTCAGTAATACGGCTTGATAGTTCGAAATCTTCAACGCGCGCACCTAACTCTAGTGTGAAATCACCAAACTCTCTTTCTTCTAATATATAGAATGCATGTGTTGTGGTATTTGTCGCTGGCGTGAAAGCTTCGGCGCCTTGTGCTTCATAATCGCTGTCAGAGTAGTGGTAACCAAAGATACCGTGCCAGCCACCAATGCGGTGTTCAAAATTAGTTCGAAGTTCAGTTGTTTCGTTTTTGAACAATGTGCCAACTGCGCCGCCTTCGATTTCTGCATGCTCGTAATCTGTATAACCTGCACGGACCTGAATAGACTCTAACCAGTTGTTATGAAGTGCATAGTTAAATAACGCTTGCCATCGGTCTTGCTTAACGCGCGCAAACACGTTGTGGTTTTCACCTTCGTGATCGTGTGCGCCATCTTCACCATGGTCTTCATCGTGGTCATGACCGTGTTCGTCTTCGTGTCCATGGTCATCGTGACCGTGATCGTGGCTGTGTGCAGGGATACCGTAATCAGTTTCAATGCGACCGTAAGAAATACCAGCTGTGATATGATCTGAAACGTAACTTGTACCTATATTGAACACTTCAGAGTCGATAAATGTATTATCTACTTTCTCTGCGTATTCAGCTGTGTGCTCTTCTTCACCTTCGTGTTCTTCGCCTTCATGAGCGTGATCATGGTCATCATGTCCATGTTCATCTTCGTGATGTTCGTCATGGTCACTAGGTAATTTAAAGCTTGGTGTTTCGTAGTCGTCGCCTTGACGTTTTACACCATCAAAGTGGAAGTTGAAGCCTTCATGGCCCGTTTCAAACAATACAGCGTACGTATTTGTGTTCGAATTAGTATCGTGGCTGTAATTAACAGCTCCTTGAGGCGCTTCGATAACATCTGTTGGAATACGGTTATCAACAACGTTTACTACACCGCCAATCGCACCTGAACCATAAAGCAGAGTTGCAGGACCGCGAAGAATCTCGATTTGCTCTGCGCCAAGCGCATCATTTGTATTAGCATGGTCGGGACCAACACGTGAAGCGTCACTGCTGTCTAAGCCGTTTTGTGTAATTTTAACGCGAGGACCGTCTAATCCGCGGATGATTGGACTTGAAGACACAGGACCAAAGTAGCTCGCATTAACACCCGGTAAGCCTTTAAGTGTCTCACCTAAAGTTGGCTTAGCTGAGCTTTTCAGTTTATCACCACTTACAACCGTAACTGGTGAAGCCATTTCCATGTTGCTTTTGTGCAGAGCAGATGCGTATACAACAATACTCTCAACAGAACTCGCTGTTAGCGTAACAGTAACAAAAGGAGAGTCTGGATTAACGTCTAAGCGTTGATCAATAAAGTTGTTTTTTGAAACATGTAACTGAGATGCTGCGTCAACCGCGATTGTGAAGTTACCTTCAGCATCTGTTTTAATTGTTTGTGATTTACCGTGCAAGTGAACATCTGCATTGCTAACTGGTAGGTTGTTGTTGTCTACAACTTTACCTTTTAACTCGCCAGCATATGCTGACGTTGACAGCATTACTGCGCTGACACTCAGTGAGATCAAAGATTGTTTATACATGTTACTACTTTCTTGATTATGATAGTGATTGTGAACTTGTAATAATATAACACCTCATTTTTTTAAAAACAATGATGTTATACTATAACCTTATGTTTGAATTATATTTGACTGTTCCTATATTTAAGCTACAGCGCCTTAATAATATGAACCTAGTATGACTGGACCATTTGTTTTCAAAGTGAGGTTGAAAATAGCTGATTTGTTTCATCAAGCAAATCACCTTGAGACCTTTACGACAGCATTACAAAAAGCAGAAACGCTTGAGCATTTTGTGTTAAAGCTTATTGGTTACTGCGCCTTGTCTTATAGCGACAAAGTACGTTGGTTGAACAATCGAGAAAAGTCTAGTCCTGATGTATGGCATGAAGATGACAGTGGAGTGATCGAAAATGCGCTGTTTGTCGGACCAGCAGAGCTAGGTGACATTCAAAAATATGGAAAAATCTACGGCAAAACCATTATTTTTTTGGTCCATGATGAGGAATGGTTTAATGCCTTGGAGCCTCGCCTAATTGCGTTGCCAAACATTCGTATATTTTCAGTAAATCAAACATGGGTTGACGATTTGGTTGCGGCTTTGACACGCAGTCTGCACTGGGATGTGGTGATAGAAGACGGTGCTATAGCAATTAGCAATGGCACCGATTACTTTCAAACAGAAGTTCAAAGGTTAAGTTAGCTTAATCACGATATCGGTTATCGGCTTCGAACAGCACAGTAGCACCTCACCATCTCGCACAAACGCCAAGGGCTCTTGGTTGTAGACTGTTTCGCCTTGTACTAACTTTGCTCGACACGCTCCACAATAACCTTCTCGGCATTGGTAAGGTACATTGATGTTGTTTTGTTCAAGAGTACATAGAAGTGAAGGTGATTGAGCCGCAAATTTCAGCGGCTCATCGTGGTCTGCGATTGTTATTGTCGGTTGTGGCCTTTCTTCCATTACAGGTCGAAATCACCAAAGTCTGACGCACTTACTTCTGAATCAATTTGACCAACTAGGTATGAGCTGATTTCAGCTTCTTGCGGAGCAACCTGAACATTGTCAGAAACCAACCAAGCGTTAATCCATGGAATAGGATTACTTTTACTTTCGAATTGAGTAGGTAAACCAACAGCGGCCATACGTACATTTGTGATGTACTCTACGTATTGGCACAAAATATCTTTGTTAAGGCCAATCATAGAACCGTCTTTGAATAGGTATTCTGCCCATTCTTTTTCTTGCTCCGCAGCTTCTACGAACATTTGAATCGCTTCTTCTTCACATTGCGCAGCAACTATAGACATCTCAGGGTCGTCTTTGCCTTCTTGCATGATATTCAGCATGTGCTGAGTGCCAGAAAGGTGAAGAGCTTCATCTCGTGCGATTAGCTTGATGATTTTTGCGTTACCTTCCATCAGCTCGCGCTCTGCAAAAGCAAATGAGCATGCAAAACTCACGTAGAAACGAATCGCTTCTAAAATGTTTACTGACATAATGCATAGGTAAAGCAGCTTTTTCAGTTCAAACAGGCTAATGTGAACCGTCTCGCCGTTAATCTCATGTTTGCCTTCGCCATACATGTTGTAAATAGATACTTTCTCGATTAACTCATCATAATATTTAGTTACAGAGTCGGCGCGTTCACTGATTTTCTCGTTCTCAACGATGTCATCGAAAATAAGTTCTGGCTGTTTAGTTACATTACGAATGATATGCGTGTATGAACGGCTGTGTATTGTTTCACTGAATGCCCACGTTTCAATCCAAGTTTCTAGCTCAGGGATTGATACGATAGGAAGTAATGCAACATTAGGTGAACGACCTTGAACACTATCTAGCAGTGTTTGATATTTCAAGTTGCTAAGGAAAATATGCTTCTCATGTTCAGGTAGCGCCTGAAAATCTAACCTGTCTTTACTTACATCGACTTCTTCAGGACGCCAAAAGAAAGATAACTGTTTTTCAATTAGCTTCTCAAATATTGGGTATTTCTGCTGATCATAGCGAGATACATTAACAGATTGGCCAAAAAACATTGGCTCTTTTAGTTGATCATTATGTTTTCTGTTAAACGTAGAATACGACATAAATAATACTCGATACCAAAAAATAGCGGAGTCTAAACGACTGAACCGCTGGAAAGTTTACAATTTATCATGACACAAAGTGCTAAAACAGAGCTTTATAACCCCTCTACAGGGACAACGAAATTTGCTCCGTTACACTTGATGTCATTAAACCCAGAGCGTGTGTTTCAGTATACGAATGTATCACAGAATTCGATTCCACACCGCAAATAAATTTTTTAGAATTACGTGCTAACCGTCTTGACAAACTCCTCTAAATATCAAAGTTCCCAGTTCTGCTTATCATGAGGGAATGTTATTTTAAGCTATAATTACAACAGGTTAGTCAAGCTTGCGTTAGTTTCTAAAGACCTTGTCTTTGAGCTGAAAATATAACTAAACGCAGCGATATGCTTTATGCGATTTGAATTTTTTGATGTAGATTTAAACAGCTTAGCCAAAGTTTTCAAGTAATCGACTATTTGACCGAAAAACAAAAAACTTTATGCACTTTGTCTTTTATCATTCAAGCCAAAGGAAATGAAAATATGGTAAATCGGCGTACTCAATCTGTAGACAAAATTGTGTTCTTCAACGAAAGGGTTAAGCTTGAACAACTTTGGTGAAAAAGCCAATAAGTTTGAATTGGGTAGCGAGCAAATGCACAAGAACCGATGCATATATGGAGTAGCAAATTCGCAGGTAAACCATATTGGCCAAAGGATAAGACCTATCCATGTAATAAGAATGCGGAGCCTTTAGTTTTACTGGCACAAATTAATTTTGAGGAGGTGCCAGCTTTGGAGGGCTATCCAACTCAAGGGATCTTGCAGTTCTTTGTTGAGGATGACGATGAAATGTTCGGGATGGGTTATGATGTCGGAGTAGATGAGGCCATTGAACAGGCTTATGGTTATCGCGTTATTTACCATAAAGAGATCGTTAAAGACGTGTCATTTCTAGAAAAGGGGCTACCTTGTGCAGCTTTAGATTCGGACTTTCCAATTGCGAATGAATACTCATTGCAGTTTGAATCGCCGACTGACTATCGATTTGAGAAGATCTGCGGTGACGTCTTTGAAATGGATGAATCAGTAGGTGAGTATCTTTACGATAATTTTGAGAGCATGGGCTCAAAAATTGGTGGATATGCGCACTTTATACAAGAGGATCCTAGGGGGTATGAAAAGCCAGGCGAGAATTGGGTCTTGTTATTTCAGCTAGATAGTGAGGATGATGAAGGTGTAGAGGTTATGTGGGGAGATTGTGGTGTCGCGAACTTCTTCGTCGAGCCAAAAGCTTTACAAAAACTGGACTTCTCTAGAGTTTGGTACACTTGGGATTGCAGTTGAACAGAAAAAATTGGTTGGGTCAGAAGCTGTGACCCAACCTTGTTGTATAGCTAACGTTAACTTCCTCCGCCTGTTACGGGTTGAACAGTAACGCTAACTTCAACCCCTTCATTTTGATTGCTATAAACTATCATTTTGATGGTTTGTAGGTCACTGTTTAAGAATATTCTAATGGATGGCCCACTGTCATCACTACCGTAGTTAATTTGCACTCTGGGCTCTTCAGTAATATTTCGTCTGTCAAATATTGCGACTATATCACTCGGCGCAAAACTGACACCTGAGTCAAAGTCAACTGTACCATTTTTGTCAATTATCACAGTGCCTCTGCTATGACCATCACCTGTTACTGTATATGTACCTCCAAGCGCTGATACAAGCTCTAGGTTAGGTATTTCACCGCCACTAGCTTGCTCTACAAATTGACCCAGTAAACCACCGCCAATAGCAAACAAATTCACTTCATGGAGTTTACCATCTAGCACAGCCACCGAATATTTGAATCCGTTTGCTTCGTCACTATAGTTATATTCGTCACCCATTTTATCGAATCCATCTATGGTAATTTCATCTCCATTTGATGCGTCGGGAGCTACATTAATAAATAGCTTGCCAGAGCCAGAGAAGGTAAACATTACTTTTTGACCGTCGGTATATGATGAACCACTTTCGGTTAAGTTAAAGGTCAGCGTGAATATCTTGCCGCTTAACGCATCGGGTAACATATCGTCATTTGAAGAGTCATCATCAGATGAATCATCATCTGTAAATCCAGGTGTCCATGTATAGGTTAGGTCCGCCGTAACGGTGACACCAGAAGTGGAGAATGAGTACTTGACACTTACCACTACTTTCTCGCTACTGGCACTGACTAATTCAAACTCAAGATTAGTGACCGTAATGCCTTGTGACTCAACCTGTGTTTTTATCTGTTGCTCAATGGCATTAATATCTTCAGGGTTTGGAGCGGGTACATTATTCACCGAAATAGCGGGAAGTTCAGTCGTGATACCAGCAGTGGTAGTAGTACCTGTGATCGTTAAAGTGGCACTGGTATCATCATTACCTTGATCATCGTCATCATCGGGTAAAAAACCATCAGGGATGAAATCAAAGTTCAAATCATCTAAATTCAGCCCGTCTAGAATTTCCTCTAAACCTTCCAACGTCTTCTTAATTTCGTTAAGAAGAAACGTGCTATTGATGTCACTTGCTAAATCGGCTACTCCAAAGCTGTTTGCGTATTTGGTAATTTGAGCTGACAAGTCGCTAATAAATGAGTCTGCATTGTAAATAGGGCTCTGGAAGGCTTTGTCACCTACTTTGCCATCAAGCGCATTATCTAAAAAGTCTGCTTTGAGACTGTTTAATATTGCCAGAGCTGGGTTATCTTGAGATGCGCCTAGCTTTGCCAGCGCTGCGAGCGTGACCGCATATATACCACCTTGGTCATTATTTACGGACCCTTCAACATTTTCGGAGATGAGTTGTGGCGCTTGTAAGATACTTTCTAGGGCTGGGGCCAACGCTTTTCGAATTTGCTCATTGACAGCATTCACGGCACTTGCATCAGTGACATTAGCCGACAAAATCGAGTTTGCAGCAATTTCTGTGAGCGTGGTTACGCCAACTTGGCTTTGCAGATTAGATACAATGGCACGAAGTTTAGTATCTGAGGGTAAAGGTAAGAACGTTGCCTTTGCTTCGTCAAAATACTCAGATCCACTGGTTGGGACAACCTCTACCACAAACGGACCTGTTGTTCCTGCTGGAACTGTAATGGTGGCACTTCCGGTGTCGCCAGTGCTGCCAGTAGCACCTGCTACCGGTTGATTATTGCTAAGCGTAAGTATTTGAATATTTGCATTTTTGATCAACCCCAAAGAAGGGGTTACTGTGATTTGTGTATCTTGCTGCGTTGGAACAGGGTCATCATCGTCATTGTCTAAACAGCCAGGCAATGACAAAAGCGCTAAACCCAACACAAGATATTGTAATGGTTTATTGAATTTCATAGCACATGCCTACAAGGTTAACTTAAACTGTTTTGCTATTACATCCAAACAACCCGCTCAATCCTTGTGATTTATTTGATAATACGTTTTCAAAAGCGCTGTGCTAGCATTCGACACATATCTTAAGTTCTTCCGACCATGTTGAAAATGCAGGAGCGAATAGCATAGTAGAATGTAGACTAAATTTGAGGTATTTGTAGGTTAAATTGACCAAAGTGATTATATTTGAAAATGTATTTTAATGATAAAAACCCGACAAAACGAGTTTGTATCCGAGCGAATTAAAGTGTGTCAATGCGGTCTACGACAACATCTCTATCCGATAATTTGCATTTATTTTGTGATATCACAAGTTTATCTATGTACCTGCCCGAAAGCAACTTGGTGCCATCGGTGGCCATTTTGTCTTTCATGAACAAGATGAAGTTTGAGGTAGCACTTAATTGGCCCTCAGAAGACATATAAACTTCGCTTGAAGTTAACAAATGGACAGACTTGTTTTTTGCTCTTGCGGATTCAAATCTATCAGCAAGCTCTTGGCTTCCGTTTAATTGTATACCGAGCCGCTCAACTCTGAATGCGGCGTCAGCCGTAAACAGATCCACATACTGTGCAGTCGTTCCCTTGTCTCTTACCTCTGTATATTTATAGAGTGTATCCTCACATAGTTTTTTGGTATTTTCGTTTATAGTTGAGGTGGCGCTACAACCGGCCAAGAGTACTAGAGGCAGCAGTAAGTATTTCATTGTGGATCCTTGATATGTAAATGGCTTCCAGAATTGGCTTATTTTTGAGTGTGTTTGTTTTTCTTTTTGTTAAGTATAAATCTAGATGCAAGTGCGTAGACAATGTAAACCAAAATCAAAGAGTTCCCAAGCACTAAGATATCTTTGTCATCTGTAGACAGCCACAAAAACGCGAGTGCCGCGATTGCGATAGTCAAGTGGGTTACTAAAGGATTCGTTTTACTCTTTTTGTTCATTACAGACCTACATTAAGTTTGGATTAGCCATTATAAAGTGAATCTCTACCTTTAACCAGAACAACCACACAACCAACCGTAATTCAGTTGTAATTCTATTATACGTATAACTTAAGACTAGAGATTAGCTGGGCATTGATATCGAAATATTCTAAAAACATTGACCTAGAATAAATGCGTAAAAGGTTGGTACGTTAGAATTTTAGCAATTCGTAGGGAAACATATTTAACAGTTTATAGTGAAAGCCAAAATAAAAAACTCGATGAAAAAAGCCTTTCGAGTTGATTTGAAGAAGCTGATATTAGCTTTAGCAACATGCGGTGTATTATTGACATCTGTCAATACGCTTTTCGCAAGCTATCAGGTACATCGAAATGCTTTCATTAAGGATACTCTACATGCCAATCAGGTATATGCAGCTAAGCTTGCGCAGGTGACTGAATTGTTTTTACAGTCCGTAAATAGTCAGTTAAATGTCAGTGCATATCAAATATCAAAGCGGCTCGATGACCTGCCTGAGGTTAATCGAGAGTTGGAGCGATTGTTAAACCAAACAAACAGTTTTGATTCCTTGATGGTCGTAAACCCTCAGGGGCAAATAGTGGCCGTTAAACCTGACCTTAATGTTCTCGGAAAATCAATTTCTTTCGCGCAGCTTCAGAAAGTCAAACAGCAAAAGCCCATCGTTTTAGATCCGCGTATGTCCCCAGCAGGTAACTTGATGGTGAGTCCGACTTACCCGATCACATCTTCCGAAGGTGAGTACATGGGATTCGTCGCTGGCGGCATTTACTTGCAGGGTAAGACCATTCTAAATCGGCTATTAGGCAGGCACCATCATGAAGACGGCTCATATTTGTATGTTGTTGATGGGCAGTCACAAATACTCTATCACGCTGACGAAAACAGAATTGGAGAACGAGTTTACGGTAATGAAGTTGTCGAAAAGGTCTTAAAAGGGCACACAGGTGCATCCGAGATAGTAAATAGTGCAGGTATTCAGATGATAGCAGGCTTTGCGCCGATCCCAATGACAGGTTGGGGAGTAGTTAGTCAACGACCTATATCATCAATACTGAATGAATTAGGAGCTACACATAGAGTGGTCATATACTCGAGCATCCCTCTTACTTTACTAATATTGGCATTAACACTGGTTGCGGGTGTACAAATCGCTAAGCCGCTTACGCTGTTAGCTAAGCAGCTTGCAACTTTTAATAGTAAACAAACGGATGCGACGCGCATTTTTGCTTGGTACTTCGAGGCCGCACATCTCAAACATACACTGTTACAAAGTAATCGTTCAGTCAGGCGCGTCATCAAAGCGCTTGATACTGATCGCAAAACAGACAAGCTTACTTCTTTGCACAATCGTTTATCTCTTGAGCATTGGTTAGGAAGTGCTATTCGTGGTGAACTCGGCTTATCTGTGTTGGCGATAGATATTGATCATTTTAAAAGCATCAATGATATATACGGACATAGCGCCGGAGATAGCGTTTTGAAAGAGTTAGCGGCATTGATGATGTGTAATGCAAGGTCGGATGATTTTATCTGTCGGGCCGGTGGGGAGGAGTTTCTTATGTTCTTGCCAAAAATAGTCTTGAATGAAGCGATGTGCATTGCGGAAAGGCTTAGAAAACAAGTATTTGAGTATACTATGCCCCAAGGTATAAAAATTACGGTATCTATAGGTGTATCTCATTGGCAACGTGGCACCACAACGATAGAGCAGACAATAGAGCTTGCCGACAAAGCACTGTACCGAGCAAAACAGACAGGTAGAAACAGAAGCTGTTGCATAGACAGTGTTTAATCGTATTTTTTGCGCGATAAAACGCATTTCATTTACAATCTTTTAGCTTAAGCAATGATCTTTGTCGTAAATGTGGGTAATATGCGCGCCAAACTACAATATTATTAATTTGGAGCAGTAAATGGGACAACAGTTGAAAGTGCCACACACGCTCGTGCTATTACTTGGCATGATGGTGGTTGCGCTACTTGCTACTTGGGTAGTGCCGCAAGGATTTTTTGAGACAAGTGTTACAGACAGCGGCCGCAAAATGGTTGTTGCTGGCACTTATCAGTTAGTCGAACACAAAGAGTACCTTACCCCTTGGGACTTACTAACTTCCATTCCCAAAGCTTTTGCTCAAGCTCAAGATGTAATCTTCTTTGTTCTTATTGTAGGTGGTGTGCTGAGTATTGCGCGTGCAACTGGTACAGTTGATGCGCTTATTGGTAGAATGCTAGAGAAGCATGGTACTAAGCCGCAGCGACTTATTTTTATGGTTGTATTTTGCTTTGCGTTGGCATCAAGCACCATAGGCACAGCGGGTGAGTATATTCCATTTGTTTTGATACTCGTGGCGTTATGTAAGGCGATGAAGCTAGATGCAATGACGGCTGTTGGTATGATTGTGGCAGGTTATGGCATTGGATATGGTGTTTCAGCATTTAACCCTTTTACAGTCCTAATAGCGCAGCAAATCGCAGATATCCCAGTTTATTCAGGTATTGAGCTTCGCTTAGCAATATTCATCCCATTTGTGCTTATTGGCTTTCATCATGTGTGGAGCTACGCTAAAAAGGTTGCACAAGACCCAAGCAAATCAATGATGATTGGTGTCCCTTGTCCACTAGAGGGTCAAGCAAAACCAAATTATCCAAAATTGAACAAGCGCCATCAGACTATTTTGTTCAGTTTTATCGTAACGCTATGTATCGCAGTTTGGGGTATCGCGACAAAAGGTTGGTACCTGTATGAATTAGGTGGATTGTTTGTCGCTTGGGGTGTCGTAATTGCAATTTTAGGTAAATTGTCAGCAGACGAAACAGCTGAACGCTTTATTGAAGGTGTATCTGAGTTAGTTACAACTGCTGTGCTGATTGGTGTCGCCAGAGGTATCGCTTTAATCCTTGAAGATGGCCAAATTCTGCATACATTGGTGTATGGGATGTCTTCACCGTTATCACTCGTAGCTGCCGAAATTTCAGCGGTAGGCATGCTAGTGATTCAAACCTTCTTAAATACATTCATTCCTTCAGGCTCTGGTCAAGCATACGTGACAATGCCTTTAATGGTACCTGTTGGTGATTTAGTAGGTGTACCTCGTCAAGTAGCAGTACTTGCTTATCAGTTTGGTGATGGCTTCTCAAATATGATCATCCCGACTAACGCAGTATTAATGGGTATTTTAGGTATGGCTGGTGTACCTTATACGCATTGGTTCCGTTTCTGTTTACCTTTAATCGGTAAATTACTGTTGGCTGCATCTATTGTTTTGGTACTCGCAGTTAGTTTCGGTTATGGGTTAGATGTACAACCTATTATTGAATAAATAGAAACTGTATATTTATAAAAAAGCCGTCGTTTAGACGGCTTTTTTATTTAAAACATAATCATAGCGATCCGCTTTCCGCTGTGCAATTAGTGATTATAATACAACAAAAGTACAGGTGCATGCTCTTTGGGCGTAGCTTATTTCATCTATATATTTGCTATTACTTATTGATATTTTATTGATCTACCTTCATATTTATATTCGGCAATAAAACTAATATTGAAATTTATATTATTTTCCGTTCATAGTAATAACTATAATTATTAAAAGATTGTTAAACGATGAAGCTATCATTCAGTACTTTTTACAATTTACCAAGTAGCGAAGCTCGTTACGAATTGGCGCTGAACTTGATATACGAAAAGTTTCAGCCAGCTCATTGTTTAATAGGTAAGTTTATTGACTCAGATACGAGAGTTAAGACGGTCGCGTACGCAGTAGATGGCGTAAAGTCGAATTACATCATTTACGACTTAGAAGGTACGCCATGTAAAGACGCCAAAGATAGCCTGAGTGTATGTTCTATCAGCTGTAACCTACAACAAATGTATGCTGAAGACGAAATTCTCAAAATTTTTGATATTGATGGATACTTAGGCGTTACTCTCAGAGCTTTAGATCATACCCCTATAGGCATCATGGTTTGTCTTTTTGATGAGCAAATTGAGATTTCGAGCGACGATAAGCATTGGTTTAGAGAACTCAGTTTATTAGTTGGGGCAGAGTTAAATCATAATTTGGAACTTGCAGCGCAGGAAATTTTGGTGAAGCAATTGGCCAAAGGTGAGCGGATTGCAAGGCTCAGTTCTTGGTCTTGGAATATTAGTAGAAATACGCATATTTTTAGCCAAGAGATGAGAGCACTAATAAGCTACCCCAGCGAAGAATTATTCTTTGAGCAATTTTGTGATTGCTTGATCGAGAAAGATCAAAAGGCGTTGCGTGTAATCATGCAAAAATTGCGCACAGGCCAGGTCGATCAGGTAGACATTAATGTCTCTCACCAAGAAAGAAATCAGTTTAAAGGCCTTTTTCGCGTAATAGGACATGTGGAGCGTTCAGAAGAACAAGAAGATGAACGCGTATTTAGCGCAACCATACAGGATATCACGTATATCTATTCACTTAATAGGCAACTTGAGCTCACCAATGTTGTTTTTGAGCACGCGACTGAAGCCATTATGATCACAGATCACTTAAATCGTGTTGTGATGGTCAATCGTGCATTTGAGCGTTTAACTGGTTACTCAGACTCGGAGCTACTAGGTCGAAACCCATCAGTTTTGTCCTCAGGAAAACATGATGCTGAATTCTATGCAAAAATGTGGGCAACACTCTCGTCTCAAAACACGTGGAAAGGCGAGATATATAATCGTCGCAAGAATGGTCAAATTTTTCCCGAAGAGCTGACCTTAAATATCGTACGCGACGATGATGGTGAAGTAATCAACTATGTGGCGATATTCAGAGATATAACTGAATGGAAACGAAATGAAGCGCAGCTGACGTTTTATGCTAATCACGAGCCGTTAACAGCACTACTTAATAGACGCTGCTTTATGGATATTGTTGAAGAAAAGATTTCCGCTAGCCGAAGTCGTTCCCACCCTTGTTCATTACTGTTTATAGGTCTAGATCATTTCAAAGAAGTCAATGATATATATAGTCCCGAAATAGGCGATAAGGTGCTTATTTCAGTTGCCAAACGATTGAAAAATGGGTTAAGAAAACTCGATACAATCTCTCGTTATGGTGGCGATGAATTTGCAATCCTGTTGGATAACACCAATGTAGAGAGTGCGCTACATATAGCGAATAAGCTTAGTGATAAACTGAAGCAACCCTATGTGTTTAACGAATTAACGATTGAGTTGAGCGCTAGCACGGGCATTGCACAATTGGATTATAGGCAGCGAGTAACCGCTGCAAAGTTCATCCGAAACGCGGCTCATGCACTTGAAAGTGCAAAGAAAAACAATCGTGGTAATGTCTCTTTACACAATCAAGAAATTCAAAATGCGCACCTAAATAAAATTGCACTAAGAGACAAACTACGAGCAGCGATTAAGCAAAAATTACTCAAAGTTTACTATCAGCCAATCGTAGATCAAAACAGTGGCCGGATTGTAAAGTTTGAAGCGCTAGTTAGGTGGTTCGATGATCAGCAAGGAATGATTTCTCCTGGCGCATTTATACCTATTGCAGAAGAGTTTGGCTTTATTCATCAGATAGGGCAGTTTGTGTTGGAGCGCGCGTGTCATGACTTGAGGCATATGCATGACCTCGGCTATACCGATGTGAGCGTGTCTGTAAATCGGTCAGTTAATGAGTTTAAAGTGAGTAATAATCAGTTTGACTTGATATCGACTGCGATTGAACAAGCTGGCATTCCTTACCAAAGCGTGACCGTGGAAGTGACGGAGTCTATGGCGACAAACCGCTATACTTGGGCGCTACTTAAAACCTTACGAGATAAAGGTGTTGAAATAGCGCTTGACGACTTTTGTACAGGTTATTCATCACTCAGCCACATAATTGATAATCAAGTAGACTACCTTAAAATAGATAAATCATTTGTAGATAGTTTAATGCAGGATAAGAGCAAGCAAATTATGATTTCTTGCTTGGTCAACATGGCTGTTCAACTAGGTATTAAAGTCATCGCAGAAGGCGTAGAGTCACAAGTGCAGCTGAAGATGTTAGCCGAGTTGGGGTGTGACCATATACAAGGTTACTATTACAGCCCCGCCAGACCTTTGAATGTCTGTATCAATTTACTTGAAGAGTTCAATGCGCAGGAACAGGAAAAACGCGTCAGCTTTGCAGCGGTAAAACAGACTCACGTATAGTAATACAAGACACAAGTCACCAAATAAGCGGCTTGTGTCTTGATTAAAATCAAAGCGATCAGAGTCGTTGATTCTTGAATCGAATAATGGATATCAGCGTGAATTTAAGTAAGTGACTATTCCCATGCAGCAATATCAAAAGCTTTTCTTGCTTCTACCAATGTGCAATCAGTTTGCGCTATCAACTTTTGAAGTGTTATAGCTGGACTGAGCCTCACAATTGAAACTAGTTCTTCCATCTTTGGTTTGGGTTTATAAGTGCTTAACTTTTCAATCACCCATTGCCAGCTAGGCTCATCCTTCATATGAGCATGCTGAATAATGACCTCAAATTGTTGCCAATTACCTTGTAAGCGCCAATTCCGAGAGCGGCCTTTTCGGCTTAACTTCGCTCCTGATGACTTTATTAACGCTTTTAATTCATCTGTTTGCTCAACTCGACGAACAAAACTATTTAATTGAATATCAAACATACTTAGGATAGTGGGAAACGGAACAACTATTGTAACAAAGTTATTTATCTTGTGCTTTGAGTGGTTAGAAGTGTTCGTTAGACAAAGCTAGTACAATTATTGCCGTGCGATGAAAAATAAAACAACTATCGAGTGGTACCATGTGCAAGTGAAACTGCAATGGTTGAATGACCACGATTAATATGATGTCTGACGGATACAAACATTTATAAGCCCTATATAACTTTACAATTAAGGTAGCGTCTCTATGATTGAATTAACAGCGTCTAATTTAGGTCGTATTGAGAGAAGTATTCTCGTCGAAATGACTGACCTTAACATCCTTTGAGCGAACTTATCATTGATATACATTTTGACAAAACTTCACTTTCGATTTATTAAAAGTACGACAAAGTGTATCGAGCTATATCATCTTGCTTTGCTTGACCAAGTATTACAGCCCTCCACAGGGACGTTGGTATGACGACGAGAGGTGATAGGTTCTATGCACAAGAAATATTTATGTTTATTTGTTCTATTTCTGGCTTCTGGCTTCTGGCTGTTCATTCAGCAGGGTGTTCTTTCCGAAAGATGAAAGGCTTGACGAGTCAATAGAGGGAATTGTGGAAACAGCCAAGTTAACTTCCTCTGACGGAAAAATTATCAATCACTTTTTATTTAAACTATCTCAAAAACCCAAAGCAACTATTTTTGTGTTTCAAGGCAGCGGATAAAACGTCGTAAATTGGTACAAAGTTATTAAGCCGCTTATTGAGAACGGCTATCAGATTCTTATGATGGAATATCGATGCTTTGGCGAATCTGATTGGGAGGCAAGTCATTCGTTAGTCGCCCAAGATGCAAGCCGCGCTTTGATCTATCTGTCTGATAGGCGAGACGTAAAAGATTTACCGATTTTGGTTTTGGGCCAATCGCATGGCGGGTAGCTTGCAATTTATGTTACTCACCAACACCTGAGCTAGTTGATAGATTAATTACAGAAGGGACTTTTACATCTTTTAGAGATGAGGCGACCTATTCTTCCACCATGCTTGTGAGACCTTTTTGTTAGGGCGATATTTTCAGAGTTTTATGTTTCATAAGGGTTAATTAAGAGTTAATCTCGAGTTTTCAACAGCCCATGCTGATTGTTCATAATTCGCAAGACAAGATAGTGCCATTTCGTATGGTTGAAACACGTTACGCTAGAGAAAATGGTGACAAAGAGTTATTGGAAGTGAACGGCAAGCATATAGCTGCGTTGCTTGATTTACCCTAAGATTATGTCTCTACAATTAACGACTTACTGCAACCTAGCCAAAACAATGGCACAGAGCACATATCGCTGATTTTAGGGGCGCGCTAAGTAAGATAATTTTTATTTTTCAGAAGACATTAAGCCACCATCGCTGGTGGCTTGTATCGTTATAGGTGAGGCTTTAAAATTTCGTAAAATGCGTCTATGTGATCGTCTCTGTCATTAAGGGCAGGGATGTAGTCATAACGTTCTCCACCTGCTTCAATAAAGTACTCTTTATTTTCTTCTTCTAGCTCTTCTAATGTTTCTAAGCAATCAGCGCTAAAAGCTGGGCTTAATATTGCGATGTGCTTGGTACCATTTTTGGCGAGCTCTTTGAGCGTAAAGTCAGTGTAAGGCTTTAACCATTCTGCTTTACCAAAGCGACTTTGAAAGGTTGTTATTACTTGATCTTTATCTAACCCAAGGTGTTTTATCACTGCATTGGTCGTTAAATGGCAAAAGCAGTGATACGGGTCACCATTTAATAAAAACTGCTTAGGTGTCCCATGATATGAAAAGAGGATTTTTTCTGGCATTGGGTTTTTTTCTAGATATTCTTTAACTGAATTAGATAAAGACTCTATGTATTTGGGTTGATCATGATAACCATTCAAAAAGTGTAACTGAGGCACCCAACGCCATTTTGTTAAAACGCGTGAAACAGCATCAAATGTTGAGCCTGTTGTTGCACTTGAGTATTGTGGATAAAGAGGCAATACCACAATATTAGTAATACCTTTCTCGCGCAACAGTTCTAAACCTGCTTCAATCGAAGGGTTCCCATAGCGCATTGCCATGACAACCTCAACATTATCATGACCTTTCTCTTTAAGTAGGAGCTTCAACTTTTCACATTGATTTTTTGTGATATTAATTAAAGGAGACCCTTGCTCAGTCCAAATACTGTTATAGGCTTCTGCTGACTTACTCGGTCTAACTCTCAGTATTATGCCATGTAGAATGATCATCCAAATAACTCTTGGAATTTCGACGATTCGGGGGTCAGAAAGAAACTCTCTTAAATAAGTTCTTAGTGCGGGTGTAGTAGCATCATCAGGGCTACCCAAATTAGTGACTAATATTCCAATTTTTTTATTGAAGCGATTTTCATGAGGGTTGTCTGTAATTGCTGAAAATCTGGACACTTAGCACTCCTTGGTGGCTTATAATAACTTTAATATTTTACAGTAAACAGCATACGTGAAAAAACGATTTTTAGATCTGATTTCAGACATATTATTCCTAAATATGTTCAAAATTCCTAAAATCTTAGTAATTTGGTGGAAATTGGTTGCCTAATTGTCGCATAAGACGTATGTTCCATAGTCCAGCGTCGAGTTTTAATATAATTTGCAGAGAGTTTTAAGTTAAATGCGAGTTAATCAACCCGTTACAAGTCGTGAACAGCGATTTGCAAAACAAGATAAGCTCATTTCAGTTACCGATCTTAGAGGTATTATTACCGACTGTAATGAGTATTTTATAAATGTAAGTGGCTATTCAAAAGAAGAACTCATTGGCCAACCGCATAACCTTGTAAGACACCCTGACATGCCTGAATTGGCTTTCCAAACCATGTGGTCTCAGCTTAAAGCTGGTAAGCCATGGATGGGAATGGTCAAAAATCGTTGTAAAAACGGTGATTTTTACTGGGTTAATGCATACGTTACGCCGATGACAGAGAATGGGCAGATTATAGGTTATGAATCTGTTAGAACATGCCCAAATCGAGAAGATGTAGAACGTGCTGATGCGCTTTATAAATCGGTCCGCTCAGGCGGAAAGCTTAAGTATGAACTTCCAAAGTTAAGAACAGTTTGGCCTCTTGCTGCATTTGCTACCGCACTGGGGTTATTTTTCTCTGGGTATGAAACCGGCGCTTTTTCATGGCTAATGTTAAATAGCATAGCCATCTTTGGTTATAACCGTTACAGAGATAATGAACAGCTAGAGAGAATTAATGAAGTATTAAAACATAGCTTCTGTGACGACGTCTCGCAAAAGGTTTACTCTCCTTGGCAAGGTAAAATGGCCGAATTACATGTTAAGTTGCTGAGTGAGCACGCACATTTAGATACGGTAATTACACGTATTGAACATGCTTCAAAGCAGGTAACAGTTGGTGCAGAACAGACGACAGGTATGAGTCGTTCAACTACTGAGCAACTCACACAGCAACAGCAAGAAACGGAACTAGTTGCTACGGCAATGAATGAAATGGCAACAACCATTCAAGAAGTTTCGCAAAATGTGCAATCAACTTCGTCCGATGCAGCAGATGCACTAGAACTCGCTAAAGAAGGTGCAAAAAGTTCAGAAGAAACCAAAGCGTCTATAGCTAATTTGGGTGTTACTGTTGTTGACATTAAAGACTCTGTATTGGGTGTTGCTAGACAAACCAATAAAATCGCAGACGCAGCTCAAATCATCGAACAAATTGCTGAACAAACTAATTTGTTGGCACTAAATGCAGCAATAGAAGCCGCTCGAGCTGGTGAACAAGGTCGTGGGTTTGCAGTTGTTGCAGATGAAGTGAGGCATCTTGCTCAGAGGACACAAGAGTCTACAAAAGAAATCCATGCCATCATTGATGAGTTGACTCAAAGTACACAAGAGTCAGAGGTAATTGCGCAGCGCGGTGAAACAGAATCTCAAGTAGGCATTGAGAAATTAAACGAGTCGACGCAAAAAATTGAGCATATTTACGCTTTGATTGAAACGATGAGTGTTAACTCTATACAGATCTCTGCTGCTGTAGAGGAGCAAGCGGCGGTATCTGAGGACATCAACAAACAGGTTGTAAATATAGCCGCGCTTGCAAATACCAGCGTTAATAGCTCCCAAGAGAGTCAGATGATAAGTGAAGAGCTAACCCGTGTAGCAAAAGACATGCATGAGCTAGTGGTTAGATTCAAACGCTAAAGTAATGAAGAAAGGGCTTTAAGGCCTTTTCTTTTGGGTATTAAAAGAACACATCATACCACCATTCATTTATTCATAAATAAACAAATGTGTTGTTTTATTAAATAATCCACCAAAAAGATGTACTATAACTTTCTCTTTAGGCCGGACTTTGCTCTTTCTTTAATGTTTGTTTGTATATAGATTTGGTCTGTGGTCGCTATTTTCGAGTGGCCCAAATCCTCTGATAAGTGTTTTAGAGGCCTAGTTTGTGCATCATGTGTTGCCCCTGTATGGCGAAGCCAGTGGCTAGTTGCAGCTTCAAGACTTTCAGATTCTTCGCCAAAACCGTCTTGTTTGAGCTTAGCGATAGCTAAGTCGAAACTCTCTTGAACAATACGTCTCAGTTGGCGCACGTTCATCCCGCCTTGCCCCCTTAGTTTATGGATAATAGGGTGGGGTTCATCTACCCGAGGTAATGCGGTTAAGCTACGCGATAAACGGTAACGCTTGAGGTAATCTACGAAGTCGTCACTGAGTGTTACGTCACGCAGTTTATTGCCTTTTCCCATAATTCGTAAAAACCAAAAACCGTCTTGGTCTTGCCAGAAGTGGCTCATTACAGGAGACCATTGGGGCCGTTCTGACAACTCAGATATACGTAAATAGAGTCCTTTCAAACATGCCAAGGTAAATAGATTACGCTCGAGTTTAGGCTGTTGTTCACAGAGGTCTTTTGTTACGCCAAAGACATATTCCCACTGTAAATCGCTAAGAGTATCCGGCATTTTTATTTGAGATTGAACAACCAAATAAGGGCAGTTCTTTTTTACGACAGGAACGAAATTGGCAAAAGACTTTTCTTCAAGAATAGCAAACTTGTAAAACACATTAAGCGCGGTGAACATAGACGCAAGTGTTTGTTGGCTTACGCCATTTTCTTTGTAAACGAACGGTCGCCAATTTGGGTTAACTTGGCGCAAACCATGGTCATTTTTGAATCGCCATTGCACCGAATTTGCTTGCCACTTTGGTTCGGGGTTGACCACAAATTCGACATACGCTTCGATGTCTTCTCTTTTGAGTTCAAAAACAGATTTTTGCTGAATGAGCCAACTCCATAAATGAAATCGTTCTATCTCGTTTCGAAATCGGTTAAACGTAGCTTCTGACTTTCGTCCATAAACATACAAAAAGCGATATAGAAACTTCAGCTCATCTAAACAGACTCCATCACCTAGTCGACTATTTTTTAAAAAGTTATACATAGCTGGGTACTCGCTATGTAAGGTATCGTCATCCAAGTGAGCAATGAGGTACCTAAGCTGTTTTAATGTATCGACTAACGGCGTCATATATTGTCTTTCCAGCGCAATAGAGATGACAAATTATATGTATATTTATTCAGTGTTGTCTAGCACAGTTTGTACCGAATTAACTGGAGGTTTAAATAATCGTGTGGATTGCCAACATAGTAACGAGCCTATAGTTATGGATGTTACGCCAACCCAAAAACTCTCTGTTAATTCTATATTTAAAATAACTGTACCGAACATACCTGAAAAAACAGGGGTAAAATAAGAAATCACCGCAAGAACAATCATGTTACCGCTAATAATTGCTTTGTTCCAAAGCCCATATCCTAGCGCCATTCCTCCGCCTGCAAGAACAAGTATAAATATACTCGCAAATGTAAAATTAGTTAGAAACCCTGCATCTAAGAGGTACCATTTCCCCCATAATGTTAAAGCCGTAAAAGCAAAAAATAGGGTAATTGCATTTTTACCGCCTGAAATTGACTTTGTAATGTTGCAATATATCGCCCAAATAATCGCACCACAAAATGCAAGTGCAAACGACAAAGGGTTGCTTTTCACGCTAGATAAAGCGCCATAAAGTAGAGAGGTTAAGTCATCAGATACTACGAGACACACGCCAATAAAAGCCAAGATGCAGCCAGATATTAGTAGGGGCAAGCTGGCGCTATTATGTCTAGATATAACGGCACCTAAAACAGTAAATGCTGGCCATAGGTAATTAACGATTAATACTTGAGTAGACTGCTCTCGAGAGTTTGCGAATCCAAGCGATAACGATAAACACAGTTCGTAAGCGACAAACAAAACACCGCCAATCAAAAGGTACTTTCTTGAGAATTGCTTGATATTTGGCATATCAAGAAAAGCAACGAGAAAAACCGCAGCATAGGTGTAAACAAGTGCGGCACCACCTACAACTCCGAAGTCTTCACTGACAATTCGAACCAAATGCAAAACAGCGCTCCAAGTAAGGACTGCTAAGACTCCATAAGTTGTGCATCGTATCTGGCTAGGCAATCTAACAAAGGCTCCGCTAAAAATTGGCAATTATATATTCTTTACCTGTCGTTGTATTGGCATTATTCAAAAAAATTATAAATATAGTAAATAAATTATAAGAGCTTTAAACTTTGAGAATATTGAGGTTGATACGTGAGCCTTTTGATGGCTTATCAACGCCTCAAGACAAATGATTGTAAAACGCAACTGAAAGCTTATTGTAAAAGGCAGATTGAATCACCCCGAGTTCATCGGAGACTAGTTTTTTAGGTCAGGCTACTTTACCTGACTCTCTTAAATTATCATAGAAACCAGTTTCATATTGAGCTGGTGACACATAGCCAATTGAAGAGAGTAAACGTTGATTATTAAACCAATTTACCCACTCTAAAGTTTCGTATTCAACAGCATCAACATTTTTCCATGGCCCATTCCTTCGAATAATTTCTGTTTTAAATAAACCATTTATCGTTTCAGCCATTGCGTTGTCATAAGAATAACCAACACTTCCAACTGATGCTTGGATCCCTGCATCTGCAAGTCGCTCAGTGTATTTAACAGACAAATATTGACTCCCCGTGTCGCTGTGATGAATCAATCCTTCGAGGTTGCTACGATGCCAAATTGCTTGTTCTAACCCGTCAAGAATAAGGTCTGTATGCATCGTTGTTGTTACACGCCAGCCCACAATATATCGAGAAAATACGTCTATCACGAAAGCCACGTAAACAAACCCACTCCATGTAGCGACGTAAGTGATATCAGCAACCCAAAGCTGATTAGGCTGCTCAGCGATAAATTGACGGTTAACTAAATCCATAGGTGTATCTTGTTGCTCATCTGGTATCGTTGTTCTGCATGCCTTACCACGACGAACGCCTTGAATACCCATAATCCGCTTTTATCTCTCAACAGTACAACGAGCTACTTGATGGTCGTCCAGAAGGCGTTGTTTCCATATTTTTCTTGCACCATAAACTGACATATTATCTTCCCACACTTGTCGAATGAGTATCATCAGCTCTGCATCTCGCTTTTTGCGATTAGATAGACGTTCAGGCTGCCTCTGTAACTGTTTATGGGCGGAATACGTTGAAGGTGCAATCGGCAATTCCCTGCATATTGACTCGACACTGTAATGCTTACGGTAAACATCGATAAAAGCCACGCTTATTTCTGTTTGCGGTCGAGCTCCGTTTGGGCGAAAAAAGCGGCGGCCTGCCTCAAAATATCATTGGTTCGCTTGAGTTCTTTATTCTCGCGCTATAATGCAGCGAGTCGCTCTTCAGCTGATTGAGAGTTAGAGGGTGATTTAGAAGGCTGAGCTTGGGACTTTTTAACCCATGCCCTAAGTGTTTCTGGCGTACACTCCAGGTTATCTGAAATCGATACTAGCGCAGCCCAAAGTGAGGAATACTCATACTGTTGAGTAGTAACAAGTCTAACTGCACGTTCACGAAATTCAGATGTATAGCGATTTGATTTTTTCATATTTCCAGTTTCTCAAGTTATTGAGTCTCTGGCAAACTCGTGGCGATTCAGTCAAGTCTTAGAGAGCATATAGCCTTTATTGCGAACCGTAACGATGATCGCGTCTCCAACAGATGTATTGGATAGTTTTTTTCTGAGTCCAGATATTATCATATCGATTGCGCGATCATAAACATCACTTTCAATTCCTCTTGAGGCTTTTGAACACTCATCCCTCGAAACCGCAGAACCTGCATTTTGAGCCAGTACAAGTAATATGTCGAACTCGGCTGTTGTCAAATTAAGCATTTCGCCTGTGTCTAGTTTTACCGTTCTTTCATTAGGGTAAATGTTTAATCTACTGATAGATAAGTAGTCGGTAGGGGCCTGACCATCAGAAGTAACTCTGCGAAACAAAGATTCAATTCTAGCAACCAAAACATGAGGTTTCATGGGTTTTAGGACATAGTCATCGGCACCAGCTTTGAGCAAAGCAACCTCCGATATGTCATTATCTTGTCCCGTTAAAACCAATATTGCGCCAGTATAAAATGCTCTTAGTTCTTTGCATATCTGAAGTCCAGATTTCCCTGATAACATTAAATCTAGCAATACTAAGTTAGGAGATAAGGCATTTGCCGCCTCAATTGCTGCATTTCCATCTGAACAAATCTGACACTGATATCCCTCAGACTCCAAGAGCATGGAAGTTAAATTTGCCATTTCTGTATCGTCTTCGACAATCAAGATGGACTTAGT
Organism: Pseudoalteromonas luteoviolacea NCIMB 1942; assembly: GCF_001625595.1. Taxonomy (GTDB): domain Bacteria; phylum Pseudomonadota; class Gammaproteobacteria; order Enterobacterales; family Alteromonadaceae; genus Pseudoalteromonas; species Pseudoalteromonas luteoviolacea_A. Next base: position 65,510 of record NZ_AUXT01000197.1, read on the forward strand.
CATGTTTACCTCTATCGTTTTTCTTCTTATCTCAACGAGATATGACTAAAGCTTTGCAATATAGTTCATAATCATTAAGTAGTAACTCAGTATAGAAGTTGAAATAATAACTTCCTATCTGTCAAATAGGCTGAAATATAAGAGAAATATTTATTCACGTTCTGGTCCGTAGCTGGGCAATAAAACCTTTAACACAAAGGGGCGCATCTTGTTGTTTACCAAAAGAAGGGGATTTGGTACTTTCGAATAAATAGAATTGTCGCGTTATTGTTTTTTGGGGTGTTTGTGATCACAAGAATTGGATTAGGCGGAAGTTGCTACTGGTGTACAGAAGCCATTTTTAACACTTTGAATGGTGTTCTTAAGGTCTCTCAAGGTTGGGTAAACAGCTTTGGAGAACAAAGTTGGTTCTCAGAAGGCATTCTTATCGAATTTGATGATGACATAATTACGCTCTACGATCTTATCGAGATACACCTTCATACTCACAGTTCAACATCAAATCACAGTCGTAGAGACAAGTATCGCAGTGCTATTTACTGCTTTGACGAACATCAAAAGCAATCAACAGTCGAGTATTTAGAATTGTTAGGGCAGGGGTTTAACAACCCAGTTATAACTCAAGCTCTTATGTTTAACGAATTTAAAGCTTCAAAAGAGCACTATCAAAACTACTTTTATACAGAGCCAAGCCGTCCGTTCTGTAAAAATGTGATAACGCCTAAGCTGAAAAAATTATTGAGTCAATTTAGAGAAAAAGTAGACGAGGAAAAAGTAGTCAAAGCACTATTTGATAGTTAGCTTTGTATATAATTTGTGCTAATGTCGTTATTGTTCTTATTTTTGGAATGAAAGGATGTAATAACTCCGAAATTTTTTTAATCAACATTCTAATTAATAGAATCTTTTGCGTAATTTAAGTACTATTTGGTTTTTAAATTATGTTAAATTGTGAGTGAGTTTAAAAGTTACTCTAGAATATAGTGAAAAGCTAGGTTATAAAAAGCAATTTTAACCACTAGCCATGGTTTTCATGGAAGTGATCACCATAGAGCATTACACTGCAAATAATTAAAGCGTTATTTGATCATGAATTGTAGTTATTTACAAACTATGATCCGCCCTGAGTCGGTATAGGTAATATATTTGATAAAGCGATTATTCCTTATTCAACTGATACAACAGCAGAGAGTTCTATTTATGACAACTTGGGCCGTTTATTTTATTTAGAGTTATCTTATAAGTTCTAACTTTAAATACGGTTAGCGCTTTCGCAAGAACCAGCTCAAATGTAACAAGCCCCGAAAGGGGCTTGTTAATTTCTGATGACTTTTACAACGTTTATTGACATTCGAAAAGGCATTTGTAGATTGATCCAATCACCTGATTTTTCTTTCCCAACTGTCTTGTTAAATATAGCGTTCCTTGAGTTATTAAAATCGCAAATATTAGTGCACTGACCTTGAGTACTGTAAACGGAGAATACATCATAACCAATGCGGCATTTGCCCAACATGCAAGGGTCATAAGCCACGCTAGTAGTAGTGTTTTTTCATTTAATTTCTTATTTAAAGTTTCAATATTCATAATTACACCTTAAAGAGTTGTCGATTTTAAATAGATTTTTTGCCTGTTAGTTTTTCGGCAATGGCGTTCATAATGGCCTTTCTACTCTCAATAACCGCGACGCCCGTGATAGCTGCGGTGCACCATATTGCCCCCTCAGTCGCGATGGCTGTGATAGTGACCGCGGCTAATTGAATACTTTTTTCATGTGTTACAAAAAGGACGGTAAACATAACAGCCCAGCTTATTGCAACGAGTGACCAGACTGTTTGAAGAAAACGTTTTTTGTTTAGGTTTTTAGTTTGGTTTAATATCGACATAAACTTCTCCTATGAAAGCTTCGAATTTAATTTGTGTGATCTGGTTAGTCGATGAAGGTGAAGTTTCATTACATATTTTTTTGAAGGGAAATTTATAAAGCTTACTAAATTTCAATAAGAAACAATTTTTTAAAAGTTTATGTAATAGATCCAAGGTTGCGACGACTAATACTAATAGTAAAAAGAATTTGGAGGCATGTATCGTTGGTCACTTTCACCAAGGACTCAGAAAAAGAAAATGTCATTGCTCAGTATTGGCCGCAGATAGGCAGAGCAGCGTCAGGGTATGAAAATAGGTCTGCTTTATCTGACGAGCTAGCCCAAGAAATGGCTCTGTCTGTTTGGCGCTCATTAGACAGTTATAAGGGGCAGTGCTCGCTAAATACTTATGTGTATAGGGTGATTCACAATACGGCTATTGACCATATAAGGCGTTATAGCAAAATTTCAGAGGATGAATTGGATGAAACGATTATATGTGAGCACACTTCACCTGAAGAGGATGCTTTAAGAGCTCAAAGGCAAAAGCAACTGTGCAATGCTGTTAATAAGCTACCACTGAGTTTAAGTCAGGTTATGCTCCTGAAGCTTGAAGATTTAAATAATGTTGAGATTAGCGAAGTCTTGGGGATTAGTGGTGCTAATGTCGGGATCAGATTGCATCGAGCGAAAGAACAGCTCACAAAATTATTAGCGGAGATTAATTAATGGATAAAAACGAATTTGAGCAGCTGTCATCACTTTGGCAATCAGCAGAGCAAAAGTCTGTGCCACACATGGACAAACTATTAAAGCGCCATAAAAGGCATAGTATTGTGTTGAAGGTTAATATTGCGATTGAGTTCATCGCTATCTTGGCGGTGAGCTGCTTTTTTGTAATTTCGTTTATCGAAAAAATGCCAATGATTAAACTGGCTTGGGTAGGGTTTGCGACAGCTTGGGGGATTACGTTATTTGTATTAATGAATAAAAGCCGCTTAAGTAGTCTAAAACATCTTAAAAGCGAACAAATAACCACCTCTCTTGATGCACATATGAAACTACTAGAAAATGAGATTTTTAGATGGAGTGTGAGTATAAAAGCTACTTGGATTTTTGTGATTGCAATGGGAGTATTCGTAACTAGCAAGTGTTTATTTTCAATCTGTAGTGCAGAGGATGGTTTACACCTTGGCGCTTCTTTTTTGGTCCTATGCAGCGCACAGATATTTTTTATTATGAAAAATAGAACAGCGAAAAGTATATTGCACAAAATAAAGCAGTAAGCATTTTAACTTTTACCGACCACGATAGGTGCAACGTTTAGCTTTTACTCTATATTACGTGAATACCAAATATGTGGGTGTCGCACTGTTCCATTTTTTGTGAAAACACATAGAAGCAACTAACGAAGGCGACATAAAGTTGACCAGTAAATGACTGTTCTAGACAAATTAAATGTAGGTTCGAATGTGCAGAATTGGCCTCAATACCCAGCCTACTTAAAAGAGTAATAAGTCATGAGCTGCGAATTTTATTGTCAAATTGCGCAACACTTTTCCGTACTCCGACGGTATTTATATTCAATGTGCAAGGTCGACCTCAACATCCAACCTTGCACATTGAACAGTATATAATTTAGCTCACTGATATAACTAAATTAAGAATGTCTAGTCCTCTGAAATAAAAAGAAAAGAACCTTTGTTGAAGATACCTTACAGTAAAAAGGAACCTAACTTAATAATTTGTATGATTGCGACAACGGATCCGCACATTAAAAACAGCGTACCTCTATTCTGAACCTTGTCTGTACTCGTATCAGATGTGCCTTTCTTAGTTTCTCTTAAAATCTTACCTTTAAAAGCCATTCCGATTGAAACCAAAAATATCACAATAGTGATTGTTATATCTGTCATCATCTCAGGTGCCATTGATTGACCCTTATACATAATATGTTTGTAATGGTATGTGATGTGGGAAACAACGTTAGCTGCTGTTGTGAATTGTCACATCACTTAAAGGCGAGCATCGTAAATCAAGAGGACAAATAAATAAAGGGAGCTATCTTCGTATTACGCGTATACCTCTGCTTTTGAACATAAGGTGTATAAAACTTAGCTCTAACACATCGAACAGTATCTTTTGTTGCCCTCAGAACAACATGAAGTGAACATTGAGTCTATGAAGGCTTTAATGTACGTCTATTCAAATAAAACAGGAAATATAGAGCAGGGCAAGATCACGAATTTTACCTTGACTTAAAAATATGATCTTATACTTCTTTTTTAAGCGACCACTGTTATGTCTGATCCCCATTTCTGAAATACTTCGAATCAATTGATGACCCTCGCCAACAAAGTAAAGTTGTTCACAAGCTTTTTGATATCATATTATTAACGGTCAGAGCTGTTATTTCAGGATGCCAAGGTTGGGAAGATATTGAAGATTTTGGACACGATTGACACGATTGGCTTAGAAAGTTTGTACCATTTGAAAATGGCATTCCTCGCCACGATACCATTGCTCGAGTCATGGGCCGCATAGACATAACACAATTTCAAGACTCATTTTCATCTTGGATGAAAACCTGTTGCAAACTCGCTCATGGCGAAGTGATAGCTTTAGATGGGAAACGATTAAAAGGCTCATTTACTCAAGTTGATAGACGAGACGCACTATTTATGGTGAGCGCATTTGCGTATGAAAACGGGGTTGTTCTAGGGCAAGTACCAGTTGCTAAAAAATATAATGAAATAAATGCGCTACCAGAGCTCTTGGGGCTTCTAGAAATAAAAGGCTGTTTAGTTACAATTGATGCAATGGAATGTCAAAAGTCAATAGCGAAAGAAGTCATTGATAAAGAAGCGGATTACCTCCTTGCGGTAAAAGCAAATCAAAAAGCGTTACTAAAGCAAATTGAAAGTGCTCTGTTACCAAAGCTAACTGAACAAGCTCGAAATGGCGTGCTGTTTAATGAAGCCGACTATCAAAAAAGTAGGGAAGAATTTAGGTGCTATGCAGTAAGTCATGACTTAACATTACTGTGTGAAATAAGGCACTGGGAAGGTGTAAAAACAATAGGTGTGATAGCGTCCTATAGAAAATAAAAAGGCAATTTAAGCAATGAGTTATGTTATAGATACTATTTCAGTTCAGCAAATTTAACAGCGGAAGAGTTAGCGAGAGCTGCCCGTCAACATTGGCAAATCGAAAATGGCTTACACTGGCGTTTAGATGTAGGCTTTAAAGAAGATGAGTGTCGAATTCGACGCGAAGGAGCCGCGACAGTGTTCTCAGGGCTTAGGCATGCCTGCAAAGCAAAAGAAAGCGATGCGCAGCACAGAATATGTTGAAAGGGTATTGAATTTATAGTGCTTTATTCCCCTTAAGATTCAAAATACTCCATATTACTTCCATAATTTCCCCTTATCTTCTAAGCTCATTAATTCAAGACTTCAAATAACTATATGATATATAAAAAACCACTCGTGGTGTCGCTCTGTGCACTGGCATTCAACACCACACACTCTCATGCCATGTCTTGGAATTTATGTCCTGGCGGTATTGATAGAAGTGCCATGACAATTGAAGAAACACAATCAAATCAACATATGAGATATTTGTCTTTCAGCCCTAAATTAACGGGGCAAGCGCTCAAAATTCAGGGTGTACAGACTTCTATCATCGCTATGTATAATGGTAGCTGTGAAATATTCAATGGCGCGAATGTTAATGGTGTTCAAGTTAACTTACTCGACAGTGGCGAAAGCTACGATGGATCAGGCCTATCTTTCCACCAGCTTGTTTATGGTGGTGATGGTAATGATATAATTATGACCGGAAAAGCGACCGACTATGTTTATGGTCAAGGCGGAAATGACCAGATATTTACCAGCGATGATTACGAAAAAGTTGATGGTGGCGCAGGTGCTGACTGCGTAGAACAAGGTAATCAAGGCCAAATACAAAGTGCCATTACTACTGTAGAAGCAACAAGCTGTGCTGGATACGCTCCCTCAAACTGCACAGGTTTAGGCAGTAACATAACGCTTGCAACCAACACTAGTTACAATCCACATATGACTTATTTATCAGTTACCCCACAAGATAGCAGCATCTCACTGACAGCAGAGGGTAGCGCACAACAAGTTATTTTATATTACGATAATCAATGTGAAGTGATTGAGGCTGATGCATATTCTGGTGTGATGGTTAATTTAACCGACTCTGGTGCAACCTACGATGGCAGTAACCTCAACTTTCATCAATTGGTCATTGGTGGTAATGGGGACGACACCATCCATACGGGAGATAAAGTAGATTATATATATGGTAACGGGGGCAATGACACGATTTACTCCAACGCCGATTACGACCGTATTGATGGCGGAACTGGGGTTGACTGCGCAGAAGAAGGAGCGAGTGCAAATATAACGAGCCCTATTTCAAACGTTGAATACCAAAGCTGTGCCAATACCATAGACACCGTTGATATTGACGATTTGCCCACAAACCTAGCCAGTCAGTATGTCAAATGTAACACGCAAGATTATGGTTTTTATGCACAATTAAATAATGGAACTTGGCAGCTTGAAGCTATGGACTCAAATGTGACTATACACATGGCGGAGTATGGTGATTATACCTTTGCTTATAGCACCAACTACCAGCACTGTGAGCTGCATGACCGCGCAACTGATATTACGGTTATCTTATCTGATGGCAATGATAAACTATACGCGTCAACGCTCACCAAAAATATGACCGTATACGGAAAAGATGGTAAAGACACCATTCAAACAGGCAGTGGTCACGATTTGATTTTTGGTGGCAACGCCAGTGATTCAATTTCATCAGGCAATGGCAATGACTGGATATCGGGGGGATCTAAAATAGCCACTGACCACGATGGCCTCGTACATAGTGCAGCACACGGCGGCGCTGCAAGTGATAGCAGTGACAACATCAACGCAGGCAATGGCAATGATGTGATTTTTGGCAATGGCGGCAGTGACAAAATTCAAGGCGGGAATGGTGATGACGTGATGTTTGGTAACAATGGTAAAGCCGACCGACTCTATGGTAATTCTGGTGCCGACTTAATCGTTGACTCTGGCGGTTACTCTTGGGGAAATAGAGCAAAAGCTTGGGGAGGCAGTGGTCAAGACATAATCATTTGTGAAGCAGGTCAATGTGAGTTAAATGGCGGCGGCAGCAAAGATTTCTTGGCAACAATTGCGACAAATTCAAATATCGGTTTATACGGTGGTAATGGCGGCGACATTTTATTTGTTCGCGGCGACTCTCTGCCACTAGGAACTGGTGGCAGTGGCAATGATTTTTGCTACAACGAATGGAATGATAGAGATGTCTGTGATTATCTGTCGAGCGCGAAAAAGAAAAGTGGTTACTTCGATACAGCAGTAAGAAAGGCCGCCAGTGGTATGTCATCTCGTCATGAACAAACACTTAAAATGTCAAATTTTAGTGAGCAAAGAGGCTACTCAACTTTTAAGCAACGTATCGCTGATTTAGTCAATGGCAAAACATTTAACGCGTGGCAAAGCAATCGCAGTAAAAGTATTTACGACTTGCAGTAAATAGCGCGGCTCAGACACTGTATTCTCAGCTTCCGAATTGTAGAATACCCCTAAGACGGTTATATGCTGTGTTGTCATTATAACGTCTTAGATTCAATCACACTCACTGGCCTTGGTTTACGAGTCTTGGCTTATGTGTCTAACACATAGCTAACAAACCTAGTGCCCTTTATGTATTTAAAATGAGGTAGAATTTTAACCCCCCTACAACCCCACTATTTTGTTGCTGATGATTTTATTCGCGACATTAAGAGGGCTACATACTCAAAGCACCTCCTCTTTAGTGCTCAGTAAAACCAAAAAACGTCTCAAATAAAGTCTACTCAACGTTGGTCTCGCCATAATAAAAGATATAACAAATAAAATCATAGACTTAAAAGTCTCTTCAGTTAAAGGGTCTTATCTAATTTAGTTGGGCGTCAAAGCCTTACCTTTTCGTTAAATTTATTCCTGTGTTAACGAGAATACGTTTTCACATCGATACAACATGGCCTCATTAACTAAGCGACTAAGCACAATTGATGAGCACCTTCTAAAGGAACAATAGGAATAATAGATATGACTAAGTTTACTAAATACACGGTTTTTGCAGGACTTGCTTTTGCATCACTAAATGCCAGTGCAGATCATTTAACGCCTGAACAGCAAGGTAAATTAGATGCAATTTTAGGGTGTATGTCGCAATCCAATGACACCATCCATATACATGGCTGTAACTTACAAATTGTAAATGGTTCTGGTGATACCAATACCGGTAACGGTACAGGTAACCTCATCATCGGGTATAACAATGGCGCAACTGCCCCATCAGCTCCATCACCGCAGGCAAGCGGTTCACATAACCTCATTTTAGGACACGGCCATACTTATACAGGTAACGGCTCATTTATCGCTGGCAGAAACAATTTAGTGTCAAGCGATGCAAGTTTTGCTACTGGTGCGTCGGGCACAATCGATCACGCTAATTACCAGCGAAGCACCATCGCAGGCGGTCTAGGTAACGTCGTTAAAGGCACACTAAGCGGTATTGCTGGCGGGAATAATAATACGATTTCTGATTTTAGCTCTGCGCATATGGTGATACTAGGTGGCAACCATAATGAGGTAAGAGGTCAATACAGTACTATCTCTGGGGGTGTTCGCAATAAGGTGGTCAATGCATTACAAGCCAATATCCTAGGGGGTGAAGACAATGTTATTGCCAAGCAACAAGTGGTGATTGCGGGTGGCCGATTTAACTCAGCGTCGGCAGAAGCTGCTGTTGTACTGGGCGGGCAAAACAACTCAGCCGATGGGTTTCAGTCTACCATCGCAGGTGGTGCTGACAGAAAGACCACCGAATGGCAAGAATTTAGAGCTGGCCACTTTAACGCAAAAAACTAAACAACGTCACTGAACACATTAAAGGAAAATATCCATGACTAAATTATCAAAATTAGCGGCTGTTATTACACTGTCAACCAGTTCAATGGCCGCCAATGCCGCCCTTACAGAAGCAGAGCAAACAGCCCTGATCGACATTCTTTCATGCTTAGACCGAGTTCATAATACGTTGGTCGTCACCGGATGTGATGTGCAAGTTGTCAACGGCTTACATGGCAACAATGAAACGAATAGTAAAGGCAATGTTATTTTAGGCTACAACCGAGCAGATAGCCCTTACGCACAAAAAAACGGCTCTCATAACCTCGTCGTTGGTGATTTTCACCAATACACATCTGTTGGTTCAGTTGTCGCAGGCGATAGCAACAACGCACTTGCAGAATCAGTTACTGTCGCAGGCCGATTCAACTCAGCTAAAGGCTTTCACAGCGCCGTTTGGGGAGGAGAATCAAATACCGCAGAGGGCCTCTTCTCTGTCATTTTAGGTGGCCAAGAAAACCACACGCCAGACCTGCATAACTTTGCCGTCATAGCCGGCGGTAAGAGTAATACAGCGAGTAATTTCTTCTCAATGGTACTCGGAGGTGAGCAAAACATCGCAACCGGACAAAGCTCGGTCATTTTAGGGGGCACATTAAACAGCACAACAGGGCCAAGCTCTAGCATTACTGGTGGGATAAACAATAAAGCAACAGGCGAACTCAGTTCTATCTTAGGTGGGGAAGCGAACCAAGCTAATGGCTTCACATCGACCATTGGTGGCGGTCTAAAACGCGCAGTTCATGGCCGAGATAACTATCAAGCCGGTTATTTCTTTTCTGAAAAGTAATATAACGAAATAAATAAAAATTAAGGAAAATACTATGTTCAACCTACATAAAATCGCGGTACTTATTGGCCTCGGCATCACAACTGGCAGTGTAATGGCCAATTCACATGGCCATGACCCTATACAAAGCGAGTACGCGTTACGCGCAATTTTACAATGTATGACCAAAGTAGATAACACGCTTGTGATCAATGGTTGTAACTTGCACATAGCCAATGGCAGTAATAAAACACATCAAAACTCTGATGGCACAAGTTCAGCTAATGGACTCGGTAACCTTATTCTTGGCTATAACGTTATTAACACTTCCACTGGTACCCCTGCACAGGCTCATATTGGCTCTCATAACTTAGTTATTGGAGATGGCCATAGTTACCAGTCAACGGGTGCCATTATCGCAGGAGCGAATAACCGAGTAACAAGCCGCTCTGCCGTGGTCGCAGGTGTCTTCAATCAAGTCAATGGAGTTGCTTCAACAGTGCTGTCAGGTTCTTACCATGAAGCACACGGTGACTACAGCATCATTTTTGGTGGCGCAGGTAATACCATTGCCGCTGGCGTGAACTGGGGCAGTATTTCTGCTGGAGAATCTCATAATGTCGAAGCGCATTTAGCCAGTATTGTTGGAGGTCGTCACAATACCGCAAAAGCGCGCGCTTCGGCTATTAGCGGTGGCCAATTTAATGAAACCTCCGGTGAACTTGCTGTGGTTGTTGGTGGCTCACTGAATAAAGCCACAGCCCGTGCAGCGGTGGTACTTGGTGGTCGATATAACGAAGCCAACGGTGAAGTATCCACTGTCGCTGGCGGCTTAAAGCGCAGTACCACAGGCAAGCACGACTACCGAGCTGGGGCGAACTTTTTCTCCAATCAGTAAAAACTAATTAGGCCCTCATAACAACAAAGCCATACTCTTTAGTATGGCTTTGTTGTTATGTTTAATGAAATGGTGATGGGCTTTCAATGACACAACTATGCTTACGATATTCACTTGGAGTAACGCCAGTATGTGCTTTAAACAACCGATTAAAGTTAGATTTACTATTAAAGCCCGCATCATATGCCACCGCCAAAATTTTACTTCGGCTTCGGCATAACAGCCGTTTAGCCTCATCAATACGATATTGATTTACAAAATCATAAAAGCTCATTTGTAGACACAAATTAAGCGTTGTTGAAACATCTGTTGTATTAATTTCAGTATGCTTCGCGAGCTCAGACAGACTTAATCGAGGATTTAAATATAACCTATCAGATTGCATCGCATGAGTGAGTTTTTTGACTAAATCGACATGCTCAGAGCACTTAAACTTTTTTTGCGAACTGACATTCTCTTCAACCCGTGATAACACACCTTGTACGGTACTAGGCTTTACAAAGTTAAGATAAGTAAGAATAAACAAGCCAACACACATGGGGATATAACTGGCAAACGACACCCACTTACTCAGCGGTACTGGTAAAGTGTTATCAATACACAACATTGAAAAAACAATAACCCAAGCACTCAGCTGGTACTGGCTAAGCCGACGCAACCAAATAACATTTTTGCGATTACCTTGCGTTAGCGGCTGTTGATTAATATACCTGAGCGTATACAGTGCGTAACCCAAAGCACATACAACACCAAAGCAGAATGGCCACGTTAGCATAAATAAGTAGCATGCCGAAATGGGCAGAAAATGAAACACATCATTGTGAGAAAGCGGTGTATCTTGAACTAGCGTTCTGCCATATAAATAAAACAATGGGCCGTAAAATGGGTCAAATGTAATATAAGACTCAAAGTGCATCACACTAAAAGACACCAATGTAACTTGAACCAGCTCTAAAATAAAAAATATGAGCCACACACTTAGCAAACTACACGCCGAGGTTTTGTACTTATTCGCGAGCAATAAAAAGCACAGTAAGCAGCCCAACAATAATGTTAATACATAAAAGTTACGCGTGATCTCTATAAAAAACTGTAACACTTCAATATTCCTTATTTGACTTTGTTACAGAAATAGACCGAACCGCCCAGATTAAATTACAAAAAAACACACAAAACACCATCAGTTAACACAAACCAGCTACAAGCATGTTGATTCATTATCAAAAGGGTCACCCATTGATTATATTTATCTCTTAGTTTGTATGGCAACAAGACCCCAGCATATTGATTGTTATGAATATCTTGTTGCAAATACGCACTAACGACTTTGATTTGTTGATGTAATGACTCTAGTAGGTTTTCAGCGAGTGTAACGACTCGGTTTTTTTCCACCTTTGCTATGCCACACGCGAATATAATTGTAATCACAGTCAATATCATGTACTCGAAGCCTTAGTACTTCCATAAGCCTCAATCCACTGCCGTATAATAGTGACACCGCCAGCAAATACTGATGAGGGCAATGTTTGAGTCATCGCAAGCTTGAAATTGATGATGAGACGGGCAAATGGCAGAAAGCTATGGACATCATTGCTGAGTCAGTAAACACCATAGACAGCTGTCGATTTATCCGGTTCTACAAGCGAGATGAGCAGGGCGCTGATCAAGCAATTTCCCTTGATATAGCTAAACTCTAATATGTCCGATATCCCTTCCCAGTATGGCCAACTCGTAAAGTTCGACGAGGCCATTTCAAATTTAAAGTCAAAAGTTCAAATACCAACTGAGTCGTACAAAGACTTACTTGGCCACATACATGCCCGCGCATTTACCGTTGCCGGTGCAACCAAAACCGAATTGCAGATGACTTATATAAAGCCGTGCTTGCAGCGATTGAAAATGGCGAGACGATCACAGACTTTAGAGCGCGCTTTGATAAAGCAGTTTGAATCGCCCCGAATTCATCG
>NZ_AUXT01000198.1 GCF_001625595.1 Pseudoalteromonas luteoviolacea NCIMB 1942
GTAGTTAGCTAGACGCTTACATCACAGCGACAGAGGGAGCCAATACTTGTCTATTAGATACAGTGAGCGACTTGCTGAAGCGGGGATCCAAGCATCCGTTGGAAGCGTTGGAGATTCTTATGACAACGCAATGGCTGAGACGATAAATGGTTTATTTAAAACAGAAGTAATTCGAAGAAATGGACCATGGAAAAATGTTGATGCTGTCGAATACGCAACTTTAGAGTGGGTTAATTGGTTTAATAATCAACGTTTACTGTCTTCTATTGGATATATTTCACCAGCTCAATATGAAGTGGATTTCTATGATAATTTAAGAGAGTTAGGTAAAGTAGCCTGACTTAAACAAACTGGTCTCCGATGAACTCGGGGCGATTCAAAGGTAGGCTAGAACATACTAGCCTTTCTCATTATTCAGTGTTTTCTCTATTAAACTTTCAAATGCTTGCCATCGTTTGAGCGCGCGCCCGTGCAAAGGTTGTCGCACTTGCGTTTTACTCAAAGTTTCTACTTTGCTGCGGCTTTTATGAAACTCCATACATTCCGGCTCATACTTGAGATATATGAAGTTGAGTATCTTTTGAACTGTGTGCTCTGGATCTTCTATCAGCTTCTCGTAGCTAGCAGTATAGATATTACGCTTGAGTAATGGTTTAAAGTGCTTCATAACTTGCTCTTCTATTGACGCATATTGTTGATACTCTGTTAGGGAGCACAAATAAGGTTCATTTTCTGCAAAATGATTACTATAAACAGACCAGGCGTTTGCCATGAAATCCCGAGTTAAATGGATAACTCTTGCCTGAGGGAATATCTTATAAATAAGTCCAATACTTTGAAAGTTTGAGGGAAGTTTGTTTAACACCACTTCTTCTTGGACTCGGTGTTTCTTTATCTCATCTACATATACATTACGGCAATAATCTAGCATCGAAGTGCTGAGCTCAAGCGCACATTCTGGGAAAGAGCTCTCAGTTCGCATCTCGAGATAGGGTACTATTTTTTCGCTGATCACCGTGCTTTCACCCATAGTACCAACTTGACTATGTTGTGTCAGGATCTGCTCGAGCAGTGTTGAACCAGTTCTAGGTAGCCCGACGATAAAGACAGGCGTAAATGTCGACTGTACTTTGTCAATAGGTCTGTCAAAGTAGTCCCTGCTGAACGTATTTAAAACCCGATTAAAGAATGGTTGCATATCAGCGGTTCTAAATTTACATTGGGAAAGTTGGAGATCATTCGCTTTTTCATAAAACTCGAACGCTTTTTGGTTTTCTCCAAGCGCTTGATGACCTGTAGCCATTGCATGATAAGCAATGATTTGAAACTTAGGGTGTTCGTATTTTCCTTCATACTCTTCCAGTCGTTGCATTAGAGCAGAGATCTCCGAAGGAGGTTTGAGTTGCATGAGCTCAAATATCATAAAAATTGATACACCGGACGGAGGACACTCTAGGCCTTTTTCAAATACGTGTTGCGCGTTATCAATAAAGCCATGGTCCAGATAAAACTGTCCAAGGTGGTAGTGGATTTGTGCATTGTGTTTAGCGACACTCAATGCATATTCTAAAACTGTTTTAGCATCAACTGGAGAGCCTACAGCGATGAATGCGTCGGCAAGCGCATAGAGTGGATCAAGCATTTTAGGTAGCTGCTCACATGCGCGCTTTAGGTAGTAAATTGCATTGTCGTATTGTTCTAAACGCATGCAGATCCTGCCAAGTCCAAATAGTGCTTTCCCATTTTGCGGGTTTTGTTTCAGCACTTGCTTGAACATAAACTCGGCTTCTCTAAGACGATTTTCTAAGAGTAGTTCTGTTGCGCGATCTAAAAGTAACATATGTCGTAAAGGTTTTATTTTGAATAATAAAAATAAAAAGAGGAAATAGCTATTGCTAATTCCTCTTTTGTTTCTGGGTTACAGATAAAGTTTAGAACGTATATGTTACTTTGACGTAGTAATAACCGCCATTTATACCAAATGGTGACGTCTCATAATAGATACCACCCCAGGTGTTTTTAGCTGTCTTCTCAGTATTGTTACCTTCGTAGAAATCAATAATTTCCTCTGCATCTTGGTCAAAGATGTTGTTAGCACCAACAGTTAAGCTAATTTGCTCTGTTGCGTAATAAGTTAGCTCCGCATCAAAGGTAAATGTTGGGTCTGCCATGATTGCTGTGGCATCATAGTCAACATGTACACCTTGATATTCACCAAAGTAGTTGTATCGAATAAAGCCAGAGAAGTCTTCCCATTGTTGCGTCCATGTGTATGTTGCTCTGTGTTGGGGTAAGTCATTTTCAAGACGCTTAACTTTGAAGTCACCCGTGATTGCAGAAAACTTATCAACGGTCGTTTCATTCCAGTTATAAGCCATACTAAAAGTTGCAAAGCCACCTAATAAGTCCATTGAATAGTTAGCTACTACGTCAACACCCTGCGTCGTTGTATCAAAGTCATTGGTGAAGAATGATACCTGAGCAATACTGTCAACATTGGGTACTCCATCTGCTTTCAAAGCTTCTTTTTGAGCAGGCGTTAAGTCAATTTTGTTTGACTGACTTAAGCGATCTTCAACTTGAATATTGTAATAATCGATAGTCAAGAATAAGTCGCCTGTTTGGTATACAAAACCGAGTGTATAGCTCTCAGACTCTTCTGGTTGTAACTCGGTACCACCTAAAATCTCAGAAACTGGGTTCGTCGGCGGTAAGAGCGCTGAGTCTACCAGTACACCACTACTTAGGTTGGTTTGAACGTTACTTACATTCGCTTGGCCAACGGTAGGTGCACGGAAGCCGGTACTTAAAGAGCCTCGCATTGAAAGGTCATCTGTAAGTTGATATTGACCCATGATTTTGAAGTTAGTAGTAGAACCAAATGAATCATAATCTTCAAATCTCAGTGCCCAGCCCATTAAAAAGTCGTCCGTGAAAGGTGTCTCAATATCAACATAGGCGGCATAGTTTCTACGTGTGAATTCGCCTGCGGCTGAAGGTTGGAACCCCGGGAAACCATTGGACCCGATACCAAAATTTTGCTGTGTTAACGGACCCGCAATAAATGACGCCTCGTCGCCAGCGATTACTTCAAATGTCTCTTCATGCCATTCAAGACCCGCAGCTACATTTACCTCATAGGCGAGATCAAAGTCAAAACCTTTAGACACGTCGAAATTGAAATTCTTCTCTAGCTGAATGTATTTACCAGGGCTAAACTCCATAGGTGTTTCAGGACCGAGGGACGCATTTACAGTATTGGTAATAAAGTAGCGAGATTCATTTCGACCTACTGAGCCGCTCAAGTCATAAAAGCCACCTTCCATAAAGCCTTCTGTAAATTCGCCTTTGGTACCGATGGTGAGGGAGGTGTCTGTAATGTTGCCGCCAAAGTTAGGCGTGAAACCACCTGGAAGGATTTCGTTGAATGCAAAACAGTTTCTGCCTACCTCTGTGTCTGCGGCGATTTGTTGATATGCTGCAATGGTCGCTACGTTGTAGATTTGTTCATCATTACTGTCGCGCAAGCTGACAGTAGGGCAAGAAATTCCATTGTCTATCCCATCTAAGTCACCCACGAGTAACGTCTCACCACCGTCATTTGAATATACCTGCGGGCGAGTTTGCGGGTTACGATAGTAGAATCCACCTTTTACATCACGTTCAGAGTAGTTACCAAACATGTAAAATTCAGAACTGTTACTCAGCTCTAATCCAACATTACCGAAAATTGTAATATCATCTTTTATTTCAGGGGCACCCCAAATTTGTGCAGGATCTCTTACCCCTTCTACATTTGCGCCAATAAACCTTTGTGCGTCAGGTCTTTGTACACTTCTACTTGTTGCATCTGCTTCTTTATATTGAAAGCTTAAGTTAGCAAAGCCTTGGTCCGTGAAGGGCAGTCCAATATTACCTTCGAGGGTTGTCGTATCGCCGTCACCCTCATAGTATTCGCCTTGCTTGACAGAGAAGCTACCACCTTCAGAGGCATCTTTTAATACAAAGTTTAATACACCCGCAATTGCATCTGAACCATATTGTGCAGCTGCACCATCACGCAGTACTTCAACCTGTTTTAAAGCGACACTAGGAATAACAGAAATATCTGGCCCTTGTGCACCGTCGTTGATACCACCACCTAAAAATGCGATCACAGAAGAACGGTGTCTGCGTTTACCGTTTAATAAAATTAACGTTGAATCAGCTGGCAGGCCTCTTAAGTTGGCTGGACGCACAAGGCTCGCAGCATCACTTATTGGGTTTGCATGAACATTAAGAGAGGGAACTGAGCCTTTAAGCAATTCAAGCATATCATCACCGCCAGCTTTGCTTAATTCATCACCACCAATAATATCAATTGGAACTGGTGATTCACCCACTGATCTGGGGGCGGCCCTTGAGCCGACTACGGCTATCTTTTCTATGTCTTTGTTTGCTCCATCTTCTCTGGCATCTGCTAAAGTATTAAACGACGCTAATGTAGTAATTGCGGCAGTAGTTGAAATGGCAAATTTAATTGCACTTCTAAGTTTGCATCTCTGTAGTTTCATCCTGTTTCCCCAGTTTTAACTTTTTATTGCTGATATCAGCTTAATATTATTAACATTAAAATAACAATACAAACAATTTTTGCCTATACTGTCAATCAAATAGTTAACACATTAATAAAAGTAGCAGTGAATTTTTCAAGTTCAACTTTTTGATTGATTTAATTGCTTTTTATCCGTCAACGGAAACTTTTTATAATTGAAGGTTGCAGATTATACTGATTAGTATGTTAACAATACCGGAACTGAACATGTTGCAATAACGTGTGTAATTCCAGATTTTTAACTTAATTAAGACAGTAAAATGGCGATTATTCCCAGTGAAATACAGATTTAATGTTTATATTTAATAAGTTATGAATGTTTATCTTATGGTTGAATATTGAGCTTGTTTCATTAAAAAAACGTGAAAACTTGCCATGTAAAAAGTCCCAGTTAATGCTTGTCTAACAATTTTGCTTTTTAAATATATAGAAATGCCTTGGACCAAATATCCCCACGATTTTTGAGGTAAACTTTGCTAGAATCTACTCAAAGCCCCTTATGTTGAGTATCAATGAGGTTAATAAAAGTTGCGCATAAAGCGCCAATAAGAGTTGTTCGAATAAGTAAAAATCGACAAAAACTAAAATTAAAACGCTCTTTAATCGCGTTGAAAGGTGCGCTTGAACAAGAAAAACAAGAAACTGAAGAGATGCTTGATATATATAAACGTTACACTCAAGGTCAGGCATCGAAAGATGAGTTGAAAGTGGCAAACAAACAGTTTGTGGATGTTGTAAAAGGGCTTGGCTTAGGTGTATTTGCGATTTTGCCATTTGCACCCATTACCATACCGATTATTATCAAGTTGGGCAGTAAACTGGGTGTTGACGTGTTACCAAGTTCGTTCTCTGTCCAAAAAGACTCAAAAAGTAAATAGCGTACATTTATAGCTGCTCCTTTTATTATTCTGAATTAGTACCTTGGGTACCAGGGGTATGTCAAACGGCATACTCGAAAAGCCTTTTACCCCGATTATATAAATATAGAAAAAACTTACCCTTATACCAGTGAATTGTGAGTCGCGAATTGGTATCCTTTAGTTAATACAACTTACAATAAGAGGCACGTATGAGCACTATACTCATTCACTCCAATAAAGGTACTCCGATTCATTTCACAATAGAGTCTCAACTGAATAGTTGGCTTTCTGAGCATGCGAACGCCGCACAGAACTTCGTGTTGGCTTCTCGACAAGAAGGGCAAAATGTTTTGCTGATCCCTGATTTGAACAGTGGTGAACTAGAGTGTGTTCTGTGTATTGTGGAGTCCCTTGAAGAACAATGGATTGCAGGAGAACTTGCCAAGCAATTACCAAAAGGAACGTATCAATTTACAGGCACTCAAGAGCTTATTGAAAGAGCTGCAACCAGTTATGCGTTAGGTGCTTATCAGTACAGTGCCTATAAAAAATCAGCGCCAATTCAAGCGAAATTAGCGCTATCAGACGACTCTCAGTTTAAGCGTGTAAAAGATTTAGTGACGGGTATTTACCTAGTTCGAGATCTGGTTAATACGCCTGCGGCTGACATGATGCCGCAACACCTTGCTGAAACATTTATAGAGTTGGCTGAGCAGTTTGGCGGTGAGTTTAATCAACTTATTGGCGACGAATTGCTGGAGCATAATTACCCAACCATACATATGGTAGGTAGAGCGAGTGATAATAAGCCGAGACTATTGGATCTAACTTGGGGTGATGAGAGTGCTCCAAAGCTGACTCTGGTGGGCAAAGGCGTGTGTTTCGATTCGGGCGGATTAGATCTAAAACCTGCCTCAGGCATGCGCAACATGAAAAAAGATATGGGTGGTGCAGCACACGTTCTTGGTTTAGCCCACATGATTATGGCAGCTAATTTACCAGTTCGACTTCGCGTGTTGGTGCCAGCTGTAGAAAACGCAGTATCGAAAAATGCGTTCCGCCCAGGTGATGTCATTAAAACACGTAAAGGCATCACAGTAGAAATTGATAATACTGATGCCGAGGGGCGTTTAGTGTTATGTGATGCTTTGGCGGAAGCGCAGAGTGAAGCGCCTGAACTTTTAATTGATTTCGCTACATTAACAGGTGCATGTCGCATCGCTTTGGGAACTGAGTTACCTGGGTTTTACAGCACAGATCAGGCGATTGCAAACGAAATCATTGAACAAGGATTAGCACATCAGGATCCAGTATGGCAATTACCTTTATTTGACCAATACAAAGGTCTATTTAAAAGCGACATTGCAGATATCTCGAATTGTGGTTCGACACCGTTTGGTGGATCAATTACAGCCGCACTTTACCTTAAAGAGTTTGTAGAACCTCAAACTACGCCTTGGCTGCATTTTGATGTTATGGCTTGGAATGTCCGTCACTTGCCTGGCAGACCAGTTGGAGGTGAAGGGTTAGGGCTAAGAGCAACGCTTGCCTATTTACAAAAGCGTTTCGGAAATTAATGTTTTATAAAAAACGGCTCCAAGAGAGCCGTTTTTTGCTTTAATGGACTAACCTTTTACTGGAATGTTAGTTAGTAAAGCTTTCATTTGTTGCCAATACAAACCGACTGAACCTATGTGAACCTTCTCATCAGGAGAATGAGGGAATTTAATTGTAGGCCCAAAAGATATCATGTCCATGTCTGGGTAGGGTTCTTTGAATAATCCACATTCTAAACCAGCATGGATAACCATAATATCTGGCTTGTTGCCATAAATACCTTCATACATATCGCGGAAAATGTGCACAAGCTCTGAATCAGGCTCTGGTTTCCAGCCTGGGTATGCCCCAGAAAACTCAATCTCTACTCCAGCTAATTCAGCTAAAGATGAAAGTGTGCCTTCAACATCTTTTCGACCAGAGTCAATTAGTGACCTGATCAAGCATAAAATTTCAATTGAATCCTCTGCTGAAGTGATCACCCCCAAATTTAGAGAGGTTTCCACAACGCCTTTGATGTCATCACTCATTCTTACCACGCCATTAGGGCATGCATTTAGAATTGACAATAGTTTTGCTGTGCTGTCACTTGAAAGTGGAGAAAGTGTATGATCAACTTGTTGCGTATTAAAACTCAAGCCTGTTTCAATTGCTTGAAGTTCCTGCTTCATCAACATCTCAACATTTTTAATGTGTGCATTGATGGTGTTCACGTCCGAGTCTTTAACTGCAATAGTTGCGTAAGCTTCACGTGGAATCGCATTTCTCAGTGAACCACCTTTGAACTCAACAATTTGAAACTCTACGTCGTTAAAGTGATGCTTAAGTGTGCGGGCAAGTAGCTTGTTGGCATTTGCTCTACCTGTGTGAATATCAACACCAGAGTGTCCGCCTTTGAGTCCTTTAAGTGCGATTTCGATATACACTTGCTCGTCTTGCTTCGGTTCTCTTTCAATATTGAGGGTCAAGCTAGCGTCAATACCACCAGCACAACCCATGTAGATCTCACCTTCTTGCTCTGAGTCGGTATTTAGCAGAATTTCCCCTTCAAGCCAGCCAGCTTCCAAACCAAAAGCGCCTGTCATTCCTGCTTCTTCATCAACCGTGAGGATTACTTCTAATGGACCATGAACGATATCATCAGCGGCAAGCACTGCCAAACAAGAAGCCATACCGATCCCATTGTCTGCACCTAAAGTTGTGCCGTCTGCTGTTACCCAGTCACCATCTACAAAAGGTCTAATTGGATCAGTCACGAAGTCGTGATCCGTGTCATCATTTTTTTGCGGAACCATATCGATGTGAGCTTGGAGTACAACGGGTTTTCTGTTTTCCATGCCAGCTGTTGCTGGTTTCTTAATAAAAACATTGCCCGTTTTGTCTCTACGAACAGGCAGATTTTGAGAGCCTGCCCAATCAACAATAAATTGAGCAAGCGCCTCTTCATACTTTGAAGGGTGAGGGATTGAACATATTTGATCGAAAAACTGCCAAACGATTTGTGGCTCTAAATTGCTTATTTCTGAGTGTGGTTTAAACACCTTATTCCCCTAATACGATTCTAGTTTGTTGTCATCAAGTTGGACACGCACCTATGTTTCAAGGCGATGTTTCGCCAAACTCTATTGCTGGCCTTTACTGCTTATCATTGCTAGTAATGTTGTCATAGCGTGTTGAATTCGAATGACATGAATTACGACGGAGCACCTCACCCCTGTATGACGATTTCGTCTGAGTAAAATACACTGAGTGAGTGTAGCAAAGGCTTTAGTGCTTCTTGGCACAGAGTAGGTATCATTAATTTGTATCTAACGCCGAGAATTCTAGCAGCTATTAAGGGGGATAGCGAGCAGCCGTGCTGCCCACCAAAATTAGGAGTTAATCAGTTGATTTACAGGCAAGTACAGCATCATGTACTAGTTCTAAGCCCGACTTTTCGCAAGGAGGAAAACGATAGTCGCACGTATTGATGGGCGTTGTGCGCTCACCCCATCGAATATAACTTGCAGCCCATGTCAGTCCTGCCCCAAATGCGGCTGACATTATATTAGCATGTGGTTTGACTAAGCCTTGTTCGACAGCTTCGCAAAGTGCGATGGCGATGGTTGCGGCTGATGTATTGCCATACTGATCTATATTGACCATTACTTTGTCGTCACAAATTACCAATTTTTTCTGAATTGCTTGTATGATTCTTAAGTTAGCCTGATGCGGGATCAAGACATCGATATCATCCAAGTGTAAGTTCGCTTTTTGCATTACATCGTCACAAGCGATACTCATTCCAGTAACAGCGCGTTTGAATATCTCTCTTCCTTCAAACAGCAAATCTGATGGTCCAATCGACTTGTATTTATCCATGTCCGAGCCGTAATTTGTGATATGCAGGATGTCTCTATCCTCGGTATCACAGCCCGTTTTTGTTCCTATCAAGCCACTTGGTTCAGAGCTTGCCTCTAAAACAACAGCGCCAGCCCCGTCTCCAAAGAGCACTGCACTGTCACGTTTGGCCCAGTTTACATACCAAGTCATACGTTCAGCGGCAACAACAACGGCGCGTTTAATCATACCTGCTTGAATCTGAGCTGTGGCATTTTGTAACGCATATAAAAACCCTGAACATGCAGCATTAGTGTCGCATGCAGCTGCACCTGTTGCACCAATATTTTTTTGCACTAATGAGGCGGTGTTTGCCACCATTGTAGAAGGGGTACAGGTAGCTAACAAAACAAGGTCAATGTCTTTGCCTTCTAATCCAGCACACGCAAGCGCTTGTTTACTAGCTATGGTTGCCAATTCGGCAGTACTGACGTGGCTTACTCTACGAGCTCGTATACCAGTTCGAGTTGCGATCCACTCATCATTGGTATCAACAATAGTACTAATTTCATCATTGCTGATAGTGGCAGGTGGTACGGCTTTACCCCAGCCTGTTATTTTCGCGTAAATCATATTGTCTCTTTATCAAATCCGACCACTTGGATAATTTTACAGTTATAACAAACTATTGATATCTACACAAAGATAACCTTGTTGATTTGCTACATTTGTCTAAAATTAAATCTGAAACTGGCTAAAATTCAGCACTTTATGACTCAGAAAATCACACAAGAATTACTCGATGAACTGATCTCACTCGAACGCCAACTGCTTGAGCCGAGCGTCCGTGAATCTAAAGAGCGCTTGTCCATTCTGTTAGACGATGATTTTTACGAAATATCCGCAAATGGTTTGCTGTTCAATAAGCACCATGTCTTATCTCGTTTACCGAGTGAAAAAGTGCCGCAGTTTTATAATCAAGACTTCAGAGGACAAATGCTGGCCGATAACATCGCGCAACTGACTTATCACGCAGCTTATCGTAGAAATGCTTATAGCAATTTACAGTTTTCACTGAGGATGTCTATTTGGCGCAAGAACGCCAGTGGTTGGCAATTACTTTTCCATCAAGGTACGCCAAGCCCTGAATTTATGTTGAATTACGATTAACAACCACCTTTTGAAGGTGCTGGGCTTTGCGCAAGCATTGAGGTAAAGTACGCCATCATTTGATTTGGACCATTTAAAATGGTTATTGCATTTTCTCCTCAGTCGGCATTAGGGCAATTGCTATTGTTGCGTTCGATTGCGATTGTATTGCAACTATTGTTGGTACTCATTTCCATTTTACTTCTGGATAAAAATATTCCGCATAAGCCTGTATTTACAATCATTGCTTTAGAGTCAGCTTTTCAGCTTTTGAGCATATTTGTATATCGAAGGTCAAGAGAAATATCCGAAAAAGCAATGACATTACAGCTCGTTGCCGATATTTTGTTTTTGTCCGTTTTACTTTCCTTTCTCGGAGGTGCTAGTAACGCTTTCGTCTCTTTACTCTTGCTACCATGTATTATTGCCGCAGTCACTGTATCTATTGGGTATGTGCTATTCGTTTCCATCAGTGCACTAACTGCTTATGGCTATTTGTACATTGCGGTGACCATGCCTATGCATCACCACGGTATGCATATGGGCGAGCACCTATTGGGCATGTTTGTTAATTTTGTCTTTATGGTCGTGGTCACTGTGGGGGTTGTGGCACTACTCGTCAAGCGTATTCGTGAGCGCGAAGCACTGTTGGCTAAAACACGCGAAAAGCAACTTCAGCAAGAACAGCTATTGGCGCTGGGGAGTGCCGCTGCGCAGGTTACGCACCAACTGGCAACGCCCATTGCGCACTTAAGCTTGCTGTTGGAAGAGCTTCACGAAGACTTTCCGGACCACCCCGCAGTGAGAGAGATGACTAATCCGATATCTCAGTGCCGTACGCAATTAGAAGGGTTTCGTGACCAAACAGAATTGCTCAAACTAAAGGGGCATAAAAAGGCTCTTTCTTCGGCCTTTGTGCTAGAGCAACTGGAAGAATTAATGGTGCTTCAGTACCCCAAACAAGTTATTGAGATAGTTGAGAAGACACCTTCGGTAAACATCCAAGGAGATCCCATGCTTATTCCCTCTTTATTGAATTTGGTCGTTAATGCAGCAAAGGCGAATGAGCGAGCTAAAAAAACGATCATTGCCATAAATGCATATGTAATAGAGGGAGACTGGTACCTAACTATTAAGGATCAAGGCAACGGAATAGCGCAACAAAAGTTAGATACGATAGGAAAGTCGGTAGTAGAAAGCGATAGTGGTTTTGGCATGGCACTATTGCTAACTCACGCGACATTAGAGCGCGTTAAAGGCGAGCTAAAACTGGAGAATACGCCAGAAGGTGGTGTATTATCCACAGCCAAATTACCTATTACGGGCACATAATGAAGTTATTGATCATTGAAGATGATATTGCATTTTCTAATACCTTAGCGAGAAGAATGTCAAAAATGGGCTTCGAATGTGTATGCGTTAATGCGGAGTCCGAAATAATCGATAAGTGTAAGGTCTTTTTGCCTCAATACGTATTACTTGATATGAAATTAGAGCACTCATCTGGGTTGAATTATATTGCAGTGATCAGAGAGACTTTACCGACATGCAAACTTGTCTTACTGACAGGTTTTGCAAGCATCGCCACCGCAGTTGAAGCGATTAAGCTAGGGGCTGATGATTACTTGACTAAGCCAGCTGATACTAAACTCATTGCTAAAAAACTGTTAGGTGAAGAAGTTGAGGTTGAAAATAGCTTTGAATCTACGATGTCTCCAGAAAGGTTGGAATGGGAGCATATTCAACAAACTCTTCAGGCAAATGGCGGTAATGTTTCTGAAACTGCAAGACAATTGAATATGCATAGAAGAACATTGCAACGCAAGTTACAAAAACGGCCTGTTTCAAAATAAGGGCAAGGTGCCCGCATACATTGCTCATTTCTCAGTTATTAACTAAATTGAAATTAACGAGATAATGGGGCAAGTATCAATGTATGTATTTGAAGTGAACATATTTGCCGTATTGCTAAGCGCGATAGGTTCTTTTGTGTTGGGTGGCATGTGGTATTCGCCCCTTATGTTTCAACAAGCATGGTTAGAAGGAGCAGGGCTTACAGAGCTTGACTTAAAAAATGCAAATCATAAATTGATTTTTCTAGGAGCATTTGCATTTTGTTTGCTTGCTTCTATTGGGGTTGCAATCACAGTAGGAAGTTCTCCCTCCGTACTAGACACAATGCTGTATGGCATGGGAATTGGCATTGTATTTGTTGGCACATCTTTTGGTGTCAGCTATCTATTTGAGCAACGGCCTCTAAAGTTGTTTCTGGTCAATGCGGGCTACCACACGTTACAATTTACATTAATCGGTTTCGTAATTGGGAGTCTTAACTAAGTGGCAAAACCTAATAAAAAAGGGCCGACAAGGACTGTTGATATCTATTGTGCAAAATGCAAGACACAATTATTTAAGTATAGGAAAGGCGGAAAAGGTAATCTGATCAAATGCTTTGTTGAGCGAATCGCGGTTGACCACACCCATAATCAAACTCATTGTCCTAACTGTGAACAAGAGTTTTCTAGGAAAACACTTATAAGAGGGGCACCAGCTCTTAAAATTGTGGGTAAAAAAGTCACTTTCAAGTGAACCCAAAGCGGACATTTATCCTGTAGCTCAAAAACGAAAACGGAGATACTTTCAAAGTTTGTGCTGTTTCAACGATTGAAAGTCACCCTTCCCACGGATTAGGGCCAGCGTGTTTGGGTGAGTATCCACAAAAATCTATGGACAAAAACATGATTGACATCTTATTTGACGTTATTGGTATGGCCGGCACTTTTCTTGTTGTTGGTGCGTTTTTCTTGCTTCAGCTTGATAAAGTTACGCCAGACGGCCTCAAATATAACCTCATGAATCTATCTGGAGCAATATTGTTGCTCATAAGCCTATGTTACAACTTTAACCTTGCAAGTTTCGTCATTGAGTTATTCTGGATAGCAGCTTCATTTATCGGCCTGTACAAATATTTCAAAGCTAGGAAATTGCAAACGGCGTAAAAACATAAGCAAAAACTTGCACAGTTGCATATCATGCGTATTATTAAGCTGTATGGACGGTAACTGTGTGAGCCAACTTTAAATGAAGATTTTTTTCTTTTAAACATGAGCTTGCTATGGTGTAAGTAGTCAGGCTCAATATGAAAAAAACAGTCCCTCTAATTCTCGCCACTTTTATAAGCGTTAACTGCGCAGCATCTCAAGAAGATATATTTGAGCTTAGTTTTGAGGAGTTGCTTGACGTTAATATTACGCTCGCAACGAAGACAGAAGAAACCTCTACGTCTGTACCGTCCAGTATTACTGTATTTAATCAACAGCACATCCAGTTATTAGGCGTTGCAAATGTATACGAGTTAATGAATTTTGTACCAGGTATGCAATCAACTCGTGGCGATTGGGTAGGAGCTGTCCCTAAGGAACATGCACGTGGAATTTATTTAGATAGCGGTAACGTGTTGGTCATGCTAAATGGCCAAAGGTTAAACGAGTCTTCATTCGGAAAAGCGTCCGTTTACACACCATTTATTCCAGTTGAAGTAGTAGAAAGGGTAGAGTTTATAAGAGGGCCCGGTTCTGCATTATATGGTAGTAATGCATTTTTGGGTGTCATGAATATTGTTACTCGCAAAAATGACAACATTATTATGGCTGCGGTAGGTGATAGGGGGATGTACCAAGGTGCGGCGAGTATGCACCAAGAGTATGAAAGTGGATTAGAGTTCAGCGCTAATGCTTCATTGTATCGTGATGATGGAGATAAGTATTTTGAAGCAGGGGTAAAGGATCCTGTCGACGGCCGATTTATTGAGATAGAACTGAAATGGAAAAATTGGCGATTTGCTGTTCACAATACGGAAACCCGATTGGACGAGTTTATAAATTTGTCTGGGGAGTCAAAAGAGAACGAATATACGAGCCGCAACCTCGGCATGCAGCTAGAGTTCGAAAACGAAATTAGTGACTCTTTAGGTAACAAAACGAAATTAGAATTTATCAAACATTACATAAAAAGTAGCGGACAAATAGCAACAGCTGATCAATTGGGGCTGGAGCATGGTTTGTTTGTTGGGCCTAGGTGGCAATCAAGAGATTTAACGCTCAATAGTGAATTTATTTATGA
The DNA here is from genome assembly GCF_001625595.1 of Pseudoalteromonas luteoviolacea NCIMB 1942. Classification (GTDB taxonomy): domain Bacteria; phylum Pseudomonadota; class Gammaproteobacteria; order Enterobacterales; family Alteromonadaceae; genus Pseudoalteromonas; species Pseudoalteromonas luteoviolacea_A. Next base: position 14,602 of record NZ_AUXT01000198.1, read on the forward strand.
CCACAATGAGTCTCTAAACATTATTTTGGGTGGTGAATATTCGTGGGAAGAGCAATCGCGCGCAGATGCATACACCAATTACTATGACCCTGTACGTCAAGAGGTTATTCCTGCCGAAGAGTTTTACCTTGGTGGGCTGGAGGTTATAAATAACTACGCACCATTCACCTCCTTAAAGCAAGATTTTGATTCTTATGCCGCATATCTACAAGCTAAGTATATTTTCAACGAGAAGTTTACAGTCTTTGCGGGGGCAAGATTTGACGATGTTCTAGACATCGACAAAAAGCTCTCTCCGAGGTTGGCAGTAATTTATCAATTTAATCCGGCACACACATTTAAATTGCAATATGGTGAGTCATTTAGGGTGCCGGTTAGTAATGAGTTGAATTCAAATGATGAAGTGACTCAAGGCAACCCGAACCTCAAAGCAGAGTATGTAAAAACAACGGAGCTAGTGTGGCATATTCAAGATAAAAATTGGCAAGTAGATTTAGTTGTGTTCGACAACGAGCTAGAAGATTTTATCAATTTGATCCCGGTGGATGAAGCCCAAACGCGATTTACGTTTGACAATGTTTTTGAAACAAGTATGCAAGGAATAGAGTTCAGTGGTACTTTGCATATTTCAGACAATGCTTGGTTAAGTAGCACATTTACGCAATATATTGATTTACCATTTAACCCGAGCTACAAAAAATTCGGCTCTTTGGTTTTTAATTTCAAGTCTGGCCAGTTTCAGTATTCGGTTAACGGGCTATGGCGAGATGGCATCACCGTTATTCCATTGGAATTGCCGGACGATCCCGATTTTTCACCTTATAGACAGGCTAGTCACTGGTTGTTTGGGGCGACTGTTAGCTGGCAATTAGATGACAAGCAAGGCGTGGCATTGCAAATACAGAACGTGTTTGACAAGGAGACAGATGCATTTGATCCTAGACGATATGATGGCCGGGTTCCACAAAGAGGGCGGCAGATCAGAATGCGTTATACATATAAGTTTTAGCTTGTTTAAATTACTAATATAAATAAAAATATGGCTAATTTTATTAAATTAATTAAAAGCATATGAAATTACTTATTTCGAAATCAATATGGCTGTGCTTATGTGCGCTGATTGTATCAGGGTGTAGTGTGTCGCTTAAACCCTTACAGATGGACCCTGAGTTTCCAGAGGTATCTTATGTTGGGCGAGGTGCGGCTGCTGGTCCAATGTTAATGGGAGCGATGGGGCCTATGGGCATTGCTGTCGGCATTGCAATTGATGAAGGGATTGGTAAGGATATAAAGAGTGCTTTGAGTGGCTCTTTGGTACAAAACCAAGCGACAGTAGTAGAAAGTATTGCTGCGAATTATCCAGATGCTACCCGGTTTGCATTGCGTAAGGTAGAGTTTAAAGTTGACTCAAATAATGATGACCTAGCCTATGCAACCACAACCTTAACTTTGTACCCTAGCAGCACTACAAAATGTTTTAAGAGTGAGTCCTCCCCCCTAGATGAACTAAAGGCTTCCGATATAGGGTGGAAAATAATAAATAACTCTTTTGCTAAAGAAGTTGCATGTAAGGCTTTGTAGCCTTGGTTCGATCTACTTTTTACTAAGAGCGTTCATATAAAGGGCGCTCTTAAATTCCCTTCAGCAAATCCTATACATTGTGTTAATTAAGTGAATCCACACTATTACCATTTGAGTGTTAATATTATTTATGTATCACAATATTTACATTTTTGAATGAGGATATTGTCTTTTATTGATAGAAAAAAGCTAAGCTAATGAAGTCTTTACTTAAATATATGTGCAATTGTAAATGCAACAAATGTTAAAATTAGGTGTATTTATTGTTTTGGTTGTCTAGTCTCAATGAGGCGTGCGTATTGAGCATGCTATCTCGGCTTTTGTTTGAGATAAAAAACACACAATCAAGGAGCATAAAAGTGAAACTATCTACGATAACAACAGTGACGTTATCTGCATTGGCTGTAATGTCAGGGAGCGCTATTGCGGCGCAAAAACAATACTTAAACAATGAAGCAAACTTGAGCATGATGCTTCAAGGGGTTGCACCTGCAGTTCTTTCAGCGCCTGCTTCACAGATGATTGGCCTTAGCAATCAAAGCGAACTAAAAGTTTTGAAGTCTTTCAAACATAAAAATGGCTCAATTACACACCGCTATCAACAAATGTATCAAGGGTTACCTGTGATAGGTGACACGATAAGCTTGACATTTAATGAACAGGGGTCCCTCAAGCATGCCCATGGGGCTGCCGTGTACGGCATCGAGTCGGACATTGCTTCTGTTACACCAAGCCTAAAGTTAGAAAATGCTGTAAAAGCTGCGCAGTCTCAAATGCTTTCTACTGCTGAACATGTTCAAAAACACAACGAAGAAAGTCGACTAGGTGTTTGGCTAGATGAGTCAGGAACTGCTCGTTTGGTATATGAGATGACGTATGTAACTTATGGTCATGAACCCGCTCGTCCTTATAAGATTGTGGATGCGAACTCAGGAGAAGTGCTTGTAAATTATAATAATATTCAGCATGCAAACGCGACAGGCTCAGGTGGAAATGAAAAGACGGGGCGGTATGACTACGGCACGGACTATGGTCATTTAGATGTCAGCCAGTCTGGCAATATTTGTACAATGAACAACTCAAATGTAAAGACCATTAACCTTAATCATGGTTCAAGTGGGTCTTCAGCCCATAGCTTTACATGCCCTGAAAATACCGTAAAAACGATTAATGGTGCCTATTCACCGCTCAATGATGCACATTATTTTGGTAATGTTGTGTTCAATATGTACAACGACTGGTTAGGTACTGCACCACTGAGCTTTCAATTACAAATGCGTGTGCATTACAGCAACAATTATGAAAACGCATTTTGGGATGGCCGCTCTATGACATTTGGTGATGGTAAAGATAGATTTTACCCTCTTGTGAGCCTTGATGTGTCTGCACACGAAGTGAGCCACGGATTTACTGAGCAAAACTCTGGCCTAGTATATAGATATAAATCAGGTGGTTTGAACGAAGCGTTTTCTGATATGGCTGGTGAAGCAGCTGAGTTTTACATGAAGGGGACCAATGACTGGTTAGTTGGCCAAGATATCTTTAAAGGAAGCGGTGCACTCAGATACATGAACGACCCGACTAAGGATGGACGTTCAATTGATCATCAGTCTAATTACACTTCCAGTATGGATGTTCACCACTCATCTGGTGTGTTCAATAAAGCATTTTATAATCTCGCGACAACTACTGGATGGGATACCAAAAAAGCCTTTATTGTTATGGCTAAGGCCAATCAGATGTATTGGACAGCGAGCACAGACTGGGACTTAGCTGGCAATGGTGTAATGGATGCAGCATGCGATTTAGGCTATAACCCTGATGACGTAAAGGCTGCACTTGCGCTAGTTGGAGTTAACTCACAGCTGAGCTCAGGCAGCAGTTGCGGTACGCCTCCAACTGATGAAGAGTTGACAAATGGTGTGACGCGTACTGGTATTAGCGGTGCTTCTAAAGCACAGCAGTTTTTTGTGCTAAATGTTCCAGCAGATGCCACCAGCTTAAAGTTTGAAACGTCAGGCGGCTCAGGTGATGCAGATCTTTATGTTAAATTTGGTAGCCGACCATCTTTACAGACATATGACTGTAAAAGCACCACTTCAACCAGTACTGAAACTTGCTCGATCACTAATATTCAAGCGGGTGCATATTACGTGATGGTTGAAGCTTGGAATCAAATATCGGGTGCATCCTTGACGGGCACTTATTCTTCAGGGGGAAATGGCAATCAACCTATTGATAGAACAGAAAGCAATATTTCGGTTAGTTCTGGCCAATGGGCGAGGTATACACAGCAGCTCGGAGCAGGTTATTCTAGCTTAGAAGTGACTATTTCTGGTGGCTCGGGAGACGCGGATCTGTATGTTAATTTTGGGTCAGCTTCTTCAACATCGACTTACCAATGTAGACCGTACAAAAATGGCAACAGTGAGTCATGTTCGTTTACTAACCCTCAAAGTGGTACTTGGCATATAGACCTTCGAGGCTATAGCAGCGCCTCAGGGGTAACCTTAAATATTAAAGCTAATTAATCACTTTTCTCTTTGAGACGGTGTTCTACCGTCTCAATTATACTTTTGTATAAAGGAACAATTATGTGTACCAAAGCCTTATTAACTATGGCAGCGTGCATTGCCTTGCCTGCTATAGCAAACACACACACCGCATCCAAATGGATTACAATAGAGTCCCAAGCAAGTCATCATTACCAGCTAGAAAATGCAGTAAAAGGTACTCTCTACCATAGCGCGATATCAAACTCTCGAGACGTGGATGTTTTGTTGCTTGATGAACAGGAGCACTTTCAGCTCAGTCACTTTATGCACGACCATTACCATAGATGCGGTGGGTTTGTTGCTCATGATAGTGAGCTTGAAGCGCAGCAATATTTGTCTCAACTTGCCCAAGCGCACCTAGCGCAACCTAGCCAAACCTATACCATAGATAATGGACAGGCCGTTCAAGATCTGATTTCACGAGTCTCGACAACGGGACTTGATAGTACAGTTAACTCTTTAATGGCATTTTATAATCGCTACTATACACAGCAGTCGGGTGTTGACGCATCAAACTGGGTAAAAGAGCATTGGGTAGATATTGCAAAAAATAGAGTCGATATCACGGTTGAGCAATATGGCCACGACTGGGCCCAGCCATCAGTAATTGCGACAATTCCAGGCGGTGAAAAAGCGAATGAAATCGTGATTATTGGCGGCCACTTAGATTCTATTAATAGCGCTAACTCGAGTAATGGCCGTGCCCCAGGGGCAGATGACAATGCATCGGGTATCGCTGTACTGAGCGAAGTTTTAAAAGCGATTTCTGATTCAGCGTTTAAGCCAAAAAGAACCATACAAATAATGGGGTATGCAGCGGAGGAGGTCGGCCTTAGAGGTTCTAAAGCCATCGCCGCTGACTACAAAGCTCAGGGAAAAAATGTGGTTGGGATGGCGCAATTTGACATGTCGGGTAATAAAGGGGGGAGTTATGATATTGTATTTATAACTGACTACACCAATAGTGCTCAAAATACATTTATGAGCCAATTGCTTGATACGTATCTGCCAACATTAAATTATGGTTTTGATCGTTGTGGTTATGGGTGTTCTGATCATGCCTCTTGGTATCAGCAAGGTTTTGCGGCTTCTTTTCCTTTTGAATCGAGAATGAGAGAAGCTAACCGCAATATTCACACTTCTAATGACACTGGGTTTGATGCCAGTCACTCAGTTAATTTCGCTAAGTTAGCCGCCGCATATGTTGCCGAACTAGCTAAAACTGAGGGTAGTACACCTCCGCCTCCGCCAACTGATCCTACACCCATACAAGAGGTTATTAGTGGCATTAATGTAGGTTCTGGTCAGTGGAAGCGTTACAACTTGGTACTTAATTCGGGTTACCAAGAGCTTAAGGTTTCAATCTCTGGTGGTACGGGAGATGCCGATTTATATGTGAATTTTGGTTCCGAGTCTTCGACATCTAGTTACCGATGCAGACCCTATTTGTACGGGAATAATGAAAGTTGTACTTTCACACTTCCTGAAGTGGGTACGTGGTACTTTGATGTCAGAGGCTACTCGACGTCTGCAGGCGTGTCTTTAACTTACAGCGCAAAGTAGTTAGATAAACACAGAAGCTGGTGGATTTCTCTAATGCATTGAAGTAAAAGGAGAAATTAATCAGCTACAAACATCTGAGTGTGACGAAAGATGCCTCATAAATAGCGTGAACTATCGCTTTTTCGAGTCTGGTCTGTCTTGTGGTCGCGCTTGATGTCATTCATACTGCCTCCTTATTTACAACGCATAATTATAAAAAACACAAAAATGACAGAAACAATGAATAAAGGCAGTGCGCATTTAGATAAATTATGGCTGTTTTTGGGCCCATTTCTTTTCTTACTGACATGTTTTACTAGCAGTCCCGAGGGGTTGTCCGAGCAAGGGTGGAGAACCGCAGGTCTTGCAATGTGGCTTGCCGTTTGGTGGGTAAGTGAAACAGTACCAATTCCGGTAACGTCTTTAGTACCCCTATTGGCGGTACCGCTGGCTGGCATTAACGATATTAAAAGTACATCATCTGCTTATTCTCACCCTTTAATCTTTTTGTTTTTAGGTGGGTTTCTTATCTCAATTGCGATGGAAAAGTCGCAACTGCACAAACGCATAGCACTTAAAACTATGCTTAAGAGTGGTACCAACCCTAAATATCAAATCCTTGCAATGATGTTGGTAAGCGGCTTTTTATCAATGTGGATAAATAACACCGCTACAACTTTGATGTTATTACCCATCGCACTGTCTGTGATCCATGTACTACAAAGTAACGGTAATGGCTGTGATAATTACGCTAAAGCATTACTGTTAGCAATTGCCTATAGTGCGAGTTTAGGTGGGGTAGGAACGATAATAGGTACTGCACCGAATGCGTTGATGGTTGCATATCTGTGGGACAATTATCAGATTAAAATTGGATTCGCACAATGGATGATTGTTGCTGTGCCCTTTACTTTTGGCATGATCCTATTGTGTTGGGTGTGGTTGACAAAGTTTGCGTTTAAATTGACACCACAAGAAGAAAATTCGGCGCTGACGGAGGTATTTTCTTCTCAACTGGCTGAGCTAGGCAAAATGTCATTGGCACAAAAGAATGTGTTATTTGTCTTTTTATTCGCTGTATTTGGCTGGCTTTTAAGACCATATTTACAGACTTGGACGGGCTTAGGCATTACAGATACTGGAATTGCGATTGCTGCATCCATTTTGCTGTTTGTATTACCAGCGAGTGAAGATGGCCAAAAGGTAATGGATTGGGCAGCTGCCAAAGATGTCCCGTGGGGTATATTATTGTTGTTTGGTGGTGGGTTGACACTTGCAAGTCAAATAAAGGGGTCTGGACTTGCGGCATATATTGCAAATGTTCTAGCTGGTGCGAGCGCAATACCGATTGTTCTTGGTGTCATTGCCGTTGCTGCGCTCATAACTTTCTTAACTGAGCTCACAAGTAACACGGCTACCGCTGCTGGCTTTTTACCTTTACTTGGACCGGTTGCAGAACAAGTGACTGGAACTCCTCTAATATGGATCATTCCAGCTGCAATGGCTGCAAGTTGTGCTTTTATGATGCCAGTTGCGACGCCGCCTAATGCGATTGTTTTTGGCTCCGGTGAAATTCGGATCAGGGATATGGTGAAAGCTGGATTTGTACTAAACATAATCGCTATCACAATGATCAGTATTTTGACATTGACCGTTGCTAAGTGGGTCTTTGCTTTCTAAAATTCAAGTAATGGGGCTACGAATTAACAGTAGCTCCATCATTTTCACTATTCTCAATTAAAAGCTTCGCGCATTCGTCAATTTGGTTTTACATTTAGTTTACAAGCTAGTGGTTCACAAATTTCTCTGATACTATCTTTTGAAATCGTCGCTGACGAAAAGTCGATATTGATTGCTGTGCTTTTAGTTCACGTGTATTGAGGTCACTGTAGCTTGTCGTGATAACCACCAAGTGAAAAAACTGGGTAACTAGAGAATGAGGAATCACCTGTGAAATCTGAACGAGACTCAGAGCTTGAGCAAAAATTATTTAGGTTGAAAACCTCTTTTCTAGCAGAGCCATACACCTCAAGCGCATTGAGAATTGAAAAGCTAAAAGTCTTGAAATCGGCGATTGTTAACTATAAGTCTGCGCTTGTTGAAGCAGCTCGAAAAGATTTTAGCCAAAGAGCAGAGTTAGATACCGTCATGGCAGATATGATTCCAACGGTGAATCATATTGAATATATTTGTCGTAACCTTAAACACTGGATGAAGCCAGATAAACGCAATCCGGGTTTAGAATTTTTGCCTTCGCGCACATATGTTGAATATGTGCCAAAAGGCGTTGTTGGCATTATCGCGCCTTGGAATTACCCGATACAACTTTCACTTGTCCCTTTAGCGACTGCAATTGGGGCAGGTAACAAAGTAATGTTGAAGCTCAGTGAGCATACACCCAATGTAAATGAGGTGATCAAATCTATTTTGTCAGGTTTATCAGCTGAGTGTACGGTTATAGAAGGTGATGCAGAGACGGGGGGGAAATTCAGCGAACTTCTTTTTAATCATCTGTTTTTTACCGGCTCCAGTCACATAGGCAAAAAAGTATACCAAGCGAGTGCCAGTAATTTGGTTCCAGTCACGTTGGAGTTAGGTGGAAAGTCGCCGGTCATTGTGTTAAGTGATGCAAATATAGAAAAAGTAGTATTAGATTTAGCTTTCACTAAGCTCATGAATTGCGGACAGATATGTGTTGCGCCTGATTATGTATTGGTGCATCAAGAAGTTTTTGACGCCTTAGTGTGTAAGCTCAAAGAAAAGTTTGAAAGTATGCATACCATCAATGACAGTTCTGGGTTATTGAATGAGCGCCATAAGACGAGGCTGGTCTCTATGTTGGAACAAGCCAAATCCAAGGGGGTGTCGGTGTGGCACTCTAAACCTTTGGAAGCTGCCGTAGCAAGTGACTTTGGAGTACACCTTGTTTTTGAGCCTCCAAGGGGTTTGAAAGTGATGCAAGAAGAGGTCTTTGGCCCAATATTAAGTATCTTTAAAGTGAGAGATCTTGAGCACGCCCAAAGTATCGTAAGAAGCACAGAAGTTCCGTTAGCGTGTTATTTATATACCAGTGATAAATGTGCGCAAAATGATGTTAAATATCGGCTGGAGTGCGGTTCTTTAAGTATTAATGAGATGCTTTTACATGTAGCCGTTGCTGATTTACCGTTTGGTGGTGTGGGAAGTTCAGGAATAGGGCAGTATCATTCCATTGAAGGGTTTAAAACGTTTAGTCACGGTAAAGGTATCTTTCACTCTAGTGACAAAGCCTGGCGTAGCAAGCTGTTTGATAAATACAGCCACCTCATCGGAAAAATACTGACATGGCTGTATCTTAAGTAACTTGTAAGCGCGGTCGTTGGTTATTACTCGGTAAATCCACTCCCTGCTATATATGTACCAGCCTGAATCTTATGATAAATCTCGTTGGCTATCCTTTGCCCCCTTTCTATCTGAGATCTAGACATGCTTTGCTCGTCTAGTTGTCGGCTTTCTGTTGCGGGTTGATATCCATTAAATTCGGCTAAAGTATTCCAAATGTAAGAACGCTCAATATTTTTTTGGATGCCTAAGCCTTGGTAATATAGTAAGGCAAGATTAAACATTGCCAAAGTGTAATTATTTGCGGCTGCTCTTTCATACCAAAAGCGCGCCTGCAAGTAATCTTGAGTGACACCATCACCGTTAGCATGCATAACGCCCAAATTATACTGTGCTGCTGGTAAATTCTTTTTAGCGGCTTGAGAGAACAAATCGACGGCTTTTTGCTTGTCTAGTTTGACGCCTCTGCCTTCTTCGTACATAACAGCCAACGCGAACATTGCATCAGAGCTCCCAAGTTTTACCGCGCGTTGTAGCAATTCTGCGGCTTTTCTGGGATCTCTAGGTACTCCGTATCCACCATCATACATTTTGGCAAGTTCATACATACCGGGCGCATAGCCCATATCAACAAGGTATCTAAATTCTTTCAGCGCGACATCGAACTTACCCATGTTGGCAGCTGCAATGCCTTCTTCTAAGGTCGCAAAGGAAGGGGCTGAGCAGGTAATAAGCCCCGTTAACACAAAGGTTCGAGTTATTTTTTGCCACATGGCGTTTCTCCTTATAGCACAGGGGGGATAAAATTAGTTTAATGCACCTAGTGCAATTTACCAGTTTAGATTATAAGCTTTTGAAGGGAAATAAAAAAAGCCCTAATAGGGCTTTTTCGTTTCATATCAACCGTCACCGATATGAGCAATGTAATGTAGCAAGTAAATGAGTACGTTAAATAACTAGGTCGAATAGTCATTTCACTATTATCAAATAAAAAGCTAAATGCGTATAACCAGTCTTTAATGTCTCATTGAGAATGATTATCAATAACTTTTTCCTTGATGTCAACTCTAAATGATAATTAATTGTATTTGAGGTTTTAATGAGAAAACATCTAATTGTTTTTATTGCACTATTTACACTGAGTGGCTGCTTATACGAAACCATGTATAAAAATGCAGACCGATTAGCTTTGAACCGATTAGAAGATATTGTTGAATTATCGGATGAGCAAGAGGAATACTTTTTGATGTCATTCAATGCTTTTCAGTTAGTACATCAAAAAGAGTATATGCCTGAGTACCTTAAATGGTTGAAAATGCTAAAGAGTGAATGGCTGTTGCTTGATGAATCGCAGCTTAAACAGTTGGCTGATGAAGTACAAACGCATTGGTTTGAGGTTACAGAACGTATAAATAAGCCAACCATGGCATTACTACTTGGGTTCGACAAGCAACAAAAGCAACAGTTAATGAGTACTTTAAAAGAGCGAGCCCAAAGTCGAGCAAAAAATAGAGATAGACTCGAAAGAGTCATTGAGCGCTTTGAAGATATATTGGGTGACCTTTCGCCGAAGCAGCGCGGCATCATAACTAATTACTTAGATGAAACTGAATACAACCGAGAGGTATGGAATTTACATACACAGAGTAGGCTAAAAAATTTTGACTCTGTATTGGTGTTAAAAACACCACTGAAACAGGCTGAACGACAGTTAATGGCTCGCAGTGTCTTTAACTCAATGCATGGTGCTCCTAGTCATTTGAAGCGTATTAGGTCGCAGTGGGTGAACAAGCAAATTAAACTGCTCATAAATATGAGGGAAACTTTATCTCCATCTCAAAAACAGCATGTTGATGGGTTTCTCCAGAACTGGATAGATGTCGTTGACGAGTTAAGTAAAGCGCAGCTTTAGATCTTTCATATTTTGCGGAGTGTTGTGTTGCATCGGTGGTTTTATTGCCCTAGGAGGTGGGAAATGAAATTATCTTTCCATGTGAACTTTGATGGTCGGTGTGCTGAGGCTTTTTCATTTTACGAAGAGAAGGTAGGTGGGATCATAGGTTCGCTCTTGGCGTACAAAGACTCGCCGTTAAAAGGTAGCGTGCCTATTGATTGGCAAGGAAAGATTATTCATGGTGTGATATCTATCGATAATTTTGAATTGGTAGGGACCGATTCAGTCCCAGAGGAATACGAACAGCCCAAAGGTTTTTGTTTGCAACTCAGGCTACCTTCAAATGAACAAGTAGAGACATTATTTGATGCGTTTAAAGAGGAGGGACAAGTAATTCTTCCACCTCAAAAAACTTTTTGGTCACCTTGCTATGCGATCGTGAACGACCGATTTGGTATACCCTGGAAGTTTAATTGCGTACCATAAGTTGGCTATTAGCATCTTAATGGAGTTGTCAGTAATATGTCAGAGTATTACACCGAGGGCCTACACAGATAAGGCCCGTTTACGATTATTGGTGCTTTGTTGATACCTGCTTGTCTGGCTTGGCGTATTCTAAACGAGCGAGTTTTTGGGTCGTATGATAACAATCTAGTCCAGATACCGCCACGGTATCTAGTTGCTCGATATTGATATATCCATCCTCATTAACTGCACCGCTGGGCACTTCTACATGCACAATTTCACCGATCACAAGGACTGTTTTATTGAGTTCGATAGTCTGATACTCACGTAGTTTAAGACCAATTTTAACTTGGCTTTGTGCAACAAAAGGTGCCTCAAACTCTTCGTGATAGTGAGGAGTTAAGCCTGTTTCTGTAAACTCTGATTGAAGCTCGTCATATCTGGCAGAGGTTTGATGTGCCTCTTGCCAAATTAGGGAGTTGACGTGGTTGATTGTGTACTTTTCTGTTTCAATGATATTTTCGAGTGTATCCCGCCTCACACTGTGAGGCCGAAAAATGACGCCCATCAGTGGTGGATTTGCACCTAAGTGAAAAACTGAACTGACGATAGACAGGTTTTCGTCACCTTTTAAGCTACGGGTGCCTATCAAGTTTGCGCTTTTGTAGCCCGACAGAGAATTAACGAAATGAGCCCTGTATCGCTCGTGAAACTGTGCTATATCAGCATTTTTTAAAATCATTGTGTCACCAACTTATGGTTCTCCCCTGCCAATCTATAAAATCTACTTCACCATTAAATTCTCTATTTTTCTCGAACTTGTTTAGCTGTTCGGCGACAAAGGCTGGTGTAAATAGCTTGTTTTGGGGAACATTATTTTGAAATGGTTTCGATAATTCTGAGTCTGTGGTGCCTGGATGAAATAGCATTAACTTGGCGTTGCATTTACGCCTTGCAAGTTCTACTGATGCAGTTTTAAACAACATATTTAGGGCCGCTTTTGATGCACGATAACTATACCAGCCTCCCAATTTGTTGTCGCTGATACTTCCGATCCGCGCGCTCAGGGCTGTGAAAACACAGGGCGCTTCTGTGGAAAGCAAGTAAGGCATAAATGCTTGCATCCAGCTGAATGGTATTGTGGTGTTTACGTGCAAAAGCGTGCCAAAATAATCGTTATCAAAGGACTCAATCCTTTTTTCCGGCATTTTGTCGCTTGTATGCAAAACTCCGTTACACACAGTTATCGAACTTATTTTTGGATAAATACGTCCAATCTGTTCAGCTATAGTGTGTATACTTTGAGCAGAATAGTCACTTTCGTACATAGTCACGTACGGATGTTTGACGTTAACAGGTGTCCTGCTGACAGCTATTACATGCGTGTTGTGTTTCAACTTTTCATTTAAAACGGCTTTGCCTATAGCACCGTTAGCGCCAATTACGACGGCTATATCTTGGTTCATCATTGTCAAAGTAGATTATTTTTAAATATTACGATCAATTTTAGTATTTGGATCAATCGCTAATATTGGATGATTAATGGCTATATATGGACAGTGAGGGCTGTAATGAAATGGTCTTTTCATTTGCATTGGTTTGGCAGTATATTGGGTTGATTAATTAGTATTCAAGGAATGTGTATGGATCAGCAATATACAAATTTACGCCGCAATGTGAGTTTGCTTGGTGAGTGTTTAGGTGCAACTATCGAGCATGCACAAGGCGAAAAAGTGCTAGAAAAGGTAGAACAAATTAGACACCTTGCGAAGGCATCTAGAAGCGGCGATCACCAAGCTCGTCAGACGTTAATTGAAACCTTAAAATCGTTAAGTAATGAGGAATTACTTCCTGTTTGCAGGGCATTTAATCACTTTCTTAACCTTGCGAATGTTGCAGATCAGTATCATACAGTCTCTAAATCTGGCTCGCCAGAAGGACCCTTCGCGACTATTGAAGATACGCTCAAAACGCTGAAAGTTCGTGTCGAAAAAGGAGAGTGCTCACTTGAGGATGCTATGGGCGCTATTGAGGCTCTGCAAATAGAGCTTGTATTAACGGCGCATCCGACAGAAGTAACTCGAAGAACAATTATTAGCAAACATGTGGAGCTGAGTGATTGTTTAAAACAACTGGAAAATAATGACGCGGATAGTATCGAAAGAGAAAGCATACTATCACGCGTAGCACAGTTGATTTGCCAAGCATGGCACACCAATGAAATCCGAGACAAACGCCCTACACCTCTGGAAGAGGCAAAGTGGGGGTTCGCGGTTGTAGAAAACAGCTTGTGGCATGCTATCCCTCAGTTCGTTGATAATTTAAGTAAGTTGGTTAATCAATATTTACATGTTGACTTACCTCTTAATTATTCCCCACTTAAACTTGCTTCTTGGATGGGGGGGGACCGAGACGGAAACCCGAATGTTACGGCAGAAGTGACACAGAGCGTACTCGATCATGGAAGGTGGATGGCGCTTGATTTGTATTACCGTGATTTAGATAAATTAAGTGCTGAACTTTCGATGTGCGAAGCAAATGAAACGCTACTTGCGATGACTCATGGTAGCGGCGAACCTTACCGTCAACTGTTGAAGTCCCTCAAAGCTGATTTAAGGGAAACAATTAACCATTTGGAAGACAAAATCAAAGGTTTTCCGAGTTCCAGTAGTGATAAGATCCGTTTTACAGATCAGCTTAGAGCACCGTTACTTGCCTGTTTTAATTCCCTTAATGAGCAAGGAATGGAAGTGATTGCGAAAGGACTACTTCAGGACGTATTACGCCGCTTAGACTGTTTTGGTGTGCATTTGTGTAAGCTCGATATTAGACAAGACTCCGCTAGGCACACAGAAGTGTTATCCGAGCTAACAGGGTATCTGGGAATAGGTGATTATGCACAATGGTCTGAGGCAGATAAACAAGCATTTTTACTGTCTGAATTAAGCTCAAGAAGGCCAGTTATCCCAAAACAATGGCAGCCAAGCGAAGCCGTACAAGAGGTTATCAATACATTTGAAACGATTGCAGTACAAGACAGAGCAGCACTGGGTATCTATGTCATATCAATGGCAAGAAACGCCTCAGATGTTTTGGCTGTGCAATTACTACTAAAAGAAAGCGGTGTCAGGTTTAATCTTCCTGTAGCCCCTTTATTTGAAACCCTAGATGATCTAAATCGTGCTCCAGAAGTGATGAAAGCACTCTTGAGCTCCAGCTGGTACAAAGGCCACCTTGCACATCAGCAGTATACTATGATTGGTTACTCTGATTCTGCAAAAGATGCGGGTATGATGGCCGCAGGCTGGGCGCAGTATCGTGCTATGGAGTCTTTAATCGCGTTGGGCGAGCAGCATAATATCAAAATGAAGCTGTTTCATGGCCGTGGGGGAACCATTGGTCGAGGAGGTGCGCCAGCACAACAGGCTTTGCGGTCGCAACCTCCTGGGTCATTAAAGAATGGTTTACGAGTCACAGAGCAGGGAGAGATGATCCGTTTTAAGTTTGGGTTGCCTAATGTCGCTATTCAAAGCCTGTCGCTGTATGCAAGTGCAATTGTTGAAAACAATTTGTTCCCACCTCCAACACCAAAATCACAATGGCGCGAAGCGATGGAGTTACTTAGCAAGGCATCTTGCGAGCAATACCGCAAGTACGTGCGCAATACGCCAGACTTTGTGCCTTATTTTAGAAGTGCAACGCCTGAAATTGAGCTAGCTAAGTTACCGCTTGGCTCGAGGCCTGCGAAACGTAATCCCCAAGGTGGCATTGAAAGTTTGAGAGCAATACCTTGGATATTTGCATGGAGTCAAAATAGGCTAATGCTACCAGCTTGGCTAGGTGCGAATGAGGGTATAAAAGCCGTGTTGAATCTGGGGGGGGAAGCATTAATTGAGGAAATGAGCGATTTATGGCCATTCTTTAGAACCCGTCTTGAGATGCTTGAGATGGTATTTTGCAAAACTGACCTTTGGCTAACAGAGTATTATGACGAGCGTTTAGTTCCGGACGATTTGCGTCCTATTGGTGAAAAACTGCGCATAGAATTGAAAGAAACAATGGAAGGTGTAAAAAGGTTAGCACCGAAAGGAAGTTTACTGTCAGCGCAACCTTGGGTAAAAGAGTCAATTAAATTAAGAAACCCTTACACAGATCCGCTTAACTTATTGCAGGTCGAGTTACTTAAGCGCACAAGAGCAGATGAAGATCAAAAGCTGGATAGCGCTTTGATGATCACCATGATGGGTATTGCAGCGGGTTTGCGCAATACAGGGTAATCCTATTTTCTTTAAAGTTTTAAAAGTAAACTTTTAAATAACAAATAGAAATAAAAAACCAACCCTTTAGGGTTGGTTTTTTATTTTTTACTAGTTTTTAAATCGTAATTTATTGACAGCCAGTCTCTATAAATTAAAATTCACGGCCACAATAGAACTTTTATAAGTTTAACTGAATATATAGAGTGAAAAATGTCATTGTTATCAACCAGCATTACCTACGACAAATCTACTTCATTAATCATGATGACGCTGAGAGGCTGCGCTGGTGTGGAGGACGTATTAAACGCATACAAAGCAGTGAAAAAATACTCTGAGTCGCATGGCAGCAATAAGGTGCTGGTGGATGTCTCTGAGTTGGAGCATAAATTTGCGGCAATCGATATCGTAAATGTAATGCCTAAAGTGGCGCATTACGTTTCAAATATGCAAATAGCGCGCGTAGTTGGCTTCGAAGGGTATATGCACGATTTGTTTTTACAAAAAGTAAAACGTTTTGGTATTCACGCTGAGAACTTTGAATGTTTCAAATCGGCAAAGGAATGGTTGAGTAACGCGTAAAAGGTGCGTAAACTGGCATGCCATATTCTATAATAATAAAGTTATGGTATTAATAGATAATAAAACTGAACTATTCATTGTTGAGTCTTGCAAACAGTCACATGGTGTGATTAAAGCGGGATTGGTCAATCAATTAATATCACAGTTTGAATGTGATATTAAATCCTTACAGCAAGCACTACTGCCAATAGCTGCAAAATTCGCACAAGCCCCAGTTTCTTCTTTTTATGTTGGTGCCGTTATTTTTGATAAAGTAACGGGCAATATGTATCTAGGTGCCAATTTAGAATTTAAACATCAAGCGTTGTCTTTGGTCGTCCATGCTGAGCAAGCAGCGATTAATAATGCATGGATCAATGGCGCAAAAGAAATCACCTCTATTGCGATCAATGCTGCCCCTTGTGGCTTTTGCCGCCAGTTTATGAATGAGCTCAGCACAGCAGATACGTTAGAAATTTTGTTACCTACAGGTAGGTATTCTCTTGAAGAACTCTTACCGTGTGATTTTGGTCCCAAAGATTTGGGTAACCAAGAGGCACTGATGGCACAAAGTGCAGAGCAAATAGAGATTTCTCTGCCGATTTCCGAGCAGCTCAAAGAGCAAGTTAGACTCGCTTATGTCCCCTACAGTAAAAATATGAGTGCGGCTGAGTTGGCGTTAACTGATGGGCGTGTTTTTTATGGTAGATATGCTGA
The DNA here is from genome assembly GCF_001625595.1 of Pseudoalteromonas luteoviolacea NCIMB 1942. GTDB lineage: Bacteria > Pseudomonadota > Gammaproteobacteria > Enterobacterales > Alteromonadaceae > Pseudoalteromonas > Pseudoalteromonas luteoviolacea_A. Next base: position 31,494 of record NZ_AUXT01000198.1, read on the forward strand.
AAATGCAGCGTATAGTCCAAGTTTGTCGCCGATGAGCAGCGTATTAAGTCAATTAGCATTGGCTGGTGAAACACTCGAAGGTGCAAAAGTTGAACGCGTGACACTGGTTGAAACTAAGGGCTGTGAGAACCAAAAAGCAGTTGCTCAAGCGGTCTTGACTAACTTAAATGGTGATTCATCCTTGTTGCACCATGTATTTGAGGCAAAGTAGGCGACTGCCTACTTTGTTTGAGTAACGATGATTTCAGCCGCTTTTATTACGACGGACACCGCTCGTTTTTCTACCATTTGATGGTCCACATCAGGTATTTCTTGTCTCGTTCTATTCACAAGTACACCGGCAATACACGCTGCCTTTAATCCCAGGGCTGCACACATTGTAAATAAAGTTGCAGATTCCATCTCATAATTCATGACATTTAATTTTTGCCATTCTTCACATGAGCCTTGGAATGCCTTAGAAACATACCCAGAGTAGGTATCATAGCGCTCTTGGCCTGGATAAAAGGTATCACTAGAAGCGGTGATACCAGTGTGGTATGGCACACCTTCATGTTCACAGGCTTTGACCATTGCTTGTGTTGAATGGAAGTCTGAAACAGCCGGATATGATAGTGGAGCAAAATGTTGACTCGCACCATCCAGTCTTACCGAAGCTGTACTAACCAATATGTCGCCTTCGTCAATATGAGGTTGAATCGCGCCGGTGGTGCCAATTCTCAAGAATGTTTTGATACCAAGTTGGGCAAGCTCTTCCACTGCAATAGACGTCGAAGGGCCACCGATGCCTGTAGAGCAAACAACAACAGGGTGACCTTTGATGTTTGCAAGGTATACGTGAAACTCTCTGGTTTGTGCCAAGCAGATGGGTTCTTCTAATTGATGTGCGATTCGCTTCGAGCGCTCTGGATCACCAGGGACAATTGCCAGCGTAGCGCCTTTAAGATCTGCTTGGGTTAACCCCAAATGAAATACCTTTTCCATAAAAAACCTTTTTATGTTCTAAAACGTAATGGTTAAAGTTACGGGCTTTTAAGTACAGGACACATGTCCGCTTTCTTTGACGGCAACAACTAAATAGTGAAATTACGACGTAACTATATCAGAGCATTAATAACATGGCCGTTTGAGACGTTACAGAGACTATTTTCTAACAAATTTAATAGTCAATTATTGCAATGCTTGCATGTTAGGCAGTGCTCATCTAAACCTTAATATAGCAATGTAGAGAGGAAACATTATGCCAACATCTCAACCTATCGATAAGAACCAAGAGTTTGCTCGGTGTTTAGAGAGCAATCAAATTAGTGCGCTAGCTCCATTCCATTGGTTATCATTGGCTTGCAAAGATATAATTAGAGCCCCAATGTTAAGCCTGATTTATGGCTTGGTGTTTAGCATAATTCCTGCATTTATTATGTGGCTGGTATTTCAGTCTGGTACTCATCTAGTTATTTTGCCTGCTTCAGTCGCATTCGCGTTAATTGGACCTGCATTCGCCGCTGGTTTATATGACGTCGCATGGGAATTGGAGAAAGGCCACAAGCCTACTCTGATGCATAGTTTAAAGTCTATGTTTAGAAACCCTGCGGGCGAGTGGGGGTTTGCGATTTTACTTATGGTCATTATGATTGTTTGGATGAGATTAGCGGCACTCATTCACGCGCTGTATCCAAATGTGCCAAACCCAACATTTGAGCAACTTCAGGCGTTTTTAGCCCTAGGATCTATTGTGGGAGGCATGCTCATGCTCTGTGTGTTTGCAATTTCAGCATTTACACCTCAGATCATGATGGAACGTAGAGTCGACATTATGACTGCAGTTGTTTCCTCTGTTAACGCGGTAAAAACGAATGCATCAGCGATGTTCGTATGGGGAGCAACGATTGTAACATTAGTGATTATTGGTTTCCTAACTGGGGCAGCTGGTTTTATCATCATTATGCCGTTACTAGCCTACGCAAGCTGGCACGGATATATCGCGATTATCAAAACGAAAAAGCCAAGAGGTTACGAATAAGTAGACGACTTCTTTGAATAATAAACCGCTGCACACCCAATGCGAATGTGATGCAGCGGTTGACTTATAAATCAGCCATGATATACCAGCCGTATTCCAACTTTGAATTTCTCTTAGGTCATCTTGTAATATATTTAAGGTATTGTTTATTTAGACTTTTTTTATTTAAATAAAGAGTTGTATGTGCCTTAACTTAAATTCAAGTCAGCTGAATTCAATCGCGTTGTACGTTTTTGAGATAGAGTTAATTTAGCATGATTATGCAATTTTTTAGGAGCACGCTATGAGCAACAGCAAATCACAATACCTTGAAAAACTAGAAAATTGTTTGTGCCCACCAGGTGATGGTGTATTCACTGTTAACACGGCAAAAGAAAGAAAAGAAGCACTACGGCAAAAGCTATATGGGCAAACTGAAGGCGTAGATACCCTTTGGATAGATTCTTTAAAAACAATAGAGCAAAGTGAGTACAAAGCAGCAATTCTGGGTATTAGCTCGGATTGTGGTGGCGGTATTCTTCGTGGTGCCAACTGGGGCCCTTTGTTTTTACGCAGTACGCTAATAGAACAGCAGCCGCAGACTTCTGCGTTTGATTTAGGCGACATACGTGTTATCCCTCACTTGTTGCACGACAAGTACTTAAACGAAGGTACGATTTCTAACTGCCAAAAAGCACTTTATCAAGATGAGAACAGCGAATACTTTGTAGCGCCGTTATCTATTACAGAAGATGTATGTGATGGGTTTTACAAACACTATCCTGACAAAGGCGTATTTGGTATTGGTGGTGACCATTCAATAAGTTACCCTCTTACAAAGGCATACTTAAAAGCGAAAAGAGAGCAGGGTAAACGTACAGCTATTATCCACTTTGATGCGCATACTGACCTTCTGGTTGAAAGGCTAGGTATCGATCTGTGCTTTGGTTCATGGTGTACACATATTCTTGAATTCTTACCAGCTCCGCACCACTTAATCCAGTTTGGTATTCGTTCAAGCGGTAAATCTAAAGAGCACTGGGAAGGTACATTCGGCGTTAAACAACATTGGGCACACGAAATTCGCTCAAAAGGCGCCGATGCGATAGTAGCGCAAGTGATTGAACAGCTCAAAGCAGACAAAGTAGATGAGCTATATGTAAGTTTTGACATTGATGCATTAGACGAAGAGTTTGCAGCAGCAACAGGAACGCCTGAGACTGGTGGATTAACACCTGATGAAGCGATGACCATTCTGACAGCTTTAGCGGAAGAGTTCCCTATCACAGGTGCAGATATGATGGAAATCGCACCGTTTACAGATAGTTCTTTAGCTGGTCAATCTAGTTCAGAAACAACGTTAAGAGAAGGTGCAAAGCTTTCAGCGTTTTTGATTGATGCAATGAACAAAGCTTAAAGCTTATTGAGAAGGAGCACTGTCTCCTTCTTTTCAACCTTGTTGATCCTTCAGACTAGTCTTCACACCTGCTTGGCAAATTTAATCATCCTATTTCACACTCTAGTTATTTTTTTCCTATAGTTTACATTGGAATCGCTATTGTAGATGGAGTCTAAGTTGTTTAAGTGTTTGCTTGTAATTTGTTTGATGATTTATGCCAACAGTGTCGACGCTCAATATAAATTGAATGTAGTTACAGAGAACTTTCCCAGCTTCCAATACCTTAATGGTGAAGGGGAGCTCGTGGGCTTGGCCGCAGATAAGGTCAGAACAGTATTAAGCAAAGCGAAAATTGATTACCACATAAGCGTGCAAACTTGGACTACGGCATATAATACAGCTGCAAGAGACAGTAACACGTGCATATTTTCAATGGCAAAAAATGATTTAAGGGGTGAAAAGTTCGATTGGATTTTTCCCATTAGCCAGTTTACGACATCATTTTATGCGCTTAAATCTTCAAGAATTACAATAGAATCCGTCGAAGATGCTAAGCAGTATAAGGTTGCTGTGATCAAAGATAACTACAGTCATCAATTTTTAGTCAAAAATGGTTTTATTGAAGGCTATAACTTAGTCTTGATTAACTCGTTTGAACGGGTGTTCGAGCTGTTAGAGGCACGTAGAAGCATTGTAGATTTGGTAATTTTAAGTGATAACCAGTTTAAAGTTAAACAACAAGAGCCAAGAAGCGCTCAACTAGAGCCAGTTTTGACATTAAAAAATATTAATACTCAGCTGTACTTTGCTTGCAATAAAAACATGTCTCCTCATATCTTGAAAAAGATTAAGCTTGCATATAAACAAGCTGAGTAATACATAGGCCTATTACTTGAAAAGTGGCATCACATCGCAGTTATTTTTTGGGTGTAGACGGCCAAGCGAACCTATGAAAGCAATCTAAATAAAGTTGCTCAACCTTTTCTCTAGCCCAAGGTGTTTTACGTAAAAATTTAAGGCTAGATTTTATAGATGGATCTGACTTAAAGCAGTTTATGTTGACCTGTTGAGCCATTTCTTGCCACCCAAGCTCAGATTCCAAGCGCTCTAAAATTTCTTGCAGTTTTAAACCGTGCAGTGGATTATTCGGTTGTTCAGTACTCATATTTTGTCTCATTTTTTACGACGCGCTAGTGTACTCGTATCTTACCACGTAAATCCAGCCTTTTTATTTCTCCTTGCTTATTCATTTTAAGCCAAACCAGCGGGCTATCGGGTTGATTTGCATATCTATGGCTGCAAATGTAAAGTTGATCAAACTGTTCAATAAGTGACCCCTCGCTATATTTTGATGAATTAAACCAGCATACACGCTCTGGGGCATCAACAAAGATGCGCGGAGATAGCTCTTTTGCATTAATGGGGTTGATAAATAAAAAAAGTATTAAAAATGCTAAAAAATTGATCTTATACATGGCATTACTCATAGTCTAGGCTAATGTTTATTAGGTCAAAGTAGCTAAAACAACAATAATACTTAGTAGCATGTTTGCTTGTTTGAACTACGGTCAAAGGGATTTTCGACGGCAGCGTCGTCGAACAAGTTATATCTAAATGTAAGCACAAGTCATGCCCGAATGGTAGCTTGATTGTAATAGGGGGAAGTATGGCATTTGACACGCAGTTAATGGCGGAACTTGAACTTTTAGCAAAATTTCCAAGGAGCAGTTTACACCAAGGTCTTAAAATACATAGCAGTGCTGATCAGAGCATTTTAGCAGCAGCAGAACGTTTGTTTGAAAAAGGCGTTATTGATCGTCCGGATGGGGGATATCTAACAGACTTGGGCCATGACTTGCTGTCCCATGTTGATCAAGTGCATGGAGCGCTCAAATAACGCTCCACATATTGATTAAGCTGCATCTGGCTGGTTTTCAGGTGCAGCCTTAATAAACGCGTCTAACGTGTTACAGTGCTCATAAATAGCGGCTATTTTAGGGAACTGTGACATATCTACTTTGAATCTAAGAGCATTAAAAACTTGAGGAACTAGGCAAAGGTCTGCCAAAGTTGGTTTGTCTCCAAAACAAAATGGTCCTTCGCCAAGTGTAGGCTCTAATCTCTTGAATCCTTCTATGATCCAGTGTCGATACCATGTAGTTTTTTGTTCATCAGTCACTTCGAGCTCATTGGCTAAATACTTTAGTACGCGAAGGTTATCAATCGGGTGGATATCGCAAGCGATTGCATAGCTGAAATTACGCACTTGTGCTTTTTGCCAAGGGTCGGTTGGCAGCAATGGTGTTTCAGGGTGGGTGTCTTCTAGCCATTCTAATATTGCTAAAGACTGTGCAAGTGTGCCTTGCTCAGTTTCCATTGCTGGTAATAAACCTTGCGGGTTTTTGTCCGTGTAAGGCTGTTGTTGTTGCTCAGATTTTAATAAGTTAACGGCTTCAAGCTCATGCTCTATACCTTTAAGATTTAATGCAATACGTACTCTATAAGCCGCAGATGAACGGAAATAAGTATACAGTTTCATTGTTGATCCTTTTTCACGACGAAGGCCACATGAAGTGGCCAATTTAAAGCGTTCTAGTTTAAACTACAGTAGATTATGCGCCTTTAAAGTATTTTTTGATGCCTTTCCAACAATCAGCATAATTCGGCTGACGCTCTTTACCCTCAAGTGCATATTTCGTCGGAGAAATCACGTAACGAGACTCGAACATAAACGCGAGTGTATTTTCGTAGCGCTGAGGCTCCAACTCCGCATTTGAAGCTTTTTCAAATACATCAGCTTCTGGGCCATGAGGCGACATGCAATTGTGCAAACTCATACCACCAGGAACAAAACCGTGTTCTTTTGCATCATATACACCTTCAATCAGGCCCATAAACTCACTCATGATATTACGGTGGTAATATGGTGGGCGGAATGTATTTTCAGCCACCATCCAGCGAGGAGGGAAGATGACAAAATCAACGTTTGCGACACCTTCTTGACCAGAAGGGGAGGTTAATACGGTGAAAATTGATGGATCTGGATGGTCAAAGCTTACCGTATTCATTACGTTAAAACGTGACAGCTCATACTTGTATGGGCCACTATTACCAGTCCAAGCGACAACATCTAATGGCGAATGACCTATATCACAACGGAATAAATTACCATTGAATTTAGATACGAGTTCGAAATCGCCTTCTAAGTCTTCAAAAGCGGCGACAGGGTATTGGAAGTCGCGCTCATTCGTATAACCGTTTGCGCCTACGGGACCACGCTCAGGCAGAATATATGGATGGCCATAGTTTTCGCAAATGTAACCTCTTACAGTTTCACTGATTAATTCTACACTGAACTTTAAACCTCGGGGAATGACTGCAATTTCACCTGGTTTGATTGCAAGCTTGCCGCATTCAGTATGTAGTACTAATTCACCCTGCTGTGGGACAAATAGTAATTCGCCATCAGCATTGTAAAAATAACGGCCTTCCATTGATGCATTTGCTACATATACATGAATACCGATACCTACTTGGCTATTTGCACTGCCATTTGCTGCCATTGTAATTAAGCCATCAATGAAGTCAGTTTTGTCGCTAGGCACTTCTACAGGGTTCCAACGCAGCATTGACGGAGGAGTAGGTACTTCGGTAATTGGGCCAGTACGAACTAGGCCGTTATCCATAGGTTGGTACTCACCTTGCAACACTGAAGGGCGAATACGGTAGAACCAGTTTCTACGGTTTTCGGCACGTGGTGCTGTAAAGGCCGTTGTATTATATTGCTCTGCATAAAGGTCGTATTTTACTTTTTGCGGTGAAAATTGACCTACAGGTAATGCGCCAGGTAAGGCTTCGGTTTCAAATTCGTTACCGAATCCTGTCATATATTCGAATTCTGTACTCATTTTACTTAGACTCCATTGATGTTTCCTGTAAGATACTCTCATGTGAGATTAATTGCAAACGTCCCTATTAAAGATGTACTGTAAATAAATGATTACAAAAAGTGAGAGGTACTTTCCATCATGAGCAAACAATCAATTTTGGATATTAGCCAGTTTTTACCTTATCAACTTGTCTCTTTATCGACTAAGGTCAGCGAAGACTTCGCGCAGGTTTATAGCACTGAAGCTGGCCTCACACAGGCGCAGTGGCGCGTGCTGTCCCACGTTTTTAATTTAGAAATTGCAACAGCAAAGCGAGTCTGTGAGTTGGCGAACATGGACAAATCTACAGTTTCTCGTGCTATTAAGCAGCTAGAAGAAAAGCGGTTACTTCAAATAACAAAGCATCCTACGGATAAACGCGCCAGTGTGCTACGAGCGACAGAAGAAGGGTTGAATGTCTATAAGCAATTAACGCCAAAAGCAAAAGAGTGGGAGAGCGCACTTTTATCCAATTTCACGGATAACGAAAAAACAACGCTTAGGGAGCTGATTGCCAAATTATCTATGTCGGTAGAAGAAAAAAGTGACAAATAAAAGGGCGTCAAATGATGCCCGAAAATTAAAACTGATTATAAGCTACGTAGCTTATTGATTACAGATTGGATTTTATCAAACTTAGTGCGTTTGTATTCAGCTTCTTTACGGTCTTTCAAGTTATCCCAATATTCACTGTCACCGGGGTATTGGGGCTCTACAACATAGGATGCTAGGTAATTGCCGTAAGGGTCTTTTAGCCAACAGGCGTATTCGACAACTTGGTCGTATGGATCTGGTGCCTCACAACCGCTGCGTAGCGGCAAATCGGCAGACTTTTTCTTACGCAGCATATTTTCTAGGTTGTTCGCGAGCGTATGTGCTTTTGTAGAAACAACACTTTTAGAGATGTAACCCTCTAAGTGCCTTTCTGTGTATATTGCAATACTGACCGAAGCCGCGAGTGCATAGGTGTCAGCCATGTAAAAGTAGTCATCGTTGTAGCGGTAATTCAATGCTCGGTGATTTATAACGTCTTCAGATTTGACAAGTAGAGCCGTTAATAATGCAAGGTCAGGTTGGCTGTGGCTAGCAGTATCAGCATAATGTTCCATTGAAGATTCAAGAGACCTGAACTCTGCGATAAAATCGTATTCTGCGTCTCTAACTATTTCTTCGCGTACGCGATCTTGTATCGCTTGTAAACTTGCTTCACTCAGCATGACATACTGAGGTCCACTAGAGCCAAAAACAGCATCTGCTAGCAATGACCCAAAGCCAGAAATAAGCTTGCTTTTAGCTTTGTCTAGTATGAGCTCACCGATTGAAGCTGTTTCTTCTTCTTGCTCTGTTGCATGGGCTGGAGATAGCGCTACACAACCAGAGATTGCTACGCTTATTAGAAGTTTTTTTAATTCCCGAATTCAAGTTCCAAGT
>NZ_AUXT01000199.1 GCF_001625595.1 Pseudoalteromonas luteoviolacea NCIMB 1942
ACAAAGTGCGATCCCGCCCTGCCATTGGTTGGAAACATAAGCTCATTTTTTAAGTGGTTGATCCAATCATGCAGCGTATCTTTGCTTACCGAAGTAAACTTCATCAGGTGTTAGTTCATTTAGCCCTTGATGATTACGCTCTTCATTATAAAACACCAAGTAGTTGCCGATTTCAAGTTCTGCTTCTCTTGGGGTGTCATATGCCTTTAAATAAACCTCCTCATATTTTAGACTTCTCCATAATCTTTCTATAAAAACATTGTCTATCCAGCGACCTTTACCATCCATGCTGATCCGTATATTTTGCTCAAGCAGCTTCTGTGTGAACTCGGTACTAGTAAACTGACTGCCTTGATCTGAGTTGAAGATTTCAGGTTTACCGTAGTGTTGAATTGCATCTTCAAACGCTTCTATGCAAAAGTGCGTATCCATGGTGTTTGAAAGTCGCCAAGACAATACCTTGCGACTATACCAGTCAATAATCGCAACTAAATATAAGAAGCCCTTAGCCATGGGAATATAGGTAATATCAATTGTCCAAGCTTGGTTCGGGTAAGTCACTTCGATATCACGCAGCAGGTAGGGGTAAACCTTGTGTGCCTTATTCGCCAGTGTTGTTTTTGGCTTGGGATAAATCGCGGCAATACCCATCTGCCGCATGATTCTGACAACCCGCTTACGATTAACATGGCGGTTCTGTTTAGCCAGCTCAGTACGAATACGGCGACTGCCCATAAAAGGATACTGGAGGTGAATTTCATCAATCATACGGCGTAAACCAATTTCCTCAGTAGAGAGGCCAATGGGTTGATAGTAAGCGGTCGAGCGAGCAATATTAAGCTGCTCACACTGACGCTTTATTGATAGTTGGGTTGATTTATACAGCGAATGCTTACGCTGTGCCCGCTCTAACGACCGAGCACTTTCGCCAAAAAATCATTTTCCATAGTTAACTGACCGATTTTAGCGTGAAGCTTATCCATTTCTTCTGAGTTGCCTTTACCTACTTGGCTTTCAGAAGCGAAGATCATAGCAGCATTTTCAAGCAGTTCTTTTTTCTATGTGGATATTTGGTTTGCGTGAAGGTTGTATTTTTGTGCTAATTCAGCAACGGTTTTATCCCCTTTAGCAGCGGCCAATGCCACTTTAGTTTTAAATTCAGGAGAGTGGTTTCTGCGTTTTCTAGTCATCATCTGTTCCAATATTTTTGGTTACTATCAAAACAGATCAATCACTTAAAGTCATGTCCGAAAATTGGGGCTAGCTCTTATCACTCCTTCGATACTTCAATAAATACAACTAAATTGAAAAACGTCATACTTCTCCCTAAATAGCATTTCACGCTCATTGTACAAACAAAGTTGTTAATTATATTTCTATTAGTCATTTAGAAATGAGTATATAGGGGACAATAGGATAAAGGCATCAATTCACAATACAATTAAGCACAATTGAGTGGGTGATGTCGTGTTAATACATCACCCTAGGATAAGTGTTACTTCAATTGCTCACTAACAACAGGGTAGTGGTCCCAGACATTTTTATCTGCAAGTGAACGAACTAATTTAACGTACTCGGCATGTGTCCAAGCAAGTGGGGTTGCTGAGTTAGTGCCTTCTCCGAGCTGATAACCAAATGGGTTAACACCGACGCCATCCCAAACTTGCTCTGGTAGCATCAAGCCTTCATTGGCAAAGTGCTCCATACCACGTACATAGGTATGCTTAATGCGCGTCACCGCCTCTTTGTTTAAGCCTTTGGTTGCAGCCACAGCGGCTATCTCATAATGCCCTTTTTCGCCAGTAAAGAACGGCCATACTCGACCACGCTGCCCCGGCGTATTTTGGCCTCCTTCCGCATAGTTAGTCCCTTTAACTTCATCTTCGCCATAACCATCATTACCATAACGACGAAAACCTGGGTAAGTATTTGGATCGCCTGCAAAGGTAAAGCTGTATTTAACACGCAGGTTTTCAGGTAAAGTTTCATCTTCATACTCAGGGAGTGTTTTCAAAATGCTTGGCGCATCAGCATCCCTGACACCATAACGAACAAGTTCTAAGAAACCACCATCAATGATCTGGCGCTTATCTAAGCCTGCACGACCATTGTTATCACCCAGTTTGGTTGAAGTATTTGGATCCTCATCTCGTGCAATTCGGAAGAAGTATTCACCATCTGCGTCTTTGCCTTGCAAGTTACCTTTAGTCGTGAACATCAGCTTTTCAACGCTACCGTTATACTGTTTGGCAGTCTCTAGATACTTTTTCTGACCAGTTTTATCGCCAGCTAACTTCGCGATATCGCTTGCTGTAACTAGGCCCGCAATAATTGCGGCTGTGGTCGAAGGTGAATAACCATCTTGCTCTTCCCAGCGTTCTTGTTGTGTTGCAGGTGGTGTAATTTGCGTGTCATTCCACAGAATCTTAGCAAGGCCACCATCTACTAAGAACTCAGCAGCAGGTTTGAGCATGCGCTCATACCAGTAGACTAGTTTTTCATCGCTAAGTACACCCGCTTGCCATAGTTTCCAAGCAAGCATGATTGGCATCGCAGTTTGGTCAAGCTGAACGCCTACCCACTCTAGCTCACCATCAACGTGAGTTTTTTGTAAAAACCAGCCTGTATCGCCCTGGTTACCCGGCGTACCATCAGTCACTTGCACCTTCTCAAGATATTCAAAGGATGTTAATGCGGTGTCAGGGTCACCCATGGCCATAAATGCCATTGCTACTTGATAAAAGTCACGTACCCACACAGCTTTGTATCCCGTATGGCCCTGCTCAGCAGCAACAGTATCGCCCCATGGGTTCGACAGTGATGCGATTAATGCCCCTGCGTGCGTTTTATCTTCTTGGGCCTTTAAGACCAATGCACTGACATTCAGCAATTTACCGCTATCTGTGGTGTAATTAGCAAGACGCTGCATAGGTTCAAGACTTGCTAAATAGTCTTCCCAGCCAATGTGGTTACCTTGACCATTATAGTGCGCAAGTACTTGGTCATACCCCTTGCCTAGCGCTGCTGCCCCTTGTGCAAAGCTATCCGCTTGTGACTTACCAAAACTCAAAGCGAGATCAAATGTCGCAGATCCCTTAACTTCACCCAGCTCAGCAAGCCAATTTACATTGCCTTTTGTTTCACCTGTACTTTGGTATGTGCGAGTCAGTGCATGATTTTCCTTAAGTTCATTTAGGTTATCGCTGCTGCCAGTAAAGCCAACCGATGCCTGAGCAAACTTCGTGCTGCTTTGCAAAGTCAGAAAGTTATCTGCTTCCCATGCAACCAGACCTTTGTCAGTCACTGTTGCCGAATCATTCAGACCATTGTTATTCACATATGGATTGACGTTCACAAATGCTTTTACGCCGCTCAGCTGTGTATCAACTTTTGCTCTTACAAAAAGTGTCTGTCCATCGGGGTCTGTGAAAATATGCTTTTCTAATGTGAAACGACCTTGTTTGTCTTTACTGATCACTTTATAAGCCAGTGATAACGGGCGGCCTTGCGCATCTTTGTAAAGGTAGTCAATAAACACATCTAACTCATCGCGTTCGGTAATGGTAAAGTCCTCACCTGTGACGATAAATTGCATATCGCGGATCTGCGCTTGGTGAATAAGACCAAACATGGTTTCGGTGATCATGCCTTTGGCAATTGAAAACCATACTTTAGACACTTCACCTGTTTTTGCATCGTTTGCATACTGGCCATTTTTATAGGCTTCATAAGACGTACCGATGCCTGTTTTATCTGAATAGGTCCAAAAAGGTTTATCACCTGGCGCTCCAGGTGCAGTCTCAATTTTTTGTGTATTCGTTGCGCTACCACAACCGATAAGGCCTGCGGCAATCAAAGCCAACGACAAACATGACAATTTTTTCATTTTTACTCCCCTGTGGCCTGCGTTATTGCGCACTTGTTTTAACACGCGCAACCGACAGCGCCGCTAAAATAAACGACACACCACCAATAACTAATGCATAAATAGGTTGATTCTCGAAAACATTTCTTAAGATAAGGCCAAGCACACTGGCTGCCATCAATTGCGGGACAACGATAAAGAAGTTAAAAATCCCCATAAACACACCCATTTTGTGTGCTGGCAGCGCGTCACTTAGCATCGCGTAAGGCAGTGATAAGATTGACGCCCACGCAAAGCCGATACCTATCATTGGCACCCATAATAGGCTTGGATCAGATATAAATTTAAAGCTGTTCAGCGCAACCGCACCCAATAACAAGTTAATACCGTGTGCCCACTTTAACCCGACTCTCTTAACCACATAAGGAATGCATAGCGCTGCCAAAGCTGCAAAACCATTGTATGCGGCAAATAAAATTCCGACCCAGTCTGCGCCATCGTTATAAGCTTTTGATGTCACATCGGTTGTGCCATAGTGGAAGCTAGTCACCGCAGAAGTGGTATAAATCCACATCGCAAATAGTGAAAACCAGCTAAAAAATTGAACTACCGCAAGCTGTTTCATGGTGTCTGGCATAGTAAAGACATCATAGATCACTTCGTAAAAGCCACCGTCAGTACGTTGTTTATTCTGGAAATACCCAGCGATAAGGATAATTGCTGAAAACGACAGCAACAGAGCACTGAGTAAATACAGTTCTTTTTCCAGATCTAAAATCGTCACACCCGCTAAAATTAAGCCACCAACTGCACCACTAAATAATGCAAACTTTGCAAAGTTTATGGTTTGCTTAGGCTTTGCAGCGGCTTGTTTTAAAGAAGGCGATTCAAACTCTGTAAGTTGCTCAGGGGTATACTCTTTGGTTTTAAAAATCGTCCACCCAACTGCCAAAAATAGGATCATGCCGCCAAAGTAGAAAGCATACTTAACGGATTCAGGTATCTCGCCTGGGGCTGCGGTGTTGCTGATCCCAAACCAATTGGTCATCATCCACGGCAAAGCTGAGGCGATAATGGCACCAATACCGATGAAAAAACTCTGCATTGCATATCCAGTTGCACGTTGCTTTTTGTTGAGATTATCTCCCACTAATGCACGAAACGGCTCCATGGTTACATTAATTGACGCATCCATTATCCAAAGCATACCCGCAGCTATCCAAAGCGTTGGTGAATTAGGCATGATAAACAGTGACAATGTCGTGAGGATCGCGCCGTATAAAAAGAACGGCCTACGACGTCCGAGCCCAGTCCAAGTTCTATCGCTCCAGTAGCCAATAATGGGTTGAACGATTAACCCAGTGAGTGGCGCTGCCACCCATAAAATGGGAATATCATCAACCGACGCACCTAACGTTTGAAATATTCGACTTACATTACCGTTTTGTAATGCAAAGCCAAACTGAATGCCCATAAAACCAAAGCACATATTCCAAATTTGCCAGAAACTCAGTTGAGGTTTTTGTTTTTGCATAATTAATTCTCTAGCTCATATACAACACTGGCAAGTGGCGCCAATGTCACTGTGAGTTGATTGTGGTTGATGGTCTGCGAGGGGTTAGACTCCAATCTGTCAAACACTTTCCCCTGCCACGTTGCAGGTAACTGAATCGTCACTGTTTGCGGCTTTTGCGCATCAAAATTACTTGCAATCAGTAATTGTTGAGTTGAATTTTCACGGCCAAATGCCATTACTGTTTCTGCTGGTTTGTTACTGCTATCCAATGTTGTCAGTTGTCGCAACTCACCATTTTTAACAGCAGAGAGCGAACTTAAACTCATCAGCTTTTTGTAGTATTGGCGAAGGGCACGCTGCTCAGGTATTAACTGGCCGCCATCAAACTTGCCATTATTCATCCAAGCCTGATGTGCAGGGACACCAATGTAGTCAAATATGCTGGTACGACTCGGCTTACCAAACCCGGCCATTTCCGATCCGTCTTCACCTACGGATTGGCCAAAATACAACATGGTTGGCGCTTTACTGATCAAGTGACTCACGACCATAGCAGGCTTACCTTTTTCTGCGCTGCCGGCAAATTCTGGACTAGCAATACGCTGCTCATCATGATTTTCTAAAAAGTGCAGCATATGAGGTGCAATATCTGACACACTTAAGTGTGAATCCATAACACTCTGTGCAGTACCTGTGCCTTGCATCAGTAGCTTCAAGCTGTCATAAAAGCCTACTTTGTCGTATAAAAAGTCCATTTTACCTTGGTGAATATATGGGCGGTAAAGAGTTGGGTTATACACTTCAGCTAATAGAAAAGCGCCTGGATTTTGCATTTTGATAGATGAGTTTAAAAAGCTCCAAAACTCAACTGGCACCATTTCAGCCATATCGTAGCGGAAACCGTCTACGCCTTTGTCGAGCCAATATAATGTAATATCCCTAAATTTATACCAGCTGTCTGGTAGATCTTTACCTTGCCAAAATGCATAGTGAGCGCGGTAGTCTTGCTTTGCCATATCAGCTGGCAGCATTGGAAAATCATAACTGCCATCAGGGCGAACACCATAGTTCACTTTGACAGTTTCATACCAATCATGGATGTGGGGCTGTGCTGCACGTGCACCATTTCCTGTCCACTTAGCGGGAGACTCTGAAAACTCTCCGTCTACCAATGGATGTGGTTTGCCACCTAATACTTGATAGTCCGTTGACTCCGGCACTTTGAAATCTTGCTCTGTTACATAATAAAAGTTGTTGTCACGCGCATACACCAATGAAGTGTTATCCTGTGCACCAAAGTCTTTTGCCACTTGCGGTCCATTCAATGATTGATAATTACGCGCAACATGATTGGGAACAATGTCAATCACCACTTTCATATCGGCATCATGAGTGCGCTGGATCAGCGCTTCAAACTCAGCGAGACGCTTCGCTGGATCTAGTGCTAAGTCAGGATTAACATTGTAATAATCTTTGATGGCATAGGGTGAGCCTGCGCGCCCTTTCACGACATCAGGGTCATCAATGCCGATACCATATGCACTATAATCAGCTACCAAAGCATGATGTAGCACCCCGGTGTACCAAACGTGGGTTACACCCATTGCTTTGATTTCAGCCAACGCCTTTGGTGTAAAGTCATCAAATTTACCCACACCATTTTGCGCCGCCGTGCCCCAAGGCACGTTGTTTGTTTCGGTGTTGCCAAATAGTCGAGTAAACACTTGGTAAACGACGGGCTTTTGCTCTTGTTGTTTGGCTTGTCCACTTTGCTCGTTCACGTTAGCAGACTGACATGCAGTCAATATCATGCTTCCCGAGATCAGGCTAAGTGCAAGCACCAAAGGTTTTATTGTCATTATCTTGTTGTCATATTGGTATTTTAATTGAGTCTACTGACTTGTAGCCCACTGTTGAACCACTTGCATACGTATTCAAAGTCATGATTAATTTGTTATTCATATAAAAAAACGCGAAGTATGATACATACTTCGCGCCATGAAAAGTTGTCGCTTATTGTGCGCAGTTTGCCTAGGCTATCTAATGACCGCAATTTTTACATTAATCAATGAAACGAGCCAACTGAGCACGGTGATCCGCAAAGTTCAAACCACACCTTCTGATATAGTCACGGATTTGGCTCAAGTCGTGTTTATTCGTCGATTGGCTTGCAGCAACAAGTTGGCGCTGCTCTGGGTAAATACCGTACCCGGCTAATAAACAATGCCAACTGGCAGATGGATAATATTTATCAATATCCTGCCTATCTAGTTCATCTGATAAATTCTTACCCTGTACCCACGTATTTAAAACGTCGAATAAGGATTTTGAAAGCTGGTTGTTATTTGCATTGTCACGCCAATAAGCTGTATCTGTGCGGCTATTAACCCGGTAGTGCGCGACAATATAATCTCTGATGGCTTGATACCTTTGTGACATCATTTGATTGTGCTTGTCTTGCCCTTTGCAACTAAAGTTCTGTTCTTGGTAGCACTCAATAAATGACTGAACGGTTTCTTGAACTATATGTAAAGCAGTCGCTTCCAGTGGCTCAATAAACCCTTGAGACAGCCCAATTGCGACACAGTTTTTATGCCAGTGCTCTTTTACTTGACCCACTTTCATATTAAGGTGCCTTGCTTCAACGTCACTGTCTAACAGCCCAAGTGCAGCCCTTAATTCTGTTTCTGCTTGGTCTTTTCCACAGTATTTTGAACTGTAGACATAGCCATTACCTATACGGTTAGTTAAGGGGATATGCCAGCTCCATCCAAACTTTCTAGCCACAGAAGTGGTTTCAGACGCAATAACGTTACCCTGCTCGGTAGCAAGCACAACGGCGCTGTCGTTAAATAAGTTATTTTCAAATGATTCGAATCCAACTTGCATATGCTGCTGCATCAACAAGCCAGAAAACCCCGAGCAATCAATGAAGATATCACCGCAGATTTCTTGGCCTTCTTCACAGACTAATGCCGCAATAGTACCATCAGTATTTTTACGCACATCCGTTACACGTGCTTGAATGTGCTCGACACCAAACTCTCTCGCTTTCTCTGCGAGTAATTGGCCTAACTTGCCCGAGTCAAAATGATACCCATAGTTGATTTCAAAGGGAAAATTCTCAGCTGCAATGGGGGCTTTGGCATGCTCAGCTAAATAAGTTGATAAGAAAAATAGATCGGGGTGTCCTTCGAGATCAATCCCTTTTCGACGAACAAAACTGTTATGGAAAAACGCTGGCGCTGAGTAATCGTCAGGCTGTGCTGGAAACGGGTGAAAATACTGCTCAAACCCAGGCCTTGTTGACCAGTTCACAAAACGAATTCCGTTTTTGTAAGTGGCGTTACACTTAGGCATCCACTGAGATTCTGGCACCTCAATAAAGTCCATAAAAGCTTTAAATTGAGGAGTTGACCCTTCCCCTACCCCTATAATTCCGATATCAGGTGACTCTACCACACCAACATGGATATCCTTATCGCACCAACTTTTTGCAATAAGGTTTGCCGCTATCCAACCAGCAGTTCCTCCACCTAGTATGACAATTTTTCTGCTATTCATTGTCTTCCCCCTGATACACCATTTAGTAAACGATTTATAAAACAAAGCCACCAAAACATACGTTCTGGTGGCTTATATTTCAAGTGGCTAACTTTGCTAGTTAAAAGCTGTAGTTAAAGCCTAAGAAGTATTGACGACCAAATACTTTATCTTCACCTGTTCTAAGTGAACTACCTAGGTTTGAAGTATTCGGTTCATCTGTCAAGTTGTTGATCTGGAATACAGTTTGTATTCCGTTGTCAAAGTCATACGTCGCTTGCCAGTCAACAACGGTGTACTCATCAGCCGTTGTAGGTGTGGTGCCACCAGGTGTCGCCCCCAAGTACGTGTACTCGTCACGGTAACGAATATTTAAATGCGTTGTGAACTTATCGATATTCCAGAATATTGTCGTACTCCACACATGCTTAGACAAGCCCGGTAAATCCAATTGTAAATCTGGGAAGTTGCTGCCACCATCAATCGTGGTTTCACTTTCTGTGTATGAGTAGTTCGCATTTAATCCCAAGCCAGAGAAAACCCCTGGCAGGCTATCAAACAAGGTTGTATATGCTAACTCAAGACCTCGAACGTATCCGCCTTTGTCATTGTTGCGCGTCGTTTGATATTGACCAGGTACAAACCCTTCAGGCACTTCTAGGCCAATTGTAGTCCAGTCAATTTCACCTTCGAAGTAAGTGACATCTTCAACCAATGACTCAATATTTTTCCAAAATAGTGCCGCGACAAATGCACCGCCATCTTCAAAATAATGCTCATACGACAGGTCCATTTGATTTGCTCTGAATGGATCTAGATTTGGATTACCTTTAGACCAAACGTTGTATCTTCGGCTTACACCATCGTTAGCAGTATCCGCCCAAGAACCCGCACCACCACGTAATTGATTCACAGGAGGTCGTCCCATTACTTTTGCAGCAGCAAAACGGATTTGATCTTGCTCGGTAATGCGGAAATTAAGGTTTAGTGATGGCAGGATATCTGTATATTCAGGGCCATAGTTTACATGGCGATAATCTGTGCTAGTTACGCCATTGTCATCAGTAATTGAGTCGCCGACCTCGTCACCTTGGATTTGCTGAATACCAATAGACTTAGTATCTGTGCGTACCGCTCGTACACCAAAGTTACCTGATACTGGAATATTACCAATCTCAGTATCGATGTTAGCCATAACGTAAGCCGCTGTAACTTCCTCTTTAACTGCGCCACTTTCTACTAGAGTCCAGTTATGCTCCCAAGTTTGTTGCCCTTCATAGTTTCCAGCACCAAATACAGAGTTAGCAATACCTATCATGTCTAGGTCGAAGTAATCAAAGCCCCCACCGTTTTTAACAGTGACAAAGCCAGTTAAATCATGTGGCACGCAAGCGTGATTTTGGTGGTTAAACTCACAGTTTTTGTTTGTAACTATCTCACCATTTGGTAAACGATAGCCATTTTGTCCTTCACGAGCACCCCAGCGGAACGTTGAACGCTGATCTGTAAACTCACGTTTAGACCAACGTACACCCACTTCAACCGACGAAATAATGTCGTGTTCAATATGGTATTTAAAGTCTAATTTCGCGCTATCGATTTTATCAGTGTACTTATGAGGGAATTGCTCCCAGTCACCCAAGCGCATATGAGCTAGGTCAGTATAGTCATGGCCCAATACCAATTTTGCAGCATCTGTAGACTGATGTTCAAAACCAAAGTATTGGTTGCTTAGCTCCTGCCAAGTTTCTACTACAGTCCCGTCTTCCAACGTTGCCGTACCGAATTCATAGGCATGCATAGACGCAATCATATCGCGGCGCGTTTTTTCCCCTTCACTGTGAGCAAAGTCGAAGCTGATTTCCCACTTATCAGTAGAGTAATCTAGGTTCAAACCAAAGCTATCCGTTGTAGACTCAGTTGATTGGTCTTCAGAACGCATTTCTACCCAAGGGCCATTTGTGTCTGTTATGTAAACATCACCCGCAACCAAAAAGCCATTATCAAGCTTAGCATTTCTCAGGTCATATAAATCGCTAGAACGCGATAAGCCTTCTAAGTTCAAACCGTTTTTGCGGTCTTCCGAATCAAATGTAGAGTGGAAGTAGTCAAACTGAACCTTAAGATTATCAGTTGGCTGATAAACTAAAGTACTCATCAAACCCAAACGCTCATCAGTACCAACTGAGTTTCTGTACTGATAACCGTTAAATGAACGCTCATTAGCTTCACCATCACCATCGATATCACGTGTACCTTCAGGAGAATGGCCTGAGAATTCAACCGAACTATTTGGCTGATTTAGGAATGCTGCACCAATGCCAAAGCCTAATGTTTCATCTAGAAACTTACCTTGGTAAGAAAAGCTTAAACGCTCTCCGCTTGCGTCTGCGTCGATGTCCGATGCAGCGTCATTGTGCGAAAATCTTGCGCTGGCATTAAAGTTATGTGTCTTATCTGCATCAAGTGGGTTCGCTGTTTTAAGCTCAACGGTACCCGCAACGCCGCCTTCTACTAGAGAGGCTTTAGGCGACTTATAAACAGCAGCCTGCGTGATGAGTTCAGATGGGTATTGATCAAAAGAGATCCAACGGCTACCCGCAGAGTATCCACTCGTACTGGCTTGCTCTCTGCCGTTTAATGTTGTTTGAATGAAATCTCCGTTCATACCACGAATATTTAGCTGAGATGATTGACCGCTGTCTCTCACAGCTGTGACACCCGGTAAACGGCTCAGTGCGTCTGCAATTGATATATCTGGTAAAAAAGCTAGGTCCCCCGCATCAACCACTTCTGATACGGTATCGCCAAATCGTTTTTTATCAATTGAAGCAATGATACTGCGGCTGATGCCACGAACTTCGATTACTTCAACTTCTTCATTCTTCTTTGCTGCTTCCTGCTCTTGCGCACTTACAGAGTGACTTACACCAGCAGCAATTAATGCAGCTGTTAATAAGCTTGGTTTGAACGTAGACATATTGTTTTATCCCAATTAGCTTTTTATACGTCGCTTCAATTGTTATTCATTGCAATCATTGACACCAATACTGCAAAAATAAGTTCATGTGACGTTAATTTTGTTGTCACCGGCAATAGTAGCGCTGTGACTTGGCTGCTCACAACTTTATGCATACGTATTCAAAAATGATTGAGCGGTAATTCCATGCAATTCATCGTCTAAAAAAAGATTCTAATCTTCTGTTTTATATACTCTTATTTAAAGCTTCAGTGCTTTTAACAAAAACCTCTAGATATTTAATAATACTTTACATTCATGTAACCAATCAGCCTCTAGTTGACTAAATATGACAGGATTCTTACAGAAATATGAGTTTGCGAACACCGAATGAAAATTGGTATTACCAATATTTAGTCGTTTATCCCATAAAAGTACTGCACTTTATATTCTCCCACTATAAATTGGTAAAGTTATATATATAAACCTCACCACAATACTCTTTTGACAAAAAAATGAAGTAATTTTGATGCATACGTATGCAGTTTTTTTACTCATATGCGAGCATGCCGTATGCTTTTCGACAATGTTAATGACCCGATTCACATTGCTCTCAAATGTAATTGAGAAAGTGAAATCACTGCACAAAGCTGGAGAACAGTGCATGGCTCAAAATGAATGGTGGAAAGGTGCGGTAATTTATCAAATTTACCCACGTAGTTTTCAAGACACCACAGGTGATGGTATTGGTGACCTTAATGGCATTATAAACCGCTTAGACTACATTAAGTCATTAGGCGTCGATGCGGTATGGATCTCACCTTTTTTTAAATCACCGATGAAAGACTTTGGATACGATATCAGTGATTACAGAGATATCGATCCAATGTTTGGTAGTATTGGTGATTTTGACAAACTTATAGAGCAAGCACACCAGCGCGATATTAAGATCATTATAGATCAAGTGTTAAGTCATACATCTAATGAGCACCCATGGTTCGTTGAAAGTCGTATTGATAAATTCAACAACAAGGCAGACTGGTATGTTTGGGCAGACGCAAAGCCGGACGGTAGCCCCCCAAATAATTGGCTATCTATATTTGGGGGTGTTGCGTGGCAATGGGAGCCAAGAAGATGCCAATACTATTTACACAATTTTTTGACTGAACAACCAGATTTGAACTTCCATAATCCTGAAGTTCGTAAAGCAGTACTTGATAACGTCAAGTTCTGGCTAGACAAAGGTGTCGATGGCTTCCGTTTGGATGCAATTAACTTTTGCTTTCATGACAAGGAGCTAAGAGACAACCCTGCGAAACCAAAAGAGCTGCGTCAAGGGCGTGGATTTAGCGAAGACAATCCTTACGCATTCCAGTACCACTACTATAACAACACACAGCCTGAAAACTTAGCGTTTATGGCTGAAATTAGATCGCTATTGGATCAGTATCCAGGGACCGTAAGCTTAGGTGAAATTTCATCTGAGGACTCATTGCAAACGATGGCTGAGTACACCTCTGGTGGAGATAAGCTACATATGGGTTATAGCTTTGAGTTACTAACCGATGACTACAGTGCTCAATACATCAGAGAAACAGTCTCGCGTTTAGAAGCGGTTATGACTGAAGGATGGCCTTGCTGGGCTTTTAGTAACCATGATGTACAACGAGTTGCGAGTCGCTGGTCAAAAGATGGTAAGAGTGTGGATCCAAAGCAGGTAAAAATGTTGACTGCACTACTTGGTTCTCTTCGCGGTAGCGTGTGTATGTATCAAGGTGAAGAACTTGGACTAGGTGAAGCTGAAGTCGCATTTGAAGACCTTCAAGATCCGTATGGCATAACATTCTGGCCAAACTTTAAAGGCAGAGACGGTTGTCGCACGCCAATGCCTTGGGCAAGTGATCAGCAAAATGCAGGATTTACCGACGGAGCACCTTGGCTTCCGGTATATAAAGCTCATGCCAGCAAGTGTGTAAAAAGCCAAGAGCAAGATACTAGCTCTACACTGTCACAGTACAAATCCTTTTTAGCCTGGCGAGTGACTCGACCAGAGCTACTTACTGGTGAGATTGAGTTTATTGCTACCCACGAACCCGTACTTGGCTTCTACCGTATACTTAATGAAAAAAAGTTACTCTGTTTATTCAATTTATCTGAACAAACTGTAGAATTTGAGGTCGAACAATATAATTATATCTCTATTAAGGACGTTGCTCATCAAACACGTGAGCAAGCAGCAGGAAAAGTAACCCTGCCCGGTTACGGCTGTTTTTTCGCATCTATCTAGCACAGATGAACCAAAAGCCCCCAAAAGGGGCTTTCTTCGCGATTAATTTCTTTCCAAAAAGCTAAAGAGCACGTTTTAATTCGTTAATTTTAAGCGCTTTGTAATAGTACCAACCTTGGTGAATAGACACGCCCCTTTCGCATAAATAATTCGCTTGCTGCTGTGTTTCTACCCCTTCCGCAATGAGCCTTTTGTTTAGCTTTGCAGCCATTTCGATCACTGCATTCAAAACCGGCGACTGTAGATTGTCCAACCCAATCGACGCAACAAAGCTCTGATCGATTTTCAACAAGTCGATGGGAAAGCTCTGCAAATATTGCAAACCGCTATAACCCGTACCAAAATCATCAACAGCAATTTCGACTCCAGTATTTACGAGCTGCTGCAAGATAAGCTTTATTTTCGCTTCCGACAGTACATCTCGCTCGGTCAGCTCAATAGTCAAATTGTTAAAAAAACCTTTCGCTTGACACAACTTTTCGATATAGCTTGGGCACATAAGTAAATACCCATTGACGTTAAACGAAACTTTAAAATCACTGTTTTTTCTGAGCAAGGGCCTGAGATCTTTTAATGCTAAATCGATTTGATATAGAGAGAGCTCAAGTATGGTCCCGTCACGCTCCGCCTCAGGTACAAAATAAGCGGGGCCCAGCTCACCTTCGAGTGGGTGCATCCAACGAATGAGTACCTCAGCCCCCTCAATTTTTTGGCTTTGCGCATTAACCAAGGGCTGGTAGACATTAAACAGTTCTCTGCGATTAATCGCGTCTAGTAGCAATGTGCGACTGCTCAATAAACGTTTATCATAATGATTCAGTAATAGCACCAGTCCTACCCAAGATGCTAAATAAAGAAGGCATAACACTAGTAACCATAACGGGTCGGGGATGCCCAATAATCGGGCTTCCTTGCTTACAACCACAGCCAAGCGTGGCACATTTTTAAATGGCTTTATGTACAAGTATTTACTGGTTTGATCATCGAATCGCGCCTCAACCTCTGTACTTCGACTTAACGGAAATAATTTATGATCAAGCGGTAAGCTGTACTGGCCTTGCAAGAATACGGGCACGCCTGTCTCAGTATCAACAACAGCGACAAAATCTAACGATTTATATTTTCTCAAATGTAACGTGTCATTGATCCAATCGGTTGGTAACAAGGCATTGACCTCGTAGCCATCATGCCTTGTACGGGCCAACACAAAAGCAGGCACCTGCAAAAACTCAGAAATAATCGGACCATGATAACGTAAACCGCGCTTTTTAATTGGCGATGACAGGTACATAGGCGATGACAACATACCAAAAGAGTTGCAAATAAGATTGCCACGCGGGCTCACGATGCCTATTTCGCTGACAGCGGGGTTTTTAAATACAAATTGACGCATTTGACGGATAGTATCGTCATTACATTTTGCGTCAATATGATCTGATTGACGAAGAAACTCGTCAACATTATCTAGCTGTGATTGAAGGTCTACAAGTACGCGTTCCGCCATGCTCTGTACAGACGCTTTTTCAGACTCTTTATGTTGGATATATATGAATGTGAATAATAGCCCAAAAATAAATGAGCAGATCAACCAAGAAACAAAAAAATTTTTGATGCTGTTTGTCCAAGAATGTTTTCTCTGACGCAAGCTAAGTTCCTAGATTCAATAATATGGCAAGAGTTTAGATTTAAATAATTACAAATTTATGACAAAGGATCTGCCTTTACAGACAGATCCTTTTAGTGACAGCTGGCAAAGCTACTAAGCGTAGCTTTGCACCAATCTGATATTAAAGATTTTTACTCGTGCCTACTTCAACACGTGTTTTTAACTTTTGACCAGGTCGAAAAGTTACCACACGCCTTGCAGAAATAGGTATATCTTCCCCAGTTTTAGGGTTTCGACCTGGACGTTCTTTTTTATCACGTAGGTCAAAGTTGCCAAAACCAGAAAGCTTTACCTGCTCTCCATTTTCAAGCGCTGAGCGGATTTCTTCAAAAAACGCTTCAACTAAATCTTTGGCATCCTTTTTATTTATCCCCAATTTCTCAAATAGGTGTTCAGCTATGTCTGCTTTAGTAAGCGCCATATCTAGTCCCTCAACGATGCATTAAATTGTTTGGCCAATTCGGCCACGACTCTGTCTACAACCTCGTTGATATCTTTCTCTTCGAGCGTTTTATCAACTGCTTGTAGGGTTAGGGCAATGGCTAAACTCTTATAATCGGGTTCAATACCTTTGCCCTTATACACATCGAATAAGTTTAGGTCAACTAATTGATTTCCGCCAACTTTCTCAATGCTTTCTAAAATATCGCCTATTTTTACATCATCTGCAACTAAAATAGCAATATCTCTGCGATTTGATGGGAATTTTGAGATACTAACGGCTTCAGGCAGCTTTCTTTGCGTAATCGCAGCCACTTCTACCTCAAACACAAACGCAGTATCGTTCAATTCCAATGCTTTTTGTAATTGTGGGTGAATCGCACCGATAAAACCAACTTTAACACCATCAGCATAAATTGCCGCTGATTGTCCAGGATGTAACCCATCACACGCTTCGGCTTTAAAACTAAATCTAGCAGGGTCATTGCAAACTGCAAGCAATGCTTCAACATCACCTTTAATATCAAAGAAATCTATCTTTCTGCTCGCAATACCCCAATGCTCGTTATGAGTATTACCATAAACAATACCACCAAGCACTGCACTTTGACGAATACCATTTTCAGCACGCTCATCTTTTACGAACTTCAAACCATGCTCAAAAAAGCGAATACGGGATTGCTGACGGTTTTGGTTGTAAACAAGCGCATTCACTAATCCTGGCATCAAGCTAACGCGCATTGCAGACATCTCTACCGAGATAGGATGAGGCAATACCAACGCATCACTCTCTGGGTGAAGTAACGCTTGTTTCTTAGGGTCTACGAAGCTGTATGTAATGGCTTCTTGGTATCCACGAGATACAAGCTCATTTCTGAAACGAGAGACAGGTAACGTAGCTTCTTGATGATCTGTCATCTTAAGAGCTGCACTTGGCGCAACATTTGGGATGTTGTTATAACCAAATACACGTGCGACTTCTTCAATCAAGTCTTCTTCAATGCTGATGTCAAAACGGTAACTTGGTACCTGAGCTTGCCACTGTGCACTTTCAAACGTCACCTCTAAACCTAGGCGAGTAAGAATATCGGTCACCTTTTCGTCTTCGATGTGATAACCGATCACACGGTCTAAACGCTCACGACGTAAAGTCACTGACTTAGCCGCTGGTAAATTAGCTTCTGATACAGCCTCAACAACTGGACCAGCTTCACCACCCACGATTTCTAGTAATAGTGCCGTTGCGCGCTCCATTGCATCGCGCTGAAGCTGGTGATCTACACCTCGCTCATAACGGTGAGACGCATCGGTATGTAAACCATAGCTACGTGCTTGACCTGCAATCACTAATGGGTTAAAGAATGCACTTTCAAGTAGGATATCTTGTGTGCCTTCTTTAACACCTGACGCTTCACCACCAAAAATACCTGCCATTGCAAGCGCTTTTTCGTGATCAGCAATCAATAATGTTGATGTATTAAGCTTTGCAGTATTACCATCTAGTAATACCAACTCTTCATCTTGCTGTGCTTTACGTACTTTAATGCCGCCAGAGATAGCAGAAAGATCAAAAGCATGCATTGGGTGACCAAGCTCAAGTAATACATAGTTAGTTACGTCAACAACCGGGTCGATAGTACGAATACCTGAACGACGTAGTTTTTCAGCCATCCAAAGTGGTGATTCTGCGTCAAGGTTGATGCCTTTGATGACACGACCTAAATAACGAGGACATGCATCACTATCGACTAGTTCGATTTCAACTTTATCATCAATAGTCGGCTCTACGGTATTGATGTCGATTTCTGTTACATCTAAACCGTTTAATACACCAACTTCGCGTGCAAGGCCTTTAATTCCTAAACAATCACTGCGGTTTGCAGTTAGGTCAACATCGATTGTTACATCGTCAAGCGCGAAGTACTCACGAATATTTTGACCGATTGCTGCATCTGTTGGTAACTCTAAAATACCGTCAGAGCTTTCGGCCATGCCAAGCTCTTCAAATGCACACAGCATACCGTGTGAAGGTTGGCCACGTAGCTTTGCTTTTTTGATTTTGAAGCCGCCCGGTAATACCGCGCCGACTTTGGCAACTGCTACTTTTAAACCTGCACGACAGTTTGCCGCACCACATACGATGTCTAATAATTCTTCTTCACCTACGTTCACTTTTGTAACACGTAGTTTATCTGCATCTGGGTGCTGGCCACATTCTACAACTTCGCCAATCACAACGCCGTCGAAATCACCAGCAACTGGGTCAACGCCATCCACTTCTAAACCGGCCATAGACAGCTGTTCAGATAGAGCATCCGTATCGATCGCTGGATTAACCCACTCTCTTAGCCACTTTTCACTAAATTTCATTTTTGGTTCGCTCTTATCTGAATTGGTTTAGGAATTTTAAATCGTTTTCGAAAAATGCTCGTAAGTCATTAACGCCATAACGCAACATAGTTAGACGCTCTACACCCATACCGAAGGCAAAACCAGTGTATTTTTCAGGATCAATTCCAACCGAACGCAATACATTTGGGTGAACCATACCGCAACCAAGTACTTCTAACCATTTACCGTTTTTACCTTTAACATCTACCTCAGCTGAAGGCTCAGTAAACGGGAAATATGACGGACGGAAACGGATCTCCATGTCTTCCTCAAAGAAATTACGAAGGAAGTCATGCAAAATACCCTTAAGCTCAGTAAAGCTCACATTCTCATCAACCATTAGGCCTTCAACCTGATGGAACATTGGCGTATGTGTTTGGTCGTAGTCATTACGGTAAACACGGCCTGGAGAAATAATACGTAACGGCGGTTGCTCAGCTTCCATAGTACGGATCTGAACGCCACTTGTTTGCGTACGCAATACAAGTTTCGGATTGAAATAGAAAGTATCGTGATCAGCACGAGCTGGGTGGTGCTCAGGAATATTCAAAGCATCAAAGTTGTGGAAATCATCTTCAACTTCAGGTCCAGATTTCACTGCAAAACCTAATTCACCAAAGAATGTTTCGATTCGCTCGATTGTACGTGTTACTGGGTGTAGACCACCTGCAGGCGCTGCGCGGCCCGGCAAAGTAACATCGATAGTCTCGGCTGCTAATTTTTGCTCTAGTGCTGCATTGGCTAACGCTTCACGTTTTTCGTTAATCGCAGTTTGTACTTGGTTTTTCGCTTGGTTAATTACTTGACCCGCTTCTTTACGCTCTTCAGGCGCTAGTTTGCCTAAGGTTTTTAGTAATCCAGTAATTTCACCTTTTTTACCAAGGTAGTTAACTCTGACTTCCTCAAGTTGCGCAATCTCACTTGCACTTGACACCGCTTCAAGCGCTTGCGCTAAAATATTCTCTAAGTTCATTCTATACCTGATCTGGTTGAGGTAATTTGCCTTTTCTGAATCAGTTATGATAACTGAAAGGTGGGGCTAGATTCTAGCCCAAATTCACAGCTTTAGGGTGGCTTTTATAAAAGGAATGGTAAGTTTTCGCTGTGCAGCCATAGATGCATGGTCCAACTTATCCAAAACATCCAATAGAGCACGCATATCTCTGCTCAATCGAGTAAGTAAAAATCGCGCACATTCATCACTTAATTCTAACCCGCGCATATTTGCTCGCTTGACTAACGCTTCCGCTTTGTCGTCATCACTCATTGAACGAATTTGAAAGGTTGTGCCCCACGCCAACCTCGACTCGAGATCTGGTAAAGCAATATTTAACATACTCGGAAGTAAATCGGCGGTCATCACTAAGCATTTTCCCGCTTCATTAAAACGGTTAAAAAAGTTAAACAATGCTTTTTCCATTGCATCGTTGCCAGCGACCAAGTGCACATCATCAATACACACAACATCTAAACCGTCTAATCCTTCGAGCACATCAGGACCAAACTTGATCACTTCGCGCAGAGAAATCAAGATGGTTGATAACCCCAGCTCTTGCGCATGAATACAAGTCGCATAAAGCAAATGCGATTTACCTGAGTCTGCGAGGCCGCATAAATAAGTAAACTGAAAGTCCTGCTGAATTTCACTCAGTGCTTTTTTTAAATGTGTTACTTCTAGTGACTTTTCACCTCCAAAGTAGGAGGTAAAAGTTTCATCATCAGGTAGAGTCACCGGTAACGCCAACTGCATAGGATCTAACATTACTACTGCCCCACCCAGCTATACCTTAAATTAGAAGAGCTTGCGACTTGATGAAAAGCACGAGGATCGACATAAACTTCAAACGATTGCTCCAATTTCAGAGACTTCTGTAAATCAGACACCGAAGACATATGCTCTACTTCAAACTGAACTTGTTCTTTATTACGATACACCACGTCCACGCTGTTTACTGTACTAATGGTGAGCAACTGTCTTTTTGCTCGTTCCACTTTATCAAAGGTTCGTAATCCATCAACAGTGATCACTGTACTATTTGTGGCATATGACTTGTTTGGGTCGATCACATACTCATTAGCAAGGGCTGATGACATGTCATTGACCATTGAAATTAGCAATTGCTGCTTATCACCTACAAGCTGAACAGACTCGAACATATCCGCATCGGTATAACGCCAATCTAACTGCCAGCGGCTCGAATTTGGTTGTTTAAACAATCGACCAGTGATCACCCGCTCCGCATTATATCTTGCTGAAGCCGCCTCTACTGGCTCTGAAAAATTGCCCCATACCTCAGCTATTCCGACTTGGGACCTATCGGTAAGGTCCATCAAAGGAACTACCACGGGTATGCCCCACTCTGCGGCGGTATCATAAATCAGTCGCTCTAATTGAGGGTAGCTCTCTTGCGTCACAAAGTCGCGTCGTAAGTTATCTTCAATGGCTAACCAAATCGCAATAAGCGGTCTGCGATTACCCCACAAGCCAAAGCCACTATCCCTAACAAGCTTTTCAACTTTTTCAGCCTCAAAGCGGACTTTAATTTTTAGCTCGCCCTCTATATGTTCTATGTACTCATATTTGAGCATATAGTCCGAAATACGTCGTTTGCTTTTTTTGATCAATGGATGGTCGCCATTACCCGCCTTCCCAGTCAGCTTTTTAATAACCTGATCTAATGCGTCCTGACTGGCCTTTGCTCTAGTTGCCCGGGTTTTGTCATCGACCACCAAAGTAGCTTCATAGAGGTCAGTTACCTCAATCGCATAAGCTGTGCTGCACATCCAAAATAAACAAAGTAGGAAAAGTTTCTGTGCCATTACCAACCGTCTAAACAAATATAAAGTTTGATCCTAATGCAATCATACGCGCTGGTAAAGCAATGCCTAAACATTTACTTAGCAAAATAAATTTGATTCTTTCCTTTCCCTTTTGCTTCATATAGTGCGAGATCGGCATCATGTAATACCACCTCGGCGCTGAAAGGCTGATTGATAACCGATGCCACACCTATGCTACAGCCACAACTAACCCCGATACCTGTCTCTAGTTTTATAGGAGATGAAATCGATTTAAGGATACGATTGGCCAACAGCTCTAATGACCGTATGTCTATCTTTTCTGTGATCATCACAACAAATTCATCACCTCCAAGGCGGCATATAAAGTCATAACTTCTTAATACTTGGCTCAATCGATTACTCACTGTTTGTAATACAAGATCACCACTTTGATGGCCATGGTTATCATTTACAGGCTTAAAATCATCCAGATCGAGATATAAGACGTATACCAAGACATCATTGCGCTGTGAACGCGCTGACAACCTTTCTAACTCCCTAAACAGAAACTTACGATTAGCCAGCCCAGTTAAGCTATCATGCAAAGAGTCATGCTCAAGCTTTTGCTGCAATGTCTCTCTTTTCTCGATCTCCTGCTCAAGATCTTTTAAGCTCTTCTCTAATTCCGAGGTACGTTCTGATACCTTTGCTTCCAGCTCAGATTGATAGTTCTGTAAGGCGCGGTTAGCTTCGAGCAAAGCCTGTTGATTATTGAAAGCATCTAACGCAGAAGAGATTACATGGCTGATGGTATAAAGGACATCTACAATCATGCCTGAATATTCATCTTCTTTGCGATAAGACTGAATGATAAAAGCGCCCAAATGCTGATTGCGATTAACCAAAGGAAAGCAAAGCCACTGCATTGGAATAGAACCTAATATATTTACCTCATTGTTTTTCATGAGGGCTTCAATATCGGTTTGGTTAAAGTTACAAACTTGATTTGCTTTTAACGCATATGCTGTAAGTGAGTGAGAAATATCATCCAGTGACAGATTTTCCAAATCTTCAGCCTGTATATCATCTTTGACATCGTGAAAATAGGGAAAAGAGAGGTTGCCATTTTGTTTGTACAGCACAACAAAAAAATTGTCCGCGTACGTGACTTTTTGCAAGATACAGTGAATGTCTAACAAAAAACGTTGAATTGAGTCTGACGTATTTAAGCATGCTACGATGTCTGTCATGCTATCTATCACATAGCCGCTATCTACTGCCTCTACAGCTATTTCTTTCATTTCGTATCCCTCATAAGTCTGAATCTTTTATTTTCATAAGCCAAACAGCTCAAAGTTTAGCCACAATTTTAATCTTTTGCAGTATTTGAAAAATGACATAATTGTGTAAACATATTATTTTACACTTAATTTACAAAAATAATAATATGCGCACATTTATGGATCGGCAAACCTTCATCATCTTTCATATTTTGGCCATCATTGTCGTTGTCGGCAGTATGATAACAGGCTTGAGGATTGCTCTGATCAGTCAAGACTGGCTGTCCCCAATATCAACTCTGTTGCCACAAGGCCAAATGCATATTTGGCACTTAGGGTTCGGCATTGCTCTATCGCTAATTATAGCCTCCTATTTACTGCATTCGTTTACAAGTCCTTTTCGAAGTATCCAGTCTAAATACCATAAAATTATTAATTACTTAGGCTATTTTTCGCTGCCTCTTGTAAGTGTGTCTGGTTGGCTTATATGGGCAGGTCTGTATTCTGATGTATCTCGCACTATTCACCAGATTGCAATGTGGGCGATGTGTATTTACCTCGTCTTTCATGCGTGGATTTATATCGTTCAGAATGGCCGCCGAGTGTTTTCAATTCTGCTCCCCAAAAGAGCTGCTTTACGCCATCTAAGTTTTATATTTGGACTATGCGCAATCTCACTATCCAGTCTGTTTTTAGTAAAAAACACTACGCACCAGCTCAATGTATTAACAATCGATGACGCAACATTCATTGAGATTGATGGTAAAGCGGATGAACTCGCTTGGAAAAAAGCAAGCCCAATTTCAATTATGACCATAGGGGGTGCAAACTTTAATCAAGGCGCAACCAAAGTTACCGTCAAAGCGCTGGCAAATAAATACGAAAGCTACTTTTTGATTTCATGGCAAGACGAGACCAAAAGCACTAACCATTTACCACTATTTAAAACCGCCCAAGGATGGAAAGTGCAAGAAAATGGGTTTTATAACTTTGACGAACGCACCTTCTATGAAGACAAATTTGCAGTCATGCTGTCAGATGGATGTGAAATTGCCGGCGACAAGACACTTCATTTAGGCGATAAGCCAATTAACGACAAACCAAAAAACTGGCATGGCAAAGGCTATCACGCCAGCCTTGACGGAAAAACGCGAGATTTATGGCACTGGAAGGCAGTTCGCACCAATGATATGTATCTCGCTGACGACAACTTTATAGGACCGCCAGCGCCCCATTTAAGTGGAAAACGCAGATATACGGCGGGCTATCAAGCAGATGGTAAAGAAAGTGGTGCTTATGTAATGAACTGGCAATGGTACACACCAAATAGTGTAATTCCAAAGCGATTGCCCAGCAATTTAGATGTTGACCAGCAGCATCGCAACGGCGTGCTTCCTTGGTTTGGCTCATCTCCCTACCGAGAGTCTGATGATCTGTATCCACCTGGTACTTTCTTGTCCTCCGTTTTGTATCGTTCTAACCGATTTGAAGGAGACAGAGCTGACGTCAGAGCCAGAGGTGAGTGGAAAAATGGCCAGTGGACGCTAGAGCTAGTACGCAAACATAACACGCAGTCTAAATACGATGTTGCTCTACAAACAGGGACCTGTATGTGGGTATCGGCTTTTGATCACTCTCAAATTGCCCACACACGCCACATGCAAGCTATCAAGTTGAGGTATGCTCTGTGATTAATCGCATTATTTGGTCCGTTATAATTCTAAGTGCACTCATCGCGGTTTGCTTGTTTCCACAAAAAAAGCCAAAACTGACTCAGCATCAACGATTTACCAAGATTACAAGTACAGGAAAGACACTCTTACCTTGGCAAGGACCCTGGGCCTGCGTATTAGATAGCCAAAATGGCCTCTTGTGGGAAGTAAAAACCGATAGTGAAAATGTTCATGATGGTTACTGGACCTATTCTTGGTTTGATGGCCAAAAAGGTAAAAGTAATTTTGGTGACTGTTATTTTGAACCTGAGCGCTGCGACACAGCTGACCTTATTCGCCACACCAATCAACAAAGCCTTTGCGGACAGAATAATTGGCGTTTACCTACTGCACCTGAGCTTATCAGCTTAGTACAAGGGCCAAGCTCTCCATCGCAGCCTCATATCGCTACCGATTACTTTGTTCATATCAAGCGCGGAGACTATTGGAGTTCGGAGCATGGCATCCCACTCCCAGCGCAGTATCGTGCAAAAGGCCTAGGGGCCACAGCCATTAATTTTCATTTTGGTAAAAGCTACACATTGCCCTACCGAAATGCCGCATTTGTCATGTTGGTGGCAGATATACCAACGGCAAATACTCATCCGCAGCTAAGCCGTCGCGCAACAATTAAACAACATAAACAGGAATAACAATTATGAAAGCGCTCCACATTGGTATCGCTAGTACGTTACTTATGGCAAACGCCAGTTATGCCGCAAGCGACTACCACCGCATAATCTGGGACGGAAACCCAAGCAGTCAAGCCACCATCGGCTTTACTCCATCTGGTGGCTCAAACCACGTTATTAAATATGGTACTAGCACCAATGAATCCAGCTGGACTAGTAAGTCCGTTACCGCAAGCCATACTTTTGCAGGCAGCTTAAACAGTCAGTTTGTAAAGCTAACAGGTTTACCCGCCGACTCAGCCATTTATTATCGCGTATGTGATAGCACTGGCTGTGGCCAGCACCTTTGGTTTAAAACTGCACCTGCAACTACCAATACTGGTTTTGTTGCCATTGCAGGCGGTGATACCAGAACCGGTTGGACAACACGTCGTTCGGGTAACCAAATGGTCGCCAAAATTAGACCACTATTTATCATGCACGGTGGTGACTATACTAATGCCAACTCAGCCTCAGAAATGAAAGAATATCTGAAAGATTGGCAATTGACGTTTTCTTCAGATGTGATCGGTGGTCAAAGCTATAAACGCGTTTACCCCTTCATTGCTACCCATGGTAACCATGAAGATGACAACTACAAAACTCTATGCCAAGTGTTTGGCGTCGACTACAACAATGACGGGCAATGTACCAGTGCAGATACCTATGGTGCCTTCAATGTTGCCAACCTTTTACGTGTTTACACTTTAAACAGCCAATACAAAAATAGCGGTTGGTCAAGCTATGCAACAGCAATGAATAACTGGCTTAAACAAGATTTACAGAGCCAAGGTAACAGTGCAAAGTGGCGCGTTGCTCAGTATCATAAACCTATGTACCCGCACTACTCTGGTAAATCGGATAACACTATTTTACACACTTGGTGGGCAAACGACTTCTACAACAATGCCATGAATCTCGTGGTTGAATCTGATACGCATATCAATAAAATTACAGAAGCACTGAAGCCTTCAGGTAATAACTTCGTGAAGACGACTTCCGGTGGTACGGTATATGTGGGTGAAGGAAGTTGGGGGGCGCCTGCACGCTCAGCAAATGACCCTAAGTCTTGGACCATTGATCTGGCGAGTATTCAACAGTTTAAGGTTCTTTCAGTTACCCCAAATAAACTGGAAGTTAGAACTGCACAATTTACTTCGGGTGCGAATACCCTTACACGTGAACAACGTGCGGCGGATCCTCTTGCACTGCCGGGTAACGTGAGTTGGTGGTATGCCAGCGGTTTGGGCGAAGTACTGCCTCTCGTTCGTAATACAAGCGGTCTTTCAGTGATAGAAACACCGATTGGTCCAGAGCCGAATGTACTTGAGAATAACGTACCAGTCACAGGTATTAGCGATGCTAAAGGCGCAAAATCCGTTTACACTATGGAAGTACCTGATAATACGACCAGCCTTACATTCTCCACCAGCGGCGGCACTGGTGATGTCGATATGTACGTAAAATTTGGCGCAGAACCAAGCACGTCAAACTACGACTGCCGCCCTTATAAAGATGGCAACAATGAGTCTTGTAACATCT
The DNA here is from genome assembly GCF_001625595.1 of Pseudoalteromonas luteoviolacea NCIMB 1942. GTDB lineage: Bacteria > Pseudomonadota > Gammaproteobacteria > Enterobacterales > Alteromonadaceae > Pseudoalteromonas > Pseudoalteromonas luteoviolacea_A. Next base: position 26,655 of record NZ_AUXT01000199.1, read on the forward strand.
CACCAATTCAAACGGGCACTTATTACGTCATGCTAAACGGCTATGCTGCGTATAGTGGCGTATCTTTGGTTGGCTCGTACAGTGCGACAACGAACCCTGGCAACAGACAGGAATGGACAGGACTTAGTGCGAGTAAATCCAATTGGAACTTCAAAACATTCGATGTCCCAGCGGGCACCAACCAATTAACCGTTATTATCAGTGGTGGAACTGGCGACGCTGACTTGTATGTTCGTTTAGGTAGCCAGCCAACAACATCAAGTTATGAATGTCGTCCTTATGAAAATGGTAACTCAGAAACCTGTACAATCACTAACCCAAATGCAGGCACGTGGCACTTAGGTGTGAGAGCGTATGCAACATACAATGATGTAAAGTTGGTCGCTGAATACTAATTCGCGACTTGCCCCTTGTGAAGTAATAGTTAGCCCATATCTATTAGGGCACTATCACGAGGGGCAAAATATGAATTTTCTACATACTATGGTGCGTGTAAAAGACTTAGACGCATCATTAAAATTTTATTGTGAGCTGCTGGGTCTTGTCGAAGTAAAGCGTAAAGAAAGTGAAAAAGGCCGTTTTACTTTAGTATTTTTAGCAGCACCGGGGCAGCTTGAACAAGCCCAAGAAACCTTCTCTCCTACTATTGAATTGACTTACAACTGGGACCCAGAAGAGTACACCGGCGGCAGAAACTTTGGCCATTTAGCTTTCGCTGTAGATGACATTTATGCACTATGCGAAAAGCTACAACAAACGGGTGTCATCATTAATAGGCCACCTCGATGCGGTCACATGGCTTTTGTAAAATCACCGGACGGTATTTCAATCGAGTTATTGCAAAAAGATGAGCCAAAACAACCCCAAGAACCATGGGTTTCCATGCCCAATACGGGCAGCTGGTGATCTAACTCGCGAATGTGTAAGAGTGCAACGCCGCTGCGCTCTTTACTCTGAAATATGATACGACCTCACCAACTGCTTCATGTGCTTTTTAAAACCAATGGAATTGGTCGTATTAAGTAATATACCAAGTTTGTCTTTGTGCTTTTTTGGCGCGAGTATTGCGCGGTAATACTTTTGATGGGCTTGATGAGAAAGAGATAGACTTGTCCACCAGCCATGTTTTCTAGCGTAGTAAAAGTAGGTAGGACGGCTGACTACTGCGAAATCAATTTGTTGCTTAAGCACAAGCTCTAAAAGAGCTTTTTCACTGTTTGCATCAACACGCTGGAGCTTTTCTAGCTTCTCAGCATCATGCAACTTAGGATAAAAGTAGCCTTGCACGCCACCATAGCGCTTGCCATGTAATGATGTTGGGTTTTTATATTCAAATGGCCTTTTTACGCTCGAGACAAACTCGTCAGTATCGTAAAAGAGAGGGTCACTCCATAGGTGCTTAATTTGATCATTGTCACCAAACCAAACGGGATTCACACCTAAAACCGCACCATTGAGTTGCTCTTGTTCTAATTCGCTACGAATACGAATTTTTGGCCTAAAGACCAGCTGATATTGAACATCATCATGAAACTCATTCAACAGCCTGACGATATCAAAATACAGACCAGATCTCTCTTTTAAGCTCACGATATAGGGCGGCTTATCATGGTATGTATACAACTTAATGCGCTCTACTTGTTCACTCCATGCACACCATGGCAACAATATCAAAATGCCAACAATTATTAGCTGTACCAAAGTAACTCCTAAAAATGACTGAATGGCAACACATTAAATTTATATCTTCGCCATTCAGTCATCAAGTTTTATTAACGGATGTTACTGACAACTGCCTTCATTATATTTGACCAACAGCGTTGCACCTGATGGTGCACCCGAAACTTTCAAGTAGCCCCAGTACTGACTTTGGCCAGACAAATTAATACATTCGCTGTTGCCGTAGCGAGCCGAACGCGCTTCAACATTAGACTCTGTAGGCCAACCTTGATTACTGTACTCAAGGGTTAAATCGCCAGTGCCATGTGCTGTTTCAATGCTGATATTGCCCTGATCTCGCACATTTTCGAGGCTAAACCACATAGGCTCTTGACTCGCTAAACACACTGCGGTGCCTGCAATCATACGTCCATCAGACACGCCACCTTGTGTTTTACAAAGATCTGGTAGTGTTGTTGGCGGTGCAGTAAAGTCAGCCGACAGTGACACGTTTTCGAATGAATTGTATCCTCTTAATATGATGAAGTAAGTGCCGGCGGTTGGCGCTGTAATATCACAACGCTCCGCATTTCCCCCAACATAAGGTCGACAATCATAACTTGTGAGCGTAGGTGATTGGCCATGTTTTACATAAAGATCGGCATCACCGCTTCCACCTGATGTCACAATAGTCAAATTGGTCGCGCCAGCAGGAACTTGAATCTTAAAGTGCTTCATCTCATCTTGCTGCGCTGCAACGGTAACAGCTTGCCCTTTTTGTAACTCATGGATTCCATCACTATCTTGTGTAACCGTGACGGTTGTAGATACAGTCACGCGTGCACCCTGTGGATCGCTTACAGTCAACGACACATTGTACTCACCCTTAGCGCTGTAACTATGCCTTGGGTTTGCTTCTGTACTTTGATTGCCATCACCAAAATGCCATAGGTAAGTAAGCGCCTGCCCTTCTGGATCTGAGCTGCCTTGGCTGCTAAACATAATATCACTTCCTATTGACCCTGAGTATGGACCATTAATTGCGGCTGTTGGTGCTTTGTTGTCTCCACCACCAGCGAGATCAAGTGTCCACTGAGTGAATTCTTGAGAGTAACGCTGTGCCCAGCCATCGGTAGTGGCCTTATAACCACTCCAATTACCTTGCTTTGTTTGCGATAGCATGACTTTCAGTTCTTCAAAGTGGCGCTCAAACATAAAGCGTACCGCTAAGTATCCCCATCGGTAAATTCTATCCTGATCAAAACCAGCATAGGTCGTCGCAAAGATTTCATTCAGTTGGTATGTACTGCCATCTTTTATGGTATCAATGGCGGCTTGGTTGTCATTCAAGTTAGCGACATACTCTGCCACCCCTTCACTCCACCAGACAATGGCTTCAGTAGGCGCATTAAAGTCGCCATATAAATCGAATCGGCCGTCCAAGTAATGTACATATTCATGCTCTAAATTCCAAACAAAGTGGTCAGCCTTAGCATAGCTTGCCTCGTAAGCGATAAAGTTTGCTTGGTTACCAACTTTACCCGGGTCGCCCTCTAAATACATACCGCCGTTATTGGTATCAATTTTAAAAATTGCTTTGGCATATTTAGAATAGTCACTGCTGCTATCAAAAATATTCACCTGCAACATGGTGTTGTTGTCATCAGCCACTGGTGTATTGTTTGTTTCTAGCATTTCATGAAAACGGGTTTCTTCCAGCGCCATTGTTTGACATGCAGAAAGGTGTTGTGCATTGGTCATGTTTTGCGAGCGAATACGAATTGTTGAACTACATTGATAAGTTTGAGAAAGTGCCTTAGCAGTAAGGTCTTGCTCAAAGTTACATATTCCAAAATTATTACAGTCTGCATAATACGTTGCAACATCTGCCGCTGCTAACCAAATACCATCACCATAACCAAAGCTTTCATAGCGACTAAATAAGGCTTTTAGAGCAGTATCAACAGCAGGTTGAATCGCGGCATTTTTGTAATTCTTCAAGCGCGCTAATTCACTTGCTGAGTTGATGATCATATATTCCGCATCGGACCCAATCATCCAGCTTTGTGTGCTAAAGTTATCAAGTAGGCTTACAAGTGTGCTATCAGATTGTACCAGCGTGACAAAATTATCATTCCACTGGCCTCTGAATAAAATCGTAAATACCCCGTTTATTGCGCTTCGCATATTCCCTTTATCAGCATAGCTTTGATTCCAGCGCTGTAACCAAGATTTGACGACCGGTAAGTACACATCCTGCATCTCGGAAGAATCCATCGTGGTGATAACTTCTTTCAGCACACGCCCATGTGCATCGCTGTTGTCGTAAAAATGGCTGTTATTCACAAAACTATCGATAGCACCTTTCACCACAGGTTTTAGATCTGCACCAAACGTTACAGTGTCATTGTAAAACTCAACGTAATAACCTGCGCGAATGAACAAGAACAAAGATTCTAATGCTGCGCTACCGTTGCCATCGTAACTGGACGCCTGTGATCTTGCATATTCTGCGGCTGCTCGCATTTTAGCCGTTGTAAACACGGCAACTTGTGTTGCACTTGGTGAGCTAAATAGCTGATTTACACATGTAGTCCCTTGGCTCACCACCAAGTTTGCGATAGTACCAGCACTTGCCTGCGCTAACTGATCTAAATTACAGTCTGCCGCAATTTCATTTGATGACGACAGCATAACATCTACCGTCATCATGTTTGCAGCGACAAAGCGCGATTCACTTTGAGCTGAGGGGGCTTTTTCATTGTGTTTGGTACTGTGCTCACCACCATGAGAAAGGTGAACTGGAGAAGATGTTGTCAATGGCTTAAATGCGCGCTCGGCTTGATGCTCATGAGCATGTAAACTGAATGCTAACACCGACAATGACAAGGAAATTACTTTAAATTTCATATTTTTAACCTTTTTAAATGTGTATCCAAACCCGCTAACCGGGAACATACTTTTAACACACCAGTAATATTGCATACAATATATTTTATATAACTTTACGTAATAAACAGACCAATAATTCAGCATTTAAAATATTTTTTGTTAACTATTTTATTCTTAAAAGGTCAGGTAAGCTTTGTATTACAAATAGGTAAGTTTATATAATTTCATTTATTACAAAAGGTTAGATTATAATCACGCCAGCTAATGACAAGACGAGAGATTTAAGGCAGGTTCTATACTGTTTTATTCAAATATTGAATATGGATAACGCCTTGATTACGCATTGTGACCAGTAATGTTTGCTTTTCCAATCGAAGCGGGTAGTCACCATCTGGTAAATTTCTTTTGGTCAAGTTATTTAACCCTTCAACAAGACCCAATGTTTCTATTTTTTTAGTTTGCGCACTAACGCGTTGATGGCCTTGCTTTACGTAATCTATGCCTTGATCAACACATTTATCAACCACGGCTTTTGCTACGCGCTTGCCAGCTTCACTTTTTAATTTTTTAAAAAATAATGACTTAAAAATAGTGATAATCATGCCTTTATCCTGCTTTAATAATCTTCGACTATTTTGCCACGCGAAATTATTACACTCCATTACACAGGTAATTTAAGCAGGATAAAGTACATCTGTCAGCCTTTTTGACCCTACAAATGGTTTCTAAATGTGTCTCAGATCCCACAGACTTTTTATCGGCAAGTCAGAGGATACTAGGCCTTATAGACTTTATTTTGACATCTCTCAATCGTTCACCACTGCATAAAGGGTCACAACCTAAAATCATAAAATTAGCCTCGCCACCAACAGCATTGTAGTTGCGCATATTGATATGCTGAGCCGCCCCATGCGTCACTGCATGTAATGCTTGTACTAAGGTGATCCGCTCAGAAGGGTCTAGCGAGCGTTGTTCACAGGTATAGTGGGCTGGCATGGCCTCTATATCGCGTTCGCTCGCTATCTCAGCCAATCTTAAGGGAGACAATGGTTCACTGGGAAAGTTACTCTGTAAGCATAAGTTACAACCGTTATTTAGCACACTTTTGCATGGCACCAATAGCTCATTGAAATGGTAGTCATTGACCCACTTAAACCCACTGGTTGCAAGCCGGCCCATGCTTAATCCCACGGAGGTTTGTTGATTTAACCTGCTCAGTTGTGAAGATTTTAGTACTTCACAATGATCTAGTCGTGCTAACTCGTCAATATGGCACTGATAGGTTTCATAGGTCGAAAATGAGCAATGCCTCTGGGGCTTAGATGCAACTAAGCTATTGAACAGCAGTGTCACAAATTGGCTCTGTATCGCGACTTCAAAATGGCAAACTCCTTGCCTTTCAGCTTGCTCTACAATTCCATTAAACGAGGCGCATAGCTCACTCAATTGCCAAATAAGCTCGTGATCGTTAAACGCCCAAGGTAAAATGGACATCGCTTCCGCAGTAACGAAACTGTGTTTATTCACCGATTGAATAAAGCTTTTAAACGTGGGAGACTTTCCTAGTGCACTTGCTTTTACCCTATCTATAAGTTGTGTATTCACATACGCAGAAGAAAAGTCACTACTTACAATACATACAGGTCTTTTAATATTAAAGGCATCTAAAGCTTGTACACTCAATGACTCAAGTGGTTTCCCCCAGTTTAAAAGATAAGGTTCTAGTCCAAAACAAAACAAGCAGCTGCCTTTTGCAAGACTGCTGTCTAGGTATGCGAGTGAATTAGATACATAATCACAACTATAATCTTGACGAACTCTGGTCGCTGCACCACTTAATCCATGTAACCCTAGATCAGCATAGTGACGACATAATGCTGATTCAACAAGATAACAGTGAGCACTCATGCAACTGGGCATTATAGCTTCATTAGACTGCAATTGATGGATCCGCACAAGGCCTTCGGTTTGCTTGACCGTTTTGTATACTTCATGAAAGTGACCGACGCTGAACAATCGTCCATTTTGCATTGCAATAGCTTCGGCCGTTTTAACTGTGTCTGAGAACTCTGTGTATATCACGCTACCGTGACGTGCATCAAAAATATCAACTTGCAGTTCACTCTCGCTTGAACTTTGCGCATAAAGTGACGGCGTAAAAAGATCTGGTGTATATTTGTCGGCCAATCGATTAAGCCAAGTTTGGATAAATGGGCTCTCCATTGGGTGGCTTTGCAGCATTGGATTAAGAAAGTGCATCCCTTGTCACTCCCGAATAAAATAAATAATTTGAATAGTGTGTTAGCCGCTTAACAACAACGGCACAGCTTCTTTAATAGGCTAGTAAACTGCCCAAATAAAGAACATTACATATCATTACACTGGCCAGTAAACACACCTAATTACCAGAAACTCGTCCTATTTTTTTGCAAAAATATGACAACTAAAAGCATCTTTATGAATATCACCGCGTATTTGACCAACGTCATCAATAAACCTTTGCCTTGATGCGTTTTAATGTACACTAAGCACTTTGTGACAATAATGACTGTTAAACGAATCAAACACTTGGAAGTGATATGGCAAACTTTTCTACCCACTTAAAGGCCTCTACCATTGTCAGTGCGACACTCAGCTCAGTGCTGCTAAGTATGTCTGAAGTAAGTGGGTTTCAGACATTAGGCTTATTTATTGTCGGTGCCTTGGCCGGGCTTCTACCCGATTTAGATTCAGACAAATCAAAATCACTAAATAGCTTGTTTAGTATTTTTGCCATTTTGGCCGCTGGGGTTTTACTACTCAATTTTAAGTTTAATTCTATTATCGAAACTTGGGGGCTGGGGCTAATTGTATATTTGCTATTTATGTTTGTCATAAAACCGATTTTCGAACATTTTACGGTACATCGCGCAACGCTGCATTCTATCTCGGCAGTGTGCATGTTTGGTATTTTGGCCTTTCATAGTAGCTTGCTACTTGGAGTGACTCTACACCTGTCTCTGCTCTGTAGTATTTTTGTTTTTGTAGGGGCCTTAACACATCTGGTTCTGGACGAATGTTACAGTGTAGATATAGACAATAAAGAACTAAAAGCATCATTTGGTACTGCGCTCAAACCCATCGATTTACGCTACCCTTTCACATCTTTAGCACAAGTCGGTATCACCATAGGCTGCGTCTATTTTGCGATGCCCCATTTTTCGACCATCACTGACTTGCTATACACTTGGGCCGACAGGCTGCAAACAATCACTTTTTTACCAAACCTCTCCGACTATGAGTGGCCAATCGAGCTATCTTAACGCTAACTTGGACACCAATAAATTGAATATAAAAAGAGGTAATACACCGTTATTGCGCTGACTATACTGGCGCAATGTGCCCAGATGACAACTTCATTGTACAGTTGTAATTACCGCAAGAATTTCATGAACCGCCCTACTTATGGTAAGTTACACTCTCAAAATTTTTTGTTACCTTAATCAAAGGATATCCGATGGCTGAGTTTTTTAACCAAATCAGTGGCCTGTTGTGGGGACATATTCTTATATACCTATTAATAGCAGCCGGTGTTTTCTTTACTGTGAGACTGGGGTTCATTCAATTTGCCCAGTTCCCTCATATGATCAAAGTTATGGCCAACAGCCGAAATGGCGCAGGTGAAGGGATTTCGTCATTTCAAGCGTTTTGTACATCACTTGCGGCCCGTGTGGGTACAGGTAACATGGCTGGTGTTGCAGTAGCACTTTACCTTGGGGGTGCAGGCGCAATCTTTTGGATGTGGTTAATTGCGCTCATTGGTATGGCAACTAGCTTTGCCGAAAGTGCCCTTGCCCAGCTATATAAAGTTAAAGATGAACAAGGCAACTACCGTGGTGGGCCTGCTTATTACATGCAATATGGGCTAAATAAGCGCTGGATGGGCGTGTTATTTTCACTGTGTTTAATTCTTGCGTTCGGGCTAGTATTTAACGCCGTACAATCAAATTCCATTGCAGCAGCATTTGAAGTGGCATTTGACGTACCTAAATACATTATGGGCATCATCTTAGTTATTGGCTCAGCTATCATCATTTTTGGTGGTTTAAAAACTATTGCGCGCTTTGCAGAGCTAGTGGTGCCATTTATGGCGCTCGCTTATTTACTCGTCGCATTGTATGTTTGTTTTAGCAACTTTTCGCAACTTCCGGCTGTATTTAAACAAATTATCGATAGTGCCTTTGGTCTTGAACAAGCAGCTGGCGGTGCAGTCGGTTACGCTGTAATGCAGGCGATGATACAAGGTATAAAACGAGGTTTATTCTCCAACGAAGCGGGTATGGGTAGTGCCGCAAACGCAGCAGCTAGTGCAACACCTAACCCTAACCACCCTGCCTCTCAAGGTTATGTACAAATGCTAGGGGTGTTTGTCGATACGATTGTAATTTGTAGTGCTACCGCTGCACTAGTCTTACTTTCAAATCAGTTGGTTGCCGATTCTGGTGTAACAGGCATTGCACTGACTCAAGCAGCACTGGTTGAACATGTGGGAGATTGGGGGGCAGTATTTATCGCTATTGCGATTCTATTTTTTGCCTTTACCTCAATTGTTGCCAATTATAGTTATGCAGAAACAAACCTGATTTTCCTACAAGAAAATAAAATGGCGATGATGGTATTCCGCGTGTGTGTTTTGGGCATGGTGATGTTTGGTGCTGTAGGTGAACTTGGGCTCATTTGGACACTAGCAGACATTTCGATGGGTTTGATGGCTATCGTTAACGTTGCCGCTCTGTTTATGCTCTCAGGTATCGTTATTTGGTTAGCAAAAGACTATCGTGCTCAGTTAAAAGAAGGTAAAACGCCTAAATTTGACCCAAGTAGTCGTCCAGAAATTGCTAAAACACTCCCTGCTGGAATATGGCATAAAAAGTAGAATATAGATTATAGAAAACGGCAGTCAATCTGCCGTTTTTTGTCTCCTTTTCGTGACATCAGACTGCAAAGTTTTCCCCTTCACAGCACTATTCTCAACTAATATCAGCAACACTTTAGCACCATCTCTCTTTTCATATCATCCCACTTAATCCAATTAAGCTAAGCTTGTACAATTCTGGAGAACACAGTATTTGTTATATTATAACACTTCAAATATAATCCCATCGAATCGTCACATCGCTTTGAATATTTTGGAGCAAGCAATGCAAAATACACGTTCGTCAATTTCGGCCATTCCAACTAACATCATTACAGGTTTTTTGGGTGTAGGTAAGACTTCAGCCATTCAACATCTTCTTTCGCAAAAACCTGAAAATGAACGTTGGGCAATTCTGGTCAATGAGTTTGGGGAAATTGGTATTGATGGTAACCTATTGAATGGGAAAAAGCATAACTCGGTATTCATTCGAGAAGTGCCCGGCGGCTGTATGTGTTGTGCGTCGGGGCTACCTATGCAAATCGCGTTAAACCAGTTACTCAGCGAAGCTAAACCACATAGGTTACTCATAGAACCGACTGGCCTTGGCCACCCACTAGAAGTATTGCAGTTGCTATCTAATGACTATTATCAAAAACTGCTAAACTTAGAACAAGTTATCACTTTGGTAGATGCCCGTAATATCGAGGACAAACGCTATACCGATCATGCGACTTTCGTTCAACAAATTGCAATATCTGATGTCGTGATTGGCAATAAACAAGATTTATATGCCCCTAATCACAAAGAAACACTTACTCGTTATTTATCTGAACAAAGCTTTGATGACAAGCATCTGTACTTTTGTGAACAAGGCCAATTGAATAGCCAGTGGTTACTTGGTCCGACTAAAGCAAATATTAAACCGCATTGTCACCACCATCACCATCAAGCGGACCCAGCAAGGGATATAAATACTCAACCCATTCCAAAAAACGGTTTCCTTGAAGCGCAAAACGAAGGAGAGGGCTTTGTCAGTGTTGGCTGGCGTTTCTCTCCTACTCAGGTCTTTGATCGCCAAAAGTTACACCAAGTTATAACTACTATTGACGCTGAACGTCTCAAAGCTGTATTTATAACCACTCAGGGGATCTTTGGCTACAACAAAACAGCTGATGGCATTACCGAATTAGAGTTAGACGAATGTATGGAAAGCCGCATAGAGATCATTGCACAAAATCACGACTCTGAGTGGCGAGAAAGCTTACTAAGTTGCCTAATTTAGCGCTCTAGCAGGCCAATTATAAAATCTTTATTTAAATTGCCAGCTATTGTTACAATATAACAATATCTGCGATAGGAGGTAAACTACGATTCAATAACCAACTTCCGCTGTAACCCAGCTTTAAACCAAGTGACAACAAGAAAGAATATAAAATGAAAACAAACACATCATTAATCATTGCGCTACTCGCACCGCTGATATTTTTATCCTCAGCACATGCCTCGGCAATAAAACAAACAAAGGGCAACTTTGAAGACAAGTTTCGTCAATTAGATGAAGTACTGCCTACCCCTAATGTCTACCGAAACGCAGCTGGAGAGCCTGGTCAGCAATACTGGCAACAAAAAGTAGACTATAAAATAAAGGTATCACTCGACGAAGAAAAACGTCGTCTAACGGGCCATGAGAAGATCACTTATCACAATAATTCTCCCTATCGCCTAAAATACTTATGGGTACAATTGGACCAAAACATCTTTAAAGATGGTTCAATTGCCAATATGGCAAATAATTTTGGTGGCGCTGGGCGCAGAGGTCCACTTACGAAAGCAGGCGATACGAGCAAACCCGCGAAAATCAGCTTAGGCGAACTGAGACGTCAGCAATTTATGGCTGATAATGAACTTGGCTACGAAATCAGTGCAGTGACAGATAACCGTGGTAAAAAGCTGAGCTTTACCATTGTTGGTACACAAATGCGTATTGATTTACCCAAACCTTTGCAGTCAGGTGATTCAGTTAAGTTTGCAATCGACTTTGCATTCAACATTGTTGAAGAAGATGCAGTTTCTGCACGCTCTGGTTACGAGCACTTTGCAGATGATGCCAGACCAGGCGGTAATGACATATTCTTACTAGCACAGTGGTTCCCAAGATTGCACGCCTATACCGATTATGAAGCTTGGACCAACAAAGAGTTTCTTGGCCGCGGTGAATTCACTCTAGAGTTTGGCGACTACGAAGTCGAAATTGAAGTACCCGCAGACCATATTGTTAGTGCAACAGGTCTGCTGACCAACCCAAAAGATGTGCTGACCAAAACACAGCGTGCACGCCTAAAGAAAGCTAAAACAGCAAAGCGTCCAGTCTTTATCGTGACTGAAGAAGAAGCGCTAGATAATGAGAAGGCAGGCACCACCAAGCGTAAAACTTGGAAGTTTAAAGCGGACAATGTGCGCGATTTTGCGTGGGCTTCGTCACGTAAATTCATGTGGGATGCACGTGGCTACCGGCAAGGTGGCGATGAGATGCCACACGTTATGGCGATGTCTTTCTACCCCAAAGAAGGGGGTGACCTTTGGAAAAAGTACTCAACTGAATCTGTGATCCACACGATGGAAGTGTACTCTCGCTTTTCATTTGACTACCCCTACCCGACCGCACAATCGGTCAATGGCCCAGTAGGCGGTATGGAATATCCAATGATCACCTTCAACGGACCGCGTACAGAGCTTCAAGACGATGGCACCCGTACCTACTCTCAGGCTGAAAAGCGTTTCTTAATTGGTGTTGTCATCCATGAAATTGGTCACATCTACTTCCCGATGATAGTTAACTCAGACGAGCGCCAGTGGACGTGGATGGATGAAGGCCTAAATAGCTTCCTTGATGGCGTGGCAGGACGTGAATGGGATCCAAATATTCCGTGGGGTGTAGAACCTAGAGACATCGTTGGTTATATGAAATCTGAGAATCAGGTTCCTATCATGACTCAATCTGACAGCGTCTTAAATTTAGGTCCTAATGCCTACACTAAGCCAGCTGCCGCTTTAAATATATTACGAGAAGTGATTTTAGGCCGTGAACTATTCGACTTTGCGTTTAAAGAGTTTTCTGAGCGCTGGCGTTTTAAACGCCCTACACCTTCCGACTTTTTCCGTACCATGGAAGAAGCCGCAGGTGTTGACCTAGATTGGTTCTGGCGTGGCTGGTTTTACTCGACTGATCACGTTGATATCTCGGTAGACAAGGTGTACCAAATGCGCCTTGATACGCACAACCCAGACATCGACTTTGCCCGCGAACGCCACTTTGAACAAAACAAACCTTCATCGCTTTTTGTTGAACGCAATAACGCTGAAGGCAAAAAGCTATGGATTGAATTAAACCCAGATATTAGCGATTTTTACGACGAAAATGACCGTTTTACGGTGACCAACAAAGAACGTAATAAGTACCAAGAGTTTTTGGACTCTCTTAAACCGTGGGAACATAAAACACTTACTCGTGCATTAGAAGAAGACAAAAACTACTACGTGCTTGAGTTCTCTAATATTGGTGGGCTGGTTATGCCTATTTTACTGGAGCTAACTTATGAAGACGGTACTAAAGAGAGTCAGTATATTCCTGCTGAAATTTGGCGCAGGTCACCAAAGCAAGTTCGTAAGTTAATCGTGACTGACAAAAACAAAGTGCTGAAGCAAGTTGTTGTCGACCCTAGCTGGGAAACGGCCGACGTGAATGTTGAAAACAATCACTACCCTCGCCGTATTATCCCTTCTCGTGTTGAAGCGTATAAGAAGGCGAAGAGTAAGGACAAAGTGAAACGCGATATCATGCAAGACATCAAATCTGAGCTCAAAACTAACAACCAGCAAGAGGATAAGTAATGGCTAAACACATTCACCTTTTGGCTACCGCGTTGGTTTTATTGTTGAGTACCGCGCTGATGGCCCACCAACAAAAGGCATCTGAAACAACGGCCTTGTTTAATAAAAACACTGGTCAGCTAGAGCTGATGCACCGCTTTTATCTTCATGATACAGAACATGCCGTGCAATCACTATTTGATAAACACGCTGACATCCTCAACTCAAAAGAAACGCAGCAACAGTTTGCCAACTATGTAGCAAAACAGTTTCAACTTAAAACCCTAAACGGTGAATCCATCAAACTCTCAGATGTTGGATTTGAAGTAGAAGGTAAGTTTTTTTGGGTATACCAAGAAACTAAACTATCTGAAATGGCAGCAGGCATTAAAATGTTTAACGGCACGCTAAGAGATCTGTGGCCTACTCAGGTCAACATGGTCAATGTTGAAGGTAAAGGCAAAGTACGCACTTTGTACTTTAGCCACGACAAAACTTGGCTAGTAACACGCTTTTAGGGCTGTAAAAGCCTTATAATAATGAGGGAGCGACCCAGTGGGCCGCTCCCTCATTATTATATCTTACAAAGATATCTTTAGAACATATGGAGGAAAACAAATAATATCCAATAAAATCATATTACTAAATTAATCATATAACTTATTGATCTAAGCAAGGCTTGCTCGAAAAAAATGCTGTTTAGATGATGAGAGCCAGTAAAATACATTGATACATGCCCAAGTACACGCTGGCTGTGTAAACCAAAGACGACAAAAACCGCGCGCGATACAGGCTTGATAAAGCGCTCAAACACATTAACATCGCTTTATGTGCAATTAATGTCCAAACAAACCAATTAGTTATTGCCTTTTAAAATAAAATCATTATAGTGACACACCAAGTCGGCATATAGCGCAGCTTGGTAGCGCACTGTCATGGGGTGTCAGGGGTCGCAGGTTCAAATCCTGCTATGCCGACCAGCTTTTCCCCTACCTTTCAATAACTTAGAAAGGTATTTCAAATACCAAAAATCACCTTGTGCAAAATAGGTGCAAAATAAGTGCAAAACCCCAGTCAAAAAACACTTATTAATACACTGCAATTTGGTTGTGGCCATGAGCGTCAGAACAGCAGAGTTACCAGCAGTAAGTAATGTATATTATCCATCAGCTTATATAGGCCTCCATGAGTCAGGGGGGGCTTCGGAAAAAGGTAACATTGGTAACCTTTTTCAAAATACCATTATAAAGCCTTGATTATTATGCATTTTCTAAAAAGCAAAAAAGGTAACATTTATGGTAACTAAATAGTAACTATGTTACCTTTTTAAATGGTAATATCTTCAATAAATAAAATTCATTAATATCAATTACATAACCAAATGTTACCTTTTAGATTACCTAAAATTACCTTTTTACGGTTACCTCATTTCTTATTTAAAATCAGCTGGTTAACTTACCTAAAAACACATCATAACCAATGTTACCTTTTTCCGAAGCCCTCCCCAGTTCACAGAGAATAGAGTTCAATTTTTGCTGCATGTTTTGTTTGGTTACTTTTGCGTTTTTTTGCGTTGTAAATTCATTGCTGGTGACTGGCTAGAGCCCCAGTAATTACTTGTTTTCTTTTACTTGCATGACTGCATTATTTTCAACACATAAAGCGCGCAGGCGTGGCGTGGGTTCAACGGCGCGCGCAGGGTGGGAACCTCGGTAAATAGCAGGCACAAAAAAACCCCCCGTAGGTGGTTAATAAAGGTGCATCTCTAGAAACACGTAACAATTTATTTGTCTCTAGATATGTAAGGCCTTAACCAATCATCAAATACTGAAACGGCGGCTTCTATTTTGGGAGTAAACTTGTCATGCTCCCCTCCGCTGTAATACATCACTGAAATTTCTTCCTTCCGCTCATCTGTATTTTTCCAATTTTCTTCATGTGGATTCTTAAAGCGATGTAGATAGTCTTGAATGGCTGCTAACAGCTCACCTCTAAGCTTCCGAAGTTCAATAATTTTATCTTGATGTTCATTCCCCCACTCAACTAAAGCATCTAAATGTAAAGCTTCAAGCTCAGCAAAAGCCTCATCCATTTTCTTCCATCGCTCTGTATAAACGTGAGCCGTGCCTTCATATCTGCTATCATCCTTTAGGTGCCCTGTATTATTTATCATATCTGAGGGGTATTCATAGCCCATTATCGCTGGGTGACGAACATGCTTAAAAGCCTCTTGCACTTTATAAACAGATTTGAGTACATCTTTGGCCAATTGGTACTCAGATTTACCTTTCAATTCTTTTTGCCAAGTATTTAGACCTTTATAGGCTATTGATGCAGCTCCGATTGCACAGAAAGCTACAATTATATCCTTAACAGGGGTAAGCCATTCACATCCCATTTTTAACTCCTTACTCGATACTTATTTGTAAGATAACACATCTATTTCTCCACAGTTTAAGCAAAGTAGCTCTTAGCGGTTAATACGCTAATCAGCATACGCAGCCAACCTATACTCCCTAAACCTAATCACCTCTTCACCCGCCCACTCATTCACCGATAATAACGATGACCGAATACACTCTAGTTCGTTGGCATCAAACACTTCTGCTGCCTTGGCCACATCACCAAACCCGCCTACATTACCGGGTATAATGCCCATCAATTGTGGTGGTACTCGATGAGAGCCTAACTGATCATCACGGCTGACATTTTTAATCGTTAGGAATTCATCTTTAGCGGCCACTTCAGACACTGGTATTAACCTCATGCCGTCTTTGTCACCACCTGGCGAATGTAAAAACAGATTCCTAAAGTTGCCAGGACCTTTGCTATCCTTAAGTGCTTTTCTTAATGTTGTTACGTCTTTTTCGTCTACGGTGGCATCTGTTAGCCACATGATAAAACCTGCATGGCTGCCGTTCTCATAGTATCGGCGCCTAAACAAAGTGGCGCTTTCGTTTAATAGTGAAGAATTCATGCTAGCCACATAATCAGGCACACCATAAACCTCTTGGTTTAGGTCTGACTCTTTGATGTGAAATATAGAGTTATCCGCAAACAATGTCTCTTCTCTTAAGTTTGGTACCCACCAATATTCACCAGCATTTACCCCTACTCTCGTGAATTTAGCCGGCATACGTTTATAACAAAGTGCATTGCCTAAACGGCTTTTAACCCTCTGCAGGTAAGCATTTTGAAATACCAAGTAATCTAAGGCCAAAGCACTGAACTCATACATGCTCAGTTTTGGGTGAGGTAAAAAACAGCTTTTTAGAATGTTGCGTTTTACTTGAATCGCGCTGGCATGATGAACTGCCGCTCGATACAACCGGCTCAACCCATTCATCGAGAGCGGATACTCATAGTACTTGCCGTTAGACATTGCTTCTAGGTAGTCGAATATCTCCCGCTGGCTTAGCACTGGTGTAGGTTCACCAAACGTAAACGCCTCTATTTGCTGTTTATCAGCCTTCTTTTTTGACTTAGCCATTAATCGTAAATCTCCAGTGTTGATCCATTTTCGCCACTGGTATCCAATGGCTCGTTGTAAAGTGCATGTATTGCAGCCCAAGCGATGTCCGCATGGCTTATCTCTTCGCTTCGGCTGGATTCGTAGGTGGTTTGCTTTTGGTTTGCGGTAAGTGTTTTGCGAATACTAATAAATGCCTGGGCCATATCTGTCCAACCAGCATCAAATTCAAAGCGACCCTTGCTAATCACATCATGTGCTTTAATCACCATTTGGCTTTTAAGGTGTGCGCTATATTTGAAAGGCGTCGCTTTAGGGAAGAACTTTTTGACTAGTTTGAACACGGCATCACCAATGCCCGTGTTGTCTATTCCGATGAATGTCACATTGTACTTTGCACATAGCTTCTTGATTGCTTTCGCTTGCGCTTCATAATCCATCCCGTTCCAACGATGTTTTTCAATAACACGAAACTTACCGCCAGGCACTGAAGGCGGACAGATAACAACGCAACCGGCACTATCTCCATTCGTACCACCCCCATTTGGGTCATAGCCAATCCATACAGGCATGTTGCCCAGTGGTTTTGGTGCAAATGGTTTGTAGTCAGACCAAACTTCCCAGCTATCGACCATACAGCGTTGCATCATCGTCATAGGGAATACCGATTGGGTATCATCTACAAACTCACACATTAATAAGTTGGCGTGCTCTTCTGGGCTGTACTCCAAGTGCAGTGTATCTGGGTCAAATAAGTCACACCCTTTTTTGATTGCGTCCTCAACAGTAACAACTTGCTTCCACTGCCCGTCCTCACATTTTCGGCCTCTATTTAATGCTTGGTGTGATACGTCAACCTCTATTCGTTCAGACTTAGGGCGCCCTCGATTAAACAGCGCGCCAGACCAAAACGGATATGCCTCATGACTTATTGATGACGGGGTAGAAAAATAGGTTTGGCGCCACTTCTTATGAATCGCCATACCAGAAGCCACTTTTCTGAATTCTTGAAACTTGTTGATCCAGAAATATTCATCAAGGTATAAGTTGCCGTGGTATGACTGGGCAGTTTTAGCATTGGTCCCCAAGAAATAAAGTGTGGCGCCATTGTCTAAAACTATCGGGTCGCCTTTCAGTTCTACGCCAATGGTGTCTTTAACAAATTGCAGTATGTACTGCTTAAATACATGGGCCTGTGCTTTACTTGCTGATAAGAATATCTGGTTACGGCCCGTTGTGAGCGCGTCTATTATCGCCTCATGGGCAAAAAAGAAAGTCGCACCAATTTGTCGGCTTTTAAGAATGTTCCGAATTCTGTGTGTTAAGCCTGCTTTGTACCACTCGCGCTGATACTCAAACTTAGAAACAATCTCATTGAACTTATCTATCAGCTTTTCTAAGTGCTCTTCACTAATATAGTTCTTTCTAGGCTTCTTCTTTTCACCCGCATTACGGTTATGAACATTCGGGTTTAAGTCTGCCTCATTACCACCATTGTTATAACGGGTGATCCGTGCAACACGCTCTAACTGCCTGCCAAGTAAATCAATCTCTTTGAAGTCTTTACCTGTTTTATCTTCTTTGGAGATCAGCTGCAGCATCCGCATTTCTAATGCAGAATCCACTCGGTCTATTGGCTTGGCATCATCCCATTTGTCGCGCTTTTTCCAGCTCGATACGGTGGACTCTGGCAAATCCAAATGCTTACTAATTTCGCGTATAGCCCACCCCTGCCAATAGAGGTTTTTAGCATACTGCTTTGATTTGTTTTCAGGATTCAGTTTCATGGCCACAGTGTAATTAGCCACCATGCGAAATCCTTTCTTATTGAGCGTTATAGACGGCTCTATAACACTCAATAACGTTGACCCTTAAGCCCTGTGTATTAACCATACAAACATATTTATTTAGCGCCTAAACCACCAAAAGGAACAATCTAATGGCTAAAAAAGTATCGAAGTTTTTTCGGGTCTTTACTGAAGGAAACACAACCGATGGCCGCGTGGTCGAACGCAGCTGGATTGAAGACATGGCTGCAACATATGACCAAGCCAAATATGGCGCCCGTATTTGGCTAGAGCACATAAGAAGCGTATTACCTGACAGCCCCTTTAAAGCTTACGGCGATGTGCGCGCGGTAAAAGCTCAAGAAGTAGAAGACGGAAAGCTCGCGCTATTTGCTCAAATCGACCCAACAGATGATCTCGTTGCCATGAATAAAAAGCGGCAAAAGATTTATACCAGCGTCGAGATTGACCCCGACTTTGCCAAATCTGGTAAGTGTTACCTAGCAGGCCTAGCAGTGACTGACTCCCCAGCCTCTTTGGGAACTGAAATGTTGGAGTTTTCAGCAAGCGCCAAGGTAAACCCCCTCGCAGAAAGAAAACAAAAGCCAGAGAACCTATTTACCGCAGCAATCGAAGCAGAGCTTGAGTTTGAGGACGATGAAGAGCAAGAAAGTGGCTTGTTCAGCAAAGTCTCTGCCCTACTAAACAAAAATAAAAAACAAACTGATGGCAACTTTGGGGATATTAGCAAAGCCGTTGAAGCCATTGCGCACTCATTCACACAGCTCGAGTCCGACACTCAAAAGCAATTGAGCGAAACCACCAACAACTACAACGCCCTCAACGAAAAGCACACCCAGTTGCAAGAAGCATTTAACACGCTCAAAGAGCAGTTAAGCAATGAAGAATCTGGCGGCCAACAGCGCAAGCCAGCAACAGGTGGCGATGGCCAAATTCAAACTGACTGCTAAGGAGCATCGCTAAATGAAAAACTCAACTCGCACAGCTTACCTCGCATTTTGCGTACAAATTGCCACTTTAAATAGTGTCGAATCAGCAGAAACCAAATTTACCGTTTCTCCAACGATTCAACAAAAGCTCGAAACAAAAATGCAAGAAAGCTCCGACTTTCTCAAACGCATTAATATTGTTCCGGTCGAAGAGCAAGAAGGCGAAAAACTCGGCCTTGGTATTAATACCCCAATTGCCGGCACAACCGATACCACCAAAAAAGACCGTGAGCCAATTGATCCAACAAACATGGACGCACATGGCTACAAATGTACACAAACCAATTTTGATACCGTAGTACGTTATGCAAAGCTTGATATGTGGGCCAAGTTCAAAGACTTTCAAACCAGAATGCGCGATGCAATTGTGAAGCGCCAAGCGCTAGACCGCATCATGATTGGCTTTAACGGCACAAGTCGTGCCGCAAGTTCTGACCGCGCTCTAAACCCCTTATTGCAAGATGTAAACATCGGCTGGCTAGAAAAAATCCGCCAATATGCACCAGAGCGCCATATGAGTGAGGTTGTCGAAACATCAGGTAAAATCGTTGTTGGCAAAGCGGCCGACTACGAAAACCTAGATGCCCTTGTTTATGATATGGTCAACAACATGATTGAGCCTTGGTATCAAGAAGACACCGAGTTAGTTGTTATCTGTGGCCGCAAACTACTTGCTGATAAGTACTTCCCTATCGTTAATACAGAGCATGCACCGAGTGAACAATTGGCTGCAGACATTGTGATCAGCCAAAAGCGTATTGGTAACTTACCCGCAGTACGTGTTCCTAGCTTTCCAGCCAATGCCTTATTTATAACTCGCCTAGACAACCTAAGCATCTATTACCAAGAAGGTACTCGTCGCAGAGCGATTATAGACAACCCAAAACGCGACCGAATCGAAAACTACGAGTCGTCCAACGATGCATATGTAGTTGAAGACTACGGCTGCACGGCATTTGCTGAAAATATAGAGCTTAAGGGGTAAGTTATGACATCACCTGCCCATAAACATTTTAATAAAGTACTCGCGGCAAAACGTGGCGATAACGAGCTCGACAATACACGCGCTCAAAACCAATACGAGCTCATGCTTATGCAACTTGCAGAGCATCGCCGTACATTAAAACGGGTCCAATCCCTTGAACGTAAACTCGAAACCAAAGCCAAGTTTCTACCTGAATACGAAGCCTACATTGCCGGCGTTCTTACTGGTAATACCGGTGTTCAAGATGAAGTATTCGTCACCATTTTGCTATGGCACATCGATATTGGCAGCATCGAACAAGCATTGCCATTAGCACAGTATGCGTTGACGCATGACCTAGTTATGCCTGACCGCTTTGAACGTGCGCTCGCTTGCGCAATAGCAGAAGAAGCAGCCGAAACCGCAGCAAGGCTTTTTGAGTCTGAAAAAGCCATCTCGTCGAAAACGCTGGGGCAACTGGTGGCAATGACGGCCGAACATGACATGTATGACCAGGCACGTGCCAAGTTATTCCGACAACTTGGCCATGCACTCGAAGCCGAAAACCAAGTTGAAAAAGCCGTTGAAGCATACAAGCAAGCCCTAACGCTCAACGCTAAAGTGGGCGTTAAAAAGTTCATTGACAAACTTGAACGTGAACTTAAAAAGACAACCAACAACGCAGCTGACCAAACCGAGCCAGCAGCGGGTTAAACGAGCGACCCTCGCAAGCCGTGCGGCGCTGGCTAAGTAAATTTTACTATTTGCTGATGCCAGCCCACCGCACACAAAAGGAAATTAGCTTATGACCTTTATTGCCACACCAACAACAGCCGCATTGGACGAAAAAGAAATTACATCTCATGAATTCTGGCCTGCCATTAGCTTAGCGGATTTTCGCGACGTGATGCGCTTAGATGGCACGGTCACCAGTGAACGCCTAGAGCATGCAGTTGTGAGCTCAGTAGTCTCAGTGAACAAAGAGCTAAAAGCATGGCGCCTTACCCAAACAGCAAATGGTTACAGCATTTTAGAAAGTGTTCCAGCTGAGCAAATCAATGATAAAAGCGAGTTACTTCATTTATACAAGCGCGCTGTTTATTGCTTTGCGAAAGCCAACCTGCTCGAGCGCTACAACGATTTTGACTCAACCGCCAAAGGCACTAAAGACAGCGAAGAACTGAACGATACAACCGACGCATTTAGGCGCGATGGCCGCTTAGCTATACGAGACATACTTGGCCAAAACCATGTAACCGTGGAGCTAATCTAGTGGCGCTGATGCAAAAAATCTACACCGTTCAAGGTGAAACCGTCGACTCTGTTTGCCATAAGCATTACGGCAATACTGCGGGCATTACCGAACAAGTGATAGAAGCAAACCCGCACATTACTTTTTTACCGCCTGTATTGCCGACAAACACCCTATTGATGTTGCCAACAACCACTAAGCCAACGGCGACAAAAAAACTAATTCAACTATGGGATTAATAATGAGCGAACCACTATCAACGACTAAAGCCATTGCAGCAGTGAGCGCCTTAACTTTAATTCCTGGTACTGACCCTGCAGCCATTATTGGCGCCTTTACTGGCGCGGCGCTGTTCATTATGTCTAACGAACAGCTTACGACCCTTAAACGCTTAAGCTTGTTTGTTGTGTCTTTTCTCGGTGGCTTAATTTGCGCCGGCTGGGCGACGGTACTCATTAGCAACTTACTCCCTGACTCATTACAAATTAGCCCTGGTATGGGTGCACTCATAGCCGCCGCTTGTGTTGTTCGCTTAGTGCAATACCTGATGCGCCTAATGGATGATCCAAAGCGCTTTTTGTCATTCATTCGAGGCACAAGGGGGAAATGATGTTATTTGCGAATACCCTAATTTGCTTGGCCATTGTGTTGCGTACTGCCCTATTTGTGCGAACAGGCCCACACAGATTATCTATTGCGTCACTGGCGTATGTGATCACCGTCGCTGCAGGCTCAGATACTATATTGCGCCTCTATCACATCGTTGAATCGCCCAGTGCTGCAGATCTCTTTTTCAAATCCCTTGTACTCTTTGCGCTCATTCGCTCTAAAGGCAATGTGGCCAGTGTGCTTTTACTCAGAAGGAACCCAAAATGAAACTAACTATCGGCAGCAAAAGCCAACAAGTTAAAGACCTACAAACCATGTTAAATAACAATGGGGCTGCACTTGATGTTGATGGCTGGTTTGGTGACCTGACATCAAAAGCGGTAGCCGATTATCAAAAACAACTGAACCTGCCAATGACTGGCTATGCAGGTAAAAGGACGTTAGCAGTGCTCAATGGTGAGCCTAGGGCCAAATTTCTTTCGCTTACAGATATGCAATTTGCAGCAGAACAATTAGACGTACCCACAGCAGTTATTGCCGCAGTTGCGGAAGTTGAATCAAATGGCTGCGGGTTCTTTGATTGCGGCCGCCCAAGTATTTTGTTCGAGCGTCATGTTTTTTATCGGATTGTAAGCCAAAAAAGCAAAGATTTTGCTGCTTCTGTGTCTAATAAATATCCCAACATTTGCAACCCAAAGCCTGGGGGGTATATTGGCGGTAGTGGTGAATACCAGCGGTTTAGCAATGCGGCCACGTTAGAGTTTGCTTATATGCTCGATAAAGACGCTGCAATCAGTGCCTGCAGCTGGGGCATGTTTCAAATCATGGGTTATCACTTTAGCCTTTTGGGATACAGCTCAGCCAACGACTTCAAATTAGATATGGAAATCTCAGAGCGAAACCAGCTCTTGGCCCTCGTCAAATTCATAAAAGCAGACAGCAATATGCACAAAGCATTAAAAGGTCATAAGTGGGCGGAGTTTGCCAAGCGCTACAACGGCCCTAATTACAAAAAGAACCTATACGATGTGAAGCTAGCTCAAGCCTATGCCGATGCTTTGGCGCTCATGCCTGAAGAACAAGCGGCCTAACCACATAATAAGCAGAGCTTAAACACTCTGCTTTTCTCAATTCCAAAAGCACCCAGCTATGAATAAACCAAACCAAGTCAGAGAGCTACTTAGCAAGAGCGTTGCATCGCTAAAACAAAACCCTGATCGCCTGCATGTTTTTATTGAAGACGGCAACATTGCAGCCACTGCGGCACTTGGCAATTTGAGCTATGAATATCAGTTTGTTTGCGTCATCATCGTCACTGACTTTAACGAGCACGCAGATAACATCGTCATTCCTTTACTCGGCTGGATAGCTCAACACCAACCAGAGCTTATAGAAAACCCAGAGCTGCGAAAGCACGGCTTTCAATTTAAAGCTGAATTGCTTAATCACTCGACCTTTGATCTCGAAATCAAGCTCAAACTCACCGAGCGCGTAAAAGTTACAGAGCAATCTAACGGTCTTAACGTTGAACACTTACCAGAACCTATATTCAATGACGACATTGATTGGACGCTGTATACAAACGGAGTCGAAACCCCATGGCCACCAACAGCCTAACTCAAGTCAACGAACTGTTTGATGGCTTAATCGAACGTCTTTCTCCAAAAAAGCGTAAGCACCTTGCTCGAGATATTTCTCGCAAACTCAGAGCAAGTCAGGCTAAGCGTATCAAAGAAAACAAAGCGCCCGACGGTAGCGAATTCGAACCACGAAAGCCCAGACCAAGCTGGCACACTAAAAAAGGCAGCATCAAGAAAAAGCTCATGTTCCAAAAGCTCATTCGCACCAAATACCTTAAACCCAAATACAACGAGAACACAGCAAGTACAGGGTTTACTGGTTTAATGGCCTACATTGCCAGACAACATCAGTATGGGTTGCGGGGTAACGTCAACGATCATGTGCAAGTTCAGTATACAAAGCGTGAGTTGATGGGGTTTACTGATGAAGATCAAAAGCTAATCCAAGACACCATAATCATGTACATCACAAAGTAGCTTATTTCGTCCTGTAGCAGGCCCTATAAGAGCCAGAAGCAACGAGTTTATTTTCCTGATTATTTGAATTAGTATATTTTTTGATTCACTGCTAAAGCTACACAATTTCAAATTCATACCGAATTGAGAGCTTGATTCAGTTTTTGTAGTGAAACGCTAGTAATTAATAGTAAAAGGGACATTTGATGCTCAGCAAAGACCAAGATAACAGAGTTGGGGTTAAAAGTGCCCGTATCAACGCAAAAGGCGCCATTATAGCCGCAATTGTAGGGGCACTCATTACTGTTCTTGGTGGGTTAATAATCGCATTACTTAACAAAGGCGACTCCCCGAGTGTAAATATTGATGGCAACGGGCACACAGTTCATGCTGGCAGTGGAAATGTTGTGCAACATATTCAAGGTATTACCCGTGAGCAATTTACAACTGAGTTAAAGAGCAGAATCAAAGAAGTTACTGATAGTCTTAACAAAGCCCATGCTCAAGACAGAAAAATACTAGAGCTTGAACTATCTGTCTTACAATTAAAACTTTCTGATATCGAAACATCCTACCAACAACACATCGCCCAACTGCAAGCCCAAGTTAAACGCTTAAAATCGTTACCACATACCATTAACTCTGAGCTTTACCAAGAGGCTAAACAAGCCTTAATAGAAGGAAATATCGCCAAGGCTGATATTTTATTTGCTCAGTTTGAAAAAAATGGGCAGGAGACACTAGAAGCGCTGGCTGAAGCCAGTTATCAGAGAGGACAAATTGCTGATCATAATATACGATACACTGAAGCCTATGCACATTTTCAAAAAGCGGTCAGGCTCTCACCAAACAACTCTCTTTACAATAGTAGTGCTGGCAAATTAGCTAAAACACTTGGCCAATACCAAGCATCCATCGGTTATCTCGAACAGGCACTAGAAAGTGGCTTGATGAACTTTGGTAAAGACCACCCTGATGTTGCCACACACCACAATAATTTAGGCTCAGTGTGGCGAAAAAAAGGCGACTACAGCAAGGCCATTGACTATTTTGAGCAGGCTCTTGAAAGTGACTTGAAGAATTTTGATGAACATCACCCTCGTATTGCCACTAAACGCAATAACTTAGGTGCAACTTGGCTAGATAAAGGTATCTATGACAAGGCCATTGGCTATTTTGAGCAGGCTATGGAAAGTAACTTGAAGACTTTTGATGAACACCACCCTAAAGTTGCCACTGGGCGCAATAACTTAGGTACAGCTTGGCGACTTAAAGGCAACTATGACAAGGCCATTGGCTATTTTGAGCAGGCTCTTGAAAGTGATTTGAAAAATTTTAATGAAAACCACCCTAATGTTACCATTATACGCAGTAACTTAGGTACAACTTGGCTAAATAAAGGTAACTATGACAAGGCCGTTGGCTATTTTGTTCAGGCTCTTGAAAGTGAATTGATGACTTTTGATGAACACCACCCTAGTATTGCCACTACACGCAGTAACTTAGGTGTAGCTTGGCTAAGTAAAGGTAACTATGACAAGGCCATTGGCTATTTTGAGCAGGCTCTTGAAAGTGATTTGAAAACTTTTGATGAATACCACCCTAATGTTGCAAATAGACGCGGTAACTTAGGTACAGCTTGGCTAGATAAAGGTAACTATGACAAGGCTGTTGGCTATTATGAGCAGGCTCTTGAAAGTGACTTGAAGACTTTTGATGAACACCACCCTAGTATTTCCATTACACGCAGTAACTTAGGTGTAGCTTGGCTAAGTAAAGGTAACTATGACAAGGCCATTGGCTATTTAGAGCAGGCTCTTGAAAGTGACTTGAAGACTTTTGATGAACACCACCCTAATATTGCCAATAGACGCAATAATTTAGGTACGGCTTGGATAGACAAAGGTAACTATGACAAGGCCATTGGCTATTTTGAGCAGGCTCTTGAAAGTGGCTTGAAGACTTTTGATGAACATCACCCTCGTATTGCCATTAGACGCAGTAACTTAGGCTCAGCTTGGGAATATAAAGACGACAATGAAAAAGCCATTAAGTATTATAAGGAGGCACTACAAGGCTTAAAAAAAACATTGGGAGACAATCACCCAAACACCCAAATAGTAGCTGGAAATTTAGCTAACGTAAAAAAGTTAGCAACCGATAAAAAGCTCCAAGAAGAGTAACAAAGCGACTTGTTGCTTGGTTATGCTGAGAACTATAACCCCAACTATACCACTCAATCTCCTTGCTCTAGCCTGAGCAACTAGCAAACATAGCGGCATGAACATTGCCGCTGAACTTGCAGAACTAAAACGCCGTCTTGATAACCTGATTCGACTAGGTACCATTGCCGAAGTCCAATCGGGTTATTGCCGTGTGACTACGGGTGAGATCACAACAGACTTTCGCCCCTACTTAACACAGCGTGCCGGCACAGCTAAAACGAGTTGGCGCCCTTCTATTGGCGAACAAGTGATCTTGTTTTCGCTTAGCGGTGACTTGACCAATGCGTTCGTATTGCCTGCTATCTATAGCAATGACAACCCAGAGCCAGATGACCACGAGACAAGGGTTAGAACCACCTTCCCTGACGACGCTGTTTTTGAATATGACCCTGAAGCGGGTCAATTAAAAATATCGGGTATCAGAAGTGTGCTGATTGAGGTCATAGAGTCTGCGCAAATCGACTGTCCAGAAACTACGCTAAACGGCAATGTCACTATCAATGGCGACGCAGCCCTGAATGGCACACTTAATCACACAGGCCATATGACCAATGAAGGTGGTATCGAGATAGATGGTATTGAGTTTGGTACCCATGCTCATGATCTGGTCAAAGCCGGCACCGATAACTCAGGTGAGCCAGTATGAACTACGTCAGTTTAAACCGTAAAACAGGCTGCTTAATTACCGATGCTGCCCATATACAACAAAGCATTGAAGACATTCTAACGACTCCCATAGGCACTCGAGTGATGCGCCGTGACTATGGCTCAGAGCTATTCCAATTGCTCGACCAACCTCACAATGGCGCTACCCGTTTACGCATAATGGCTGCGATTATTACTGCCCTCACTATCTGGGAGCCTCGCGTAACCATTAAACAAGTTGAACTCTCCCAGCCTGAGTTAACTGGCAAGTTACAGATCAACTTAGTGACTGATCGCAACGAACGAATAGAGGTGCAATATGGCTAACCTTATTGACCTTTCTAAAGTGCCTGTACCAGACATAATTGAAACGCTGAGCTTTGAGCAGCTTTACGAAAAGAACAAACAAATGCTCATTGATATAGAGCCAAGCTACGCAAATGCGCTGCAATTTGACTCAGATCCACAAGCCAAGCAACTGCAAATGCTCACCTATAGAGAAATGCATTTAATAGCCAAAATTAACCAGGCGACTCGAGCAAACATATTAGCCTCAGCATTTGGTAAAGACTTAGAAGCCCTAGCAGCAAACTACAATATTGAACGCCTAGTAATCCCCCCAGAGAACCCAGCTACAAACCCAGTCACACCAGCTGTATTAGAGAGCGACACAGCATTAAAACGCCGTGTGCAACTTGCTTTTGATGGACTAAATACAGCTGGCAGTGTCGACGGTTATATTTTCCATACGCTAGGCGCCAATGGCCAAGTACTAGACGCAGATGCATACAGCCCCGCCCCGTGCGAAATAGTGATTGTAGTCTTAGCGCATACTGAAACCGGGCTACCAACCGACGACTTGATCATAAAAATTCGTAACTACTTTGGCTTAACGGATGATGGTACCGCCCAGCTTAAAACGCCAAGTAAAGTAAGGCCACAAGGCGACCGCGTAGCAGTTCAAAGCGCCGAAATTATTCATTACGCAGTTGAAGCCGTACTAAACATTATGCCAGGGCCAGATAAACAAGTTGTGCTTGCAGCTGCAAAACAAGCCCTCACCAATTACCAACTTGAACAACGAAAACTAGGCGCAAGCATTACTTTATCTGGAGTTTATAAGGCGCTTCATCAATCTGGTGTCAGCGATGTGAACATCATCCAACCAGCTACAAGCGTCAATATTGAAGCCTACCAAGCGGCTTACTGCACAAGCGTAAACATAAGAGCTGGGGCTTAATATGCAGTTTTTTGACTCATTACTACCGCCAAATGCCACCAAACTTGAAAGAGAACTTGAGCAAGTGATTGCTAATGCAATTGACCTAGAGGTGCACATTCAAGACTTATGGGATCCGTATAAATGCCCTTTTAAACTATTACCTTGGCTTGCTTGGGCGTATTCCGTTGACCACTGGGAAGATAGCTGGCCAGAACATATTAAACGCGCAGTTGTTGCCAACTCATTCGACGTACACAAACACAAAGGCACGCCGTATGCGCTACAAAGAGCGCTCGATAGCCTTGGCATTCGCACAAACATGCTCGAATGGTGGGAAGCAAACGCCAATGGCCAACCTGGCACAATGAAAATACTGGCAATGCTCACCGAAAACTTTACCAGCGACCAAAACACCCTTTTTACAAAAGAAATGCTCGACATGGTTACTGAGGCCATTCGAGTTCATAAGCGCGGCAGCATTCACTTTGAATTAGAACTCGGGCTAGCATTTGAAGAACAGTTAGCAGTTGGTGGCGTAGTCAATCATGGTGTTGGATTTACAGACTTAACAGCTAACGGGGCTCCATTGGTACCTAACGACACTTTCTGCAGCATCCACGTACATGGTTTATGTCATCAAACGAGCTTTGCAAATCATCACTGCGAATTTCTAGCAGCACAACCTGAACAGCTTCACTCTCAGCTTTTAGTTGGTGGCATCACTAATCAAATTACCTTTTCTGACATCACCCTAAAAGGAGTTGAGTAATGAATTTAAAATTGCAGTTCACCGAGGCAGGTTTAGCGGCTTGCTTATCAGCCAAAGATAAAGGGCTAAAAGCCCAAGTTACACACATGGCTTTTGGTGCAAATGCTTACACCCCCTCAAAGAACCAAACTTCATTAAGCAAAGAACAAGAGCGTGTCGAAGTTTCAGACTTTGAAGAGCAAGGTAATCAATTACGTATTGCAGGGGCTTTCACTGGCGAGTTTGAATATCCAATTCGTGAAATTGGTATTTATTGTGGCGATGTCTTGCTTGGCGTCTACAGCCAACCAAATAAACTGCTGGGTTACAGAACGCCTGCAGTAAAGGTCGTGCAATGGTTTACGTTAGGTATTGAAGCTTTACCAACTGGCAGCATCACCGTGTTAGTAGGCACCAATAACTTAAACCTCATCTTAGACAGCGAATTCATCACTGGTGGTTTGGCTTTTGTTAAAAATCAAACTGCTCTGGTTAAACAAGCTCATTGGAATCTACGACTCAGTGAGAAAATACGACAGATGGAGAGTTCAATATGAGCTTAACAGAGAAAATAGAAGCGCTAAAAGTAGCGGCTGCAGAACAAACCCATGCTTCACAAAACCTTGCTGAAGAAGTTGCTGGCAAAATGGGGGCGATTGATGCCAAAACAGATGAAGCAAAAGCCATTTGTAGCAACGCCGCTGGCTTATTGTTAAACCAAGCAAAAAACGTGATTGCATGGACCAAGCCCGATGCATTAATCACTTTATACCCTGCTAAAAAAATCGGAATTGAAGATCCGACGATTGATTACGGCACATATGCCATAGCTGATAGCTTTAACCCAACAAAACTCGGGCAAGATAGTCTTGTACATATTGCCGATTTTGACAGCCCCAACTGGACGGGAGGAAAAGAGTCCTGGACAGGCACGCCACGAAATACCAATACCAGCTCATGGGAAAAACAACTGTTAAAAGATGCGTCAGGCAATCCGTGTTTCTTTAATATTATGGACTTAAATCATTACCCGAGGTTTCAAAGCTTACATGCTAAAAGCAACGTCTTAAAACTTGGTGCTGATAAAATCCCCTTTTTAATATTGCGCTTTACCGTCGAAGGCCAAACGCACGGCGTTAACCGCACCTTTATCGAATTGCTCGTTAACAGCAATGGCGCATCCTCAAATTATATCAAGCAAAACAGCGACGGAACCTTTGACTCACACACCCCTAAATCAATCGTTTATGGTGGTGGCTTTATAAGCAAAGGCTTCCCTATCTCGTTAGAAAGTGCGGGCAATGGTGATGCTGCAGGGTTATACAATGGTACAGCGTTAATCCCCATGTCCACCCTGCACTCAGGCAACCAAGAGATTTTAATGGTCAATGTTGGATTTAAAACATTGCATATACACTCGTTTGGTCTAGCACACTTAGACCCTCAAGGCTTGGAGATTGATTGATGTTAGTAAAAATAAAAGGAACCGAGGAAGTCATTTTTAGAAGCACCCCATCTCAGTGCAAAGATGCTTACCCGGACAAAGTTGAAAAGACTTTCAACACCTATGATGACAACGGTGTATTACTAAAACCTGCTACATCGCCACGGCCAGTCGAGTTTGTTTATGAGAAAACACGGTTTGAGCAACAGGCGCTTTTAAATGATACCGACTGGTATTTAACGCGAAAAATAGAGACTGGTGAATCAATACCTGATGATATTCAGCAATCACGTGCAGAAGCGCGAGCGTTTCTGTCGAGCAGTTAATTTGCAGTGTTTTAATTTAACCACTATCTCGCCAGTTATACCCCTTAAATAGCTGGCATTGCTTCGGTGCTGTAAGCACTCTAACTCTGTTAATCATTAACAGCACCGGAGCTAAAATCATGAGTTATCACCACGGTGTACGTGTCATCGAAGTCAACGAAGGAACACGCACCATCCGCACCGTATCAACGTCT
Source organism: Pseudoalteromonas luteoviolacea NCIMB 1942 (assembly GCF_001625595.1). GTDB lineage: Bacteria > Pseudomonadota > Gammaproteobacteria > Enterobacterales > Alteromonadaceae > Pseudoalteromonas > Pseudoalteromonas luteoviolacea_A. The sequence goes on from NZ_AUXT01000199.1 coordinate 57,904, forward strand.
ATTGTTGGTATTGTTGCCATTGCAGACAACGCAGACGCAACTCAATTCCCACTTAATCAGCCAGTCTTACTAACCAACGTACAATCAGCCATTGGCAAGGCCGGTACCCAAGGCACGTTAAAAAAGTCGCTGCAAGCCATAGCAGACCAAGTAAACACAATATGTATTGTAGTGCGTGTTGCGCAAGGCGCCAATGAGTCAGAAACAACCGCAAACATTATCGGCACTACTACGCCAGATGGCGAGTTTACAGGCTTAAAAGCCCTACTAGCTGCACAGTCAAAACTCAAAGTTAAACCGCGTATTATCGGTGTGCCAGGACTAGACAATCTGCCAGTGGCAGCGGAGCTTGCCGCCATTGCTAAAAAGTTACGTGCTTTTGCTTATGTATCTGCTTATGGCTGCCAGACCAAAGAACAAGCGGTCACCTATCGCGAAAACTTTGGCGCTCGAGAGGTTATGGTTATCTGGCCTGACTTTGTAGCTTTTAATGTAGATACAAGCCTAAATGACAATGCCTTTGCCACTGCCAGAGCACTTGGCTTACGTGCAAAAATCGACAAGGAACAAGGCTGGCACAAAACCTTATCTAACATTACTGTCGATGGCGTAACCGCCACGTCAAAACCTGTATTCTGGGACCTACAAGATCCGAATACCGACGCTGGCTACCTAAACAGTAATGAAGTTACCACGTTGATTAATCAAAGTGGCTTTCGTTTTTGGGGATCTCGCACTTGCTCGAGCGACCCGCTTTTTCAATTTGAAAACTACACTCGTACCGCTCAAGTAATTGCCGATACAATCGCAGAGGCCCATATGTGGGCGGTAGACAAACCACTTACCCCAACATTAGTTAAAGATATTGTCGAAGGTATCAATGCCAAGTTCCGTGAGCTTAAAAACAACGGTTACATCATCGATGGCCAAGCCTGGTATGCGGAAGACAGTAACGACAAAGACACGCTAAAAGCTGGCAAGTTGTTTATTGACTATGACTACACCCCAGTTCCCCCACTCGAAAACCTAACTCTGCGTCAACGTATCACCGACAGATACTTAGTTGACTTTGCAGCGGGCGTCTCAGGCTAAGGAGCATTTAAATGGCACTACCAAGAAAACTAAAAGGCTTAAACGTTTTCGTTGATGGCCAACACTACGTAGGCGAAGTGGAAGAAGTTACACCAGCCAAACTAACTCGCAAATTTGAAGGCTATCGTTCTGGTGGTATGCCAGGTTCGGTGCAAGTTGATATGGGTTACGACGACAGCGCCTTGGACCTTGAATTTACCTTAGGCGGCGTAAATGTCGACATGATGGCCAAGCAAGGCACGCAAACAATTGACGGTATTCAATTGCGATTTGCAGGCGCGATTCAGCGCGACGATACAGGCGAAGTACAAAGCCTTGAAATAGTGTGTCGTGGCCGCTTCAAAGAGTTCGACCCTGGCACATATAAACCAGGTGATAACAGCACCACCAAAGTAACCATGATTAACACCTACTACAAGCTGATTATCGACGGTCGCGTGATCCGTGAAATCGACTTAGTGAACTTTATAGACATTCCTGAAAATGGCATTGATGCAATGGCGCCAATACGCCAAGCCATAGGACTTTAAACTCCCTTTTTTAGCCTGTTCGCGCAGGCTTTTTTAAACACATATTTGAGAGATAACCATGTCAAAACCAGAATTTAAAACCGTAAAACTCGAAACACCGATTACCCGTGGCGAAACCATAATTGAAGAAGTGCAGCTACGAAAACCCAAAGCTGGCGAACTACGTGGTTTGTCACTGGCTGATTTGCTAAACCTAGATGTAAACGCCGTAAGCACATTGCTGCCGCGTATTAGTGACCCAATTCTAACCAAGCAAGACATCGATGAACTAGACACCGAAAACCTCACATTATTAGCTGGTGAATCTGCAAGTTTTTTCGTGCCAAAGAGTATGAAGATGTAGCCCTTCCTGAATATGTAGACGAAGCGATGGCAGACATTGCCATCATTTTTCACTGGAAGCTTAGCGAAATGGACGACCTCGACATCATTGAGTTAATGCAATGGAGAGATAAAGCCATCAATCGCTGGAACCAAATCAATAACCCTGAAGAAGACTAGAGAACCTAACATGTCCAACAGGCTCGAAATAAAAGTACTGCTCAGCGCCATTGATAAGCTCACTGCCCCATTTAAAAAGATGCGTGCTGCAAGCGGCCATACCACAGAGCAACTTAAAAAAGCTCAACAGCGTATTAAGTCACTCAACAGGCAATCATCACAAATTGATGGCTACCGAAAAATTAGCAAATCTCTTGGTGTGACTTCGGCCCAACTCAAACAAGCGCAAGCCCAAGTTAAGCACCTTGCTCAACAAATGGAGCATTCAAAAGCGCCAAGTAAGGCGCTAACAAAAGAGTTTGAACTAGCCAGGGCCACCACCGTTAAACTCACGACTCAAGTTAAGCAGCTTACTGCGACAAAACATAAGCAACGAGAGGCTTTACGCGAAACTGGTATCGATACTAAAAAGCTAGCCTCGCACCAACGCATGCTTACAAATAACTTGTCGCAAGCAAATAAACAGCTCGCAGCACAAAAACAACACCTTCAAGGCGTTGCTCAACAACAAAAACAACTAAATAAAGCGCGAGCTCAATTAAACAATAGGCTCGACTTACAAACTAATTTAACCACCCAAGGCGCAGTGGGTGCAGCTACTGGTACTGCAGCACTGTATGCAACTGGGCAGTTTTTACAACCTGGTCTCGAGTTCACTGCTGCTCAGTCAAAAGTGCAAGCATTAACCAGACTTGATGCAGAAGACCCCGAGCTTAAAGCGCTGCGCCAACAAGCCCGTAATTTAGGTGCCACAACCAGCTTTACTGCCAACGATGTATCAATGGGCCAAAGCTATTTAGCAATGGCTGGCTTTGACGCCAAAGCAATAAATCAAGCCATGCCTGGCATGTTAGATCTATCTGTTGCTAATGGTACCGACTTGGCGATCACCTCTGATATTGCCTCTAATATTTTATCGGGTTTTGGCTTACAAGCAGACCAAATGGGCCGCTTGGGCGATGTATTAACTGCCACAACTACCCGCGCTAATGTCGATTTAATCATGCTTGGCGAAACCATGAAGTATGTTGCCCCAGCTGCGCGTGATTTAGGTATAGGTATTGAAGAAGCCGCTGCTATGTCTGGCCTACTGGGTAACGTCGGCATTCAAGCCAGCCAAGGCGGTACCGTATTGCGCGCCCTACTCAATCGGCTATCGAGCCAAACAGGCCCCGCAGCCGATGCAATGGAAGAGTTAGGCTTAAAAACCAAAGACGCCCACGGTAACTTGCGCCCTATTCCCAACATTTTGCAAGACGTTGTTAAAGCCACTGCACAAATGGGTAATGCAGATCGTGCAGGCATACTAAAAACCATTTTCGGTGAAGAAGCCGGCATAGGTGTCAGCGAACTCATTAAGCAACAAGGCGATGGCGCTATAAAAGCATTTACCGATGTACTTAAAAATGCTGCAGGCGAAAATGCCAGAGTCGCAAGGGTCATGGCTAACAATGCCAAAGGCGATTTGCAAAGCCTTGCATCAGCTTGGGACGATGTAGGCATAGAACTCTTTGAGGGTAACGACTCAGGCATACGTGCACTAATACAAGATGTAACCGCTGTGGTGCGCAGCATTGGCGGCTGGATGAAAGCAAACCCAGAGCTTACCTCTACCCTATTTAAAGTAACTGCTGCAACTGCGGCACTCGCGGCAATTGGTGGCACACTCACAGTTATGATAGCAGGCTTAATCGGCCCTATTGTCATGACTAAATTCGCGCTATCTGTTTTGGGTATTAAGCACTTACCCATGATAAGCAAAGGCTTTAAGTTAGTTGCACTAGGCATTGGTAAATTTAGTGCGATATTAAAAGGCGCTGCCGCTGCTGTTCGTATCTTTTCACTTGCTTTGATCAGCACGCCTATTGGATGGATCATTGCTGGTATTACCGCGCTCATAACCGCAGGCTATTTCTTAATTACACATTGGGATTCAGTAAGCGCATTTTTTAGTAAGACCTGGCAAACGTTAACTGCTGTTGTCTCCATTGGCATTACTAAAACCTTAAAAGTAATAAACACATGGCCACAAGCCCTAAAAGCCATATTCGATTGGGCGCCACTAAAATTAGTGGCAAGCAAGTTTACCGACTTAAAACGTTGGTTAAGTGGTTTTTGGCCATCAATAACCAGCAATGCTCAAGCACAATGGCAAAAGTTCAAATCTCTATTCAGCTGGTCACCGCTGGCAGCTATGGCCAGTGGCTTTACATCTGCCAAGAACTGGCTAAGCAAACTATGGCCAAGTATTACAAATACTGCGTCTGCAGGCTGGCAAAACTTAAAATCACTATTTGATTGGTCACCGCTAGAACTCGTTATTCATGGCTTTAGCAGCATTAAAAGCTGGCTAAGTAGCTTATGGCCATCGATAACAACCGAGGCTAATTCACAGTGGCAGAGCTTTAAATCCATTTTTAACTGGTCGCCTTTAGAGTCAATAGCCGGCGGGTTTAACTCTGCAAAGAGCTGGCTAAGCAACCTATGGCCAAGTATTACAAATACTGCGGCTGCAGGTTGGCAAAGCTTCAAATCATTATTTGATTGGTCACCGTTAGAACTCGTTATTCATGGCTTTAGCAGCATTAAAAGCTGGTTAAGTAGCTTGTGGCCATCAATAACAACCGAGGCTAATTCACAGTGGCAGAGCTTTAAATCAACTTTTAACTGGTCGCCTTTGGAGTCGATAGCCGGCGGGTTTAGTTCTGCCAAGAACTGGTTAAGCAGCCTGTGGCCAAGTATTACAAATACCGCATCTGCAGGCTGGCAAAGCTTCAAAACTATATTCAATTGGTCGCCGTTAGAGCTAGTCAATAATGGCTTTAACCGCATCAAAAGCTGGCTTAGTAGCTTGTGGCCATCAATCACCACTGAGGCAAATTCACAGTGGCAGAGTTTTAAATCAATTTTTAACTGGTCGCCTTTAGCCTCAATAGCCGGCGGCTTTAACTCCGCCAAGACTTGGCTTAGCAACTTATGGCCAAGCATCAACACAACTGCAGCTGCCGGCTGGCAAAACTTTAAATCGCTCTTCAATTGGTCACCGTTAAACGTGATCACAACCAACTTTAACTCTGTAGTCAGCTTTTTTACTAACTTACCCAGCAGGTTTATGAGCTTTGGCGAAATGACCATAGACGGCTTTGGCAAAGGTATTAGAAGCAAATTGCAGTCAATTAAAGACTCCATTTTTGGTGTTGGTAAGGGTGCCATAGCATCGTTAAAACAAACTCTCGGTATTACCTCACCAAGTAGAGTTTTCGCCACATTAGGCGACCAAACTATGCAGGGTTTGCAAGTTGGTATAGTGCGCAGCCAGAGTGAACCCTTAAAACAAGTAAATGCGCTAAGCAAAGTAATGGCAGGCACAGCCTTTACTTTAGGCGCTGCAAGTTTGCCCATAGCGGCGCAACCCGCCCAATTTGCAAAGGCTGAGCAGCCTACTTTTGTACGTGGATCGCAGTTATACCAACCAAACAAAGTACAGGCTGTTTCTCAAAAACAAACCAAAACCATACATATTGATGCCTCTATCAATGCACCAATCACAATCAATGCTGCACCAGGCATAAACGAGCAAGACGTAGCAAGGCAAGTGGCCGTTCAAATGGAACGAATACACAGGCAACAGCAAGCCAAAATCAGAGCAACTTTAGGAGACATAGAATGATGATGACATTGGGCTACTTTGTGTTTGAGCGCAAAACCTTAGCCCCACAACAAACTCAACACACCATGGTTTGGCGCCACCCTACCAACAATAGAGTTGGCGCTAGGCCAAGCACGCAGTTCTTAGGTGCAGGCGATGAAACCAAGGTGATTTCTGGCGTGTTGATGCCCGAATTTACTGGCGGAGAGCTTAGCTTAAAAGCGGTAACCATCATGGCCGAAACAGGCAAAGCCTACCCGCTCATCGATGGCTGGGGAAACATGCACGGTTTTTTTGTTATTGAAAAAGTAACCGCTGGTAGAACGGAACTACTGGGTAACGGCGCTGCACGTAAAATCGAGTTTGGTATTGAGCTCAAGCGCATTGATGAAAAACACACTCAACAGATTGCACACTCTCTTACCATATAGGCTAATCCATGACTCCTGATTACCAACTTACCGTCGATGGCAAAAATATTAGACTCAATGGCCAATTAATCAGCCTAATACTTACAGATAACCGAGGGTTTGAAGCCGACACAATTGAAATACAACTCGACGATAGCGCTGACCTGCTCGACATTCCCCGTAAAGGCGCCAAAATGCAGGTCAAATTAGGCTACGTACACAATGGTAAAAGTGAGCTAACCGACAAAGGCTCATACACCATTGATGAAGTTGAACATACCGGCGCACCAGATACCCTCACAATTCGTGGTAAGTCTGCCGATATGCGCGGCTCGTTGCTAAAAACCAGAGAGCAAAGCTTTCATCAAGTAACGCTCGATAGCATCGTTCAAACCATTGCACAACGTAATAACTTAGCCGCCAAAATAAGCCCTACCTTGAGCGCTGAGCAAATCGAACACATAGACCAAACAAACGAGTCAGATGCCCAGTTCTTAACCCGTCTTGCTGAGCAACTCGACGCTATCGCCACCGTAAAAAACGACAACCTCATGTTTATTGCAGCTGGCCAAGCTGTTAGTGCATCGGGCCAACCTTTACCCAAAATACATATAACAAGGCAATCAGGTGACCAACACCGCTTTAGCATCGCAGATCGCCAAGCCTATGCTGGCGTTACCGCCTACTGGCAAAATGAAAGAGCCTCTAGGCGTGAAAGCATAACGGTTGAAAGATCAGGTAATAATGGCGAGCTCACAGGCGGTGACGGTATTAAAACCCTTCGACATATCTACGCATCAAGAGCCACAGCAACACGCGCAGCCAAAGCAATGTGGGAGCGCATTCAGCGCGGTATTGCGACTTTTAGCTTAACGCTTGCAGAGGGTAACCCCGAGCTATTCCCCGAGACGCCAATAACAGTAAGTGGCTTTAAACCACAAATAGACAATAGCAATTGGATACTCGTGCAAGTGACCCACACGCTTAATAGCGCTGGTTACACGTCATCTCTAGAGCTTGAAATTAAGCAGGATGAGCAGTATCAGATAAGCGAACAATCTAGCGTATCCGACGGTAAAATAGCTTGAAGATTCATGAACCTGACACTATTGTTAATTTTATGTTTAAACAAAGATCGAAACATGAAATAATAATAAAGTTTTGACACTTCAATAAATTGTTTTGCTTATAACTGGCTGTAAAACAAGAACAGTTTTTCACCATCAATAAGTGTCATTTAAAGGATATAAATATGAAAACACCAATACCCCTTACATATAAAGAAGCTCAACAAGTCGGTGCCGGCAACGGCCTTGGAAATGAGCCACCTGCCAAAGCGCGACTCATTAACACCAAACAATAAAATGGATATCAGCCGCATTTAGGGAGAAAACAGCATGACAAAACGTGTTACCAAAAAGGCTTTAGAACTAACAAAAGGTGCGATTCAAGTCGTTAGCGCAGGCAACGGCTCAGGTAATGACCCTATAACGCAAAGTAGATTAGGTTCAGAACAAAACCTAAATACGATCCCAGCTAGCAAATTAAGAAAAAAGTGAGCCTGTCAGGTTCAATTAAAACCCAAAACTAGCAAAAGGAAATAAATAATGAAGCTGAATAAGAAAAATCTTAAAACATTATCAAAATCAAGCCTAGAGAGTGTTTATGGTGGACTTACATCAACGGGTGCAGAGCCTACTCTACAAGCCAATAAACAAGCAATTATTCTAGAGAACAAAAAACCTTAAAAGAAAGGCTAAGCAAGAGCATGAGTGAATTTCAAATAGCTACAGATATAGTCCTTAAAATTGCGCAGGCAATAATCGTTATCTTTTTGCTTATCAAATTTAGTGATCATAGATTTAGTTTGCTTTTTGGTGGTAAGAAAAGCCTAAAGTCACTAGAGGATCACGAACTACACTCATGCTTTATTTCAGCGTTTTGTGTCTTGGTATTTCAATTCATCAGCACTGAAATGGCAAAACATTTTTTAGCATCGGAAATGGAACTATCGCTGCTTAAAAAAGTGTATTACTTCATCCATATTGCTGTTGCCACAGTGTTTGCCTGTACTTTGTATTTTTTACATTCACTACGTGGGTGTTCATTCTCAAATACGGCGAAACGGTGCCTATACTTAACGGTAGTATCTGTTTTGCTATTTATGATGCAGCTCATTGCAAGAGGCTTTTTCAATTATGATGGATTATCCCCATTCTACAGCGTAGCTGCGTTGGTGATTCATGCGTTGCTCGTAGTCAATGTTGCAATTTATCCAGTTAAAGCTCTTAAAAAGATGCGTAACAGAAATCAAAAGGAGGCTTGATGTATATATTGTTCTTATCGTTATTTTGTTTGGTAATAATATTAAGCTTACTTACATTTGCAATCACAAAAAGTCATTCTAAAAGTACCCTAGAAGAAAAGGTAGATAATGCATTTAAGCAAACTCAGGTGTATGAAAACATTTATCCCAAAGCTGCTGAACCTGAATTACCTATAAACGCAAAAGCGCAAGAGATTGTTTTTAACATTGGTGAAGCGCAGGTAGTGCATGGGCAGAGCATTGAAGCTATGGACGTGACAAAGAAAGAGATCAGCCGATGTGTTGAGGTATATAAAAGCACGCAGCAAAAGCCTGTAGAACTGCATACTCTCAAAAAGCCAGTGCTTAGAGTGATAGAAAACAACACTAACAAGTAAGTGCACTTAAAACATTTGGCTATAGCAATAAAAAAGGAGGGCGTTCAAAATTCTGT
>NZ_AUXT01000200.1 GCF_001625595.1 Pseudoalteromonas luteoviolacea NCIMB 1942
CAAAGTGTGATCCCGCCCTGGACAAAGACTGATTTTGACAAAGCGCTCATTCACAAACGCAAAGCAGAAATAAAAAATAGAATGGGTAATTACAAAGCGTCTTTACAAGACAACTTAAAGGCACAAGCATTAGATGTATTACCTGCCCGCTTTTATCTTAGCTTGTTGTTATTAGAAATTAGAACGCGATTTGTTTTAGAAGAGTTTGATTCCACCAAAAGTAGAGCCAATAGCTTATGGCAGTACCTTGAGCGCTCCTACCACCCAGAAGTTGCAACAATGCTTGGGTTTATCGCAAAAAAAAAGGATAACCTTGCTGAATATGACAAGTGGGTGTCGCTAATTAGACAAAATGAAACTGAAGAGCGAGCTTCCCAATTGCTCGGTGTGCTGACTGAAAAATCGGGCAAGCAGGAACAAGAAGAGTCCGCACCGGTATACAAATCAACAGGTAAGTACCCAAAAGAACGGCCTAAATTTAAAAAAGTCAACAGAGGGCTTAGTGCACCGAAGATAATTTATAGAAGGGAACCTCGTTACCCAGCACAGGCCGCTCGTTATGAGACTGAGGGAGAAGTAGCAATGACTTTTGACGTGAATACAAAAGGTGAGCCTGTCAATATCAAGGTAGTGTATGCCTATCCGGAGGGGCTATTTGAAGAAGCTGGAGTTGAATCCCTCGAGAAATGGCGTTTCGAGGTCCAATTGGATGGCAGCGGAGAAGTGATAGATGGCAAGGACTTTTACTTGGTTTTAGCATGGTCCGTTGATTAACGCTACATCTGTTACACAGGGTAAGCAAATCATTGAATTATTCAATTTTGGCTTACCCCGTATTGCTCAAAACACTTGATTGTGACATGAGCTTAAAAAACAGCACTTATATCTCATTGTAAACTGGCATCGTCAATGCTTTGCGTTTGACATCCTTAAGTGCCACTGCTTTTGAAGTACTGTAAACAAAAAATAGCGGACACGCAAAGTCATAATCACTGAGTTAATCCATCAAATGTTTTGCTGATAAACAAGTCTTTTTATTTGATATTAACTAGCGGCTTCCAAGTTGAGACCATAAATGGAAATTGTACGACGCCGGTTTCTTGACCGGTCGGAACGAGCGCCATAAATGGGTGACGTTTATAGTTCTCGTTAAGCGCGCTTCTTTGCACTTAGAGTTCAATATTTAATTAACAAAATAAGCTGGTTTTGTTATTCATTTTTTAGTATTGCAAAAATGCTTTTGATTATTTAAGGTGTTGGCATAATAACAAAAAAAGGAAATTCGATGCTTTATGCCAAGGTCATACTCACTGCGCTTTTATTTCTTCTCTCTATGAGCTCGGGCCTTGCGGCAGAGCAACTGAACATAACCAAGACGCTTTCTTCAAAAATATTGTCTGAGCAAAGAACGGTTACAATCTTACTTCCTGACTCCTATTATACAAATGAACAAAAGGTTTTTCCGGTCTTGTATCGGCTTGATGGTAAAGAGAATATCCCTTTAGAATCCGCGGTGTTAAACAAGCTTCATCGCTCAGGTGCAGCGCCAGAAATGATCATAGTTGCGATTGAAAACACCGATAGAGCAAGAGACTTGGCTCCGACTGTAAACTATGACCCAAGAGGTCCAGTGGGCGTTGGTGGTGGCGGCGACAAGTTTTTAGATTTCATAGAAAAAGAGCTGATCCCAGAGGTCAATCGCACTTTTCGAACACATGATTTTAAGGTCTTTTCAGGAGCGTCAATTGGCGGACTACTGGTGTTGCATGCAATGCAATCAAGACCTTATTTGTTTCAAGGACATATTGCTTACAGCCCTGCTGTATGGTGGGGGGCACATAGCACGCTTAAAAATGTAAAAACCTTTGTTACTAAGAGGCAGACATTCGACAATTACCTTTATATCAACATTGGCTCAGAGCCCGCGCCAATGCGCGAAGTTTATGATGAGTTGCAATCTTTTCTAGCAAACAACAAACCACATAAATTTAAATTAACGTCGGATACTTTTGACGATGTACCGCATGCGATGACCTCTGTGGCGGGGGTTTTTAATGCGTATCACAGCCTGTTTTTGTCTCTAATTATGCCCAGCAGTGCGTTGACAGATGGGGTGAACTCTATCAAACAGTATTATAAACAGGTTTCTTTTCAACGCGCAGAGCCGACACTCCCCGAGGAGTGGGTATTACGTGGGCTAGGGTATGAGCTGGTGGATGCCAAAGATTTTGTAGGGGCGATTGAAATCTTTAAATACAACATCGAACAAAACCCAACAATGGCCAGTGCTTACAATGGGCTGGCCTACGCTTACGAACAAAACAAACAATATGAGCAATCTTTAGAGCAGGTAAATATTGCGTTGAAATTAGCTGATAAAGACGATGACGGTTACGAAGCCTATTTTAATCGAAAGCGACGATTAACAGCAGCGATAACAGAGGCCGCAGCGTCTTTATGATGATGTTTGCGTAAATACTGGGAGTGACTATGAAGCAAGTTTTACTGATGCTGTTTGCATGTTTAGCGGCATTGTTAATAAGTGGGTGTAGTAATACCAAACAGCCAAGTTTACGAGCGTTAAAATCAGCACATGTTACTACATTTCAATCACAAGCAGATTTTGAAAACTATATGGAGGGAATGCACCAATTACGCCGTTATCGTGAGACTGAACGCAGTAAGCAACTTTCTGAGCGTTACCCTGAAGGGGTTGAATTTATAGAAGTGACTGGGAGTCGCATTGATTCATCTGACTTAAGTATCACCAATAATCAAGTCGACAATGTTGATGAAGGTGGCATTATAAAATTCACAGGAGACTATTTGATTATTCTTCGTAAAGGGGTCATTTATTCTGTCAAAATCACAGAGAACAGCCACGATCTACTTTATGTCAAGTCAAAAATTGAAATAAACCAATCCTCCTGGAATCAAGATGTTTGGTATGACGAACTGCTTGTATTAAAAGATACTTTACTGGTACTAGGCTATAACTATGGATTAGATGCATCTCAGCTGTTGCGTTTTAATTTAGGAAGTCAGGGCGAAATTACTTATCGAGACGGCATTTTAATCAAATCAGATGACTACTTTAGCAGTTCTAATTATGGCTCTAGAATCATCAATAATAAGTATCTCACATATTTGCCTATCGAACTTACATCTGAGTATTCAAATCAACGTAAGGTACGCGTCTTACCACAATTTGCAAGAATCACAGATAAAGGGTTTAGCGCATTAGAGTGGCAAAATATCATAGGCGCTAAAGATATCTATAAATCTTTAGATATGCAGCTGTCACCGATACTTCATACAGTCATTACCTGTGACCCTTTAACGGTCAATTTTGATTGCGGTGGCAAGGCGGTTGTGGGTTCTGATGAGTACGAATATTTTGTCTCCAATTCTGCGTTTTATCTGTGGACGTCCATTTTACATGAAGACAGACTGACTGACTTTCAGTACTGGGGTTTGGAAACTCAAACAGTCTCAAGGTTGTTTAAGGTGCCGCACAGTGGTGGGGTTATGGGTACAGTCAAGGTAAAAGGGAAACCAAGCAGTCAGTTTTCATTTATGCAAAGCGAAGACGCATTGCATTTATTGACTGTAAGTGAAGAACATTCGATTCCTGAGATAAGTGCCTTGCTGTATAAGCTCCCTGATATCTTATTCGGGCAAAGTAGTGAAGGTATTGTTAAGCCTTGGCGTGAATGGTCTGTAGCGACGCAATATATCAATAACCGTTTCACCAATGAGTGGCTAGTGCTGGGTGAAGGCTTGTATAGAGATGAGATTGAGACTAGGCATTTCGGGAAATTAGGCAGCCTTTCTTTGACTCATTTGTTGCGTGATGAACAACTTACCTTTGACTTACCGCATACTGTGGATCGGATTGAGCCCATCGGTGAAAAGCTATTTGTGTCAGGTGTCAATTTACAAGAAAACTATAACGTGTCAATTATCAACCTAGCAGATCGGCCATCTATTGACAGTGAAGGGGTTTTCGACAGCTTTCTAGAAAAAGAAAATATTAGCCATGCATTCAACTATAAAAGCGTGTCTGATAATTATGGCATAGCAGGCATTACAGCGCTGAACAAAGCAAGCCTAACAGAAGCAACAGAAGATGACTTGAGTATTGTATATTTGGGAGTAACGAGCAACGCAGCAGTGTCTCTAGCAGGTCAAGCTAAAGCCAAAGTTAACCCTCAAACCTTTGTTGACTGCGAAGTAAGCTGCAGTGATTGGTATGGTAACTCAAGGCCGTTTTATATCGGCAATAGAGTATTTGCATTAGTAGGAGATGTACTAATAGAGTCTCAAATAATTGATGATCAAGTGATTGAACTTGAGCGAGTAGACTATGTACATGACTTACACATGCATTGAGCAGATAAAGTTTTTAGTGTGTTATTTTAAATGCATCAGTTGTAGCGTGGATCATTGACGCTAAACATATAAGTTAAACGACTGCTTTTCAAACAAGTAAAGGGGGTTATTACCCCCTTTCTTCAACACATTAAATACAGCTGCCAGTTTTTTCTACGCTACCAAATGCATCGTAGATGCGATAACTCACAGGCTGTGCATTAGGGTAGCCTGATTGCTGAAACATCGATGTAAAGTAAATATCCATAAAGACGCTTTGAATATTGGTTAAGGGTTTAGTTACCGTATAAGTTCTGTCGTAATCAGTAGTTACACTTATATAAAGCTTATTTTCGGCAATTCTATCCCAAAACGATGCCTTCGCTCTGAACTTAACACTGTTATCTTCTGTCCAGCACTGATCGCCAGTAACCGTGCCTGCTAGGGCTGACGTTGATAAAAATGTAGAGAGTGCAACCAATACTAATGTCATGTTTTTCATAAAAACCTCAATGGTTAATGAGAGTAATAACTTTCCATGTAGGAGAAGTGCGGATCACATATTGCTTCGTGATAAGACAAGGATATTTGCGATTTGCCCAAGCTTGAAGGCACGCAATTTGGTGGTTTTTTTCCGAATTTTTTCTGCTTTGTCGGGAAATAATTTGAGGCACTTTTAAGGTTATAAATACATGAAATGCGCAAGCGTTTTCAATTATGCTTGGTAGGGTATTACCAAAGTGGTGATATGCCAGACGACTTAAAAACTCATGAAAAATAGTATCTTTATGGCGCGGGAGGGGTACTAGCAGCACCTAGACGAGGATAGTTTTGTTGGTAAGTTTTACTTTGCCTTCGTTAATCTTTAGCTGGCAGGAGGCGACATAGGTTTGAGCACAGGGAGCACGTGATTCGGCATACCTGCCAGCTATTTATGGTGTGGTGTTAAATTAGAGATCAACTCTTACGTGATCTTGTGCATTGAGAAAATTGCTGCATGCTAGATTATCCATCCTAAGAAATAAGCCTTCTCCCGCAGAGGTGTAAGCGGCTAATCCATTAGAGTATTTCATACTAATCCATTTTGTCTTTGTTGTATCCACAAGCTGTGCATTGTCACTATAGTTTGAATACCTTACGATACAGTCAGTTTCATCATCTCCTTCGAATTTGACAAAGTCGTAGCACAGTGCTGCATTTGTAGCGCCTTGTGATGATTTGGTCCACGCTATATCACCGAGAGGTTCCAAAAACTGAGGACAATAACCACACGTAGGAGTACTAACTTGCACAAAGTTATCAGGGGCTTCAACAATTTCGACCATAATATCCTGTGCTTTCGCTTGACTTGAAACCGCGCTGGCCAGTAAAAGTGACGTCGCTAAAATTTTGATTTTCATAAATTACTTTCCTTAAGTTAATGTAGATTTTTATCCTGCGTAAGCGCAGAGGTTTGCATTGGCTTATTTGCAACAAGCGATACAATAAGCAGCAGTGCCTTAACTGTTAAGGCACGCAAATTGGGAAAATTTTTCTGATTTTTGAGTGTTTTATTTGTAGCTAGGGGAGTGAGCAGTGTGTCGTGTGCTTGCACTTACAATATGTCAGGTTTAGACCGCTTGAGGATCTTAGCACCGATGTCGGCAACTTCGGCACGTGTTATAGCGCGTTGAGGCTGAAATTGGCCATCGTGAATGGTACAGAGACCATATAACGTACAAATTTGTGCGTACCTGAGGGCCTGAGCATTGTTAAATTCAAGGTGGTCTTTAAATTCAACATGTTTAAAGCTACTTAGCTGGCTGGGGTCATACAGATTTAATAACTGACTGGCCGTCTTTGCAAGCCATGTTTTTGACGCGGACTTTTTCGGTTCGAATTGTGTTGGGTCTATTGATAGGTTTTGCTGTTGAGCATAGCTTAAGTAGTTGTTAGCCCAAGAGAAGTCCTCTATATAACCGTTTTCATTAATAACGGTTAAGTTGTCGTACTGTTGTTGTGTTTTTTTAAGTGTAATGAGGCCTTGTGCGTGAGCAGCGAGATACAGAATAGATAGGACTTCTGCTTGCTTTGCTATCTGGGATGGCTGAAACAAGCGTCCATTGCCGTGAGGGTTTGGTCTTCCTATGACCACTCCTCGCAATGCAAGATAATGTATATTTTCAAAATAGGGATGTGTGGTGGGTACATCATCAAATTTAATGGGCAACGATTTACCGTCTCTGATAACAAATCGCAAAACAAGCTTATCGTATTCTTGGCTATGTTTTACCGCTTCGATTGTCACTGTGTGGATCCCTGATTTTGAAAAAGTATGATGATAATAGCCCGTATGACTAATATAGCCGCCCCCTGAAATACTGAATGCCAAGTCAGCGGGATCGGCACGATTACTCACCACTTTGAGTTTTATCTGCTCACCTACTTTGCCACCATGATTAGTGAAGACATATGGCGACAGTATTTTACCGTGTCCTTCAATATTCTTAATTTGAGTGTCAGATGTGTCGGGCAGGTGATTCTTGTTTAGGATATCGTGGAAGTGATCATCACCCTGACTAGCATCGAAGATAGAGCGTAAAAATGTCATAACTTGAGCTTGCTGCGAATACTGAGCGGCCAAAGTGGCTTGTTGTTTCGAAAAGACAATCAACATAGGTAGCAAAACGACTGTTACTGCGCTAATGACCCACATTATTCTTGAACGCCGAGCGTATAAACACCTAGCTTGATCTAGTCGACTAACGTATCCAGACTTCTCAGGGGTGAGAATTTGTACAGCTTTAATAGACGCTTTAAGCGATTCCATTGAAGTGGTACGCTCATCTTTGTTTTTGTTTAGCGCCTTTGCTAGCACGGGTTTAAGTAAGCGTGCCTTTAAAGGCGCACTTGAAAAATACTTGTTGAGGAAGTATTGAAACACTCTAGCGGCAGAGTAGACATCACTAGAGTAATCCAGAGATTCTCCTCTTTGCTGCTCAGGGCTAGAAAAGCGGTATGTAAAGCCCAAAGCTTTGTTGTCTATTTGATGATTGGGATTAAAGCTCACTTGTTTAGAAATGCCAAAGTCAATCAACTGCGGCTGCATATGTTCATTGATCAAGATGTTGCTAGGCTTAATGTCTGCGTGCAGTACTTGGTGAGAGTGAGCATGGCTAAGTGCTTCACAGATTTTAATGAATATCTCAATAACACTGTCTAGCGCGAGTGGGACAGTGCTAAAGAAACTGTCCATTGGGGTGGCGTCAATGTAATCCATAATCATGTAGCAGTGATGCTGATATTCACCAATTGTAAATACGCGAACAATACCGCTATGTTGGAACTTAGCAAGGCTTTGTGCTTCTCTTTTTAGTGAGGATATCCTCTGTGTGGTAGACGAGTTTGGGTAGAGGAGCTTAATGGCAACCGTTTGCTCAAATTTGCCGTCAGAGCGATGTGCTTTGTACACAACACCTTGGCCGCCATCGCCGAGAAGCTCAGATAATACAAAGTCTTCGATTTTCTCACCGTGTAAATACAGTAGCTCGTCATTACCAAGTACCACATTGGCACTGTGCGATACTAATTGAGGTAAAAAATGGTCTCGTTTATTTTTTATATGTGCTTGTACGAGCTGACGGACTTCGGAACATACACTTTCATCTAACCCTTTCATTTGAGTTAGGCGTTGTATCATTTGGTCGATAGGACCATCTAAAAGCTCGTAAAATATGCTGAATGCATCTGCTGGTTCATTGCTGTGTACAGTCATGGAGAGTCGGCAAATTTACTGCGCAAAAAAGCGTTAGCAAGGTCAATATGGCGATAGATTTTCCCTGTCGGTATAGCAAACTCCTTGGCTATTTCTTCGCCCGTCATGCCTAAAAAGTAGTAGAATAAAGCGACCTCATAACATTGTTCTGATCTGTCTTTTAGTAAGCTGATGGCTTCATCAAAAACACTATATTGCTCGTCATCTTCAGGTATATTGAACCGATGAAATTCGCTCAGAGAAGTGTGAGTAAATAGATTACCGCGCTTTAACGCTTTTCTTTTTCTAAGCTCACTGATCAGGGCGTTTCGAATGAAAATTGATACGTCTTTTAAGTATTGCTTACGGTTTTCGTAATCTCTGGTTGGTGGCGCGAAGTCTATAAAATATTCATTGATAAACGAGGTCGTGTTTGGCAGTAGTTCTTCTGCTTCGCCATTAGAGAGCAGCTGTGCTTTGTGCTTTTTCAAGCGGCCTTTAAGGTGCAGGAATATCTCGGTTTTGAGCGTTCTTTCGGATTGTTTACAGCCAGACTTCCATTTGTCTATAAGTAGGGTAACGTCGTTGTTCATGCAAGGGACCAAAACAGGTAATTTGAGTCTAGATTATCAAGGTTTAGGGTAACAAATGGGTTGTAAATATCAAGTTTCCAAGTGTTTTATTTATGTATCTGCAATACGAGTTTGATCAATTACTCAAAAGGGACACACATTCAGAAAGACATGTTGCTTTGCTTAAAAACCGGAGTCTATAACGTATTTAACGTGCGCTACTAGACTCCCAGTTTATAACGTTAACTGTGCGCTTGTTTCCTGTATTGTGAAGGGGTTAAGCCAGTTGCTTTTTTAAAAGCGGTGTTAAATGTAGACTTGGAGTTAAACCCGACTTCATATTGAATCGTGGAGATGCGTTTGTCTGAATCCAATAATAGCTTTTGCGCGTACTCGACGCGGTAACCGTTTACAAACTGAAAGAAGTTTGTTTGTAGTAATTGTGACAAGGTTTCTGAAATATGATTTTCACTGACACCAATTGATTGAGAGAGTTGATTCAATGAAAGTGCATCATTCATAAAAAGTTGCTGTTGTGTCATGACGAGTTTTAATTTTTTGGCAATTGGGTCCATTCTGCTTTTGCTCAGTGTTGTGGTCCTAATTTGGTGTGCAATTGGTGTGCCTTTGTCTTCGCGCGATAGAATTGGTTGGTTGAGCGCCAATTGAGTGAATGCCAATAAAACACCAGCTTCCAGTAACGGTAAGAAGAGGCCTTGTCCTGGGATGCGCCAACCTGTGAATCCCGGCAAGTAAGCAGTCGCATAAAAGAACCACACAAGACCCCACAGCAACAGCGTAACTTTAAACCAATCGAGAGAGCGTGATTGAATGTCTGCAAAACGCTCCATAAGTTGCTGACGATGATGTGCATGCACTTTCAAAGCACTCACAAAATAAATAGCGATAAATGCAATAAAAATCACCATCGCTATCAGGCAAGTTAAGAATGCAATTCTAAAGTGCTCCGGATCTCGCGTAGCAGGATCTGCTAGCGCGAGCTTTTCTTGCGGGGTTAAGGTAAACAGGAAAGGTATCATCGCACCTATAACTAACACAGGCCCAAGCGCCGCGAGTGCATAGCTACGGCTCGAGATAGACATATCGGGCGACATTGTTGCACGTGCATAAAAGTATAAAGCTGGTCCCAGCAAGGTACGAATCGGAAATTGTAACCCAGCTAACCCCGGCAAATATTGGTAAGCGCCAGAATAAATAAACAGCTCACCGCATACATGTATAAACAGTAGACACAATAGTGCAATTAAAAAGGTGGTTTGTTGGTGATCGGGTTTACACCATGCTTGTACAAGTGCGAGCGCAATGATACCTAGCATAAAGGAATAAATTACTGTGGGTACTACATCCATTACAGATCCCTAACTTAAAAACGTTTTATATCTCAACCTAGTTGATTTTAGATACTCACTACAAAATGGCTTACTGTCTTACCATTAATTTATAAAACTGTGATTGGGTCCGATAATTTTAGCTTCTGTCTGTCCCGTAATTACATGATAGCAATATCAGTGAAGATTTTGGTAATGGAGGCCCGATGAAATATCGTGTTTTCTGTAACAGGTGAAGCATTTCTTTGTCTGCCAAACCAAAATATAGCGCATTTTTTAATTGGTCATGATTAATGAGAGAAATGGTGCTGCCGACTACGCCGAGCTCTGAAAGTTGAGCTTTGAAATCTTGGCTCAGCTCCTGCCAAGTTATAGCGCTGGCAATATTAGAGAGAATGAAGCTGCTAAAAAGGGCGGCCATAAAAATTATTAACCTATTCATTTTTATATGTTTCTTATTTTTTTTGTTGTTGACTATATCACTTTTTGACTAGGTAGATGGGCCTAATTTACGAAACTCGAAATAAGGCGAGTCCCTAGTTGAGTTAGAGTAAATGGCTTTAAGTAAGCTTATTATTGCTACAAACTTTGAATATTCACTCGTTAAATGCAATGAATTCTCATTTATGTTGCTGTATATTGGTATGTTATACTGTATCAATATTGGGTGTGATAATGCCAAACGAAAGACAAATAACAAAAACGGAAGTAGTGATAGTGGGCGCCGGTCCTGCTGGGTTAGGCTGCGCAGCACTATTGAAGCAAATGGGAATTGAAGATCAAGAGCTCATCGTGTTGGAAAGAGGAGAAATTGGAGAGTCATTTTTAAGGTGGCCAAAAACGATGCGTTTGATTACGCCTTCTTTTCCCAGTAATGGTTACCACCAAACGGATTTAAACGCGATAACACCGGATACTTCACCGGCTTTTAATGCTGGGAAAGAGCACCTTAGCGGTGAAGAGTATGCAAAGTACCTAGACATGGTTGCAAAGCACTATGAGATTAAAGTGGCGACACAGACTCAGTTAGAATCTGTGTCATCTCGAGGGCCAAACAAGGGATACGAGCTTCAGGCAGGAGAACTGACGATACACTGTAAATTCATCATTTGGGCAGGCGGGGAGTTTCAATCTCCAAACACCACTGGATTTACAGGTGTAGAATTGTGCATCCATAATTCAAAGATAGGTGAATGGGACCAGCTATCTAAAGGCCATTATGTGGTGATTGGTGGTTATGAAAGTGGCGTGGATGCGACATTCAATCTAGTGAGTCAAGGCTATGAAGTGACACTGTTAGATATCAGCTGCGCGCAGCAAGATACATTTGACCCGAGCCGTGTGTTATCTCCCTACACTGCAGAACGTTTGTCGAGTTTATCTAGTGCTGAGGGTGTTGAATATGACGATGACTTTGAAGTCAGCAATGTATATCAACAGGGGGATGGATATATTGTCCAGTCTACCGATGGGAAAGAGGTTTTCACGCCTTTCCCACCCATAAACTGTACAGGGTTTGAGATAGACTTAGGCCCGTTGACAGATTTTTTTGTATATCAGGATAATGGTTATCCTTGGGTGAGCCCATTTGACGAATCGACTAAAATGCGCAATGTCTTTTTAGCTGGCCCACGCCTTTATCATGACCCCACATTATTGTGTTTTATCTATAAATTCAGAGGGCGTTTTGCGGCTCCATGTGCGGTTATTGCCAGTGAACTCGAGCTGGATACTTCGATATTCAAACATTACAAACAAGCAGGCATGCTGTTACAAGATTTGGATTGTTGTAAAGAACAGGAGTGTTTTTGCTAATGGGGCAGTTCATTGATGTACAAACCTTCTACCCAGAACCTAAAATAAAAAGCCAGTGGCTACTCATTGGGAAAGAAAGTGTTGGAAAGACCGCATTAACTGAAAACCTCATGGGTAAAAAGTCTGGAAGCAGTAATTTACAAGGAAGTTCATTGTTTTGTCAGGAGTACACTTGGAACGGACAAGTGATCACCGATACACCAGGCATTCAAACTAGGATGGACAGTGTTGTTACCTCTCAAGTTTTACGCCGTCTAAAAACCAGCGAGCACGTTATCTTAACGCTTAAATCTACTGAACTACCAAGTGATTTAAGTGACTTATGGGATATGGTTCAAGGACGCAGTGGTATCGTCATAATCACTTATTGGGACAAAGTTAAGCATCGAGAAGATGTTCGGCAAGAGCTAGACAGGCTGAGAGCTGAAACAGATTTAGCTTGGATAACCATCGACAATCGCCATGTCACAACAGAGCAACTTGAACATATAGAACAGGCACTTACCCAACCTGCACGCTTTCCAGTTGCAGCCCCTAAACTTGAAGCGAACTGGTCAGTCAAACCAAAGCTATTGCTGTTTGAATATGCTTGGTTTGGGCCCATAATGTCTCTGTGTTTACTAGTATTACCTGCTTGGTTTGCAGTAACCAACGCCAATGCTTTTGCAGATTTGCTTTATCCGTATGTCGAATCACCGGTTAATACGCTAAAAGGCAATTTAGGCGCTTTGCCGGCCCCCTTAAACCATATGCTAGTTGGTGACTATGGCTTAATTTCGATGCTGCCTTTTTTGATTTTGTATGCTTTACCAACGGTTATTGTGTTCTCAGCCATAATATCTATTTATAAAACCACAGGCCTTATAGACAGGTTGTCTTACCGACTCGACCCATTTATGCATAAAATAGGTCTTAGTGGGCGAGATTTGGTAAGAGTGATCATGGGTTTTGGTTGTAATGTACCAGCCATTATTCAAACTAGAAACTGCTCATGCTGTACTAGAGGAAGCTGTATTTCCGCCATTTCTTTTGGCTCAGCATGTTCTTATCAGTTACCCGCAACGGTTGCTGTTTTCTCTGCCGCAGGCAAGCCATATCTTACATTACCATACTTGGCCATATTGGCTGTGACGACCTGTATTTACCTGCTTTTAACCACGACGAAACAGCAACGAAATGCGGCAGCGTCATATAATTTACTAAGTAGAGGGTTTTTACAACCGCCCAATTGGCGGTTTGCCTTGTCTGAAATGGCTGGTGTGATGAAGTCATTTTTTAATACGGCTTTTCCATTGTTCGTCGGTATCTGTTTACTGGTTGGTTTCTTTGAATGGCTTGGCGTTATAGAATCACTCACGCATCTTGTTTCACCATTAATGACACTGGTTAACCTACCCGAGGGAGCTGCAATAGCAGTCATACTAGGCGCGATACGCAAAGATGGTTTAGCTATTGGCTTGATTGATAGCACATCTCATGGCCTCAAACTGGGGGAGATCACAGATATTCAATTACTTTGTGCTGTATATTTCGCTGGCGTTATATTGCCGTGTGTGGTTTCTTTGCTGACGATAGTGCGTGAAATGAGCTTAGGGTATGCGTCGCGCTTAGCAATGCGCCAGATATTCTGGGCGACTTGCTTTACCGTTGTGCTGTCTTGGGGAGTACCATTTATCGCAGCCGTGCTAGCTTGATAATCGTTGTTTAAACAATTAGAGGCGGTGCAATTTTGCCTGCCACACGATGTTTAATTTAGCGCCCAATTCTCGTTTAATGTGTTGTTTAGTTAGACACATGGGGTGTGATTACTCGCAGTGGTAGACGTGACGCACTTCATTTTATGTTTATTCTGGCTCGTTAATTTGTGCGCAATAATGGCAAGCATTCATTAATTTGCATTTTAGCGGATTAAATAGTAGCTGGACGTATTTTTATCCACTATGTTCAAAGATATGTTATTGATTAAAGCACAGATTGACAGTCTTTGATTTGTCACAAAGAGAATGATCTTACCGTGTGTTTTAAAGGTATCATTCTTTGAGAATAACCTTAAGGAGCATAAATGCACTTCTCAACTGCTAAATTAGCCATGATTGTAATGAGTCTGGTCAGTGTTTTGGTATCTGCTAATCAACCAAGTAATGAATCACAAACCAGTGATAACAATATTTGGAGACAAGCGCCAGCCTTACCCATCGCATTGCAAGAAGTCTATCCAGCAGTTTTTAAAGAGCGCATCGTAGTCGGTGGTGGCTTCACGCCTTCCAAAGAGCCTTCATTTTTTGGACTTGGCCCAACTGATAGCGTGTATTTATTGAATCCGCCAACGGGCCGTTGGCAAAAAAAGCCATCTTTACCTGAAGCGAGGCATCATTTAGGTATGGTGAGTAACCGACATTATGTTTATGGAATAGGAGGCTTCACCGGAAACAAAGGCGATGCTTGGCAAATTCAAAGCTCTGTATTTAGGTTAGATGGTACATTTCGTGAGTGGCGAAAAGGCCCGTCCTTACCAATTCCATTGGCGGAATCTGTGTATGCAAATGTGGGGAAACATATCCACGTGATAGGCGGCAAAACAATTTCTAAGAAAACAGGCAAACATGTTGATAGTGATGCGCACTTCGTATTGGTAAACAATGCATACTGGCGCAAAGCAAAACCTGCAACGATAGTGCGAAATTCAGCAGCCAGTGCCGTAATTGGTGACAAAATATATGTTATTGGGGGCCGCGTGGCTGGCGCTGATAACGTAAATGTTAGCGATGTAGAGGTGTACGATACCAAGAAAGATACGTGGACGCTGGTTGCACCGCTGCCCATTGCTTCTGGAGGCCTCTCTGCAAGCGTGTTGGATGATAAGATAATTGTTTCAGGCGGAGAGGTATTTGGCCCTGATAACAATTGGCGGGCAGGGCGAGCATTCAAGCAGGTATGGTCCTATGATCCATCCAAAGATACGTGGGAATCACTGCCTGATATGCCAACGCCAAGGCATGGTCACGGCATGGTTACTTTAAACAATACACTATATATCATTGGTGGTGCAGCAAAAGTGGGACCTCAAGAGACCCTATCTTCTGTGCTAGCTATCGAAACACAAAGTCAGTAACAGCGTTTAAGCACATTGCTAGATAATGTGTCGGCATCGGTGGGTGGTCAAGCCATTAGGTGATTAAAGGCTTTTATTAAATCTTTTTTTATATAGCCGACGAGCTGTTTTATCTGGCTTTGTATATGCTTTTTGCCAAAATAATATGCATACATTACTCTGGTACGGGGAGCCAAGGTATCAACTGTGAGTTTTAGCAGGTCATCACTTTTTATCATTGAGTGGAGCAACATGGCTATATACTGGCCGGTAAGTACACCATGATAAGCAAGCCCCAAATCATTAACTACAAGGCTTAGTAGAGGGGAAAGCATCACTTCATTACTTGACTTATCTACAAATAACCACTGTTTTACTGGGTAGGCAATTACACAAGGTAAGCCCAATTTTTGATGTGCGGTAACTTTATTTGGGTTTAGGCCGTGCTTTTCTATATATGCGTGGTGCGCGCAATCAGAATAAAGTATATCCCATAAATGCAATGCTATTTATTGCAGATGAATCTAATCGCGGACCCACACGAAAAGCCAGATCTATATCTTCTTTAATGAGGTTCTTTTTGTCATTTGAAAGGGAGATATTTAGTTTTAACTCTGGGTGTTCTGATGCGAAATCGATTAACCATGCACCTAGAAAATCAATACCTACTCTGATGCTTACCAAAAACCAAGTATTGGTAAAGGTTGCAGCGGCGCCAGTTAATTTCATTGATACCGTAATTTGAGAAGGCAATACGCCACCAGGTATGATGCCTGAGTTACCCTTTGTATCTGGTGAGGAAGACAGTGGAACCGTTTCCGATAAAAATGGTAGCGCCCTCAAAAAGGGGCAAAGAGTAGCTTATTTAGGCCCAATTGGTTCTTCGATGTATGCCCAATACACTGTTGTTGATGCAGACAAGCTAATCGTTTTGGACGATGAGGCAAACTTGCTAGAAGCCGATGCAATGCCCGTTACTTATTTTGCGGCATACCATATACATGCATAATGTTGTGCGTTCGGAACAAGGTAAGGTTGCATTAGTGTATGCATCGACAGGTGGCGTGGGCACGGTAGGTAAAGGGGTCGATTATATTTTAATCCTGTAGCTGGGCATATTATAAAGCAGGATTTAGAAGCGCTTGCGACGTTAGGGCACATTAGTTGTTTTTGGGTTTTTAGCGGGTGTAGGTAAAGCCAATTTGCAGGCTGAAGTGATTAATCACTTTAGTAAGGCGCTCACTATTTCATATTCAGAAATATATGCCACCTACTTTAATAATTTCACCTTTGGTGAAGACCTCATTATTAGAGCGGGTGTTGGAACTATTAAAAGAAGGGAAGTTAGCACCTGTTTATTCAACTATGCCTCTACTCGACGTAACCAAGTGGCATGGCCTAATTCAAAGCGGCTAAATCTTCGGGAAAATGTTACTTATTCCAACACAGAGTGAATAGGTTATGTCATGAAAATGCGATTATCTCGTCTTTACTATGCTGGGTCGCGCTTTCCATTCGAATACTCGAAATGTAATGAAGCAAGCCATCTGGTGTTTAGCTGCTATATTTAGTTTTAATTACTCAGTAATTTACAGCAGGGAAGTGTATGGAAGGCAGCATCCCCTTTCTAGTTACCGACAAGGCATTACTCATTAAGTCAATAAGTCCAGCTGCTGTTGAACTGTTAGGTTGCAAAGACGTATTAGGGTTGTCTATTCAGGCACTCCTTAATCTTGAATTAGATAAAGTAGACAGTGCCATTGGCTGCTACAAAAATCACTATTTTAAACTCTACAAATATAGTACGGCGAACGGCTATTCTTTTGTGCTGCAAAAAAGTAACACTGTTTTTGATGAAGGGAGCTTTTTAGCGGATGCCATCAACAGTGCCAATATTGGCTTGTGGCGATACAACTTAGAATCAAAGTATGTATACCTTTCTGATATTACAAAGCAATTTTTGGGGATAGCAAAGGGAGTACAAGTTACCTGGCGTCAACTTTTATGCTTGGTACACAAGGATGACCGCGCGTTATTTCCGCTTTTCTTTGAAAATCATGCCCAATTTAGTGTGCCCTTGCAATTTGAGTTTAGGCTCAAAAGTGCAGGTCAAAAACGTTGGTTTGCGCTTAAGGGTAGCCTTGCGAAACACGGCGCGTTGCAATGGATAAATGGAACATTACAAGATTGCACAATTGAAAAAAATACGGTTATCGCGCTCAATGATGCCGATGAAAGTAAGCAATTAGCAATCGAAGCAGGAAAAATAGGCACCTGGCGTGCCACTAAGTCCGGCAATTTGTGGCACTGGAAATGGGATATGCTGGCCAACACCATATTCAAATTAGAACCTAAAGACATTGGTGATTTAAATAAATGGGTTGAGCTATTGCACCCCGAAGATAGGCCCAAAGTGTTAGCTGCATTGGATGAAAGCTTAAAGACAGGTGTCGAGTTTAAGCAGCATTATCGGAGTATTTTGAAAAATGGCGATGTGATCTATGTTTTTGCTCAGGGGCGGGTTGGTAAAAACTATAAAGGAGAGCATTGCAGAATAGACGGTGTGTGTATTGATCAAACCGAAATTCACAAAGCGCAGCAAGCCTTGAAAGAGCTCAATACAGAGCTTGAAACTCGCGTTAATGATCGCACCGCAGAGCTGCATAAGACACTGCAAAAAGCAGAGCGCGCAAACAAAATTAAGTCAGAGTTTTTGTCGATGATTAGCCATGAATTGCGTACTCCGCTCAATGGCATTATTGGTGCGTTGGATTTGTTAACCCACTGCTCGCTTGCAAATGAGTCAAAGGGCCTTGTTTATACGGCATCGACATCAGCAAACCACCTGATCACTATTTTGAATGATTTACTAGATTTGAACAAAATTGAAGCTGGCAAACTAGAGTTGGAAACTGTGGTGTTTGATTTGCCGATACTGCTGTCAGATGTGGTTTGCACATTCAGTGCTTCGGCAAGAGAAAAGGGAATAAGTTTATATGTTTATGAGGATCTTAAACTACTACAACCTCTTAAAGGTGACGAAAACCGGTTTAGACAAATTTTGCTCAATATACTTGGCAATGCCATTAAATTCACAAATACCGAAGGTTTAGAGCAAAAAAGAATTACACTCAATGCACAATTCAAGCAGCTTAATATATATCAAGGGGAGATTACGATTCGTATCGCTGATACTGGCGTAGGTATGAGCAAAGAGACCATCAATAAGCTATTTACCCCTTTCACACAAGCTGAAAAATCTACGACTAGAAAGTTTGGTGGTACAGGGTTGGGCCTTTCAATCTGTGGCAAGCTAATTGACCTTTTGGGTGGTCAAATAATTGTTGAAAGCGCGCTGCACAAGGGCAGTGCTTTTACTATCAAAGCGCCATTTTGGTTAGATACCAGTGAACGTGATGAACCTGCAAAAGTACCACTAACCTGTTATATAATTGGCCAGCTTTCATTCGATAATGCACATTTACTCACGCTTGCCCAATCTCTTTATGACGTAACATTGATTGAACTTGAAAGCGGTGGAGAAGTTAGTATTGAGTCCGCAGCCTCCCAGCATTTGGTGTTGTCATGTGAAATAGAGACAGTGCAATTTTGGTTACCTCAACTTGAACTTCTTCGCAATCTAATTGTTTATACCGACTCCTCATTACATAGTCAGTTTAACTTGTCTTTTGCTCAATTAGCCATTTATCCAAACCAGCCAATGACCGCACACCAGCTAGGTTTGCAAATCCAAGCTCAACAGCAAGAGCAATTGAGTATGGATGACTTTGCATTTGAAGCTGAACCTCAAGAGCAATCTGTTGAAAAAGATATTTGCATCCATGACATTCTTTTAGTTGAAGACAACCCGTTTAATCAAAATTTGATAAAGAATCAGCTAGAAAAGTTGGGGTTTCATTGTGATGTGGCTAGTAATGGCGCTGAAGGCTTTAATTATTGGCATAGTCATCATTACAAACTGATTTTAACTGATTGCCATATGCCCGAAGTTGATGGCTATGAAATGACCAAACAAATTCGCACAGAAGAAGCCAAAAGTGAGCAAACCCCTGTACCTATCATTGCTGTTACTGGCGCAGTAATGCAAGGAGAGAAAGATATATGCACGTCCATTGGTATGAATGACTTTTTATGTAAACCGGTGAGACTGACAGACATAAAGCTGATTATGGAGCGTTGGTATGAGCACTCAGCCTGATGAACTAAAGACGCTAAATCGTAACACTATTATTGACTTGGTAGGTGATGAACCGGACAAAATTCGAAAATTTCATGCTGAGTTTTTGGCGCAGGCAGCAACCGTGCTAAAAACCATTGTTCAGTCTTTTAATATCAATGATTTCGGAGAGTTAAAGAGTCAGGCCCATTTCCTTAAAACGTCTGCAAGGGCTGTGGGCGCAGAGCGCAGTGCCTACTTTTTAGAGACAATCGAGCGCTACAGCCTGACAAAAAATAAGTCTGCAATAAAACAAATCATCATCAAATTAAATGGGGAGTTTATTGCAATTAAAAAGGAGCTAACCAATGGTGAGCATTAACCGAATTGCAAAACGCCATCCTGCAGTTTTAGTGTTAACTCACAGAGAGGATGACGTTCAAGGAGTAACGCAACTTATCTCTGAGCAAACAAACGACTTTAGGTGTTTGTTAGTGAGAAAAACAGCACTGGATGACATTGAACAATTAGCACCCAAAGTGATTTTGTTCGCTTTATCAGATGTGAAAAAAAGTATCTGTCTTTACAATATGTTGATAAAGGAAAAGCGCTTGGTCAAAAACCATTACAGCGTTTTACTATGTAGCAATAAAGAGTCGGGGTTGGCGTTTAAATGTTGTTTGAAAAACCTCTTTGACAGTTATTTTGTTTACCAGCCTCTATATGAAAAATTTCGTTTACAGCTCATTGTCTATGAAGGGCTAAAGCAATTCACTGACTCTGATAGTTATATAGAATCGTTAGATAGCATTGTACAAAATCAAAATGAAGAGCTTAACTCTTTGATTGAAATGGGGCTTAGTTATAAAGCTTCCGTTGTTGAAGAGATCAGTAAAAGTCGCGACGAGGTCAATACAATAAACCAAGAGATCCTCGAAAAACTGCCCGACAGTATGCATAAGGAGCTCTTTTCAGAATTGAATGAGTCCCATATTCAACCGCTCTTAAGTGCCTTAGAAGAGTCTTTATCAAGCAAGTTATTAGGGTTAGTTGATGGGTTAAAACAATCTCAAGATTTAAATAGTTTATTAATGAAGCAGCTCCAGCAACCCATCAAAGAAAAGCAGGTTTCTGAATTACAAAGTGCGGTGTCGAGTGATGGGTTTTTGGATACCTCGACAAATCAACAATCAATTTTGCTAGTCGAAGACAACCATATTTATCGCGAAATGATAAGTGATGTATTGACGAATGTAGGGTATGAAATTGAGCAAGTAGATGATGGTTTGGCAGCGATTAAAAAGATTAAACTCACTCAATATGATCTTATTGTCATGGACTTATTTCTGCCAAACCTTGATGGCTTAAATACGACAAAACACATCAGAAATGTAGGGAAAAATATTAAGACGCCGGTTGTCGCCTTAACGGGAAATAAAAACAAGCAGCTAGTGAAAAAGTGGGCAGAGCATGGCCTTGATGGGTATATTTTGAAACCTTCAACAAAGCAAGAAATCCTCGCTGTTGTAAACAAGGCAATTGGCAATTAAGCAATATTCGTCGAAGTTAAAATAAGGGGAAGAGATATTGCTGTAGCGCTGCCTGTATTATGCCGTGGGCCTCTACGTGTTGCTGATGGTTTGATTTTAACTCATTGATATAAATTTATTTAATTTTTTCTTTTCAGGAGGGTAATATCACTAATACGTTATTGATACACTAGGACTGAAATTACACTGCGGGTTAGTTTAGTTTTACGTAATTATTCTGTTCAAAGTGTACAATATAGTTACTACACGTAGGAGATGTATAAAAATAATAAAATTTATCTCGGAGGTTGCCAAGTCACACAAAACACGAATATGACGCCTTATAAAGTCGTTTATTCTTCTTAAAAGTCAAAAAATCGCTATATTTACTTGAGTGATGAACAAGGTCCGCAGCGATTGAAAGTCATCGACGTAACGAGAGCCGATGGCTACCCAGAGATTTCTCCAAATGCAAAGCACATCGCTTTTTATGGTAAGTACGATAATTTTAAAACTTGGTCGATTCACGTTGTTGATATAAATAGGTCTAACTTAAAGCGACTCACTGACACAAAAAATGTGTGGGACAGTGCTCCGCCTTGGTTAGCAGATGGAGAAATAATTTTGTTTACGCGAGAGTACAAAAATGATCAGGGTGAGTGGCAAGGAGAACTCTGGACAATGAAGCGGGACTGTAGTGAGCAAATACGACATCAAGCGCTGCATGGGGGGCTAGTTTTATTAGCAATACTAAAATTTTGTTTCATACAAGCATCAGGCCAAGAAAAATTGCGGTTGCAAACTTAGATGGCAGCGACCTAGTTATGTTGATCAATGACAGCACAGATAACTTAGCCCCAAGCCTGTCTCCCGACGGCACTCAAATTGTGTACTTGTCTAACCGTGATGGTAATCAGGAAGTCTACACCATGGACATTGATGGAAATAACCACAATCGCATGACATTTAATACGGCCTGGGATGGCGATTCTACTTGGTCAGCCGACGGTAAGCACCTTTTCTTTGTTTCAGATAATAGGCGTGTTTTTTTGATGTATTTAAAATGGAGCGAGATGGCAGCTCTAAGCAAATAATACTCGATAACGGCACTCAAATCAGCAGTTTCAGTAACTTAGACCGGCAAACCCTTGAAAAACTCATTCAAGCTAATCGATAAAAATAATGGTGTTTATTTAAGCCGCATTAAGCACAAACTATTTTGGCAACTAGCGAGAAGATTATACTGTTGACAGGGAGAGGCTGATTTCTGCCAACAGTAACTTTAAAGTGGTTAAGGGTTTGCTCTTTCATCCTACTCGGTTGAGTCGTTAAGATAGCGGGGCGTCTATATAAGAGGTTTCTCATGCTGAACATTGTTGTATTAAGTATTATCTGCACTGTTGGTAGTGTTTATTTTTGCTAGCAGCGATTGTTGTGCTTCTTTAGCCTGTATGCTGCGCTCAAATACTTCCCATGGCTCAGGTGCACGATGTTTCGGTTGATTATCTTTAGCGATATTTTTGTTTGCAGAAAACATTAAATTCGCCACTTTGCTAAATGAGAACAGCCGCTTTAAAACATCAAACCAAAAAGGGGAACCCAGCCCAATAAGCATGCCTGTGATAAGGGTGGTTACTATCCAAATTAGCCAACCTAAACCAAACTGCCCGACCCCCATAAAGATTGAGTCTCTAAATGCAATGATATATGCGCCTAGATCAAATGGTTTTGCTTGATTGTTTATAAAGGGCTGCTTTGGCCATCCATAAGGGACTCTTAAGCTGTTTATTTCCGCTAATACTGATTGAAAGTTTGCTATATTAGTTGTGTTCGGCTGCTCATTTACTATTGATACTGCTTTTTGTACGAACGCTTCACTAACGCCATTGCGATACTGAAGTGAATCAACAATAGTAATGAGGTTGATATTCATAGCAAAAGCCAAGAAAATGGACACCCAAATGTTCATCCTTCTGGCGTGTTGTCGGTAGTATTCGCTATATCGCTCCCCAAACTCTTCAAATCTATATGCAATATCGTCAAAAAAATACTGCGCATCTTTTTCAATATTATTGTAGATCCGGTAGCCGATATCTGTTTGTGCGAGGCTGCGCATAAAGTCCAAAGTACTGATTTGTTCTTTGCTATCTTTTTTATCAATATCCCGTACAAATTTATCGGCAGCTCCTTGTTCTTCATTTTTTGCGTATGGTTTGAGCTCTTCTTCATAAAATGTATGCAGCATGTCATTTAACTTCCGACTGCGAGTATTTAATCGGCGATTTATTAATTCCACTAGCATGGAACTCAGCGAGGAGAACAAAAACATAGTGAGTGATACCGCCACAATGACTGAAAATATTTCCATATTCGATTTCTTTTTGGAGGAGTTATAGTGGTTACTTTATAGATTACGTTAGTTTGACCGTTTCACAACTGGAAGCCTTTATTATTTAAAACAAGCACACCATCTATTTTGTTAGGTTAACGGACACTTCAATTGTGTGCTTTGACTTTATTCACTCGTGCTACTGTGAGCTTGGCTGATGTGAATTAATGGTCAGGATAGCCCATACATCCATAGCTGGGTAAGTTGCTTTACGTTGGGTAAAGTACTATTTACGACAGTAATGCTTTCAGAAGAAAAGACTTGTGAAGCAACATGTCTCCCTGCGTTTTGAGCTGCTGTGGCTTTTGCTATCCGTTGCTGATAAAAAGCGTTAAGAGCTTGGTCTAGCGAAGCATAATTGGTTAAAACAGTCACCAAATGCCAAGCATCTTCTAATGCCTGACATGCACCTTGACCTGATGTTGGTAAAGAAGCATGAGCGGCGTCCCCAATTAACAATATGTTTTCCTGATGCCAATAGGGGAGTGGGTCAAGGTCATACAAATAAATGGGTTTAATCTTTTCAGCTTTTTGTTTCTTAATCATATTTTTAATGTCCGGTGGCCAATCTTCGAAACGATGTTCTAGCTCATGACCCCAGTCACGGGATGACTGTTTACAGGCTAACGATTCTCGCCACGCCGCAGCCCAGTAGCACCAACCAGAATGCACTGGCACTATGCCAAAACGCTGGCCATTACCGCGGTACTCTTTAATGAATGGAGTAAGCTGACAATCTAATTGGCTAATTCCGACAATATTAATAAAGCCTTGATATTGAGGTTGGGGGCGTTCATCAAACAATAATTGCCGAGTTGTAGAGTACATCCTGCCATCCGCACCTACTATTAAGTCAAATTGTGATTTCATTTGCTGTAATAATAGCGGGTTTACTGAATGTTGAAATTTTATGCTAACGCCTAATTTCAATGCTTTTTGATAAAATATCTGCATCAGTTCTTTGCGCAAAATAGCGATGCTGGGATAGCCACATTCTTGATTTAATAGCTCTATATTCATCATCGACTGTGTATTGCCATACTTATCAATGCTGTGTAAAGAAAGTGGCATACCACTTACGCGTTTAACATCTTCTAGTAAACCCATTTGGCTTATCACAAACATCGCATTTGGCCATAAAGTGATCCCAGCCCCTAAGTTGGATATTGCACTATTTTTTTCGTATACGGTGACATTATGGCCTTGCTCGGTTGCTAAAATTGCGAGTGCTAGCCCCGCAATACCAGCACCAACAATGGCGATTTTATCTTTCATACTTGGTCCTCTTTTGATTGTTGGTCAAATTATTACAAACACCAAAAATGGGATAAATATGCTATTTTGGGTTTTATAATCCCACATTGTGAGATAGTTTGAGTGCTTGAAGACATAGAAATAAAATGGTTAGTGAGCTTTAAAGCGATATTTGCAAACAACAGCATTAAGTTAGCTGCTGAAAAGCTACATTTACCTACCTCCAACGTAAGTCGACACCTAGCGCAATTAGAAGCCCAGTTAAATGTGCGCCTAATAGAGCGTACGACACGAAGAATGCACCCAACCATTGCGGGTACTTTGCTGTTTGAATCTTTAACGCCAAATTTAATAGCAATTGAGGAAGCGCTGGAAGTTGCCAAACTTGGTGGTGAGACAGTGGCAGGTCATTTGAGAGTAATCACGCCTGATTTACCTTTTATGGCTGATATTATTGCCGAATTTGCCGCAAACCACCCACAGCTTCAATTGAGCTGTGATACGCAGCTAAACCCTAAAGAAGGGCTATTGGATGGTTTTGATGTTGTGATGACTTTTAACCGAGGGCAACTGGAAGACTCAGGGTGGATCGCAAAGGAAGTTATTCGCTGGCCAAGCTGCGTCGTTGCGGCGCCTCAGTTACTCAATGAGAATGAAGAGATTAATACGCTTGAGGCGCTAGGTAAGCAGCCTTGTATCACAACACATTCTGTTATGCAGGGTCTACCTTGGCGATTTAAAAGTAATACTACGCTAAACGTGCATTCACGATTTAGAGTGAACAGTGGTCATATGGCTAAATCAGCCGCTTTGAGGGGGATTGGTTTTGCTTTACTTCCGTTGCATGCCTGTCAGGCTGAGCTTGAATCTGGAAAACTGATTAAAGTGAGCATAAACGATGAGCCCGAAGACTTGGTTTTAAACGCGTTTTACTCAGGTACAAAGCATTTACCTATAAAAGTAAAGCGCTTTATTGAACACATGCAGCACGCCATTAAAAAGTTAGAGTGAGTGTATACACACTCACTGTTATTCGGGGCTAAAAGGCGTTAAAAAACGCCAATTGTGTAGGGTGTTTTAAAGCTTTTGGTCTGATCTGTTGTACTTTGGTTATGATTTGGGACTTGTCATAACCAAGCTGTTTCATGAATAGGCCGATGACTAACCCAGTTCGACCTGAACCTCCTTTGCAATGTACGGCAATTGTGCCTTTTTGCTCCAATATCGACATAATCGAAGCGACATTGGTTTGGTAAGCGTTTGTAAAGTCGGCATTAGGTGCATCATCGTCTGGTAGAGGTAACTGAAACCATTGCACACCCAATTTTTCGCAGGCAGCAGGCAGCCTTTCTGCGTTGTTTTTTTGCATCTCGGTGTCGAACATCAATGTGACTAATGCTTGTGCACCCGCTTCTTTCAAGTGATTCACTGAAGCTTCCAGAGCGATTTCCTTTGTGCCTGGGCAGGGCGTAAAGATAAACGTTGTCCCATCATCCAGCGTTAATTTGTCAAAAGGGTGAGTTTGCATATAGATCTCTCAATCAAAAAATTAGGGGTTAAACCAATGCTTAGTTTTGTTCACGATAGCAACCAGCGATAACATGACAGGCACTTCTACTAATACACCTACCACAGTTGCCAGTGCTGCACCTGAGTGCAAACCAAACAAAGAAATTGCGACTGCGACTGCTAATTCAAAAAAATTCGAAGTGCCTATCAAACAAGCAGGAGCAGCAATATTATGTTTTAGCTTTAGTTTGAGTGCAGCAAAATAAGCAATCAAGAAAATGCCGTAAGTTTGCAAAATTAAAGGGATTGCAATAAGGACGATATTTAGTGGCTGTGAAATAATCGTATTGGCTTGAAAACCGAACAGTAAAACAACTGTTGCAAGTAAACCAATGACAGAAAAGGGTTTGAGTTTGGCTAATAATTCATTGATCGCTTCTTCATGTTTGCCTGAGCTATTTAGTCTTTTCCGGGTGTAAATACCTGCGACAAGCGGTAGCAGCACGTAAAGAACGACAGAGATAAATAGTGTATTCCACGGTACTTGGATGTCTGATACGCCTAGAAGCAAACCCGTAATGGGGGCGAAAGCAAATATCATGATCACGTCATTCACGGATACTTGCACCAAGGTATAGTTTGCATCACCTTTAGTTAATTGGGACCATACGAATACCATGGCTGTACAGGGGGCTACACCCAATAAAATCATACCCGCGATATATTCTTGAGCTGTTTCCACGGATACATAACTGGCAAAGATCCATTCAAAAAATAACCAACCAAGCGCGGCCATGGTAAATGGCTTTACCAGCCAGTTAATTACTACGGTAAGTATCAAGCCGTGAGGGTTTTTACCCACTTCTTTAATTGTTGAAAAGTCAATTTGCACCATCATTGGGTAGATCATCACCCATATAAACAGCGCGACTACCAAATTTACCTTTGCCACAGTTAACGAGGCGACCAGCTCAAACAAAGGTGGGTATCGCGACCCAGACAGATAAATATCGTTCAAATATGCCCATTAAAAGACTCTTAACTGCACAAATTAGAAAAACGGGTCGGGCGGTCACCCATTGCTGTAAGCCGAGCCAGTTCTTGCTCTATGAAGTGGGGCTCATTGATGACAGTTGATGTAATGGTGTGTTTCATCCATTCAGGCAATGTGTGATTAAGAGAGTAGAACACCCATTGGTGATACTTTCTGTCGGACAAAATACCCGTTTTTCTTAATTGGGCCAAATGACGAGATACCTTAGGTTGGCTAGGCTCGTTTAAAGCGGTCATCAGCTCACAAACACACGCCTCTTTCTCGACAGCAATGATGAGCAGGGCTTTTAGTCGAGTTTCATCTGCTAATGCTTTGTAAAATGCCGTTGGTGTTACTGAGGCAGACATCGCTGCTGGTTTTTGTGATGATTGCTCAATTAACAGGGTTTGAATTTTTTCATTGATTTCTTGTAAGGTTTTTTCGAAGGGGTTGTCACACTGACGAGATTTAGGTTCGTTGATATCCCATGCTAGGCAGTTTAGACCATTGACACGACCTTCACATTCTTTAGACGCGCTATGGCATAAAGTGATCACGTAATCAAAATGCATGTTAGCAAATTCGTCTATGTGCTTCGACTTCACCCCTTCAGCACTGAGCCCAAAGTGTTCAATAGCAGCTAGGGTACGAGAGTCCACACCGCTAGGCTCTGCACCCGCACTATACACTTCGTATTTCCCTTTACCATGGTGCTTTAAAAGCACCTCAGCCATGAGAGATCTCGCTGAATTTTCTGTACACAAAAACAAAACTTTCACATCAACGCCTCTATCAAAAGTTAGTACATAACAAATTTATTATATACTAACTTTGTTATGTACTGCTCGCAAGTAGTTTTTGGCATTATGTGTTTTGGTGTACCGACTAGTAAAACAGTTTGCATATTAATATCTTTATACATAACAGCATCGTTTTTATAAGTTATTCATAGCTTAGTTCTTAAGCCACACAGAGGGACTCATTCCCTATACAAAATCGGCTAGTTTTAGAGCCCTTGTTGACTTGTTGCCG
This sequence comes from Pseudoalteromonas luteoviolacea NCIMB 1942, assembly GCF_001625595.1. Classification (GTDB taxonomy): domain Bacteria; phylum Pseudomonadota; class Gammaproteobacteria; order Enterobacterales; family Alteromonadaceae; genus Pseudoalteromonas; species Pseudoalteromonas luteoviolacea_A. The sequence continues at coordinate 27,855 of NZ_AUXT01000200.1, forward strand.
TTGGCATGTTGTCGCTAGAGTCCTAAATATTTGCTTTAGTTTTCGTTGGGGGCTTTATAAATCAAAGCTGTCCAGTAAGTTATCTAACCACCAGTATGCTGACTTGTTCGCATTAAACGTCGAGATGGCACATTCAAACATCCGGCTGGCCCCATGGCAGATAAATCGCTTTATGAACACCAGCAATAGACTCAACCAAATTAGGGACTTTGCTATAGCGACGGCTTTATCTCATGCCAGTCACTATTCAAAAGTAATCGACGTAATAGCCAGTACCTTGGCGCGACAGAACTGACCAAAAGTGCAAAATATCAAATCCATGCGATGTTAGCTGACAAGGGGCATAAGTTATTAAAGCGGGATAAGAAGCTCGGTTATAAGGAGCCCTGGCTCCTAGCTGCTTGTTTCTTCTCTTCCAAAAAGATACAACTTTCTCGAAAAAGTGCTCAAGCTATATGGCATGAGAATGCAGATAGAGGCAGGGTTTCGAGACCAAAAGTGAGTGGTTTCATGGGCATGTGTTGGATTGCGATACTTCAAAAAACAGTCTTTTAAACTGTGACGGCGAGACTACTGGGATGGGCTAATCTATTTCAAGCGGGTAGTAACGCAATTCAACTGGAAAAGTATGGATGTAAGTGATGTAATTGAAATTTAATGATTATTTTTGGGGATCCCTTAGCAAATTTGGTTAAGGTGCATCTGAACCTGAGGGATCCCCACAAAACTAGTAGCATGCTTGTGGGTCTGCCATTAGTATTTTCAATTTAGCTAAACCCTCTAACCTGTCTGATTTCGTCAGTTTTAAGCGCCTGTCTTTAAATGCCCGTATGCCGATAAATTGGCACGATAATACATTCCGAGACTTGACTGAATTGGCTTGATATTGATATTGCAATCCAAAAGCCACTGAGAAAACGCTCCGATTAAGTAGCAACACTTTGAAGCGC
>NZ_AUXT01000201.1 GCF_001625595.1 Pseudoalteromonas luteoviolacea NCIMB 1942
ATATATCTATAAATATCATATGGTAATGGCGTTTTTTAATAATTGGTAAAAGCGCAGGGAAGTTGATTTGATAATAAGTAAAAGCAATTGACTTATTGGTTTTTGTCGTCATTATTGAATAGCACTCAGTGAAATAGTTGGCCCAAATAGGGACATCTCTGGGGTGTTCAAATGGACAAGTAAGCGCACAAATCAAGGCCTATTAGAGCTTGTGATTCTCGGGTTTGTTAAGTATTCAACGAGTAACGTTGATGCGAAAACATGCGCTTAAAATAATTAGTAAAATTAATAGACTTATTGGATGTATATTTTCAAAGGAGATAGTCATGAAACTAGTACACATCTTAGCCGCAGGTGCTATGTTCGCGGGCAGTGCTTACGCTTTAGAACCGATTTATGATGCGGATAGTAACGCGGGTAGAACTACACAATACAGCTACGGCCCTGTCAGTTCTGTTAGTGTACAGACAAGCTCAGCGCATTACCTTGCCGCATTTATTACGACAAATGGTCAATCGAGCTGTACGTCTGCAGCCTTATATGATGAAGCTGGAGCAACGCTGATTGCTCAGCTTAAAGTGTCTGACAATAAAGCAGTGTATGGCGGTGTGGATGCTGGCTTTGAAACATTACCAAAGGTCTTAAAGCTTACTTGTCACGACAGCAATCGCAGTTTCCTTGTGCATCACAAAGTGCCGGCGGCGCCGAGTATTAACTATGAAAGAGCGCTGGAGTTTGCGAATTGGCAACCCTCTGGCAACAGAGCTCCTGGGTATTTTGCCGATGTTACAGTAGAGCCTCAACTGGCTATTGACACCTATGCGGCTGATGGGCAATGCAGTATCGTTGAGTTTAACGCTTCTGGGCCTAAATTATTTAATGGTGCTGCACAAGTAAGTGGTATTCATAGCGACTTTTTCAGCCAAAGTGCACAAACTGACTATCATGCGTATAGTGCTAGTTTAATTTATGGCATAAAGTGCAGCAATGCTGGTGGTACCACACTGTTAGTGGATGAGTGGAGTGTGTCAGAAGCGAGTCAAACTGGCAGCTTAAGTTCAAGCTATTACTAATTTTAGTTTAATAGGGTAGCTGTGAAGCCACCCTTCACCCAGTTCCAAATGTTTTAACTTGTAATTTATGTAAACGAATCCTTAACAAGACCCGTCAAGTCCATTATGCTAATGGCGAAATTTCACCCTAGAAATTTTAAATTAAATAACGATAAATTTTTATTCTCAGGTAGGAATTATGCTGAAGACCGCCAATAAAGGACAGTGGGTAATCAATCATCGGCAGTTAAGCCTAGAAAATGGGTTTAAAGTTGTGGAGCTGGACCCAAAGCAGTATGCCCTATTGGTATTGCTACTTAAATTTAAACATCAAGACGTGAGCAAAACGCAGATTTTATCTGAGGTTTGGGGGCAAAGGGTTGTCAGTGAAGATGCTATCTATGTTGCTGTGAATGGACTACGAAAACTACTGGGAGATGATGCAAAGTCGCCTAAATACATAAAAACGATTTCTGGCGTTGGTTATCGCTGGGTTGGTCCGCCAATATCCGAACCACTGCCCTTTGTACTTGATAGCTATTTGTTGAAAGCCGTCTTTGGCTTGTTGATCATTGCATTGGTGTTATTTTGGCAGCTCCCGAGAAAGCCCACGGGTATGGAGCTACCTGAGCACCTTATCGACCCATACAACCAAGCTCGATACATTATTAATAATCATCCGGAGGAGCTAGAAACAGCCATCAGTTTATTGCAAACAGTGACGGTCGATAGACCCGATCTGATAGATCCTTTGTATTGGTTGGCGAAAGCATATTTTATTCGACTACAGCCACAAGGCGCTAACTACCATCGTGACAAATTACAACTTGAAGTAATTTTACAGCGTATTTTAGATTCTAATGAGCAGCATAAAGGTGCCAACCTCTTGTTTGCTAAACTCATCTTTATGGGAACGATGGATGTTGTGGGTGCGAAACCTTACTTTTTGAGGTCCTTACCGAGTAGTGAAGGCCACCATATGTACGGTCAATACTTATTAGCTCAAGGAAAAATAGAAGAAGCCTTGGCACATATAAAGACGTACCAATCTCTTGACCCAAACGGCTTTTCGAGTGAAAGCGTCGCGTGGGTTTATATGATGAGCCAAAACTTTGATGAAGCAAAAAAAGTACTCGAAAAGCTGCGTCCCTACTCAAGTAGTAACCGCTTTTATCACGTATGTCTGAGAGCGATTTATGAGCAATTAGGTGAGTATGAATTAGCGCTAAAAGAGTTACTTTGGGTTATGACATTTGAAGGCTACAGCCAGCACGAACTTACTCAGGTAAAAAGCTTGTTTGATCTGCATGGTATGAAAGGCGTTTATCGATGGTTGCTATTCCATGATACGCGTAAGGCAGATGTTGGACACTACTCGGCGCCTATGTCATTGGCACGCTATGCCACTGCGATTGGAGATGACCAGTTAGCTCTACACTATCTCGAACAATCACGCCTCGCGGGGCAATATGCATTTATGTGGGCGGCATCGGACCCTCACTTTTTACCATTAAAAAACAATCAACAGTTTAATGAAATGGTCGAAAAATACATTTTAAAATCATATAAATCAAAGCCCTAATTCTTTTTAAGAATGTTTTAGAGTTATTTCAGGACTTCATTTTAAGTGCGCGATAGTGTGCCCCAAAACCTTACAAGGAGCACACTATGAAACTACATCAACTGCGATATCTATTCATCATAACGCTGATTTTTACTGTTATGTCATTCAAACCTTTGGCCAAAAGTGGAGACTATTTGTATAGCTTCCAAACTGGCAGCGAAAACTGGGGGAGCATATCACTCAAAGGTCATCTTGCATATTTTGGCAGCGATAATGGCAAGTTATACTCGCTTGATATCGACAGAGCAAAGCTGCGTTGGTCATTTTCGACTGGAGATAAAGCCCGTTCAAAACCATTAATCGATCAATACCGGGTGTACTTTACCAGTGATGACGGTTACCTGTACGCACTTAATCGTTGGACGGGAAAGCCGATTTGGCAAACAGATTTAAACGATGCTGACTATGCACGAGTGTTGCCAGCAAATCATGCGCCATGGGGGTTTGATTACACTAAATCAAGCCCAATATCAGATCGAACTAGCGTTTATGTAGGTAGCGCCGATGGCCATTTCTATGCGTTTGTGAAACGCACAGGAGCATTGCGTTGGAAGTTTAAAGCTGACAGTAAAATTCGTTCTACTGCCTCACTTTATCAAGGCCTTGTATATGTAACAACATGGGGAGGGACTGTATACGCGCTTGATAAAATGACTGGTGACGTGGTGTGGCAGCATCAGACCCAAGGTGCAATACCATCAAGTCCCATGATTATTGGAGATGTTTTAGTGGTTGGCTCAAGAGACACATATTTATATGGCTTCGCCCCGCTAAATGGAGACATGGTATGGAAAAAAGCGCTGCCAGGAGGTTCTTGGGTTGAGTCTAGCGCTGTGGCAGGCAAGGATGACGACTACTTCTATATTGGTAGCTCAGACGCTAAGTTATTATTCAAAATGGCCACACAAAGCGGTGAAATTGTTTGGCAAACGGCTACGCCGGGTTGGAGTTGGGGGCAACCAGTTGTTCATGAAAATCGCGTGTATATTGGCTCGGCAGGTCATGATGAGCCTGGTTGGTACATCACTGAACGAGGTTTTTTAACTGTTGATACCGAGTCTGGCGACATTGTTTGGGAATATCAGCCAAACAAAATCGCGGGCTTTGTTCATGGAGGCGTTTATGCTTCTCCTGCTGTAAGCAATACTAAGGTTTTGGTGCCAGATCTCGATGGTTATATCCATATATTTGAAAAATGACTCTAGTGAAAAAGGGAGGTGCATCAATTGATGCGCCTTACCCAGTGATAGCACTACGTGAGTTTGTTTTTCCTCTAGATTTAAGTAACAACCCAAGCAATAAAATTGCTAATACGGCACCCAAAATAGTGATCACCGACGTAAATGGGTAGTCTGCTGGGGGCTCAACTGGCACTGGGTAGGTATTATCAAATTCAAAACTCAGTTCAGAGCCAGCTTCATAAATGAATTTCTCGCCATTTTTGGAACCAAACTCCACCTTTTCAATAGACACCTTTGTAGCCATGGCTCCTTCTTTTGATTTGAAGAATACTCTTGCCAAGCGGCCATTGCCTGAAGCACTTTGAGCAGGCTTTACTTGGCTTACAATGTACTCGATGTTACCCGTCTGTGTATTGGCTGAATTAGTTAATACGTACAATCTGTCATTATCAAAAAAGTTGCCATGTTCTATCGGTAATGATGGGTCTTTAGTATTTTTGTCGACAATAGTAAGTTTGTCTGCATCAAACTTAATGACTAAGTGCATGCCATATACTTCGGGAAGCTCACTCGCTTGCACGTCGATATAAAATTCACTACCTGATTGAGCTTGCTGTATGGAACTAATCAGGTGTACTTGCCCTTCATTTGCAAATACACCAGCGTTAAGAATTAGTAATAGAATTGAGATTAGATATCGCATATTGTTCCTTTATTATCTTTGCAACCAAGCGCTAGGCCACGCTGAACGAGGCCAAGCGCTACTTATCGTTAAAAAGGTTGCGGCCCTTGTTTACCAAAGTTTTTGCCCAACAAGGTTAAATCCTGCAGGTTGATTTTGTTATCTTGATTGAAGTCTGACCCTTGGTGGTAATCAGGATCACTACTGGTTGAGCGGTATGCGCTCATTAATTGGGTTAAATCGGCGATATCAATACTGTTGTCGCCATTTTGATCACCTGCAACTAACTCAATTGCGCCAAAGTCTATATCCGCTTGATTTGGAGACAAAGTCAGTTGTCTTTCTGCTGTCAGAAACCCAGGTGCCGAAATACTTAAAGTAACAGGACCAAGACCAGACTGATATTTGAAGGTACCGTCACTTTTTATTTGTACTGGCTTACCATTGATGAAAAATGTGATGTGTGTATAGTCACCATTAACTGCCAAATCAGCGACATTTCCTGACAATAAAACCGACTCTAGTACAGTTAATGTATAGTTATTTTGAGACTGATGTATATATGCGCCATTCTGATCTGTAAATTGAGAGTTGACAGTCAAATTAAGAGTACCTGGCTTATACGCTATTAATTCGGCTGTCGCGTAATTGCCTTCGCCGCTTTTTGCACTATAAGGGGCCTTAATACTTGCGGCACTTAGCCATTGATTATCGGTGTAATCTAAAGGAATCGTCAATCTTTCATTTGAAGGAAGAAACTCGCCATAACTACCGCCAGTGAAACTTGCGACTGAAGGAGCGTCAAGGGAAATCATTGAATCGACACCAAAGATGTCTTGACCACGAACGATTAGGGGAAGTGAAACTATGTCACCCTCATAGATAGGGGTTGTAGGTATTATTGCTTCGAGCTGATTGTATTGTGCACTTGGTAATTCGAACAGTTTGGTGTAGATATTCTTCACGTTTTTATTCTGTGCATTGCTATCCCAAGAGACAACATAGCGGTTATTGTCGAGTCCGGCTACTTGAGGATTACTTTGGTCGTGAGCGGTGTAGGTATTAATTATGAATTCATCGCCCTTAGCTTCCCCCTTTTCGTTAAATACTCTGGCGTAAATATCCGCATCAGAACTCCCTGTTTGTATTTTCTCCCAAGTAATGGTAAAGCCACCTAGTTCTAAGGCGCTAATTGATGGGTGACGGCCATGACTAAGGTGACTATTCACAATGATTTCTTGACCGTTTTTAGTGCCATCGGCGTGAAATAATTGGGCATTGATGTTTTTCACATTCCAGTTGTCGGTATTACTTTGCCAAACAACGACGAACCCATCTTTTAATTTGGCAGGGGAGGCATTAAATTGTTGATGAGCTATTGTTGAATTTACTAAGAATTCAGAGCCGACTTTAGTGTTATTTGCGTCAAACCTCTGGCCATAAATGCCGAAGTTATCTTCAGAGCCTTCTCCACGCCATGTGATAACATAACCGCCATCATTTAAACTCGTTATCGATGCATCTCCTTGATGCTTAGAAGAAAATGTATTGACCTGAAATGTGGGAACTAGTTCTTCCAAGTTTTGATTGTAAACTTTGGCATAGACATCAGATTCTAAACTGGTTGTTGACCATTCTTCCCAAATTGCGACCATGTTACCATTGGTAAGGTATGTGACTGATGCCACACTTTGATTGTTGCTGCTTGGATGTATCGTCTTGGTATTGGTCAAAGCTGTTCCGTCGGCAGAAAAGCGTCTGAAAAAACTGACTCTCTTCGCTTCCGATATAGTCTCTGCCCAAGCAATAGCAAAACCGCCGTCGGGAGCAGGTTGGATGGCGGGTCTGCTCATATATTGATCTTCAGAAGATATAACTCCTCCAACATGAATTTCTGACGAAGCAGCGATGCCGTGTTCATCATATATTTTTGCTTTCAATATTGATTGGCGAGCTCCTGTATCAATGTTTATCCAAGTGACAACGTGTCCATTTGTTAGGTTTGCTACACGAGAATCATAGTTGACTGAACCAAGTTCAGCTACCGTATTTACCCTAGTTTCATCTACGAGTACGGTCGGAGTCTCGGCCTGTGTGTAGAGAGGAAAACATATGCTGCTTGTTACCAGCAAAGTCTTAATCAGTGTATTGAAACTATAAGGGCGGCTGGAGAGTTTAGTGGGATTACTGTTGGTTAACATTTGGCTTTCCTAAATTATGTATAAGTGCGCATCGAAAACTATCAACCTTGTTTTTTGATGCAGTGACGGGTTTTAACAAAAGCCCGTTTGAGCTAATGAATAGCTGCCAGCATAGGATAAATAGGTGTACCTAAGATGGAAATAGGGTGTTTACCCTAATTTGAGTGGACATTTTTGTTAAACAACAAGACCTTCTTGACAGGCAAATTTAACTAGTTCCACAGCTTTGTTGAAGCCGAGCTTTTTCATTGCCTTGGTTCTATGGTTATCGACGGTCTTTATTGAAATACAGAGGGTATCGGCGATTTCACGATTGGTATGTCCCGTCGAAATATAGGTCACTATTTCTTGTTCGCGTGTGGTGAGTAAAAAGTCTCTCTTAGAGGTTCGAAAAATTTGTAGTTGTTTTTGCAAACTAGGGCAAATGAAGAGTTCCCCAGCAGAGACTTGTTGGATCGCTTTTATCAGTGTACTGAATGCCTCACTTTTCGGTATGTAGCCATAAGCACCAAGGTTAAGCGCCCTATCTACTGTTTTGATATTCTCATTCATGCTGAGAAAAATAATGCGCGTTTTTAGTTGGTATTGTTTAACTAGTTCGCATACATCTAATCCACTTAGCTCGCCCATCGTGATGTCGAGAATCGCGACATCTGGAGTGTGAGACTGCATGAATTGAAAGGCTTGTTCACCATTTGCAACATCGGTAATTGTGTGGCCAAGATTGGCTTGCACTATCAAGGCGCGAAGTCCTTGTCTGACTATTTGGTGATCATCAGCGATTAATAAACGTAAGCCCTTACCTTGCTTGTATTCCATTTTCATTCCCTCACCATTTTTGAGTAAATGCAAATTGCCATAACACTAGGTGCACTGCTGTTTTTTCAGAGAAGCGGATGTAATGTGGTTTTTTAAGGCCGTATTTTTGCACTTATGAATTGACTAAATGTCTGTTTGGGATATAGAGAGTATCTTATATATTATTGATTCACAGTTAAATATTATGAGCTATTTCACCATTGAAATTTAAGATTTTATGATTAAATCCATAATTGAGGTTGTTTTTGGAGCAGTTCGGGGTGTTTTTTTACTCAATATGCATAGCCTGAGAGACTGGCTTAATAGGGGCATCGAAGGATGCCCCTATATGGGAAGCTTGGTCACAGCTTTACATGCTTAACCGATGCGAACATTTGCTGTGCGTAATCAATGTTTAGTAAACTGTCATGTAGTTAACTGCCACATTGCCTTCTCTGTAAACGCCATGTTCTTGGTTGAAGTTTACGTCAATTTTCACGGTTGCATAGTCCGTTTGTAGCGAGAAGTTGCCGCCACTTGGCGTTGAGTAAGTGCATTCTGCTTGTGCATAAAGGTATTCAGCTTGCATTGGGGTAACAAAGTAATAAATTATTTGCTGATTGCAGCTATGGAATCGATAGCCTGCATCTTTTAAATGCGCCTTTATAGTTTGATACTTACGACCATATTCCAACACTTCTTGAACACTTGCGTAACCGTCTTGAGAAGGCAGCTCTTGGGCTGAAACGTTAGCAATGGCAGCTGCAGCAATCAGTGAGAATAATACGCCAGTTTTCATAGTTTTTTCCTTTTCTGAAGAATGAGAGCCTAGTCGGCTCGGTTAATAAAGTTTTATGTGCGATTGCGTCCTCATCGTGCTATTTCCTTCACAAGTTTGGACTGCGTGACATTTGTCTCGCGTTGCACACTATTATTAAACGAGTTAATGAATATAATATTTATGATTAAAGTCAAAAAAGTGAAGAAAAAATTTAAGTATTGAAATTAATGCGTATTAAATAGTCTAAATATTCAGTTATGTGAATTATTGTTCTAACCCTTATGTTGCCACTCCTCTTACCATTACGGTTTTGTGTTTAAACCGCGGTTTACTTGTTCAAAAAATGGAGTATTAATTTAAAAGTGTAAATTTTATGCTAAGTTGAGGGAGAAGGTATCAAGGTGAGGACATTATGCGTCACATACTTAGCTTAATAGTGATTTTATGTGTTTTTTGCGCACGAGCTGAAACGTATACTGTATTGGTGTATCACGGTGCAAATCCACCTTATAATTTTATTGCCAATAATGAGCAAAGTGGGATCTTCAAAGATTTATTTCAACGTCTGGGTGAGTTAACCGGACATACCTTCGAGCTTGTACCTTGGTCTGTCGCCAAAGGTCAAAAGCTATTCGACGAAGGTAAAATTGATATTGAGCCGGGTGTACATCCTAGCTGGCGATCACAAAGAGGTGTGCCTGGTATATATACGAATACTTACGCCAGTTCAACAGAGGTGGTATTGGGGCGACAAAGTGATGTGGTAGTCACAAACCCTACCCAGCTATACGGAAAAGTGATTGGTCGCGTACGTGGCTATCGTTACGGTGACTTTGAACAGCACTTTGGACGAGATAAAATCCTAATATACGATAATATTTCAGAAAAAGAGCTGTTGTCACAGCTACTCTATGAACGATTAGACTATGTAATGCTGGGCGACACCACCGCAGACTACTACAAGCGTACCGTAAATGCCTATAAAACCTTCAAAGAAGTCTATGAGATAAGTACATTACCCGTATACATCAGATTGCAACCAAACCTAACCTTACTCCAAATACAGCTCAATAAGGCGTTAGCAAAGATGCGGGAGCATAATGAAATTGCGGCAATTTATGCTCGCTACGGTACGACGCTGAAACGCTAAAGTTGTTATTGTTCTAAGTGTTCACTGAGCATGTCGATAAAGTACCGCACTTTAGGAGAAAGATGCCTTCGGCTAGGGTACACCACGTAGACGTAAACCGATTTTTGTAAATACTCCTCAAATAAGATCTCTAATTCCCCGCTATTTAATGCATCGCAGAGATAAAACTCGGGAAGCCGAGTGATACCTAACCCATCAATGGCCATTGCGGCTTGCATCCGACCATTATTGCAATTTATACGCTTGCGCACATCGACAGTAAATGATTTGCCTAACGGATCTGAAAACTCCCATCGTTCAGGGTTTTTTAAGTTGCTGTAGCAGACACAGTGATGCTTGGCGAGCTCTCTTGGGTGGTAGGGTCTACCGTATTGCTCAATATACTGCGGACTTGCAACGACCAGTGTGCGGCATTGATATATACGCTTACAGATTAAACTCGACTCTTCTAGTTGGGCGGTTGCTCGAATTGCCAAATCGTAGCCATCCCCTACAACATCGACTGAACGGTCACTGATGTCCCACTCAATTGTGACGTTAGGGTATTTACGGAGATATTGCGCAACTGCTGGACGTAAGTAGTCAAGGCTAAATGCGACGGGGCAACTTATTTTAAGTACACCTTTGGGTTTATCATCTTTATGGGTCAGCAATTGAAGGGTTTGCTGAGCATCGTTGATCAATTGCTGACAGTGTTGGAAATAAACCTCGCCATCTGGCGTCAAAGCTAAGGTGCGCGTTGTTCTATTGAGTAATCTCAAGCCCAATCGAGCTTCCAAACGATTGATCACTTTGCTGACATGAGACGGAGAGTGACCAAGTTGCTCAGCGGCTAACGCGAAGTTATTACATTGCACGACCTTAACGAAGACCTGTATGCCTTCGAATAGATTATAACTCATATGGAAATAGTTACTTTATAATTGCCGTATTAATGTTTATTAAAACTTAATATACACTGTTTGTCATCAAGTCGAGAGACATTAAATAGACTTAATTACCCGAACATTTGGAGAACATCATGAAAGTACTAGCATTTGCAGCGAGCAACAGCCGTCAATCAATAAACCAGCAGTTGGTAAAATATGCTGCATCAAAAATAGAAAACGCTGAGGTAGAAATTCTAGATTTAAACGACTTGGAAATGCCTATTTACAGCTCTGATCGTGAAAGTGAAAGTGGTATTCCAGATCAAGCGCAGAGATTTTACGACAAAATAGGGGCTGCTGATGTCATCCTAGTTTCGTTTGCTGAGCATAACGGTTCCTATACCGCGGCGTATAAAAATATTTTTGACTGGACTTCTCGTATTAATATGAAAGTTTATCAAGACACGCCAATGCTATTGATGGCGACTTCTCCAGGCCCAGGTGGCGCACAAAGTGTACTGGGCGCTGCGGTAAATTCGGCACCATACTTTGCAGCTGATGTAAAAGCTAGCCTATCAGTTCCTAGCTTCTTTGATAATTTTGATGTTGAAGCTGGAAAGTTAACCAATGATGAGATTGAAGCTTCTTTAGAGAGTGCTTTGAAGCAACTGGCTAACTAAGTTGATGGGCTATTCCCCAAAAGTAACAGGTGTGTAGCGATGGGGCAACGCTGAAAAGCTACCCTGTGATTTGATGAGAATGCTCGCTACCACTTGTTTTAAAAATCAGCAAAAACGACTTTACAAATCTAAAAGGTATAATAAAATCAATATGTTTTTTGGGGCTATAGCTCAGCTGGGAGAGCGCTTGCATGGCATGCAAGAGGTCGGCGGTTCGATCCCGCCTAGCTCCACCAAACTTTTCAATACACATTCCTACAGACTCGATACACGATGAGTGACCGATAATTGCTGCACATGAGGCTTTTAATGGATCTAGATAAACACAACCTATTTCAAGCAATTCCAGCCAACTTAAATGACGAGTTTTTTGAGGTTATCGCAGGAAATGGTGACGTTAAGATTGAGCGAATTGTTTCAAAGGGCCACATCTCACCAGATGAAGGGTGGTATGATCAAGAGCAACATGAGTGGGTTATGGTGCTTAAAGGGGCGGGGGAGCTCACTTTTGAAAATGGCCAAGTCGTGAGATTACTTCCAGGAGAACATATTAATATTCCAGCTCACTGTAAGCACAAAGTCAGTTGGACGCAGCCAGATGAAGAAACTGTTTGGTTAGCTGTCTTTTACTCGTAACCACTTGCTCAGTACCGACTCTAATTTTGTTAATTCAACGGGCTTACCAATAAAATCGTCCATACCTGAACTATAGTAAGTTGCGATATCTTCTAAAAAGACATTCGCTGTTATCGCAATGATGATCAGTTTGTAATGCTCAGGCTGTAGCCTCAGCCTTTTGGTAGCCTGTATGCCATCCATGTTGGGCATATGAATATCCATTAAAATTAAGTCAAAATTCGACTGTGCGACTTTTTCCAAAACCTGCCTTCCATCGGTAGCAAGTTCGACACTTAACCCCAGTTTTTCAAGCATTGTGCAAATCACAACTTGGTTAATGGCATTGTCTTCGGCTAACAGAATATGTCCTGCTAGTTGCGTACAATTTGGCTTGTCATTTGATTGTTTGAGAAGGCTGCATGGCGCAAATGGCCAACTAAAGTAAAATGTAGCGCCTTTGCCGTGAATAGATTCACACGTTATTGAGCCGCCGGCGAGTGATACCAATTGTTTGCAGATACTTAACCCCAGCCCAGTGCCGCCAAAACGCTTTGTGGTGCTGTCATCCTCTTGACAAAATGGGTCAAAAATCTTTGTCTGCTTATCTTGAGAAATCCCAACCCCGGTATCACTGACAGCAAGTTGTAGAAAGTGCGGGTTAGCTTTGTGCACGCGTATGTGCAACGTGATCTTACCTTCAGCCGTAAACTTATAGGCATTATTGAGTAAATTTAGTAGCACTTGCTGCAGGCGATGTTTGTCACTGACTAACTCGGTGGGAACGTCGGTGTCAATGTAGTAACTCATTGTAATGGGTTTACAATCTACTTTAGACTGTGTCAATTGCATGAGATGGTCAACAGCTATCTGTAAATTGAATGGTTCTTCATATAATCTAATTTGCCCTTGTTCTAATTTCGATATATCAAGGATGTCATTTATGAGTGTAAGTAGGTTACTCCCAGAAATGCTTGCTAGTTTAAGTAAGTGTTTTTGCTCTTTGCTAAAGTTTTGTTCTTGTTCAAGCAATTGAATGGTCCCTAAAATTCCGTTCATAGGTGTGCGGATCTCATGACTCATATTTGCTAGAAAACGACTTTTGGCCGATGCAGCCAACTCAGCTAGGTGCTTAGCTTTGGCCAGCGCTTGAGTTCGTTTCTCGACGCGACACTCTAAATCACTTTCACGTTTGGAGATCATATCGCGCATCGATTCGAACGTGCGACTTAATTCTGCAATTTCGTCGTTCCCTTTAGGTTTGAGGTGAATGTCATAATGGCCTTGAGCGAGAGATTGTGCGGCGTAAGTTAGTTTAGATATAGGGTAATAAAGACGGTAGGCAATCCACCAAGCAACTCCCATCGTTATGAAGGTTGCGACAACCAATATCCAAAGTAACTTGCCTTGTAAGGCATAAACTGAAGAAAAAACGACTTGTTCGGGAAGCACGACAGCAAGGCTATAATTCGCAGACTTGATAGGCGCATAAAATGTAAACGCCGTGGATTTATCGTCAAGGTAAAATCGGCCATAACCTTCAAAGCCAGCAATCATTTTAACACCAATGTCTCTGAGTTTTGGATCTCGCTCTCTGGTGATTTGATATATTGTACTCGCCTTTTCTCCTATTTCATTGAGTACGTGGCGGCCATCTACATGTTTATATTGAATGTTCTTTGCTTCTGTCCAGTGATACATATAAGTGCCCACACTGGAAACCATCATGAATTTAGCTTGCTCACCAAATTGTTGCAGGACATGTGCTTTGGCACGAGTCACGAGGCGCTCCACTTCTGTCCAAGGAATACTGCCACCAAGTAACCCTACGACTTGGTTATCAGAATCAATAACAGAAGCTGCGACAACAACTTGGGTTACGCCCGTTGTATAGGAGATCATTGGTTCAGATACGTATACTCTTGCGGCTTGCTCTATGTTGTTACTTATGGTGTATTGCCAATAATCTCTTTTGGCAATCGTTTTTAACTTTGCACTTGGGTTTTTATCATCAAATGTCCTGAGCATGTTTTGATGAGGGTTACCGCCCTCAGTGTTGTGAAAACTACCGTCTGTTCTGCCTAAAATAAACTTCTCGTAGGTGCCTTGATGGGCGAGTTTTTCGCTTAATAAAATGGGTTTAATATCCGCAAACTGCATCGAGCGGAGTGTTGTGTGACGAGCTAGCATCGCAACTTCTGATTTTCGAAGAGAAAAGTAGTTATCAAAAATTGCAGCGGCATTGAGTACTTCTGATTGTGCAGCACGTATACTCATTTCCTCAGCCTGTTTGGCACTATGTAGCATGGCGATGAAAAAAATCACTAGCATAGGCAGGAGTGCTGCAATTGCCAGCACAAGAGGTAGTCGAGTTTTGAGTTGCATAGGCAAGAATGGCCGTCTATTTACACCTAAGTTTAGTCAATAATTTGTGTATTAGGCTGCATAAGCCGCTTTTGAACACAGGCCAGTCGAGAGAGTGGTCACGCGGAGTGCGGCTGGGCAATACATCAATACTAATTTCACTTTAACTAAAGGTTTGTCATTTTATTATTCTGAATCAAAACTCTCATATTTTAAGAGTGATAATTTGACCATGTGGCCATGGTTAGTCGATAAGAATAGCAATACAAAACAAAAGCTAGCAATGGGCATCAATCTGCGATACATGTGTGTTCTTGTCAGTCGCAATAAGTGAGCGACGTTGCACTGACATGACTCTTAGTCTATTTTGCTAAGCGTACCGCAGTTGCTGGTTTTGGGGAGGTAAAAACACGCTCATGACATAAAGGGGCGAATGTATAATAGGGTTCGTAGATTGTGATGTGGCTTTGATGTTTCCTACAAGGTTTAAGGGCAAATTGCGGCATTACTTCGGGGTAAAGTCGGACGACATAATCGTGATAGAAAGTGCGCATTTAATTGGCAGTATTGTTCTAATTGAGTGCTGTTATATAAAGTGATCTGACCTTGCTTTACATAGTAAAAAGCGTTTTGGCGGCACCTTAGTGCTATCTTTTGGGCCTTGGCTAAAGAGGTATCAATCGAGAAACTCAGTTCTCTATAGGACATGTCTGCATTGCCACCATATAAGTATTTTATTGATTTATTTTGTCGAGAAATTAATGAAATATGCTTCTTCGCTAAAAAGTTATTTTGCCGCATATTCATGGGCGTTCCATTCGGATTCCACAGGCTGATGATTGCGCCATTTAGATAATGGTGCGTTGCATTTAAAGGTGAAAAATAAACCTCTTGATATATACCCCATAGCGGTGAGGGGATTTCAACCATTTTAAAAGTTGAGCCTATGTTTTTCACTGAATAATTGCCATTTTAATTTATTACATTAAATGTAAGATAATATTGGGTTAGTAATTAACCAATTACTCATTTGTTTTTTATCTCTTTTGCTCATTCTATTACTAAATTTGCAGTTTACCTAGCTCTCAAATTTCACGCTTTTTTAGTTGAAAAAATGTAATTTATGCACTGTGTATCATTGCGAGAAACTTCACATCACTTTCACATCTAACTTTGTATCTTTACGGTCCCAACCAAGAAGGAAGATGTTATGAACAAGCTACTTACCTTAACCTGTGCGGCTTTAGTAAGTACCGCATCAATAGGCAAAGAAGCACCTCAAATTTTGATGGTGTTAAGCAGCTATGGAAAGCTAGATAACCAACACAAACTCATTCAGCCTGGTTATGAATTTGGCGAGTTGAGCAAAGCATATCATGTGTTCAACCGACACGGCATTGAAGTGACTTTGGCGTCACCGGCAGGTGGAGAACCTATTGCAGATCAATATGAAAAGGGCGTGCAGTACAACCAAAAATTTCTGCAACACTCGCAGGCGATGAAAGCGCTTAAAAATACATTTACGCTAGATAGTATTGAAGCAAGTGAATTTGATGGCGTTTTTGTTGTTGGTGGAAAAGGACCTATGTTTGATCTTTACCAACATCAACCACTACAGGAAATCATAGCTGAAGTGTATGAAAGTAAAGGAATTGTAGGTGCGGTATGCCATGGTCCAGCTGCATTGGTAGATGTAAAGTTAAGTGACGGAAGTTATTTAGTCGATGGCAAACGTGTCAATGGTTTTACTAACCAAGAAGAGTCTGCATTTGGTAAAAAATGGCGAGATAAATTTGCGTTTTTATTAGAGGATAAGTTGATTGAGCGAGGTGCTCGTTTCGAAAAAGATGGCCTTATGCTAAATCAAGTGACGATAGATGGGAATTTGGTCACTGGTCAAAATCCATTTTCGACAGTAGATACAGCCAGAGCCATGGTATCAAAACTAGGTATAGAGACACTGCCGCTAAAAGAGTATCAAGATGATGCCAGTGTAAAACTTTATGAATTGTTTTTGCGAAACCCTGAACTTGCTAAGAAGAATTATGAGTCTTCTACTAAGGATTATGATTTAAACATGTTAGCTATGATGAGCGTACTCCAAATTAGGCATGCTGAAACAGAGTTCCAAGTGGATGCCAGCGCGCGATTTTTATCCTATATTCTTACCAAAACTTCTCATCCAGTGATGGAACTCACGTTAGCTAAGGCTTACGTGCGTCTAAACCAACGAGATAGAGCGATAAAGGTACTAAATAAAAGTTCCAGATTGTACCCAAAAAACCAACAAATTAAATCTTTCATTGCGTCTCTTTAAAGAAAGGTTGGGCCAGTTTTACTGGCTCACACCCGCAAAAAAATTAAAAAATTATGACATCATGAAATTTACTAAAGTGTATAAAAAAGGCCTAAATTAAACACTGTCATGATTACCTAAATAAAGAGTGATCTATTAAAATGAAGCGTAGGTTTTTTATTCGTTTATGTGTATTTTTTGTATAAATACTGTTTATTTGTGGTTTACTGTTAAGTTTTTTGTGTCTTTTATGGGCAATTTGGTTATATGTCGCTATTAACAAAAGTCATGTGATTTTACGCTTAAATTCGTTCCAAATTGGTTGTATGGACGATAAAATATATCTGCTTTTAAAGTCATATATAAAGGAAGTATATTGTTGATCATGAGTTTAAGTGATAAAGAAAATACTGACTTTACCTTTGCGGTATTTGGTCATTATGCACTGAATAAAAGGAAACGTTCGTTAACATTTTGTGGAGAAAGGGTAAAAGTTGAACCTTTGATCTATGACTTGTTAGTTTACTTTATTCAGCACAGAGATCGCGTCATTAGCCGTGATGAATTGTGTCGAGAGATCTGGCAACAAGAGTTTGTTGATAACAACGCGATTAATCGCGCTGTATCAGAACTTCGTCGTAGTATTTCAAAACATAAGTTCGAGGGTGAAGTAATCAGAACACATTACAAAAAAGGGTATAGCTTCAATTTGGAAGTCCAATTGGACCCAAGGCCTAGCTTGTTTCAATGGCTATCTAAATTTTTCAGCCAAACCGTATTAAATAAAGGAAAGTTAACGTAAAAAACCCTAGGTTATGGGGGGGAGGAAAGAGCGAATAAGCTCTAAAAAAATAAGAATAAAAATAAATAAATTCATTAGTCGTGCTTTGCATCGTGGGTGAGCAAGTAAATTGCTCACTCTTTAGCTATGTTAGAAGTATCTTCACGTGAGCATAATTTTGTAATAAGCCCTTAAACAGCTTGCAAATGTGTGCTCCTATGTCACTTAGTTTCTGACCTCATTTCACAATCATTTCACGAATTGCCATGTTAAGCTGTGCCAAAACTCATATTCACGGAGCGCGCAGTGTCTCAATCCAAAGCACCCAATGCTGAAACGGATTTACAGTTTAAAATATTAGTTATTGAGGATAATCAAGAGATCAGCAGTAATATTGCTGAGTATTTTGAGCCGATTGGCATGATCATGGACTTTGCTTATGATGGTGAGCAAGGTGTCGATTTGGCGCTGAATCACTACTATGACTGCATTATTCTAGACATTATGCTGCCTAAGATGGATGGGTTAGCTGTATGTAAGTTGCTCCGAGAGCAGGCAAATCGACATATACCGATTATCATGCTGACAGCTCGAGATGCATTGGATGACAAGTTAGGTGGGTTTTCCAGTGGTGCGGATGATTACTTGACCAAACCTTTTGCGTTAGAAGAGCTATTAGTGCGGTGCTTAGCACTTGCCAAACGGCATTTGTTACACAGTGAACGGACGCTTAAGTTGGGTGAAGACAGTAAGTTGATCAGTCTCAATTTACAGACTCAACAGGTAAGTCGTGCCGGTCAAACTATTGTATTGCAGCCAATTCCTTTTAAGATTTTACAACTCCTTATGGAGCACCATCCGAGGCCGCTGAGTCGCAGTGAGATCAGTGACAAAATATGGGGTGATGAGCCTACAGACTCAGATGCATTGCGCTCTCACGTTTATCAGTTGCGTAAGTCTATTGATAAACCGTTTGATGAGTCGGTAATTAAAACAATCCACAGTGTCGGTCTTGCATTAGATATTGAGTAGCATATGAAAGCGCGTCAGTTACGTACCCGAATTATTTCCTATTTTGTAGGTGTATCTCTTTTCATTAGTGTGTTATTCGGCTTTGTTTGCTTTTTATTCGCTTATACAATCGAAGATCATTTGTTCAACTTTTTGCTCAAAGATGAAGCATCTTACATTACAGAACAATTAGAAGCAGGAAATCAGCCTGTACCTAGGTTAAAGTTTATAGAATACCTTGAGAGTGAAACCCTACTACCTGATTTTATAAAGAATACCCTGTCTGAGGAGCCGCGAGCAAAGGAATTTGCAGCAGCGGATGGCAAACACTACCACATGGTAAGAATGGAAAAAGGAGTGCTACTTGCAGAAGTGAGCGAACACCTAGTGGTACGGAAAATTAAAGTGGGTATGCTGAACTTTTTACTGATTGCTTTGGCAATTGTTTTGGTTGTGGCTGTGATCCTCGCTTATTTGTCATTGGCAATGGCTAAAAAGCTCCTCAAACCCTTGGACAAACTAGTCGATATTGTTGCAGAGGCCCCAGTGGAAAAGCTACCTCAGAACTTTTCCAAACAGTTCGTTAATGATGAAATTGGTGAGTTTGCTCAGACGTTAGAGCAAGCTCTTGATCGGATACGTCAATTTATAGACAGGGAGCAGGCATTTACACGAGATGCATCCCACGAATTACGCACACCTATTGCCGTCACCCAAGGCGCATTGACGTTACTAAATCAGTCTGAATTAACCGACAAGCAGCAACAATTGGTTGGCCGTGCAATGTCTGCTCAGGCACAAATGGCCCAGAGCGTAGAAACGTTACTCGCGTTAGCTAGGGAAGAAACTATTACTCAAAAAGAAGTGAAGTTGTTGCCCATTGTTGAGAACTGTATTTTGCAGCAAGCAGAGCAAATTGCAGAGAAAGATATTGAGATAGCGATTGAAGTACCAGCTAGTGCAACCATGGCCATTGGCGAAAGTGCATTAAACTTATTGTTGAGTAACTTAATAGGCAATGCATTTGCTCACATACAGACAGGACAAGTGTGTGTGCGATTTACCGCAGGGATGTTGAGTGTGGAAGATACCGGGCCGGGTATTCCAAAAGAGATTAGGTCGCAGCTATTTGATTCGGGTGTCAAAGGTAAACGCAGTGAAGGGTTAGGCATGGGACTCTCAATAGTTCATCGATTGTGTCAGCGGCTGGACATTTCGCTTGATTATGACAGTAGTGAAGCAGGAACCCAATTTATGATTACCTGTCCTTCTCATCGCAGCTAGGCGGCGTTAGATTGCCTCATTGAGTTTTTGTTTAGACAGATTTAAAATGCGCCTCTGGAGACGCAATTTAAATCTGAAAAGCAGCCGGTTTAATTGAGCCATTGATTGAACTGTTCAGCCATAAAGTCGCGAATGATTGGCTGAGCTTTCTCATTAGGGTGTAAGTTATCGTTTTGCATGAGTGTTTTATCTACCGCCACCGGCACCATAAAGTAGTCCATTAAATGTGCACCTGTAGCTTTCGCTACTTTTTGATAGTTATTCGTAAACATTTTTGTGTACCGTGGGCCAAGGTTAGGTGGTATTTGAATTTCCATTATCGCCACTTCTGCGCCGCTGTTTTTGCTTTTTTCCACCAATTGAGAAAGGTGAGACCGGATCAGCTTAATTGGAAAGCCGCGGATCCCGTCGTTACCTCCTAATTCGATTAAAACATGGCTTGGTTTGTGCGCTTTGAGTTGCGCGTCGATATTTAGCAGTGCATTATCGGTGGTTTGGCCAGAGACGCTCATGTTGATAAGTAAGATCGATTTTTTTTCTTCAGCGTACTTATTTTGTAACAAATTAACCCAGTCTTGGTCTTGTTTAAGTCCGTAGCCCGCACTTAAGCTATCACCGATGATCATAATTTTAGTCTCGCTTGCATACGCAGCAATAGGTTGGTAAAGACAGGCGAGTAACACCACAAGTTTTAGGAAAATTCGAATCATGTCAGTACTTTCTCAGTTAAATATTATACAGGTCAAAGGACTTAATAAGACAGTAAGTACCTTTGAAGGTGACTTAGATATCCTTAGCGATATAAATTTCACTGTCAAGTCGGGTGAGTCTGTGGCCGTTGTTGGTACGTCTGGTTCCGGTAAGTCAACCTTGCTCAGCTTACTAGCTGGTTTAGATACCGGCTCTGCAGGTGAGGTATTCCTTGATGGTGAGGCACTTCATAAGCTGGATGAAGAGGAGCGAGCAAGGTTACGAGCTCAGAAAGTTGGCTTTGTATTTCAGTCATTTATGCTAGTACAAAGCCTAACAGCATTGGAAAATGTTATGTTACCCGCTGAATTAGCGGGTGATCAGTTGGCAAAAGAACAAGCCATGTCGCTACTCGAAAAAGTGGGTTTATCACATCGAATAGGCCATTACCCATCGCAATTGTCCGGTGGTGAGCAGCAGCGTGTAGCGATTGCTAGAGCTTTTATTGGATCGCCAAAAATTTTGTTTGCTGATGAACCGTCAGCCAATCTTGATAGCAAAAATGGTCACTTGATTGAAAAGTTGCTGTTTGACTTAAACAAACAAAACGGGACAACACTTATTTTGGTCACTCATGATGAAGCGTTAGCAAAGCAATGTGATCGCATTATTCATATTGAAGGGGGTCAGCTGGAAAAGATCCGCGAAGGAGAGGGAGCAAAAGCATATGTGGTATAAGTTAGCACTCACTCTTTTTTGGCGTGAGCTGCGTCGGGGAGAGTTAACCATTATTTTTGCTGCTATTGCGCTTGCTGTACTGACCGTGTTTAGTTTGTCCTCT
This sequence comes from Pseudoalteromonas luteoviolacea NCIMB 1942, assembly GCF_001625595.1. Lineage (GTDB taxonomy): Bacteria > Pseudomonadota > Gammaproteobacteria > Enterobacterales > Alteromonadaceae > Pseudoalteromonas > Pseudoalteromonas luteoviolacea_A. The sequence continues at coordinate 20,901 of NZ_AUXT01000201.1, forward strand.
GTGACAGAGCGGATCAGGCTGAACATAGAACAAAAATCTGCGGATTTTATTGCTGCTGATAGACGACTTGCAAGTAATCATCCAATCGACCTAGCATTTTTAGAAGAAGCAAAGAGTGTGGGCTTAAATACTGCACAGCAAATGTTTTTTGACTCGATGTTGTTTGCTAATGATGAGTTGGTTTTAGGGTCTATTAAAGCCGTTTCGCAGGGTTATCCTTTGCGCGGTAAAGTGACGCTAAAAAATGATTTTTTAGCATCTGAGTATGAAGTACAAGGTGTGCCTAAGTTAGGCGAGGTTTGGATCAGCGAAGGGTTGTTTTACAGCCTTGGATTGTCAGTCGGGGACGAAGTCGAAATTGGTGCGGGCGTATTTCGAGCAAGTAAAATCTTAGTGAGTGAGCCTGACGCGCCATTTTTCTCATTGGCGGGTAACAAGCGTGTGCTATTAAATTACGACGATATTGTAACGACTCAAGCTGTTCAGCCAGGAAGTCGAGTTTTCTATCGTATGTTATTTGCTGGTAACGAGCAGGCATTGACGGACTACTATGGATGGTTGAAGCCACAACTGAGAGAAAATCAAAACTGGCAGGGCATTAAAGATAGGCAGTCTCCGCTTGGTGAAAACTTAGCACGCTCAGAGAGTTTTCTATTGCTGGCTGGGTTGTTTGGGATCATGCTAGCTGCGGTGGCAATGGCTGTTTCCGCGAAGCGATACTGTGAGCGTCAATATGACCCTGTGGCAATGATGAAAACGTTGGGAGGAAGTCGCCACACGATACGCAATATATTTTTGCTTCACCTGTCTATGGTTACGCTGTTTTCTTTAACGATCGGTCTGATAATCGGCTTTGTTCTGCAGTCTGTTGCAACGGATTATTTAGCGAGTTTTATGAATACGCAACTACCGCAAGCAGGGTTAAAGCCTTGGGTCTTGGCTATTTCAATCGGTGTTGTTTGTGCACTGATGTTTTCTTTGAAGCCGCTTCTTGATCTATTTGATATTCCCCCTCTGCGTGTATTACGCCGCAATTTAGGCGATAAATTGGCGATAAGTAAAGTGCATATGGGGCTTTCCGTTTTGACTATTTTTTCTTTGATGTGGTTGTTCAGTGGTGAGCTGAAAACAACGTTACTTTTATTTGGTGGCACAGCGACTTTAATGCTCGTTCTGTTTGGCCTATCTCGGCTAATTTTTCGTGCAGGCAGAAAACTCGGGTTAAGTCCTGGCAGCAGCTGGTCATTGGCTATCGCTACGTTGCAAAAACGCGCAAATGCAAATGCGGTACAGTTGATCAGTTTTGCATTGGCAATTAAGCTGATGCTGTTCCTATTTGTACTAAAAAACGACCTTATATCTGATTGGCAAATGCAAGTGCCTGAAGACGCACCTAACGCATTTTTGATTAATATCAATGAATCTGAAGTGGCGAATATAGCGTCTTTCTTTGCAGAGCAAAAGATTGTCCACGAAGATATTTTTCCAATTTTCCGCGGTCGTGCCAATGGCTTAAATGGTGAAACATTCGCGCGCAGAACCTCGAAACAAGAAGGTGAAGAGCAGGATGATGATGCTAGAGAAGGCGTTGGTAGAGAGCTCAATCTTACTTGGATGACTGAGTTACCGTCTAGCAATGAAGTGATAGATGGGCAATGGTTTAACCCTGATAGCACGGAACTTGAAGTGTCAGTTTCTAAAGGGTTAGCTGAGCGGGTTGACATCAACGTGGGTGACACATTGACTTACTTGGTTAATGAGCGCACTTTTGATGCTAAGGTGACGAGCATTCGCAGTGTTGATTGGGGATCGTTAAAGCCTAACTTCGTGATGATTTTCAATCCTGTTGTGGCAGGAAAATTCCCTGTCACTTATTTTACAGCGGCAAAGTTTGCGGTAGAGGATGCTAAGTCGGTTAGTGAATTGCTAAAAGCTCACCCTACAATAAGTATGATTGATATTAAAAGCCAACTTGAGCAAGCACAATCCATGATTGCGCAGGTATCACTGGCCATTAGCTTTGTATTGGCTATCGTATTGACCAGTGGCGCTTTGGTACTGATCTCTCAGGTACAAGCGAGCCTTGCTGAGCGTATGCAAGAAATCGTTATACTGCGTACGTTAGGTGCTAAAGGGCGCTTGATCAAATTGGCAACGCTTTATGAGTTTTTATTGCTTGGAGCGTTAGCAGGGTTCGTCGCTGCGCTGGTGAGCGATATTACTTTGGTGATCATTCAGCGAGAGCTCTTTGATGTTGAAGGAAAGTTACACCCTTATATTTGGGCATTGGGACCGGTAAGTGGTGCGGCATTTGTTGCTGCGATTGGTTACTTTATGGTATCCAGTACCATGCGCCAAAATACGCAGGGGTTATTGCGTAAGCTTGTCTAATGGGCTCAAAAAAGTGAGTGGGCACAAACAAATGCCCATTCACATAAAATCTAAAGTATGTCTAATTGTTTAAGCGTCGCTTGGGCTTTTTTGACCCGAATTTTGACCATTTCTCTAAAAGTTGGTGCATACATATTAAATGCAAAATAATGCGTGCCTTGTGCATTTTCAACCTTGCCTACATACCAACCAACATAGGTTTGCCTCGCGATTGGTCCAGTACCTGTTTTAGCATAGAGTTTGTAGCCCTGATTACTTTCTTTTAAAAATATCGATTCAAAGGTCTGATAAGTCTTCTCACTCAGACCCAGTGATTTGTTGTCTAATCGACGTAAAAAATCTATTTGCTCAATTGCAGAAAGCTGTAGGCTTGAATTCAACCAAAAAGCATCTTGCGGCCCACTGATATCTTTATTGCCGTAGCTAAACTTGTCCAAATGAGCTTGGATCTGAGGCTTTGTCAAAGTATTAGTCCAGCCTTGATAAAGAGGTAATACTGAATTGTGAAAAGCATCTTTGAGGCGGATATCATCATTTAGCCAAGTATTTGGCCACCATTTTTCAGGTTTGTATTGCGCAGTATCAACTTGATATATTGACGTCGTATCGACTTTACGTTGCTCCAATAAAATAAGGGTATTTGGGATTTTGTAAGTAGAAAAGGGACTAAATGCGCGCTGCGCACGCTCTTTATTGATGATTTTCCATGTATCAGATTGTTCACTGTAAACGACCATGGTGCAGCGCTCGCCTTTTTGACAGCTTGATTGTGCAAGTAAGGGAATGGTTGTCGTTAAAAGAAGGCTGCTAAATAATAAGTATAGTGGTGAGCGCATGATGTACCTGTTTGGTTATTATAGTTGCACGCATACTATAAACATATATCTGACTGAGTGCTGAATTGAAAGTATCGCATTATGAGTCAGTCCTTCAAAATGCTAATACAAATTAAATCAATGCTTTGTGTTGAACTCGCGCTCGAAATTGGCTTGGAGTACACGACTTTAAAGCCAAAAACCGACGGTTAAAATTAGATAAATTGTTGAACCCACACTGATCGCTTATCACTGTGATAGGTGCTTGGGAGTTAATAAGTAACTTGCAGGCTTTAGCAATGCGTAGCTGATTAATAAACTCCGTGACGGTTTTTTCTGTACGCTTTTTAAAAAAACGATGGAAGTGATTGGTACTCATATGTGCTTGTTCAGCCAAAATATCTGCACTCAAGTGCTCTGTATAATTCTCATAGATAAAGTTGATCACTCTATCAAACTTGTCTTTGGCAGGGTCCTGCTGGTTCGAAAAATTAAACTCCATGCTTGACAGGGTTTGGTATACGTTACTCGCCATTAAGTTGAGTAAATTGAATAACAAGACATAGCGTTCAAGGGGGGTTGCATTACCCATTTGTAAAAACAACAATTCAGCTTGCTTGGCCACGTGAGTATCGAATTTTAATCCGCATTTTGCTTCATAGAGTAAAGAGCGCAGGCTATCTAGCTCTCTGTTGAACCTTAATTGTTGTTGTAGCCAAAGGGCGGGGATCTGAGCGACATGAACTTTTTGTGTGCTACCGTCTGAGTTCGGTTTTGACTGCCAAGTATGAGGTAATTCCGGGCCAAGTAAAACCAAGTCATAGTCACCAAATGGCGCGATATAGTCGCCAATATGGCACACTCCTTGGCTATTCAAGGTTAGGCAAATCTCGTACTCTGGATGATAGTGCCAATTAAATGGTATTTCATTGAGTTGGTACAAACAGTATCGCCATGAACAGTTGGATGATGGAATTACCTTTTCACACATCGCTTTCATAACATTATCCTTAATTATTTTTATCTTAATAATGGCAACCGCTTTAAGGTTAAATTTAACGGCTTTTTCGTTTTTTATTAATAATGCAATGGTCTCTACTAGTTTCTAATTTGGTTAAAACGGTTACATATAATTAAAGTTTTCATCATATTTAGATTGCGAAGTAATATTATTCAAATTGATTATAGTACTAACCAACTTTCTTCTAAAACCTCCCCTACAGACGATGACAACGCTATTACTTGATAGATTTGTACCTACATGAGATAGAAATTGCAAACACCTTGTCGCTCAGGCTGCTCAAATAAGTAACGGATGAAATTAGAGTTGTTAATTTTTGGTAGCGCTTTTTCTGAAAAGTGTTTCAGTCTAGCTGTTCATTAAAGTGGCAGATGAATGTGGTTACTAAGTCTTAAGTTGTATGGTCTTTCTCTAATCTTCTTGTCGAAAACAGATATAAAAATAATCAGAGAGAATAATGATGAAACATAGATTGTCCCCATTTAAATTGTCCCCCTTAACGTGTGCTGTTTTAGCTGGTGTATGGTCAACAGGTACTATGGCGGAATCGGTAGGCGCTCAACAAGAGCAAGTTGAAGTTATTGAGGTTAGAGGGATCAGAGCTTCAACAGAAAAAAGCTTAAACACCAAACGTTTTGCAGATGGTGTTGTTGACTCTATTACCGCAGAAGATATCGGTAAACTACCTGATATCACAATCGCTGACTCTTTACAGCGTGTACCGGGGATCCAAATTCGCCGAAGCGCGGGGGAGGGCTCTACCATTAACGTACGCGGAATGCCTCAAGTCACCACATTACTCAATGGTGAACAGTTTTTAAGTGCGGGCTCCATCTCAACGGTTCAACCCGACTTTACAGATATCCCTTCAAGTTTGGTTGGCGCGATGAATGTGATGAAGTCTCCTACTTCAGACACATTGGCAGGCGGGATTTCTGGTACTGTTGATTTATTGACTCGAAAACCATTTGATTTGGAAGAGGGCTATAGTGGTGCGGCGTTGGCAGAAGTTTCATCGGGGTCGTACTCAGAAGAGTCTGATCCTAAATTCATGGTTTCTGCAGGGTACAATGGTGAACGCTTCGCTATTTTAGCGACCGTTTCTTATGACGAAGTCAATCTTGCCAACTATCGGCTCGGCACCCTCAACGATGGTTGGGCTTATGCGCCATACGAAAATGACGAGGGGGCGGAGTGTTGGTTTTGCCCTAAAACGGATATAACAGGTGATGGTGACTTTGACGACGCCGAATTTACCTATGTTAACTACGGGATTATGAACCGCTTTACAGAGCGAGAGCGGACAGGGGCCACAGTCAGTTTTCAGGCTCAGTTGAGCGATAATTGGGTGTTTAGCAGCGATGTCTTTTATACAGATATGGATGATGCAGATCGACAAATGGGAATTACGGCTGACAATGCATGGGGCGGGCATTGGGATTGGCAAGAACAACATGATCCAATCAATCGCGGCACGCTATCAAACGGACATAACCTATATACCGCACAAGACATTACTCTGCACTCACCACGTGTGGTATCACACTCCGAGAGCCACACCAATCAACGAGAGTCGACGAATTTTAACTTTGAATTAGAGTACAAGGGAGATGGGAACTTTTCGGGCAAAGCAAGGTTTATTACCGCAGATGCACAGCGCAGTCATACTGAAAATGTGGCACAGGGTTATATGACAAACGGTCTTGCCCATGGTCTTAAAAGAAATGATGGTACAGGCCCTACAGCCGTAAACCCCAATGGTTATGGTCCGGACCCTATACCAATGAGGTTGAATTTCACTGGTGAACACCCGACATTATCAGTACCAGGGGAAGTGCAAGGAGAGGTGTTTGGCTCAAATATCGATCGCTACGCAATTGTATCCACTTATTCAGAAAACAATTACGATGAGGAGGCAAACCTAGATATTTTGCGATTTGATGGTGAATATGTTTTTGACCTTGGGCATCTAGAGAAAATGACCTTTGGAGTCAGGGCAAGTCAGCGAGATGTAACTCGAAATCAATATGTATTGTTGGCCCCTTTTTCTAATCCTGTTGGTGAAGGAAGCGTCAACGTAATGTGGAAAGACCAAGGTCTCGCAGCGTTTGATACCGATGGCAGCGGTGGCACACCTAGTGCGTCGGCTGGAGATATTACCATGGGTGCAGACACCCCATTCAATTTTAGCGGTTTGCCTCAAGGCTGGGTGAAAACAAATAATGATTTTGGCCCCGTTAATTTAGGTGAGTACTACTTTGTTGACCCGCGTCAGCTAGATGACCCTTTTGCTTTCCAAAATAGCCTGTACCCAAACAATATCAGAGGTGGAGTACCCGGAAGCTCTTATACGGTTGAGGAGAAAACACAGTCTGTTTACTGGCGAGCTGATTTTTCGAATGATTTTTATCGTGCTAATGCCGGTTTTCAATACATTAAAACAGAGCTAGATATCTTACAAAATAAAGTTGGCGCTTCTATTTGTAGTAATTGCCCAGCAGAAGTGGCTGAGGACGACGGTGATATTATTTCGAATCGTTCTTTCAACGATTTTTTACCATCTGTGAATGTGGCGTTTAACCTGCAAGAGGACCTAATCTTACGTGCATCTTGGGGTAAGACTATGACGCGTCTTGACCTAAAGGAGCTGGCGGGAGGGTTAACAATCAGCCGAGCACGTGCGGGTGACGAGCTGGCCGCATCAGAAGGAATAAGCCCTGATTTGCTGATAGCAACCAATGCCACAATGCAAGGTAACCCAGATCTCGAACCTTGGCGAGCGGAAAATACCGATGTGACACTCGAGTGGTACTTCTCATCGAGTGCGCTGTTGAGCGCCGCTATTTTTAACATTGACCTAGAGTCTTTTATCGAGTCAGCGCAGTGGCAAATCCCAGTTGAAGACGCTGATGGTGTGCTACGTAGAAATGTAACAGTAAGAGGTCAAGTGAATGGTAGCGGCGGTACAATGAAAGGTGCTGAGCTGAGCTACCAACAAGCTTTTGACTTTTTGCCCGGTTTCTGGAGTGGATTTGGTGCTGCTTTTAACTACACCTATTCAGAAAGTGAAAGTGGCAAAACAGGGTTTGGTGGTGAAGCAATGCCACTTGTTGATAATTCAAAAGAATCAGGTAATGCCGTACTTTGGTATGAACGGGATGGTTTTCAATTCAGATTGGCGGCAAATTACCGTTCTAAGCGTTTACATGTTATCTCGACACCGGGCGGTATGAACGATATAGGTATTTGGACAGAGCCAACGACCTATATTGACCTGTCTGCCAGTTACGATGTGAATGATCATTTCACTGTGTATATGTCTGGCAGTAACTTAACTGAGGAGTATGAATCTCAATATGCGCAATGGAAAGATAATCGTATGGCGCAAAATATTTATGAGCGACGTTTAACATTTGGTGTTCGTGGACGTTGGTAAGCTAATTGTATTTCCTAATCAAGAAAGGCCCTGTGTGGCCTTTCTTTTTCTAGGCGCATTTGACCTATTATTGCTACTCCTAAAATATTATTTCGTGAATTAATAATTCGAAGAAGTTTTCTTAAACACGTGAGGTGCCACTAAGGTTGTCTTTTTATAATCACCTTCGCCAACACCCATGAACACTATTGGCAAATATTTATCTGCAAAATTCGTCTAACATTAAAATACTATAAAATTACACTTTGCGTTTTGTTTTGGAATAATTTGACGTTAGAATGATTCTCTTTTGCGTGGATATATGAACTAAATTCACGTCCATAAACGTGGTATTTGAAGCACACCTCATAGCAGTGAATTCAGACGCTATGCTTAAAAAAAGCGCATACGTTAAGCTGTAGTTATTTGATCTCTCTTAAATAGTCTTAGTTTATTGCATGTTTTCTAAGTACACATTTTAGTACTAAATTATTGGCCCTTAACGAGCTTACTCGTGAGCTTGAATTGTATTGATAAAGGGTTGAAAAGTGCCGCAAAGTCTTGCTATTTAGCGGCAAACTAGCCTTATTCGACGAGTTAAGGTGATGGCGGATTCCCCTTGGATCATTTGTCTGCCAACAAACAGATCCTATTTTTGCCATCACCTTTTTATTAAAATAAGGTACTATAAATGAAAAAGAATTTGCCTGCTGTGGGCATGGTACTCGCAACTTTCTTTGTGATTTCCTTTTTTACAAACATTCTTGGTCCAATCTTTCCTGAATTGATCCGAAGTTTTGATATTGGATTAGCGCTAGCTGGGTTTTTCCCATTTGCATTTTTTGCAGCTTATGGTGTGATGTCCATACCGGCAGGGCTTCTTGTACAGCGTACAAATGAAAAAATTGTCATTTTGTTAGCATTTACTCTTTCCGCTTTCGGCGCACTGTTATTTGCCATTTTCCCATCTTTCGAACTTGCAATGGCCGCATTATTTTTAATCGGTAGCGCAATGGCATTGTTACAGGTTTCTATCAACCCGTTGCTGCGACGTTGTGGTGGCAGCCAGCACTTTGCACTGCTATCTGTGGTGGCCCAATTAATGTTTGGCGCGGGTGCCACTTTGTCACCTGTTGTGTATCTTCGTCTTTCTAACCTAGCTGAAGACGAAAGTACCCTGCTCAGTACAATAGTACCAGAGACTATGAGTTGGCTGAGTATGTATTGGCTTTTCGCATTGATGAGTTTTGTGATGTTGATTTGGGTTGCTGCAACTCAATTTGAGAAAACGCACTCAAGCTCAGAACAACAGAGGTTTAGTTGGCGTGAATGCGTTGCATTGTTTAGAAATACCACCGTGGTTAAGTTCTTTTTCGCGATTGCAGCATATGTCGCTTTGGAGCAAGGCATCGCAAACTCGATAGGTATTTTTTTACATCAAACACATGCGCTTGATGCAAAGCTAGTAGGGGCAACAGTTGTGAGTGAGTTTTGGATGATGCTCACTGTGGGGTGTTTTTTCGGTTTGGCACTTATGAAGCTGTGCGACGTGAGAAAGTTATTGTCTTGGTTTTGCATTGGTGCTGCTGTGAGCTTATCGTTAGCCGTAACAGGCACTGCCGAAGTCGCAGTTATCGCGTTTCCAATTACTGGCTTTTTTCTCTCAATTTTATGGTCTGGGTTGTTTTCTTTAGCACTGAACTCTTTTGACAAAGAGCATGGAGCTATCGCTGGCATTCTATGTACTGGAATCATTGGAGGGGCATTTGCATCCCCAATCATAGGCTTGTTTGCGGAGGTTTTCGGCTCGTTGCAAATTGCTCTATTCACTCTTTTGATACCGACAGGGTACATTTTCTATGTCGCCATCGCGGCTCAACCAATCGTAAACAATCACACGATACGTTTGTTTAGTAAAAAACCGTCGGAGCAGGAAGCATAATTGATGACAGGTAAAATTGTATGTATTGATCTAGGTGGTACTAAAGCGCTGTGCGGATTGGCGTTTCAAGGTGCAGTAGAAAATGTTAAGCGTTATCCTGTACCTTCTTACGCCGCTAAAAACGAGATGACTTCCTACATAATTGATTTGATTGATAAAATAATAACGGACGACTGTACGGGTATTGCGATTGGTATTCCCGGAGTGGTTGATAGTGATTCTGGTTATGTCTTTGAAGTGACGAATATTCCAAATTGGCGAAATATCAACTTAGCGGGTATTTTAAGAACGCGATTTCAGGTGCCTGTGATGGTGCACAATGATGTTAATTGCTTTGCGTATGGTGAATATAAGTATGGAGCGCACTTTGACAAAGGTCTGCCATGCCAAACGCTTTTAGGTGTTTGCCTCGGTACTGGACTTGGCGCGGGAGTTATTATTTCAGGCAAGCTGCACGAAGGGCGTCACGGGCTTGCGGGAGAGTTTGGGAGTGCACCTTATTTGAAAAAAACTCTTGAGGATTATTGTAGCGGTCAGTTTTTTCGCAATTTAGATACGGATGGCGCGAATGAATATGAGTTGGCACTTTCTGGTAACCAAGGCGCGCTCAATCTTTTCGAACAATTAGGTAATCACTTAGGTGTGGCAATTGCCCATATGCAACTTGCCTATGACCCGGATGTGATTGTGTTAGGGGGGTCGGTTTCTAATGCCTATCATCTCTTCGAAGCGGCAATGCACGCTCGTTTTGCTCAATTTGAACAGTGTGAACAACTTAAAATATGTATTAGCTCACTTCCTGATGCAGCTTTGGTTGGTGCATGTGAGCTGTTTTATCAGAGATATATCACTGAATTGAAAAGCTATCAATCTGCTTGATGACAAGAAATTGGGTATGGCTTGACGCCATACCCAAAGTCGATGGGAAATAAACTTTAATCAACCGTAGTTATCACGGTATCAATCAAGTGTACAACGCCGTTTGCGGTATAAATGTCTTTTTGTGTGACATTGCTCCCTTCAATTTGCAATCCAGACGTCGGTAGAGATACTTGCCACCACACATTGTTGACACCATTGCCTGTATTTTGGCCCGCCTCAGTATCACCACTGAACATATATAATGGTCTTCCTAAGTAGGCTGCTTGCATTGAACCGTCTTGTCTTGATACTAGTGACAATCCAGGAATGTTAGAGATTTGCTCTGCCGTTGCGATGACTGGTGGCCAATTCGTCGCGCACGCATCATTACACTGGCTTTGAGAGAAAGTAAGGTCATTGTCAAACACATACAGGGTAAAGCCAGCTTTGGCGAGGGCGTTCCCGACAATGAGCATTTGCGAGGCAGCACTATACGCTACGGCATCTGAGTTAGTATTGATAGTACTGGCAAAATCAACAACTTTAATATCTAGCATGTTGGTAGCAAGCGTTTCTACTTGTTTCCCGTTGAGTTTTAAAGCGGTCGTAGCTGGTGCTTCAAGGCCCAAAACATGTTGAGTAAGTACTTGAGCCAATGCAGGAACATCGGCTAATAACGCGTTAAGTGTCGCTGTCGGTATCTTTTCAAAGGCGCGATTAGTCGGCGCGAATACTGTGAACTTTTTGCTAGTGTCAGATAATGTTGTAACTAAGTTTGCAGTGGTTAAAGCGGTCACTAAAGTGCTTAATGAATCTGTCTCTACTGCCACATCGACAATTGTTTTTGTAGTGTCTGTTTTCTCTACCGGTGGCATGATCACTTTATCCAATACGTGTATCACACCATTATCAGCGTTTACGTTAGCAGTTCTAATCACGGCGTCGTCAATAAACAGCTTGCTATCAACTATACTCAGCGCGGCATTGTCTGAATTGGCCATCATTACCATGTTATTGTTTGATGTTGCGACAGCTGCGGCGGCATCAGACATTATGTTTTGGCCCGAGACGACATGATACAAGAGGATATCTGACAGCATCTGTGTATCTGCTGCAAGTGCATCAAGGGTGGCTTGACCCAAAGCTGCAAATGCTGCATCGGTTGGTGCAAACACTGTGAATTTAGTCGTCGGACCTGAAAGCACTTGATCTAGTCCTGTCGCACTGAGCAGGCTAACTAAAGTACTGAATGACCCTGCATTTTGAGCAACTTGCGGGATCAACCCTAAAGATTCAGGAACGATAACATCGGCTACAACGACAGCATCTATTACGTGAATGATACCGTTAGACGCGGCTATGTCCGTTTGAGTCACAGTGACGCCTGCAAATTTCAACATATCTTTTGTCGCATCTATTGTGACAGGCAACTGATTATTAAGTAGGGTTGTGGCGCTTTTGCCATTTAATGACATCGCGGTGACTGCGTCCACGTTGCCCGAAACAATGTGCTGTTTCAAAATGTCGCCAAGTACGTCAGAGTTGGCGAGCAAAGTGTTAATGGTATCAGTACCCAGTGCGGCAAATGCTGCATCGGTTGGTGCAAACACGGTAAGTGGGCCAGCACCAGTTAAGGCGCTACTGAGGCCTGCAGTTTCAGCTGCCTTGAGTAATGTGGTGAATGACCCCGCAGCGGTTGCGACTTCGGCAATATTTTGCGTTGAAGTTGTTTGGGCTGGTGGCATCAACACTGCATCAATGACATGAATGACACCGTTGTCGGTTGTAATGTCCGTTTGTGTGACGGTTGCAGTGTTGATCAGTAAGCTATCGCCAGACAGTGACAAGGCAATTTTAGCGCCATTGACAGTTTCGGCTGTTTGCCCTGCAAGTGACAGCGCCGTTTCTGCGTTTACTTCTGAATTAAGAACATGGTATGTCAAAATTTCGCTAAGCGTGTCGGTGTCAGCCAGTAAAGCATTGATGGTCTCTGTGCCTAGTAAGTCAAATGCTGCGTCAGTTGGTGCAAACACGGTAAAGTTATTGTTGGTATTGTCGAGTGTTGCGTCCAATCCAGTTGCGTCCAATGCTGCGACCAGCGTAGTAAATGACCCGGCAGCTTTGGCTGCATCATACACAGAGTTTTCTGGTTTTTCTGGGGCTGGTGTGATGACAGGGTCATTATCGTCAGAGCAGGCTGCGAGTGTCGTCATTGCAGCGACGAGTGCGAGTTTAGCAATAGTATTCACGATCATCTCCGTTGGAGTGGTTGATTTTTCGGCAATACGGCGAGGTTTTAAAATAAAATCATGATTTTTAAAAGTGGGTTGCTTTTTTATTGCAAGAGTTAACATTTATAGTTTTATCTAAAGCTGTCTCTTGTATTTTAAATTATTGAATTTAAATATAAATTCCCTTTTTAAAGAAAGGTATAATTAAATTATATTTTTTAATTTATCTGCAAACTGAAATACCCATGAGAAGATATAGATTGAAGCTCTGGCAAATATCTATCCGCTATGGGTATTGTATTTGGTTAATGACTTAGTGATTGCGTATTTCTCTCACTCTGTAGTCATAGAGCTTTGTTCTGTAGCGGTAAGATGAATCTGTAGACCGATACTCTACGATATGTTCACCGATACTTCGGTAAGTATTTACGTATTGCTAAGAGCAGCTCTCAATGACGCCTGATGGCACCTTTGTCCAAGCACTTGCGCTGCCTGCAAAGGCAATGAAAACCGCACACAGTATCAATTTTAATTTGTACATAACGTTTTCTTTTTTGAATGTATTTTGTGTTGCATTTACAGCTTAAAAAGCACTTTGCATCTGTTCAAAAGTTATGCAGTTTATCGGATGGCTTTACATGTGAATTGAGTTGAATGGTATAAGGTTAGAACCGTGTAAAGGTCCTTTAGGTGGCGTAATTGCGGGTGCTTGTTGTGCAGGTTAGCGATTAAAAATGCGATATCGCTTCTCCTTTAATCGTGCTCTTGAAAAGCGAATTGTGCAGAAGCATTCGCACTCAGTTTGTGACGTGTCTAAAATGGTGTCCAAAGACGTGTCCAGCCCAGTGTTTCTGTGACACGCTTGGACAGTTGAAGTGTCCGTTCGGACACCATAAAAAAATAATAAAATAAAAAATACAATTATATCAGTGGTTTAAAGTTAATTAAATGTTGGCACTGTCTTCGCTTTTATCTATGCATAGAAAGTTAAAAGGTGAACACTATGATAGATGGAACGCAGTCTCAAGATGAATTGATTACGCCAAATAAAACCAAGGGCAAGGTGAAATATGCCTTAATCGCTTTACTAATGACAGTTATGACCGTTGTTTCTATTCCTGCAATTAGTCAGTGGTATGCAGGGATCAAAACAGTACCCTATGAGCAGCTTCTGACCGCAAAAGTAGTAAGACAAGATTTAATTCGAGATGTTTCTGTGTCAGGACGTTTAGTGGCTGCCAACGCGCCGCAGATATATAGCCCGGAACCTGGTCAAGTAACTTTATTGGCTAAGCCGGGCGATTCAGTGGATAACAACACACTCATTGCCCGTATTGAGAGTCCTGAGCTAGATGCTTTGATTGAGCAACAAATGTCGTTATTAGCGCAGCTCAAGCTTGAAGCCGATAGAGGGTTGTTGGCTGATGATGAAGCTCAACTTGATTTAGAGCGCAGTTTGGATGAAGCCACTGTCCGCTTAAACGCCGCTAAACGGGAGCAACTCCGTTCACAAGAGTCCTTTGAAAAACAAGTGATTAGCCAGTTAGATTACGCAAGAAGCCAAGACACATTACTCGAAGCTGATTTGATGCATCAACATGCTCAAAAACGTGTGGATCTGGCAAAAAAGCGATTAACTTTTGAAGCGAAAACTAGAGATTTTACTGTAAAACGTCAAAAGCAGATCCTTGACGAACTAAAACGAAGAAAGCGTGCTTTAGAGGTTCAAGCACCGGTGTCCGGAGTTGTTGGCAACTGGCTAGTACAACAAAAAGAAGCGGTGGCAGATGCGCAAGCTCTGATGACCATAGTGGATTTATCTGAATACGAAGCAGAGCTTCACGTACCTGAGTTTTACGCTGATGACTTGGGTATTGGGCTCAATGTGGAGCTGACGTTAGCAGGTCAACTACTGGATGGGAAAATCAGCTCTGTTTCTCCTGAAATTGACCAGAACCAGATCGTTGTGCGTGTAAAAGTGGCGAGTAACACGGGGACAAAGTTGCGTCAAAACCAGCGTATCAATGGCCGGATTGAATTTGAAAAAAAACCGCAGGTATTGCAAGTGAAAAGAGGCCCTTTCCTTAGCGCTTATGGTGGTAAAAAAGCGTTTATTATCGCCGAAAACGTTGCGAATTTACGTGAAATTAAGACCGGAGCTACCAGTGTGGATTACATTGAGCTAATTGCAGGCGTGAAAGAAGGGGATGAAATCATTATCTCGGATTACGAGGCGTTTAGCCAAAGTCAGACATTTAATATTGATAAATAAGAATAAAATTTATAAAGGATAAGATAATGCTTTCAATGAAAAACATTAGCAGAGTATATAGAAGTGAAACAATTCAAACTCACGCTCTAAGGGACTTTAGTTTAGAGGTCGAGAAAGGAGAGTTTGTTGCGGTCACCGGCCCATCTGGTTCAGGTAAATCAACATTCTTAAATGTGGCTGGCTTATTAGATGGCTTTACACAAGGCGAATATACCTTAGATGGCACAAACGTTAGTGGTTTATCAGACGATGATTTGTCGCGTTTAAGAAATGAAAAAATAGGATTTATTTTTCAAAATTACAACCTCATTCCGGACTATAGCATTTTTGACAATGTTGACATGCCACTACGCTATCGTGGACTCAGTGCGAAACAAAGACGTAACCGGATAGAATATGCGCTTGAGTTAGTGGGCTTGGCCAGTCGACACAACTATCTACCGAGCCAACTGTCTGGTGGCCAGCAGCAACGTGTCGCTATTGCAAGAGCTTTAGCAGGAGAGCCGAAAATACTATTAGCAGATGAACCCACTGGTAATTTGGACTCGTTAATGGCTAGGCAAATTATGGACTTACTCAAAGAAATCAATGCTGAGGGGAGCACTATTATTATGGTCACACATGACCCGGATCAGGCAAGGGAGGTAAATCGTAATATACAAATTATTGATGGCCAAATCACCGACTACAGTATTTACGCCCCAATGCAGCCAGACTCGAGCATTGCACTTGATAAACAATTGCCAGCATAAGAAGGGAGTTAATAATAGAAATGTTTTTATATTACATACATTTATTTGCGCGTAATGTTAAGCGAACGCCACTCTTTTTTGCTCTTGTGGCTTTAACGTTATCGATTGGCATTGGCACATTATTAGCTAATTTATCGATGTTGTCTCTTATGTATAAAGATCCGATCCCGGGTAAGAGCGAGCAGATCTTTAACGTAAATATGAATACCTACGCAGGGGCAAACAATCGGTTTGGAAGCATGCATGTACTGAGATACAGTGACGCAAAAGCAATTTTGGACTCGAAGGTTGCGAACAATGCGACAATGCACTATTCAAGTATGGTTTATAGTCGCAGAGCAGATTCCCAAGACTTAACACGTTATGCCAGTCCAACGCGTGCAACCACGGCCTCATTTTTTGATGTAATGGGCGCTCAATTTGCCTATGGAGAACCCTGGAAAAATAAACATAGCAATAACATTGTGATTGGTCATGAGCTAAACGCTAAGCTGTTTGGTGGAGCGAATAGTGTTGGAGAAAAGCTGGAACTGCAAGGCAAAATTTACACAATTGTGGGGGTGCTTAAGCCTTGGGAAATGCGCCCACTGTTTTACCATGCTTCTGAAGGAAAAGCATTTGATAAGACCGATGATATTTTCGTTCCCATTGAAGTGGCTATCGACAATAATTGGGCTGTTTTTGCTCGCACGATGTCGACCGACAGTTATACAACGCTCGACCAAACACGTCAGATTAATGCGTACTACATCCAAGTCTTTGTTGAGCTATTAGATGACAAGCAACGCCTTGCATTTCAGACTTTCATAGATGGTTATGCTAATCAGCTGAAAGAAAAAGGTAACCACCGCCATGAGGTAGATAATCGACTCTACAACGTCAAGGAGTGGTTAGATGAAAATGAAGTCGTCAATAAAGATCTACTGGCTTTTACGATTGCGACAGGTTTGTTTTTATTGGTTTGTATTTTCAATGCCAACAGTTTGATGTTATCGCGATATCAAGCGAGTCAGTTTGAAGCGAACTTAAGACGAGCTGTTGGCGCGAGTAAAAAGCAAGTGTTCTTTCAAGGTGTGGTAGAAAGCATCATACTTGGCTTTATCTGCGCGTTACTTTCCTTTGTTTTGGCATTCAGCTTATTAGCCCTTTATAGACAATTATTTGATGAGCTCGCGCCGGTAGCTGAACTGCCGCTGCATATGCTTGTAATTGGCTTTGGGGTTGCCTTGACCTCTAGCCTCTTGAGTACAGTATATCCGTTAATTCAAGGTACTCGCACATCACTTGCAAGCATTTTAAAATAGGGAGTAGCTATGAATATCAAAGCATTAATTAAGTCTATGTTGCTGAGAAAGTTCGCGACAGGGTTGCTGATATTTCAGCTCATTTTAACCCTTGGATTAGCTTGTAACAGCTTATTATTGAGTATAGAAGCGAACGATAAATTGTCTCGTGACGTAGGCTTCGAAATGGATAATGTTGTGGCAATTCAAATTCGCCCCACCTCCGAAGCGTTTCTTGATGCAGACTTTTTCTTGTCTGTTGTCGATGAAGATATGGCTGCGTTGAAAGCATTACTAGAGGTTTCGTTCGTTTCATATACGAATCAGCTGCCTTTGATGCATGGTGGTAACTTTCATTCTATTGAAGATATCAACTACCCTGAAGATGCGCCCGTTGATAACCAGTTTAATGGCATTCCGACGTATTACACTGGTAAAGATTTCTTTCGCCTTCTAGGTGCAAACATGTTTCAGGGTAGGGACTTTGAAGTGGCAGACAATGCAACTCGTGGCTATTTAGAAGATACTGACTTTGAGCCAAACATTATCTTAACGCGATCGCTTGCTGAAGCTTTATACCCGAATGAGTCAGCAATTGGTAAGCAGACAAGCGAAGGCCGTATAATTGGGGTGGTGTCAGATATAGCCATTACACCTTCGCGACAATATGCACATCATGGCATTTTTAAATTTAGAAATATGGCACGCGCGCAAGCTAGATTGTTCTATCTGCTCAAAGTGACGCCTGGAAAGTTACAGGAAACTAAAAACAAAGCCATTGAAGCGTTGAAGAAGGTTCATCCTGAGCGTGATATTAGAGATATCTTTACAATGACACAGCATCACAGTGACTATTATAAAGAAGCGACGAGTTTGGCAATTTTGTTTAGCTTATTAACGGCATTCATGCTTTTTGTAACCATGATAAGCAGCTTTGCTCATGCACATTTTCATGCCTCAAAACAGAAGAAATTAATCGGGATCAGGCGTGCATTGGGAGCGCGGAAAAAAGACGTATTACTCTATGTTATGAGTGAAAACTGGTTAATTAGCGTGATTGCCGCAGGGTTAGGTATTGCCAGTGTGATTGCCATTAATATGCTACTGGGTAAGGTGATTTCAATGCCTAAGCCCGATGTTACCAGTTATTTAAGTTGTGTTATTATCGTGTTTATCTCTGGTACACTGGCAACTTGGTTACCAGCTTGGAAAACAACAAAAATCGCGCCCGTTACGGCTACCCGAACGGTATAAAAAAGGATATATACCCTGCTTGTAATTTGTCGAGCAGGGTTAGATAACAAGTTATGAACACAATTCTCATTGTTGATGATAACCCCGATATTTTGGATGCATTAGATCTATTGCTGAGCATACATAATTACAAAGTGCTAAGTGCTTCTAATGTGAAAGAGGCTTTATTGAGTGTATCTCGGCAAAAAATTGACCTCGTGATTCAAGATATGAATTTCAGTGAAGGCACGACATCGGGTGAAGAGGGCAAACAGCTTTTTTATACGATAAAAGCACTTAATCCAACTTTACCCGTTATAGTTATAACAGCATGGAGTCAGTTGGAAACCGCCATAACGTTAATAAAGTCTGGGGCTGCTGATTACCTACCCAAACCTTGGGACGACCACACGCTGCTTGAAACAATAACTGAACACATTTCTGGCTCAATCCAGCCTGATGAAAACAATGCACTTATTTATCAAAGTAAAGAAATGGCAGAGCTTGTCTTTACCGCAACGAAGGTAGCTGCCGCACAGATAAATATACTAATCACAGGCCCAAATGGTTCGGGAAAAGAAAAGCTAGCGGACTTTATTCATCAAAAATCAAGCCGAGTGTGCGCACCGTTTATAAAAGTCAACATGGGGGCAATTCCACAAGATTTAATGGAAGCGGAGCTGTTTGGCGCTGAAAAAGGTGCATTTACTGGTGCAAACCAAGCTCGTGCAGGGCGCTTTGAAGCCGCTGATGGCGGTACTTTGTTTTTAGATGAGATCGGCAATTTAACTTTATCCGGTCAAATGAAATTACTGCGAGTTTTGCAAACTGGGGAGTTTGAGCGGTTGGGTTCGAATGTGACGCAAAAAGTGGATGTGAGGGTCATTAGTGCGACTAATGCAAACTTGCTGATAGACATTAAAAATGGCGCTTTTAGGGAGGATTTATATTATCGCTTAAATGGCATGGAATTATCCATCTTGCCATTGAACAAACGCAAAGGCGACATTTTGCCCCTTGCTCAGTATTTTATCGGAGGTAATGCGACTCTCTCAAAAGACGCTGAGCAGTTCTTACTGCAACACAGTTGGCCTGGCAACGTGAGAGAGTTAGAAAATACTTGCAAGCGAGCGCTGATTTTTGCTGAGGATGGGCGAGTGACAACCAGCGCGCTCACTGGCCAAGCGCAATCAGCGACTTTGAGCGAGAAAGATCATATATCTGCGGTGTTAGAAAAACATGATTGGACTATCGCACATGCAGCACAAGAGCTTGGTTTAAGCAGGCAAACGCTATACCGACGTATAGAAAAGTTTAAACTGGTCAAGGGTGAACAGTAGCATGCTATGGGCGGCATTTATTGGGCAAACGTTATTCTTTCTTGCGACTTACTTATTTATCAATCAATACCCATGGTTGCTACTAGTTGCAGGCGTTAGCTTTAATGGTGTGATTGGATACCTAATCCATCAAAGGTCTAAACAACTGAAAAACGCAGATCGCAGCCTAGAGCAAGGTTTGTTAAGCCTTATGGACTCGGACTTTTCTGTCAGCATCCCTGCTGCTAACGGTGATAGTCGAGGCGCAATTTCTGAATTGTTTAATCGATGTACGGATAAATTGAGAAAAGAGCGCCAACACCTATATCAACGAGAGATGCTGCTTGATAAGGTGCTGAATACTTCTCCGGTTGTGACCTTTCTGGTAGATATTAATCAAAGAATCATCTTTGCC
Source organism: Pseudoalteromonas luteoviolacea NCIMB 1942 (assembly GCF_001625595.1). Classification (GTDB taxonomy): domain Bacteria; phylum Pseudomonadota; class Gammaproteobacteria; order Enterobacterales; family Alteromonadaceae; genus Pseudoalteromonas; species Pseudoalteromonas luteoviolacea_A. Next base: position 40,851 of record NZ_AUXT01000201.1, read on the forward strand.
AATCGAGCTGCGGAGCTGATGTTCAATCATGGCAACTCAATTTTGGGCTATAGCTGGAGTGATGTTTGCGCTAAATTAACCCCCGATTTTGTGCAAGCTTTACAACAAAGTGGCGAGAGCATATTCACGTTAAAAAATGCACAAGGTGAAGAGCAAGCGTGGCATTTAGCGAAGTCTGGAGTGCGGATACACCAAGCCAATAACACTTTGTATTTACTTAAGTCCATTACCAATGAATTGAATCGGCAAGAAGTTCAAACATGGAAAAAAGTGATCAGAGTGATTAGTCATGAACTCAATAACTCAATAGCTCCCATCAGCTCAATGTGTCACTCGGGACAATTGTTGGCTAAAAATCTAGACGAGCCTAGGCTAGACCGAGTATTTAGTTCAATATCTCGACGAGTTGGTCACCTAAATGAGTTCATTAAAGGCTATGGTGCGCTGTCTAAGCTAAAAATGCCAGACAAGCGCCTTATAGATTGGCACGAGCTATTAGAGCAAATCGGCGCGTTATACACATTTGATCTGATCGCAGACATTCCCAAAGCCGAAGTTTATGCGGATGAACATCAAATAGAGCAGGTGTTAATCAATATTTTAAAAAATGCACATGAGGCGTACTCAGAATTAGCTCTCATTGGAGAGGTGTCTTTGGCTATTAGTGAGCAGAGTCAAGGTGGTATTGGCATAGAGATCTCTGATAATGGACCTGGCATGGCCCCTGAAGTCTTAGAAAATGCCTTATTACCATTCTACTCTACTAAACATTCAGGGACTGGCCTTGGCCTCGCACTGTGTCGAGAAATAATTGAAGCGCATCAAGGTAAACTGTCTTTTTATAATCGCAAAAGTGGTGGATTAACGGTACGTATTTTTCTGCCACCTCAATTGTAATAGTCGTAAGGGCAATAGCTGAGTTGGTTTATGAGCCTAACTTTCACAATTTGTTACAGAACAATTGCTTAAGGTGCTTGTTTGTTTTTCTTAACGGGACTAAATTGGAGGTTAAGGAATAATCCGAAAGTGTGAGTGATTTGTTAGGTAATGAGTTATTTCAACTTATTATCGTTTAATGCTCTGCACTTTTGGTGGCTGAGTCTTTCCTCCTGCGCAAGGATGGATATGGTGGATGGACACATAAACAAAGCCTTATTCTTTAAATACACCGAGAGTTTTAATGGGGTGAACCTTCAGTATGTATTGGCAAAACAAGAGTAAATTGACAGTATTTACCCTCTTGTGAGTCAACGAGTAATTTGCCTCCGAGTCTTTTGCTCAAATTATAGCTGACGGAGAGCCCCAGTCCCGTCCCTTCACCCACTGCTTTGGTGGTATAAAATGGATCGAAAACACGTTTTTGTTTTCCAATACTGATACCTGGACCATTATCTCTAACAGAGATATTAATAGCCCCGTTAGTTTCTTCCGAACTGACTTCAATTTCAGGTTCGGTTGATGGGTCATTTGCCAATGCTTGATACGCATTTTTGATTAAGTTAGTAAGTATTTGTTGAATGAACCCTGCATTTGAAACGATTTCGCTGTGGTGCGTGAAGCGAGTTTTAATAGGGATATCGCTGGCGTTTGTCGAACGTAGGAGCGTCAGGCTTTGTGATAACAAAGCGTTAAGGTCAAGTTCTGTGCGCTGAGCTTTGCCATTAAAAGATTGTAAATCTTTAATTATTTCACTGACTCTAGTTAGGCCCATCTGGGATTGGGCTACAATTTCGCGCATATCATCGTAGATAAAATCAATTTCCGATTGGCCCCGATAATGGGTTATCTCATCTTTGATCTCATCTCTTCTATTTTGGTTGCCGATTTCAACGGCGCTTAAAAATTGGTCATGCAAATTTTGCAGGTTTAAAATACTATCAAGGTAGTTGTCCATCGAACCAAAATTACTGAGGACAAAAGACAAAGGGTTATTGATTTCATGGGCAATGCCAGCTGCAAATTGCCCTACTGTTGCCATCTTCTCGCTGTGTGCGAGCTGTTCTTGTGTCTCTTTTAGTTCAATCAGGGCGCTTTTGAGCCGTGTGCATTGCTTTTTTAGCCGTCTTTCAGACTCTTTACGCTCGAGCAGCATAGTGAGCTGTTCAGCAGCTTTACTGATTACATCGATTTGACGCATCGAGACAGACTCCATCGCATTCTCATCAATGAAAAACACCATGAGCTCCAAGACTTTGCCATAAACTACGATTGGGAAGATAAGATAACTACTTAGTTTCAACTTGAGCAATTGACTCAAAGCGGAAAATGAGTCAATGCTTGGTAGTAGATCAATTTGCGGCTTTTTCTCATTGAGGGCCCGTTGCAGGTAGGGTGGTAAAGCGGGGAGCTGAAAAGCTTGTATTAAGGTGCTTTCAAGTTCGCCTAAATCAGGGGAGCAGCTTGTTATTGTTCCTTCTCCTTGCGCATTGACTTTGATTCTGCATTGAACAGAAGCGCAAGCGATACTAGATAGAGCTTGCATAAATTTAAGCATGACCTCGTTCACGTTGTTATTATTTCGATGTAAGTGAGCGACACTCATCAATAAGTTACTCTCAGCTTGATGCTGCTCAGCGACTTGCACAAAACGTCGCCAAGCTTTGATATTGCGATCAATAACGCTCTGGTTAAGCGCTCTTTTGTCTGTAGATAAAGTAATAAAGCTGGCGATGCTGTATTCTTCTATCCAGTTTAACGCATCCGGCATATGCTCTGGTGGGTGAGCGACGATAAAAATTGCGTCTTTGTCTTGCATGGCATTTCGGATATGCGATAAAGCTTGACTGGCCAATTGCTCTGATTCGTTATCATTCACATATAAAACTAAGACGCCGGGACGGTGCTTTCTATAGGCTTTTTTAAAGAGCTTAAAGTTTTCTGCATTGTGCGTTTCACATTGTGATTGCGTTAAAATGACTTCTAACTCCTCAGAAGTTGACCCAGATACAACGACTATTTGGTTGTTTAAATTGTCCATAACTCAGAGCACCTTGCCTTGTTTTTTGTTTAACTATAGCCAATGATTAAATTTTGGGCGAAAGATCAGCTGTGTCAATAAATTACTAGGAGAGTGATAAAATGAAATTAGTTAGATTGGTATATTACAGTCAGGCTTCACGGACCATGAACTTGTCAGACTTACGCAATATTTTAGAGACTGCTCGTTCTAACAATAATGAATTAAAGGTTTGCGGTATGTTGTGTTTTGAAAACGAGTTTTTCTTGCAAGCGCTTGAAGGAGAGAGAGAAACAGTAAATGAGTTGTATTTGGATATCGCGGATGATCCGCGACATGAAGGTGCGACTATACTAGGTTACGACGAAGTTGAACAGCCGACCTTTGAGCTCTGGAAAATGGGGTATGCTGCTGGCTCCGAAGCCTTTTATGAACTGCTGCGTAAAAATGGTCAAGTTGAATTTGACCCTGAAGATATGTCTAAAGAACAGGCTTTATCATTTTTGAAAGGTATGGCCGCTTGTCAAACCGAAGTCTAGATACTCGTTATGCTATTGCCAATTTTATGCATTGAAACCTTTTTGGGCTTCAACAAATTATTAATTGGTTTTCACTTCCTTCTACAGCCAGTGCTGCTTTTTCTTTGTGAGGGGGCAGCAGCGGCTAATTTATAGAGTCGTTTCGACAGTTTTCAACGCTTGATGCTCTAGCACATATCTTATCCTTGTTAAGTCTGTCTAACAAACATGGCTGCCACGAGTAGCTGGAAAGCTCGTTATCGCTTAAAATGACAAAGAGCGAACTATATTAGTTCGCCCTGAGTTTGTAGTTTAGGCAGTATAGATTAAGCCATAAACTTTGCTGCCTAAGTGCTTAATTAGTTAGGGCTTACAGTTACTGTGATAGTATCTGAGTATGTACCTGCATCATTTAGGCCGTTTGACTGAGGTGTGATTTTTAGTGATGTTGCTTTTGTTTCACCTGTAGTACCAGTACCAGCATCAGTTGCTTTAGTGTGCTTGTATGCACCTGTTTGAAGGTCAATACCTGCTGTGTCACCAATGTTAAGCGTGTACGCGATTTTGCTACCTTGACCACTGTTTGCAACTAAGAAGCCGCCATTTGCAGAAGTATACTCAGTTGTTGCGTTTTCACCTGTATTACACCAAACATCTAAAGTACCAATTTCTTGAGTTTGTTGAGAAGAGTCAAGTTTTAGGTCTGTAACACTGTTGTTACCGCTGCTTGTTTTACACATTGGTTGGATAGTACCTTCAAAAGTGAACTTTGCTTCAGTACCTGTTGTGTCTAAAACCGCCGCCGCAGCGCCCATTGAAGTGATTGCAGTTGCAGCTAGTAGTGACTTAAGTAGTGCGTTCATGGCTTTTCCCCTTAACAAAACACAGAGTTGGTTTTTTATTTAGTTTTCATGGTTAGGTGTTATCACCTTAGTTAATATTTTAAATGCACAGGTCATGCCAATAGTGAAAAAATATTTCTCTATTTCTATTTTTTTGAAATGTTTATATTTTAATTGTTTATTATCAACAACTTAAACCATTAAAAATATCTGTGTAATTTCAAAAATACTCACCAACTTGCTGAACGAACTTGCTCAATAATTACATCAAAACTCGTACCACGTATTTTTTGACGTTGCAAAAGTCGCTGATCAGCGGTGATTTATTTTAAATGACGGCATTTTGACGGTGATGGGGTATGATCAGTAAATTAATTAAGATGAATATTAGTTTTATGCCGCTATTCATCAAGTTACCTAACTAAGTGGTCTTTTTTAAGCAGGTTGGGTGAAATGTACTCGTTTTGTCCGTTTTCGGACGTTAAGTATGGGTATTGTGTCAGTTTGGTTTATATAGTTGTGTGTGCACCACTTGATTGAGAGGGAAGTGTCAAAACACAACTCCCCTATTAGGTTTACTTCATACAATAGGTTTGTAATGGAACTGTAGTGTGGTTACCTTGGGTAAACCGTTAGTGATAAGTTATCTTGATAGGTGCCAGCAGGCATAAGTTCGACATTGCCAAGCTGAAACTCAAATCCGTACCATTTATTTTTAACTCCTGGATAAAAATTATAACTGCGATGGAGTCTTCCGGATGATGGGATTTGTGTGTTATCAAACCGAATCGAGTAGTCAATGAGTGCTTGCGTGTTAGTTTCATGTCGTAGACCATTGTACTCAGAGTCTACGACTATATCGTAGGAGCTATTACTCAGTATTTTTATGCCCCAGTTAAATCGCATATTACTCTTAAGCTCGCCTAAATCAATGTGGTAATTACCATTGCTCCCAGATACCTTGCCTTTACTGGAATTGGAAAGGGATATAGCAACTTGTGGCTCGGAGTAATAGGTTAAATCGAGATATTGCTCTTCAATGATTTCATTGTTTTTGACTACAGATACAATTACATGGCCTGTATAGGCGCCGGCAGGGAATAGACTATAGTGCCTTAATCTTACCCACATTTGTGTAGAGCGGTCTTTGAGATCAGAACGCCATATGCCATTTCTTACTTTTATCTTTTTGAATTGAGAGTCGTATAGCTTAGCGTACTTGTCTTGCGTGGGTCCTGAAAACACCATTGAATAGTAGTAGACATCTTCAACCCATATCTCATCAGCACAGTCTAATAAACTGTCGGACACTTTTATTTTCAAAGGTATATAGACAGTTACACGGTTGTTGTGCTCCTCAATTATTTCTGAAGGGTTGGAAGTGGCTAACATACTGCCATAACAGTCGTTCCAGCTTGCCATTGCCTTGGGTGCAGCTAGCAAAAAGCTTAAAATCAGCCAAGTAAAGATCACGGATTTCATTCGTTTTCGCCTCCTTCAGGCTGACTTTTGGTTAGCGTAAGAGCACCCACTCTTATAAAGCGTTGTTCTTCATCAGAAATACTAAATTGCCCAGTCATACCATTAATTTCAACAACATAATTGCCTACGCTGATCCCTTCTACCACAAATCGGCCTGTGCGGTTGGTAAATATTGGCAAACTTAATAGTGCTGATTCATTGTCACTTGATACCTGAGTTTTTACAACATGCCCGCGTTTCATTGCAATTGGCATGCCCTTATCGTCTAATAGGTTGCCGATGATGGTATAAGAAAGCTCAGAGCCTATTTGAATGTGATGGCCTGTGCTGGCTCCACCAACGACGACGTACATACCTGGACCCCAATCATAACCAAGTGGTGCATCAGGTACATCTATGTTGAGCTGCGAGTTACTATATCCAGTCCCCAATTCAATAAGGGCACCAATATCGTCGCTTGGCTCAGTTTGTGCGCGACCTTGGCGGTCCACATTCACTAATACTTCGGCATCTTTCAAGGTTTTATGCTTAGTGATAACGGCAAAGGGGGCGGTTGTCGTGGCACCCATACCCACATGACCGTCGGCTAAGCCTAGGCTTGTAGATAGGTTAATACTCGCACTGCTGTCAGCGTGTTGTTGCTTCCGCGTATAATTAGTGGCGCTGACATCGGCTCTGACAAAAGCGCCGGTATAACTGGCTTCTAGTTGCTCTTGTCTAAAGTCACTGCCTTGTTCTGCGCGTACTTCATAGCCATAGTCGTTGACAAAATTGTTGTTTGTTTTCGCATAGCTTGCACTGGCTACTTTATCTCGGCTGCTATACTGGGTGCGGGCGCGGTTGCTGGTGTTTCTGTCATAGTGATTCCAAGTAAAATTCAAGAAAAACTGGTTGTCAGAGACAATACGGGCATCTTCACTGTGGTTACGTGTAAAGCCAGCGCGGATCCTTATTTCTTCATAGCGTAAATTAAGCTCAATTGACGCATTGTCAGTAACGAAGTTGTCAGCATCCTTGGCACGAGAGGTACTGAAGTTAAAGTCTAAATTGTCATTAATAAAGTAGCTGTAATCCATAAATGCTCTACTGCTACTTGAGATAGTGTCAAACTCTTGCCAAGGTGTGTTGGTGAAGTCGCTTCTCACTTCATAGCCCAAGCGTAAGTTGGGTGAACCAAAATTGCCGTGGCCAAAAATACTATGTTCCGTTTCGATAGAATAGATATCACCGTATTGATTACTGGCTTTACTTTTGGAATAGCGGACTGAAATATTACCAATAGGGCTATTTACCGTTGCAATCGCCCCCAATACATGACCACTTGGGTGTGTCATACCATTCATGCCCAATGTGAGTTTGTCAGTAACACCGTATTCATAATTACCAGAGGCGAACAGCTCGTCATCATATTCATAACGCCTTTGCTCTAAGGAAGAAAGCTTTCCCACGGAAAGTGAGTAGTCACTTAGCCCTTCGGAAAGTAATCTAGCATTATAATGTGTTGTAAAATAGAACTCTTGGGTTTCACCATTGGCATAGGTTGCAATTACTTGGATATTATTTACCCCTGATGTAAGCGGCAAATCGCTAAGATCATAGCGCCCCGCTTTCAACCTGATCCGTGAAATTAAGAAGTCATTAATGTAAATCTCAAGGTTTGCTGCGCGGGGTAAAACAAACTGTTGGCTGTTACTAGGCGTGATCCTGCGTTGTGGTTGAAGCCTTGAATAGGCTTTTTCGATGCTAAAGCCCGCAAGTTGGGCACCTGCAAGGTGCCCTGAACTATTAATTTGTGTGTCCCCAAGCGTAATGCGCAATGGTTTAGCTGGTCTGTCGTAAAACAGGGCGATATCTCCGCGATACACATCACTGTCTTGTGTGTTGCCGTTTTCCCAAAACAACGCTCCTCGCATGTTTACGCCCTCGCCACCGCCTAGGTTAGCATTCATTAACCACTCTACCTGAGATTTATGGTTATGGCTGTTATTACTGCGCTCGTGGTTTAAATTGAAGTTGTTTAGCATGGCCCAACTTGCTTCACCTTTTGGTTTATCAAAGTGCTTTTGTCTGCCATAGGTGAGGCTGTCGGTGGCCATTGCTGCTTCGGTCAGAGTCATATCGATGGCTAAATCTTGCGGTTGCATCTTAAGTTCGATGCCTTTGGCTGCAAACTCTTCAGGTGTAATGGGGGCATCACCTTTGCTGGTCAGCCAATCGTTTACACTTTCGCTGAGCACAGAGTGTAAACTGGTTTTAAATTCGGCTGCTGAGATCGAAGCTAATTCAAAGCCATTTGTGGTGGCAGAAAGTTGCCCTACCTCGGCATAATTTAGCCGCACAGGAAAGTCCATATCGAATGTTGCAGCAATGGATGTGCAAGCCCAAAACAAAAGTAGTGAGAAAATGGCACACTTATACTGAGCAGGCCGAGTATATAAGCCCGTTTTTAACATGCGTTGTCTTACTTTTTGTCAAACAAGTTGATAAGTGCGGCACTTGGCGTTGGCTTGTCTTCTAACAAAGGTTTGATGTCAAGCTCCACTTTATGCCCTGGCATGATAAAGCGGCCCGGTGTAACTGATTGAAACTGGGCCCAACTTACCTTAGTTTTGCCGTCATGAAAATGGTAGTCAAAGTTCGAAAGGTCTAATACGCGCTCACCTTCATTACTTATAGTAAGCATACAAAAGCTTATTTTTTCGCAATTTATCGTGCTTTGTTGCTGAGCTTTTATACCCTCAGGGCTAACAAATACTAAAGTCGCGAAATTAAACACCATTTTCACGCCAGATTTCTCGTCTTCGTTGGGTAAGGGTAATTGCTTGAAGACAATACGGTATGAGCTTGTTTCTTTAAGCTCTGGTGAACCCAAGTATTTGGCGCGAAATACTTGATAACTCTTAGCGGGCACTTCTACCTGCGGTGGAAGGACGATAAAATCATCTTCCGCTGGTACTAAAACTTCAGTTTGGTTTTCATCAAAAGTACGTTTGAATACCTCGATTTCAATTGGCAATGCGCTGTCACTGGGATTTTGTAGACGATAAGTGACGAGTGAGTTTTTTCCATGCGACGCTAGATCAACAATCATCGGTTGAACTTGGTAGGCCATCGCAGGGGTCGACAACCACAAAAGTAATAACAACAGTTTACGCATCTAACTTCCAATTGAGAAACGGGACAAAATTTTGCTATACGATACCCTGCCTGTCTGTTAATACAAGGGTAAATTTTAATTGAACGGTCATATTGGATGTTTGAGCAAGATTTATCGGCGCGAGGGAGATTTTTTACTTCTTAATGTCAGTTAAACTTTGCTCCTGATTGGCTTATCGATTTGACTTGTCTGTTTGAAGCGTTATGCAGTGACAGATGTACTAACTGTTTTGTGTGTTGTTATTGGCCGTTGCAACTGTGTTGTATCTATATAGTGAAAAGCGCAACCAACCTCAGGCCAGAGCGTTGCTTCAGACAATCATACTCCCGTGTTAGCTTATTCAATTACAGAATCACTGTCCGCGACCTTTGTCATGCCAGAAGGTGATGTTTTCCAACAGCCATATAAAGGCACTGGACTTACTTCGAGATGAGCTTCTTTAATTAGCACAACACAATATGGCTAAGTTTGCTAGAGAGCAAGGTTTGCAGCACATCTCAATTTATAATCAAGATTGTGATTTTGTTACTGCAAATGGTAGGTATGAGCCGTCACTTATTCTTAGCGAACAATATATAGAAGAGCTAAATCAGCTTATGGGTGGTAAACTGCATGTCTATATCCCAATCACCATTAGCTTTATATTCACAGGGGAACAATCCCAAGCGGCAATGCTTCAGGCAAAAGAGTCAGCATCAGGCTTATATAATCAAAGTGAAAATAAACTAACAATCAAAAGGCTGAGTTATGATAATGGAAACTGGCATGGGCATTAATACGCTATAGAATTAGCTCACCGATTTTAAATCATATACTTAAAGTAAAATACTTCTATTGTAATGTCCTCATTATTTAAAATGGTAAAGTGTGTTGTATATTTTAAAATAATATGGCGTGCCTCATTGTTTAATAGCTCGATGGTGAAAAGTATTTAATTGTGGTGATTTTTTCTAGAACTTGACTATCCTTACGGACTGTAATGCAGTGGTCAGGTTTAGCTCTGCCAACTGCATACAAAAGGTGTGTTTTGGTATGTGTTTATGAGAGTAGAATCTTCATATTATCTCTGCACACCTATATTAATACTTTTACTATCTGGGCCTTCGCAGCACTTTGTGCGCGCAACTGGCTTTTGAAACTGGTTAAACTTTGCAGTATTCGGCACCAACATATTGCCAACTGTTTAGTCCTTTTTGAATGTGTAAAGCAGCAGATTGTGCTGGTCTACCGCTAAACACTTGTTTGATGGCCTCAGTGACCAGTTGCTGATAGCCGGGCTTTCCTTGGTTTAATGAAGAAGCGGTAAATAAACTTGCACTATAGCTATGCTCGTTAAGTAGTCGCGCTTGCTTTCTCACGTGTTCGCTGCTGATCTGAACATGTCCACCATATGCAGGCACTTCATTTAGATTATTGGCAAATAAAGTTGCAAAGGCTTTTGTGGTTGTAAAGTCCAGTACCTTTTGTGCAAGCGCGTGATTTTGGCTAAGTGCATTCGCTTGATAGGTGCCATCTGCAAACCCATAAAACTTACCACTTGTTCCTGGAATTGGCCAAAATTCTACTTGATAGTCTTTGTCTACTTGATAAAACACCGAGTTTGGACCTGCGCGCCAGCCACCATCTAACGCGAGGGCTGAATTACCGAGTGCCTTACTTGTGCCCATACCGTGGTAATCTTGCTTCAGTACATCTTGATTGATAAAGCCTTTGCTGTGCCACTCCTTTAGGGTTTGCAGCACAGTGACATATTCGTTTGAAGTAAAGCACATTTCACCTTGGATAAGTGCCTGTGCACTCGAAGCTTCGAGTAATCCAGCGGCCATTACCTCAGCAACAACCTGCGATAAATACCATTGATCACTGGCCATTTGTAATGGGGTGATACCTTTGCTTCGCAATTGTGAAAATAAGTTTTCTAACTGTGAGAGCGTACGCGGCTGAGTTGCCAACCCATGTTTTGCTAGGAGCTTTTGGTTAACTAAGAGCCCTTCAAGTTGCATTGCAAAAGGCACCCCGTAAATTTTACCATCGGCACCAGTAGCAGCAGGCAATGCATTGCTATTAATAGAGGGCAGCGACTCTATTTGTGGCACTATTAGTCCATGTTCAACAAGAGTAGCGAGTGCTGCAGGGCCTGGCGACCATTGAAATAGGTCGACGCGCTGATTCTGTATCGCTAACTGTATATGTGCTTGGTAGGTGTCATAGTCGATTACTTTTACATTGACCTTAATGTCTTCAATGAGGTTTTTCTGGTTGACCTTTTCCCACAATATTTGCTCTTGTTGTCGCCATGTGTATAGGTCAAGCTGTTGCTGAGCAAAGCTAAAGCTTGGCCAAAGCAGCACAGCAATTAGGGGGTATAAATACTTTGACATAGCAGCCTCTAATTCACTTTAAATTGTTCATTCATCGCGACTAACGCATCACAAGCGTTGTCTAGTTCGTCGGTAGCAGCATTGTTTTGCTGAATTTGCGCAAGGGTTTGCAGAGATAGCGCATCAATGTTTTCAATGCTTGTACTGATCTCTTGCGCAGCAACATGTTGTTGCTTTGCTGCCTCAGCAATGACTTCATTAAGCTGATGAGCATTACTTACACCTTGAGCAAACTCTTTTATTTGTACATCTATTTCTTGTGCCATTTTGGAGCTAGACTGAGTGTTTGCAAGCGAGCTATGCAATGCTTTAACCGCCAAGTCAGAAGACTCCATTAGCCGATTAATTTTGGTTTGGATTTGCTCTGTGGAGGTTTGTGTTCGCATTGCCAGCGTACGAACCTCATCTGCAACTACAGCAAAGCCTCTGCCGTGTTCAGCGGCCCTAGCAGCCTCAATCGCAGCATTAAGTGCCAGTAAATTGGTTTGATCAGCAATGGTGTCGATAACGTTCACGACTTCCTCTATCTGCTTACATTCTTGATCAAGAGAGGCGACGGCTTCTGCTGCCGAAGTCATTTCGCTGCGTAATTGTTCACTAAGCGACTGATTTTGTTGTACAAGCCCTTGTGACTGAGTTGCCAAACCATCAGCTTGTGCCATTAGATTGGTGGCTTGTTCAGCTGTGTCGGATATTTCGCTTGACGTTGCAGTCATTTCTAAAACCGCGCTGGCTACTTGAGTGGTTTGATCTTTTTGTTGATTTGCAATGGTGGTTGTATGTTGGGCGCTTTGAGATAACGTCTCAATCGAGAGGTTTATTTGCCCTGACTGGGTTTTAATATCAGCGATGATATTTACAAAAGCAATGCGTAAGCTTTGCAAAGACTGACGCAGTTTTGCTATTTCGTCCTCGCCTCTGACGTCAATTTCACAGCTCAGATCTCCTGTGGCGAGTTTTTCAATATCAGAAACTGTTTGTTTCAATGGTTTACTTATACTACGGGTAATAAAGTAAGCCATGAGTATGCCAAATAACAAGGTCGAGGCAGTGGCGAGTGAGATCCACACGAAACTTGACTCTACTGACCTTGTTGTTTGATCTTCCACTTTTGCACTAAAAGACTGACTCAACTCGCTTATTCGCGTCATATCAGATTTCAGTTGTTGTAAGCCTGATTCAACTTGAGAGAGGTTGCTAATAAGTACATTTTTGCTAGATAAATAGCTGCTTTGGAGAGATTTTATACCGTCTTGCTGGCCTAGTGTCCACGCAAGCTCGGTCGCGATATTGCCTAAAGGTTGCAGTATATTTCGCTGCAATGTACGGTTGGTATTCAATGCTTCTAGCTGATAACCGGTGTTTACATAGTCAATCAACCAAGATTTATACTCTGCGGATAGCGCCTGTAAGTCTTGTAGGTCGTTAATAAGCAAAAACTGTTTCGCAATGGATACGCCATACCTCAGTTGGCCAAGAGCTGTGGTGACGAGCTGAGATTGTGTGTAACTTTGATAGCGTTTGGTTAAATCCGCTAATTGTTTATCAAGCGCATCAATTTGTGCTTGGTATTGCTGTAAAGTTGCTTTGTTTTTCAGTGCGGCACTGGCCACGGTCATTGACTTACTTTGCGCAATAAAAACTTGAGATTTACTGAGCTCAAAATCTTCTAATACACGTAACTTTTCGTCATTATCTGGGAAGTTCGCAAACAAGGCTGACACCGCGTCTAACTGCTGCTGGATGGCATTCTTATATTCTCTGATGGAACCTTCCAATTTCAACTGCTCAGAAATACTGTCTGCGTAGTAATGCTGATACACAAATAAGTTGAGCTGGTCTAGTTTACTTTCTATAGAATTTACTTTTATATCAATAGGCTGAGCGAACTGTGTCACTTTTTTTAAGTTGCTATTTATCTCTGTCATTCTAAACAGAGAAAAAACGCTTATGGCAACCATTGCCAGAAGAACTACCGTGTATCCGAATGATATTCTTGATATTACGGATGATTTGAACATGGTATGGGTACTTAGGTTTAAAATTTGCGCAATGGTACCACTGACGGAAACAAAATTATCTAGCTATTATTCAGTATATTTGAATAATTAAATGTAATTTTGCGTAGCTTAAGTGTTGAAAAAGTGTGGTGTCTGTTGGGTAAAAGTAATAGGTATGAGTTAAGTGGCGCTTCAGTGATAATGAAATAGTCTCAAAGGTTGTATGTGCGTTAATATATGTCAATTAGGGACACAAAGGCATCTAATACGCCTTTGTGTCCATGTCTTACCTATCTACTTTTTGTAAATGATTTCTCCGTCTAGCAGCGTCATCACCACATTCGTTTCGGCAATTTCTGTGATTGTGCTGTCAAAGAGGTTTCTATCCAATACTACTAAATCGGCGAGTTTTCCCACTTCTATACTACCTACGAGGTGATCTTGGCGCATGGCATATGCGCTATTTAATGTGTAAGCCTCAAGTGCTTGTGCCAAAGTGATTGCTTGCGGCGTTCTAAAAATTGCGTTACTGATGCCAGTAAAAGGGTTAAATGGGCTTACATTCCAATCGCTTGAAAGTGTCAATGTGGCGTTGTTAGCAACCAAGTTTTTAATTGGAACCAAGTCTTGTGAACGCGGATTGCCAAGTAACGGAATATTTTCTGGCCAGTGACTGGGATCGGTAAAATCGCCAGCGACTTGCGCATCTGCAATCACGCCTAACTTGCCAAACCTTGCGTAGTCAGCCGGATCTACCACCTCCAAGTGCGTCAGTCTATGACGGGATTTACCCGTAGAGGCATTTTCAATAGCATTGAGTGCTTCGTGAATACCTCGGTCGCCAATGGCGTGAATATTAAAGTCAAAGCCTGTAGGTTCTAGTGCTTTAATATACTGTTCTAACCTTGCTTGAGTGAAATAGTTTAGGCCTTTGTTACCTTCAAGCTCTAGCCAGTTTTGATGATAAGGTTCATGCATTGCTGCGGTTGTATTGACTAGAATCCCATCAACATAGAACTTAACTTGGTTTACTTTGAGTAAACTATCTGGCAGTGCTTGGTATAAGGACTTTAGCTTTACTATTTGGCTGGCATCGTTCATTTGCGGGTAAGCCCACAAGCCTAAATGCACGCGCAGGGTCAACTTATCTTCATCTGCCACACGTTGCCATGTTTCTAAATGCCCTCGCTGCCAATATGTTCGCGCGTCACTAATAGAGGTGATCCCCGCTTTATTTAAGGCTGGCATTGTATATTCTACTAATCCCAAATAATCATTTTGCTGAGCATTACTCAATGAACGCATGGCCAATTCCATGACTTGATTACCAGCATTGTCATATAAAATACCATCTAGGCGCGTCTGTTCATCTCTGCCTATCACGCCACCAATTGGGTCTAAGCTATCACTATGAATACCTGCAAGTTCTAAAGCTTTGCTATTGACCCACATTGAATGTGAAGTCTGTTCCATAATAATGACAGGGCGGTCGTTCACTGCTTCATCAAGCACATCCAATGGACTATCCTGCATTTCGAGTAAAGTGCCGATATTATGACCGTATCCAATCAGCCACTGGGCATTCGGGTTTTGCAAGGCCGCTTCTTCTACCAAAGCAATGTACGTGTTTGTGGATGCGGCTTCAGGGATGGTAAACTGCGTGGCATTTGAACCTGATTCAAGAGGGTGCATATGTACATCGTGAAACCCTGGCATCATCATTTTTCCAGCCAGATCGATCACTTGCGTGTTGTCACCCACATATTGCTTTGCATCTTCACTGCTGCCTACAAAAACTATTTTATTTCCTTTAATTGCGACAGCCTGAGCCCAAGGTTTATCCTTATTTACGGTATATATATTACCGTTGGTGAATAACTGTGTAGCAAACTCACCTGCTACTTGGTCTGTCGTTGTTGGGGGTTGCGTATCGTTGCTTACATTCGCACTGTTTGTCAGGTTACTTGAATCTGAGTTACATCCTGATAGACATAGACCAGCTAACAATAAAGGAAAAATAGGCATATTTGTTACTCGCATAGTTGACTCCTGTTAGATGGCGCTACACTATCAAAGGCATGGTAACCATAAGGTAACAGTGTAGAGAGTTTATGCTGGTTTTGCTTGTTGAAGACGATACTGCGCTAGCCGCTCAATTGATTGACTTTTTGCAACACGAAAATATTGAAGTGGATTATGCCGCTTCTGTTAGCAGTGCGAAAGAGATCGCTGCGCAAACAACAAAATATAGTCGTTATGATGCGGCGATTTTAGATATGGACCTGCCTGATGGCAATGGCATGAGCTTGATAAACGAACAAATATTAGGGCAGGGTGTGCCAGTGCTATTTTGTACAGCTGCGACTGCTTTAGAAGATAAGCTTGCTGCTTTTTCTGCGGGGGCTTTGGATTACATAACCAAACCTTTTGACCTTCCTGAATTAGCGGTGCGGCTAAAATTATTGGCCAAGAAGCAAGGGACACAGTCTGAAAATACCTTTGAGTTAGATTCGTTATTGATTGACTTTAATACTCAAATTGCCAAACGTGGTGAACGTATTCTAGTGCTGTCGCCGCAGCAATGGTTGCTACTGAGTTTACTGACAAAAAGTGCACCTAACCCCGTAAGTAAGGAAGATATTTTATGTAAAATTTGGCCCGACCAAGATGTGAACAACAATATGTATAAGTCGTTACTTACTCGGTTACGAAAAAATATTAGTAGAGATAGCGAACTAGGGTTGCTGCATACAATTAAAGGTCAAGGCCTTGTGCTGAGGAAGCATAGTGAGTAAAAAGCAAAGTATTACAGCATATTTAGTTAGACGAATAGGGGCATTGTTTGTTCTGTTTGTTTTGATATGGACGCTGGTGGCAAAGTGGGTTTATCACTATGCATGGGATGATACGACCGAGTTTTACTTGCATCAGGACTTAGAGCTAGCTTTGAGTGGGCAGTTGTCTTTACCTTACCACTTCGAAGGTAAATATATTGGTGCACTCGAGCAGATGCCCGCAGAGTATCGCTCATCTGTTGAAAGCGCTGAAATCATGTTCGCCCATACCGCGTTGTTCGCTACTAAGTCTGGAGATATTTATATCCTTAAAGAGCAAGGTTTGGATGAAGAGCCGCTATATGTTGTACATTATTTTTCAGTGCAAGACTCACCAAGCTTAATGCCCATTTTTATAATCTTAGCTGGCACCATGCTGCTACCACTTGGGTTTATTATCTGGCGTATTGGCGCAAATGTTTCTAATGAGGCGGACAATGTATTAGGCAGTGTCGCAAATAGTGAAATTAAACCATCTCGGTTTTCTGAGTTTGAACAGTTTGCAGCTGTGTTTAAAACCGCCCAATTTGCCCAGCAGCATACGCTTGATCAAGAACGGTTGTTTGCTGCTTTTTTAAGCCACGAAATACGCACACCATTGACAAAGATCAGCCACAGTATGAGCAGGATACAACAGATAGATGATGTACCTTTGGAAGCTCTGGATGTACTGGAAACACTGGCGTTAAGCCAGCAAGAACTGTCACAAATAGCACAGGGTATTTTATTATTAAGTCGGCCGAACTCGAGTCAACTACAAAGTCATGTATTGAACCATGAACTAGAACAGTGGTGTGCTAAGTGGAAAGACCATGGATTGAATATTGATTTGAAGGGGGCAGAGAAGCAAGTGACCCAGACTGTGCATATTACACTGTTCAATTTAATGCTCACGCAAATTGCGAAAAATGCGCTACAACATGGACAGGGAACTTTAGCAGCCTTCGTTTTCGATAAAGGCATGCGATTTGAAAATCGAGTGGGTATCAACGACCTGTCTAGCGGTTATGGCCTAGGCAGCAAAATCACTAAACAGGTGTGTGACTGTTTTGGTTGGCGTGTGAGTAACCCGTCGTACGGTGAACAGTATGTGGTCGAAATTACCTTTTAGTTATTTTGGTTTAATTTGGGTATCTGTATTAACAGAATTTGCGAGAAAGCAGGCTTCATGCGGTTGATGATGTAAAAGGTTAAGTGTTTTTACTATCACAGAGTTCCCTGCTTGCCATTCAACTTGCGGTTTAAGTATAACGTGTGTCATGGCTAGTTTGCCTTACGTGTTATGTTTCATTAAGCTTTCTGCGCTATCAACATAGCTATCCACATTAGTCCAGCTTTGGCTGCAAAATGCAGGAAAAGCAGCATATGGCAACTGGACTGTGAGACGCCATAGGCTTCTTCGGGGTCAATATGCGCTTCATTAGAGTAAGGAAGCGGCACAATGGTCGGTGAAGCAGACGCCTCAACTTTTGCGCCTCCATCAAATGCAGATATTGGAATCGCAGCTTGGTATGAGTTTGTTTCATCGTAAGTCACAAGGTGTGATGTTAACCGATACAGCCAAGCAATTGACTAAACAAATCAACAAGGGGTTTGAATTAATCGGTTCTGGCGTGGGAGCCGCGACACAAATTGAATCGTTGCAACGCCTTGTACTAGAAGTGGTCCAGTCACTGTTGGAGAATTGGCTAGTACCAAGATTAAATGACTTCTATGATTGTTTTCCAAATGTTGAATTGCAATTGAACGCCTCGGAACAGTTGGTAGATTTTAATCAACGCGATATTCATGGGCATCTACACTTCGGCCATGGGTAGCAAACAGAGCTGGAGTGTGTATGAATATGTATACCCAGTCTGCTCGCCAAACTATGCCGGTGAAATTAACGCTCTGAGTAACTTTTTGACTTACCATAGCGGTGTTGAAGATGCGCCAAGTAGTATGAGTTGGGAAATGTGGTTTGAAAGCCAAGGGTTGGATTTACCTAAACAGCTTAACTATCGGCTCCTTAGCCATGTGAGTCACACATTAACGGCGGCAAAGTATGGACAAGGCACTGCTCTTGGGTGGCATCATAATTGCGACTTGGTTACTAGATGATAAAACACTGGTGAGGTTACCAGCGATTCAATTACCGCTTTCATATCACCTAATGATGCCTAGGGACAGTGCTAAACGGCCTTTGATGCGACAGGTTACTCACTGTTAAAGTCTCAGTTTGCATGCTCACAGCCCTCGTTGAGAAGTTACAAACAGATGGTATACCCAAAGAAGCTGAATAATGAGTAGACTTGAGCTGATATAGACAAACCAGTTTATGGTTCTAATCAGCGGAAAGTAGCCCTGCCCCTGATTACCAAATAGCCAAAACTGTCCGATTAATGCGTCTGCTAACGTCGCAAGTAATAAGCCTATGACAGGTAAATAATAGCGCTTTAGGAGGCTTAACTTAGTCGCTTTTAGAAGTAACACTAAAGCAACGCTGGCGCATTGCGCGACTAACACGGCATAAAAACCCACTAAAATAGAAACATAAGCACCGTTATCTGGCAGTCGCATCTGCAAGTATGAGAATAACGTTACGATGCTAACAGTAGAAACCACACCTATTACTTCTTGGCGAGACACAGTCAATTGTTTAAGAAATGAAAAACTACTGCACATCAATAAGTCCGTAGCCGATTGAAAATATATAGAGAGAGTCAATCAAATAGTCATATTTTATTAAGGGATCGTAGCGATATGCATGCGGAAAATGATTGAAGTTAACTATATATCCAAACGCACAAAATAGAACACCATAAGTTAACAGCTTAGCGCTTCTAGCCCATGCTGGTAAAAGCGAGATTCAATAGAGTAGGGCCACACACGAGATAAAACTAGCATGGTTTGAACTGCACAGATAACCCATATAAGATACTGATTCGCGACAAAATGACTTATATAAGCGCATGGTTTGCAATTTACCCCTAATTTATGGCTAAATTTGTTGTACAACGTTTAACAGTTTTTTAGAGCCAAATAAACTACATTACGAAATCGAGTTTTGGTCACGGAAGCAATTTCAATTTTAAAGCCTCAAAGTAGGCATATAGGTACAAGATGTCTAAAACTAAAAGTAATATAGCCATAGGTGTCGCAGCAGTAGCGCTTGCTCTATCTGTTTATAATCAAGCCCTTACGCACTCACTACCGCAGGGTGAGCAGGCTGTATCTCAACAGCAAAACGCAGCGCGCCACGCCTCGCGGGCAGAGGCCTTAAAGAGTTCTGCGGTTGACCAAAACAGTCGCGACCTTGACTCCATGGAGAAAAGTGCGCTTCTTGAGCGCATTGAATATTTGGAAGAGCGAATTCTTGAAGTTGAAAATAGAGCTTTCTCAACTACATCGTCTGCTGACAGTATGGAGCAGACCATCTTGGCGGTATTAGAAGAAAAAGAGCGAAAAGATAAAGAACAAAACCGAGAAGATAACCCGGTATATGGTTTTTATGATGACTTACCAAAAGGCTATGATCTCAAATTAAAAACAGATCCTGAGTTTGCAATGAAAGTCAGTCAGGATTTGCGCAGTAAAGTACTTGATGAGAGCTTATCGCCGACAGAGCGTTTGTCTGCAATGGGTCAGTTGCAAATGAACATGTACATTCTTAACCGCACTCAGGGCGAAATGTTTGATTATGAAACCGTTGATGCAGTGCTCGAGATCAGTCGAAATAGTCAAGATGAAAAGTTAAAAGTTCAAGCATTGGAAGTGGTCGCACACTCACCTGTGGTTGACACACGCATCGCTAAATCATTGCAAGATATTATTGAGAAAGAGCCTAATAAGTATATGAAAACGATGGCTGCTGAAGGACTAATCGGCCAATACTATCAGTCAGGTGAAACATCTCCGGAGCTTAAGCAGCAACTAGCAAGTGACATATTAGATTTGTATAACAACTCAAACAGTTCAGAAGCGCAATTGGTTATGCAGCGCCTGGTCCGTGATGATGAGCTACTTGAACAAATCCGCAGGGACGCAGGGCGATAACTTCGCCTCGTCTGCGCCCATAAATTAAACGACATTAACCCCAATAAATTTTTTGCACCTAATTCATTAAGTTACGCTTATGGGCTTAAATCGGCGATTGAGCAATATTGGTCAAGCTTATGGTGTTTATAGCACTTCATATTGCCCTTTTGAGGGTAAAATATGTCTAAGGTAAAAAGTTTATAAAAGTATTGGAGTATATCGAGGCAAACCTCGATACTGATCTAGACGTTCATCAGCTTTGCCAATTGGCATTTAGAAATGAGATGAAAATCATTGATATTGCTTTGAGCGCTGGTTTTGATAGCCGTGAAGCTTATTCTCGAGCATTTAAAAAGCATTTTTGCTTAAGCCCGTCAAATTTCAGAAAGTCGCCAGATTGGAGCTTGTGGCATGTTAAATACGATCCAATTTTATTACTTAGACAAAAAGTAAGCGTATGGATACTGTGCCAGAAGTGGAAATCACCTCTTTTGAAGAGACCTTGATTGCGGTGAATGAGCATAGAGGTGACCCGAGAAAGCTCGGCACGAGCATCAAACCGTTTATAGACTGGCGGCGAGAAAATAATTTGCCGCCAAGCGCGAGCCAGACGTTCAACTTACTATACAACGACCCAAATTTAGTGAGTGCAGATGAATATCAATTTGATATAGGGTGCGCCATTGACTCTCCTGTAAAAGAGAATACTCTTGATGTTGTTACCAAGCGAATACCAGCCGGTGATTGCGCTGTACTAAGGCACATTGGTAGCGATGATACCTTAGGTATATCCGTCAACTATTTATACGTTATACGCAACTTGGCTGCCGGATTCTGTATATCAGCTTCGAGATTTTCCAATCTTCTTGGAGAGAGTGTGTTTTTTCCCTGAAGTTGCTGAATATGACGCTATTACTGATATCTACCTGCCAATCATAAAATAATTAACGGGTAAATTACCCTGAAAGAGATTTAGGTAAGAATACTCTCTTTCAGGTTTTTTGAGACTCAAAGTCGCTATTCAGCGTGTTTATCTATGTGCCCTAAATCGCGCTCAGGGCAAAGTAAATCTCTGACACGGCGCTTTAGCTCTTTGGCATCTGGAAACCCGCCGTCTTGGACTCTGCACCAAATTAGTTGGTCATTGTAGTAAATCTCAAAAACGCCTTTAGTCGCTGGAGCAAGCGCGACTTCTCCTAAATCCTGGCCAAATGTAGATAGCAGCTCTTGAGCAAGCCAGCCACTTCGCAAAAGCCACTGGCACAGCACACAATAGTGAATTGTAATTTTGGGTTTATTCATTGCTGTCAC
Source organism: Pseudoalteromonas luteoviolacea NCIMB 1942 (assembly GCF_001625595.1). Lineage (GTDB taxonomy): Bacteria > Pseudomonadota > Gammaproteobacteria > Enterobacterales > Alteromonadaceae > Pseudoalteromonas > Pseudoalteromonas luteoviolacea_A. The sequence continues at coordinate 62,349 of NZ_AUXT01000201.1, forward strand.
TTTCTTGTCATTTAAGCTGTTTAGGTTGGATCACTCGTCTTCTTTTTGCGCGTTTTGCACAAACTCGGAGTAAATTGAGTCTTTTATAAGTCGATCAGGCGTAAAAGCGTAATAATACTGGTAGACATTTTCTATGCTGCCAATAAATGTGACATCATAATGCCTTTCAATTTCCGCCCTGATTGACAAAGGCGCTGGAAAAATACCAAACCCCTGTTGTCCAAGTGATTTCATCAATGCGCTATCGTCAACATGCCCTGCAACCGACATGTTTATCTCAAGGTCTTCGAGCCAATACTGAATGGCATTTGTTACGGGACTTGACTTGGCCGGTAAAATGATTGGCATATCTTTGAGTGCATTAGGGTAATCTTTACTCAATTTTGCGTAATAGTTAGAGTTGCCGTACAAACCAAGTTGGCTTTTACCTATCTCATGACAAAAAGCTTTAAATGGCGTAGAGCTATCTAGTGGTTTATCGGCGAGTACTAGGTCTATTTTATGTGTCGCCATTTGTGCCAATAATTCTGATTGTTGGCCATCAATACAGTGTAAATTAGTTATGCGCTCATGCTTAATAAGTGGAGAAAGCCATTTGGAGACAAGAGATTTGGGCAGAGAGTCTGAAATGCCAACTTTCAAAGTGCGATTTAGGTTGTCTAGATCTCCACGTGTAGTCTCCAGCCACTCTTCAGCAACATTAAACATGTCATTTGCATACTGCTGGGTCAATTGACCATATTCAGTAAGCCGCAACCCTCTACCTTCTCTGAAAAATAAGGGTTTACCTAATCGTTGCTCAAGGCTAGTTATCTGAGCGCTGATAGTTTGAGGTGTGAGGTGCAGTACTTTACTGGCTGCTGCAATACTGCCTAATTTACTGACCTGCCAAAAATAGTACAGGTGGTTATAGTTGATATTCATAATACTTCGTAAATTTCGATGACTAACTAAGAATTAATCAGCTTTTATCTTTGATTCCACCTTAGTAGATTTAATGCATCGACGCAATCAGTAATTTCGATACGACGTTACTTTTGAGCGTTTATTTGAACGAGGTCAATAGATATGAAATTAAATTTACGTATGACAGGCAAAATATTAGGTGCAAGCGCAAAGAGCAAAGCTACAAAGCTAATTGCAAGTAAGTTTGCTAGATACGTTAATAACATTCGTAAGGTCAAAGTACACATTGATGATGTCCCTTCGAAGCTTCATGGCACTTTGACTCAATGTAGCATTGAAGTTTTATTGCCTGGGTTACCAAGTATTGTGGTTAAGGCTAAAGGTAAAGACTTTGCCCAAGCGATTAAACGCGCGGTCACGAACAGCGAAACAGTATTGACGCAAAAGTTGTGATGTTACTGTTAAACCTCTTGGGTGCTCAGTTTGCACTCAAGAGGTTGCAGTTATATCGATGATTTAATACTACTAAGTATCACTCCCAAGCACTTGCTGCGGCACGGAAGCTGCACTTTTTATCCCGAAAAAGACATTATTATTCTAATAACAGCTCTTAGTTGTTAACAAATCACCCTGGGATCTTACCTTAAAAATTGTTTACAACAGCAATGAATATTTTAATAATGATCAAATAAATCAATTAAAAGCCCTATAACTGGCTACATTTTGTTTATTTTTCCAAGCTTTCACCTAGGTATTATCATCGATAAAACTCTTTAACGAAATGTTTATTATTAGTGACAATTGGTGTCGGGTTGTGTATTTTATAGAATGAAAAGCTGTAACATGATTCTCAAGGAAGTAAAAAATGACTTATATTTCTGATACCAGTGCTCAAGACACGCAAATAGAGAAGAAAAGGAATTACAAACTCTATTTGGCTATTGCTGTAGGTATCATCGTATTTTTTGTATTAATTGTGCCGCAATTATCGGTCTGGTTTAGTGGAAAAGGCGCTGTCCGTTTAGAGAATATACGTGTTGCTGAAGTGCAAAAGGGCCAATTTGTTAGAGATATTTCTGTTCAAGGTAGAGTTGTTGCCGCTAAAAGGCCAACTCTTTATAGCCCAGCTCAGGGCACAGTTACGTACCTTGTTACTCCTGGAGATACAGTGGAGGTCGGAGAGCAGTTAGCGACAATAGATAGCCCGGAATTAAAAAGCTTATTGGCACAAGAGAAAGCTGATTTAACGCGCTTAAAAACACAGCTTGAGCGCGAAAAAATTCAGGGGAAAAAACAAAATCTCGAGCAAGAGAATTATATTGGAAAAGCACAAGTGGCGCTCAATGCAGCAAAGCGCGAAATGAGACGAAATGAAGAGGGTCATAAAAGCCAAGTTGTCAGTGATATCGATTTTCAAAAGGCCAAAGATGACCTTGAAAATGCGCAAAGAGAGCACCGATTAGCGATAAAAGAGGTTGCGCTTCTTAAAGAAAGCCAAAAGTTTGAAATTCAAACTCGTGCGTTAGAGCTTGAAGCGCAACAAGTCATAGTGGACGAAATTCACAGGCAAGTGGTAGCACTTTCCATTACTTCACCGGTATCAGGGATCGTTGGTAATTTGACCGTAGAGCAAAAGAACACTGTCACAAAAAATCAACCGCTATTAAGTGTGGTCGATTTGTCTCAATATGAAGTTGAAGTCAACATACCAGAAAACTATGCGGACGATTTAGCATTGGGCATGAGTGCGGACTTAATGCTCAATGGCAACACATATAAAGGCGAATTAACGGCTATTTCTCCAGAAATAGTAAATGGTCAGGTTGAAGGTAAAATTAGATTTAAAAGTATAAATATTAAAGGCTTAAGGCAAAATCAACGATTGACAAGCCGCGTGGTTCTAGAGGAAAAAAGTGATGTTTACTTTTTACCTCGAGGTCAATTTGCGGAAACTGGTGGAGGTCGTTATGTGTACGTGGTTCAAGACGACACAGCAATCAAAAAGAAAATTAAGTTGGGTTCGAGAAGCCTTGGTCAAGTGGAAGTGGTATCTGGTTTGGCAATGGGTGAAAAAGTGGTGATTTCTGATCTTAGCGTGTTTAAAGAAGCAGGCAGCGTAAGAATCGTTCAATAAAGGAGTGAGTATGTTAAGAATGCGCAAACTTGAGAAAGCTTACCGCACAGATACAGTCGAAACGCAGGCATTATATCCGTTTGACTTAGAAGTGCTACAAGGTGAATTTGTTGCTGTTGTGGGTCCGTCAGGCTCAGGTAAGACAACCTTTCTTAACATAACTGGGTTACTCGAAGCCGCCTCAGAAGGGGAGTATTGGCTAGATGGTGCAGATGTCTGCTCTTTAAATGATAAGCAAAAGTCTCGGTTGAGAAACGAAAAGATTGGCTTTGTTTTTCAGAGCTTTAATCTCATTCCCGAGCTCAATATATACGATAACGTTGAAATGCCTTTACGCTATCGTAAGCTTTCTACCGCTGAACGAAAAGCGCGTGTTGAGCATGCTCTGGAGCAAGTCGGTATGGGTAGTCGATACACTCATTTTCCATCTCAACTTTCTGGTGGGCAACAACAACGGGTAGCTATCGCTCGGGCACTTGCTGGTTCACCAGCATTTTTGTTAGCCGATGAACCAACTGGTAATTTGGACTCAAAAATGGCCGATGGTGTGATGTCGTTGCTCAAAGAAATTAATGAAGCGGGGACGACTATTATTATGGTAACTCACGACTTAGTGCAAGCTACACAGGCCAGCCGTGTAATAGAAGTTAAAGATGGTGTGATCAATGAAGTAAGTAGACGAACCCCAGCGATAGCTTAGGGGGAGCCTATGATTATTTATTACATCAAGCTGGCTTGTTTAAGTTTATGGCAAACACGCTCTCTGAGCCTCTTGGCCATTTTGGTTATTGCGGTAGGGGTTTCGGCGACTATGACGACCTACACGATAAACTATATGATGACTAAGGATCCTCTGCCGTCTAAAAGCGATCGTGTTTTTCTTGTAAGGTTGAATAATTGGAGCCCAGAAGCTGCATACCGAAACCGGGTGAAAGAGCAGCCACCAACATATATTTCTGTTCAAGACACCGTCAATTTAATGAGGCAAGATAAAGCGCTAGGGCATGTTCCTATTGCTGGTTTTAAAGACATGTTAAAGCTTCCCGAGCAAGGAGCTATTGACGCTAATATGACTTTCGTGCGCGCAACCTCAAAAGATTTTTTTAGTACCTTTGAAGTGCCGTTCTTGTATGGCTCTGGATGGCCCCAGGACAGCGATCAGAATGGAGAACAGGTTGCTGTCATTTCAAAAAAAATGAACCAGACTTTGTTCGCTGGTGAAAACTCGGTGGGTCGCTCTGTTATGCTCGGTGAGCACCAATTCAAAGTGGTTGGTGTGCTGGATGACTGGTTTGCACTTCCTCGCTTTTATGGTGACTCTATGCGCGCATTTAAGCCTCCTCGAGATATTTTTGTACCGTTTCAGACACAAATAAATTTAGAGTTGTGGACGTCAAACCTTCAATCTTACGAATGCTGGAAAGAGCCTGAAAATACCACTGTTGCTGCGCTTTGGGCATCAGAGTGCATTTGGGTGTTCTTTTGGGTTGAGCTCAGTAGTAAAGAAAAAAAGCCTGAATACCTAGCCTTCTTGGATGCGTATGTACAAGAGCAGCAAGCGCTAGGTCGCTTTCAACGGCCTATTGTAAACGAGTTACAATCTGGTTCAGAGTATATGCAAGAGCGTAGAGCGTACTCTAGCGATAGTAAAATTGCAGTATGGCTAGCTGGCTGCTTCTTAGTTTTGTGCCTGCTCAACGCGATGAGCATTATTATGACTAAGTTCCAAGGGAAAGCTGCTGAAGTAGCTTTGCGCAGGGCTGTAGGTGCAAGTAGTTTTGATTTAGTCCAACAATATGCGTTCGAGACCAGCATTATTGGGCTTTTGGGGGGCGTATTTGGGCTAGTTATGACTCATGTGTGTCTGTATGTATCTAGTCAACTTTACACTCATTTGAGCAAAGACATTATGAGTATGAGTGTTGAGTTTATGTTAGTGACTGTTATTTTGTCAGTTGTATCAAGTTTGCTATTTGGTCTATTCCCAATAATGCGGGCGATAGGTGTGCAACCAGCCAAACAACTCAAAAGTTTGTAGAGGCAAATATGAAAGATTTACTGCCAATATTAAAGTCCTTAAAGAGCAACTACGCGGCTGCATTACTTTTTATTCTACAAGTGGCAATTACGTTTACGATTTTAGTTAACGCAATCTTTTTAGCGTTTGAAAAGCGCGAGGTTATTGCCAGAGCGTCAGGGTTAGATGAGCAAAATGTTTTCTATGTCGCGACCAATTTGCCAGTGGAAGATGCGGAAAAAGAAGCAAAGCTTGAACAAGATTTATTAAAATTAAATGCCATAAATGGCGTTGAAAGTGCTTCGGTATCTACGGGGATCCCTTTGACCGGTTGGGGACGCTTAGTGGAGGTCGCCATAAATCCCGATACAAAATATGACACCTTTTCTGGCTATTATGGTGGTGATGCACGACTCATCGATAGCTTTGGAGTGTCGCTAATTGCTGGCCGAAACTTTTTAAAAGAAGAAGAACTGACAACAAGGGTCGATGGCTATAAAGTGGCCTCAGAAGCTATCGTAACCAAAGCTTTAGCTGAGTCGCTATTTGACCAAAACTGGACGGACATTGTTGGTAAGACTTTATATATCAACAATAAGCCACAGCGTGTCGTGGGGGTAGTACAAACTTTACAGTCTGCTTGGCCCTCATGGGTTGTTGTTGAGCATGGTGTGATTTCTGCTGTCAAAGAAACGGATGGCATTGTAAATTTTGTTATTCGTGCCAAGCCTGGTAGACAAGCTAGTGTGACGAATCAAACACTCTCCTACCTTATGGAAACGTATGGACGTAAAATTGACCAAGTAGAAACTTTTATTGACGTTAAAGCTCGTGCATACAGCGCCGAAAATGCGGCAAGCAAAACGTTATTTGGCGTAATCTTTGGATTATTGTTGGTCACCACTTTGGGGATCTATGGTCAATCTCGCTATGGCATTGTAAAACGTTTTAAACTAATCGGACTCAGGCGTGCGATGGGGGCGAGCAAAGGTGAAATAGTTCGTTACTTTATGCTGGAAAACATGATCCTAACCTGTTTCGGTATTATGTTTGGCGTTATTGCAGCAATTGTATTGAGTGTTACGTTCAGCAATGTATTTGAACTGGGCATAGTGCCGATGAGTTACATGGTGTATGGTAGCTTGTGTACTTTGTTTCTAGGTCAAGCAGCTGTTCTATATCCGGCTTTTCGAGCTGCTCAACTTCCGCCGGCGGTGGCTACTAGAATTGTATGACATCAGCCTAGTCGTAAATGCTCTATGTGGTCTTACACAGTATTTAAATCTACACTGGTCAATGCAGAGGCGACATTGATATAATACGTGCTGTCAGCTGGCATTATGTGGCTCTTTGGTGGTAAGCCGCAGCAATGTGCACCATTCGGGCGAGTCAATCTAACATTCTTTTCTGAAATGGTAAATTGGCTGTAACATCATGCGCTGTGGCCAAGCCATAAAACGGTTTGGTATAAAGCTCGTCCGTATGAGGTAGTAGGAATAAGATGTTGAGACTTTCAAACAATGTTGAGCTGTCTTCTTGGGAGATAGAATTAACCGCGATTAGAGCCCAAGGCGCAGGCGGCCAAAATGTGAATAAGGTGTCCTCTGCAATTCACTTACGTTTTGATATTGATAGATCTACCTTGCCCTTGTTTTACAAAGAGCGATTGCTTGCACTGTCAGATAGCCGAATTAGTAAAGACGGTGTCATTATTATTAAAGCACAAAACTTTAGAACGCAAGAACAAAACAGAGAGGATGCGCTAGCGAGGCTAAAGCAGTTGATTTTAGGCGCCGTTAAAGTGGAAAAAAAACGCAAGCAAACAAAACCAACTAAAGGGTCACAAAAAAGGCGCTTAGATGGTAAAAACAAACGCGCACAGACCAAAGTCCTACGACGTTCAGTTAAGTTTTAATCTTGTAACTGTGCAATAGTGACGTTGAACGTCGCGCCACCTAGGTTAGAGTCGCTGATCCAGCAGTGACCTTCATGCCAACCGAGGATTTTGCTTACAATAGCGAGACCAAGTCCAAAGCCCCCTGTTTCTTTACTTCTGCTTTTATCTAATCGTATAAAAGGGCTGAACACGTTCTCGCGTTTGTCATGAGGTATACCTGGACCGTCATCACTTATCTGAAGGTGTATGTTTCCTTCTTTGGTCGCATCAAGACGAATATGTATCTCATGCGCTCCGTATTTATCTGCATTTTGCAGTAAATTTTGCAGTATACGAGAAAGATAGTGACTATTGCCAAGTACATACAGGTTATTCTGAATATTGCATTGAATCTTTTTATTGGTGCTACTTTGGGCCTTTTCTATAGACTCGTTGAGCAGTTGACTAAAGTCTATCGTACTTTTTTGCATTTCTCTTTCAGAAAACTCAAGTCTTGCATAACTGAGCATTTCATCGATTAGTTGCTCCATTTCCAACACATCTTTATTCATTGCTTTTACTTGCTCAGGGTCTTTTGCTGCGAGCATGGCTAGGGCAAATTTTAATCGAGCCAGCGGTGTTCTGAGTTCATGAGATACCGCATTTACGAGGTGTTTTTGGTTTTGCATAAGGCTGGCAGTTTGCAATGCCAGCTTTTGGATCTGTTGTGTTAATGTCGAGATTGCAGAGAAACGCGAAGGTTTTGTTTCAATATCAAGCTGTCCTGTCGCTAGTTTAGTCGTGATCAACTTGAGCTGAGTAAGGTCCCGCCATAAAGGCCTTAGCCACAATACTAATAATAGCGCCAAGATAGAAAACGAAACAAGTCGAAATCCATACTGCGCGAAAAAAGAGGCGTGGCTGGGGGCATATGGCCCAAGTTGCACAAGATGCTGACCATCATCCAGTAACATGCTGAGCTGATAGTGATCGTTGGCATCAAAGGAAACCACAATCTCGCCTCGGTATAAAGTCTCTAGTTGTTCTGGGAACCAAGCAATATCATGAATATTGATTACATTGAATTGATCACTTTGTTCATAGCTTTCAATACCCACATCATCAAGTACCGCTTTTAAATTCAATGCGACTTGCTTGGCATAATTAAGCTCATTAGGTGTTTGGTTACCCCAGTTTTTCCAAATATACTCACTGCTTTGGTTAATAAATACAATGCTGACGAACACAAAAAGATAAAGGCTAGCGAGTAGTCTTAGCATGTAGCATTTAATCCCATGCAGATTTAGAGCAAAGGTAACCTTTACCCCATACTGTAACTAATCGGAATGGCTGATCTGTATTGTCTCCGAGCTTCTTACGCAGGCGAGATATACGCACATCCACACTACGGTCCAGACCATCATATTCTCTGCCGACAACACATTTGTATATATGTTCTCTACTCAGGGTTTGTCCTGCATTATTTGCAAGCTCCCACAGTAAATCGAACTCATAACTCGTCAGCTCGACTTCATCCCCGGCTAAGTATGCTTTTCTAGCCGCCTTATCAACTTCTAATTGGCCCAATTTTATTGTGTCAGTACTCGTGGTTGGTCCGCCACCTCTGCGCAGTAGGGCATTTAATCTAGCTAATAAAACATAAGGTTCAACAGGCTTGATCACATAATCATCGGCGCCAATCTCTAAACCCCTTACATGATCAAAATCGCTGTCTTTGGCTGTTAAGAATAGTACCGGTCCCGAGTAAGAGTTGCGGATTTCGCGGCAAATAGAAAAGCCATCCATATTGGGCAGCATGATGTCGAGAATCACGATATCCGGTTGCAATGACACGATTTTTTCAACAGCCTCTGCGCCATCATGTACCAGCGTAACTGCAAAGTTATTACTTTCAAGAAACTGTCCAGTGAGTTGCGCAAGTCTTTCGTCATCTTCAACAAGTATTACTTTGGCCATTAGAAAAAACTCCAGTCAGATTTTAGTTTGCGTCTATATTTTCTGCTTAAAGCAGCGTTAACCTTCACTTTTTGAGAGGTTAGCGTTTCCATACGCGCATTTTTGAGTGAAAAGGTCATATCTTGCTCCAAAGAGATGTTTAGCTTTGCTTTCGCTTGTTGAGTGTCTTGCCAACACTTTAGTTGTTGCGTGTCTTGATAAAGGCAGACATCTTGAGCCGTTGTTGTTTGCCACTGAATGGCAATTGTCATTTCACAGATTTGCCCTATCGACTTAACCATACATATCATGGGCTTAACTTTTAGCTCTGCTTTGCTATTTGGTGCGGCATATACATTACTCGTTTTTGTTGCCACCAAACAGACTGAAACCATAAGCGCATATGGCCACTTAAAATTCATACAAGCCTCCAATAAAGATGTTGGAGGTGTACTTTTTATCGATTAATGGGCTGTTGGTTATCCCCGAGTCCAACCAAGTTTGTTTTGCACTAAACTTGATTTGCCAGTTCTCATTGACGCGATAGTTAAACGCGATACTAATAAAGGGGTTAACTGCAGCTTTACCATTATATAGGTGGCGCTCAGATTCTGTGTCTATTGTGCTAATACCGTAATAATAGTCTACTAGCTTCTGACTTTTATACTCGGCACCTATTTTTAACTTCAGTCTGGCAACTCTTGGCATCCCCAGTGGCAAGCTATAGCTATAATCTATTCGGCCATTGTGGCCCTTATAGGTACCGGTGGCATCATATAACCAAAGTATTGAGAGTTTTCCATATTCCTCAAAATACCAGTGTGCCATTATACCCCCATCTAATGCCCAATCACGTTTCGAAATATCATCAATAGTAATCACGTCTGGAGATTGTTTATCATTGTCCCCTCCCGTGGCGTCATCTGGCTGTTCTGAGTCGGTGCCTGTATCAGGGTGAGGGTTTGTGACGGGGGTTGAAGGCGTGTTTGACTCATTCGTAAAACTATTGCTGACCAAAATATTGGATGGATGGAAGCGCTCGAAATATGCGCGCTCGGTATTGAGTTGCGCGACGAGGCTCACATCATATTTGGGCTGCTCTAAAAATGTGTAGCCTAGGCTTGTATTGTCGACAAAAAATTTGTCTCCATAATAACTAATGTACGGCAACACAACGAGTGGAACGTTGTCTCCCCCTCTGACTGGATTCGTAATAACACCCGCCCCGAGGGCTACGGCGAAATCCCATTGTCCAACTTCAATACATTGCTCATTATTTTCCTCACAACTTGCCATGCTGTATGGGCTCACTAATAGCAAATAGATGGGCAGCAAAAAGAAGAAATATTTCAATCAATCGACTCCTGTAAAAGATAGGCTTAAATTTACCAGTAATTTTATCAATTGCCAGAAGTAGTTACATAAAATAACAAATAGATCGAGCTAAATAACAGAAGATTGACCTTGATGTATTAAAGTTGAATTACTTTCAGTCAAGGAGAAAAACTATGTTGTACTTTAGAAATTCCCACCTAATAGCGAGGAGCAGTTTTTTTATTGTGGCACTGCCAGCGCTTGTAGCCTGTGGAGGAAGTAACAATAGTGAAGACAAGCCAGGAGAGGGTAATTCCAACGTGCCAAAATCGGTTCCTGAGTTGAATTGGTTGGCGGAGTCGTCATCTTCGTTACGCCAAGCATCATCTAGTGAGTTTCATCAATTGGTCAAGAATGGCATGTACTTGAGCCAGTGGCAATCTGGAGCGGATGATACTGATAATGTTGCAAATGCGGCCCCAGAAGCAGACAGTGGATCCTCCAATTTCTCGACAACCAATGTGCAAGAGTCGGGTGTTGATGAAGGTGACCGCATTGAATATGATGGTGCCTATTTGTACATTGCAGGTCACTCTGAACAAGATGTGATTATACAAGATGATTTTCAACAGTTTGTGCGTGTAATGAAGCGCACTGAACAAGGAATAGAAGAGGTTGCAAAAATAGAAGCATCCGATAGCTTATATAGCCATCAGGAGCTGTATTTGGACGGTAATAGACTCGCCTTGGTATTTAAATATCCGGTTTATACAATGGATAGCTCGCCTGTAAATACAGACAATGCAGCTGCAAATTCAGACGCTTCAACAGCGCCTATAGGGAGTGTATACCCTAGTACCTTTGAATTGAGCGTAGCTGATGTAACGTCTCCAGAGCAAGCATCTATTATTAAACAGTACCGAATTGAGGGCGATATCGTTGATAGTCGAGTCATTAATGGAGACCTTTATGTCGTAAGCAACTACAGTGCGTACTTTGAGTTTACGCAAACAGAAGCATTAGCCGCTTATCAAGCGTTATATCAAGCTGACATTTCTCAGCTAATGCCAAAAATTACGGATCTGAGCACTGGCTCTACATCTTCGCTTTTTGAACCTAGTAATTGCTACATTCCCGCAGGCACGACATCATTAGACAGTGCCAACCGTATTACGACTATTACAAAAATTTCGTTAAGTGATCCCACACAACTCCAATCAACCTGTATTAATACACCGAGTGAGGGTGTTTATGCCGCTAAAAATAGCATCTATTTGTACAACAGCTTTTGGCCTAATGATGTAGCGAGTGTCGAAGATATAACACAAACTGCGCTGCACAAGTTTGATATTTCAACAGATAGTATTTCTTACAAAGCGTCTGGGGCTGTGTCTGGTTCGCTAGGTTTTGGTGGCGTCAGCAACGCCGCATTTAGGCTTAGTGAGCATGAAGATAGGCTAAGGTTGTTGACGACTCGCTTCAGTGCTACGGAAGGGCTTGTTCATCAGTTGTTTATTCTTGAGCAACAAGGGGATGAATTAAGTGTACTGGCTAAATTACCCAATGAAGATCAGCCGACGCCAATTGGAAAAGTAGAGACAAACGGTCAAGTTGAAGAAAATGTGTATGCGGTACGCTACATTGGAGACAAGGCATATATTGTTACTTTTAGAAGAGTTGACCCTCTCTATGTGATTGACTTAGCTAATCCAACAAATCCGACTATCGCTGGTGCATTAGAGATCCCAGGTTACTCAGCATATCTTCACCCAGTATCCGAGTCTTTATTAATTGGTATTGGGCAAAATGTCGATGAGTGGTTTTGGGCCGCTCCTGAAACCGACAATGCTTCTCAAGTAGGCGCCAAAGTAAGCTTGTTTGATGTGTCTGATATGAGCGCTCCCAAGCTATTAAATGAGCATATTTTTACTAATGGGTACTCGCCTGTTGAGTTTGATCATCATGCTTTGGGTTTTCTTAAGGCAAGTGATGAGAAGTTCAGAATGACCCTGCCAGTTGAGACTTGGCGCACAGAGCAAGAAGTGGGGGGAGATATGATTTGGAGTAACAAAAATGAGCTTGCGGCGTTTGAAGTAACTATGGGAGATACGCCTAATTTGACTTATTTAGGCAGCAGCGTTGCAACTTATGAAACTCCATCACAAAGCGTTCCTTATGTACGAGCTTCGGACGACAGAGGCGTTATTCATGACAACACAATTTATTATGTGCATGGTAACTTCGTTTGGTCTAGTTTATGGCAAAACCCAGCCCAAAACGCGGGCCCGTTTTAACTCGTACATGTCAAACCTTTGAGTTAACTCTCTAAGGGACCAAGCGTCACCTTTTTACGCAAGGTGACGCTTTTTTGTTTTGGGTTTAGTCATGCTCTAAAACGAGTATTAAATCGTCGTACCACTTGCCATTGATTTGGTAATTACTTTCAATGGTTTTTTTGTGAATAAATCCAAGCTTTTCAAGTAATTTAGCCGAAGCGACATTGCCAGCCGTCACAGTCGCATGGAGTGCTTCATATTTTAAATTTTTGAATGCAAAATTAATTACCGCTTGGGTAGCCTCTAGCGCAAACCCTTTTCCTTGAAAATCGGGATGCAGCATAAAGCCAATTTCAGCTTGACACTCATTTTGAGTTACCGGTTTAATACCATGTAACCCAACTAATTCGTTAGTATCAGCCATTTCTATTACGAAACTAAGCCAGCCTTCTTGTCCTTTTTTTCTAGTCGTGACGCGTGATTCGAATAGAGAAAATAATGTTTGCTCATCTTCGATATCTGCAACGTATTGCATGATTTGTTGGTTTTGATTCAAGTTTTTAAAAAATAACCAATCATTACTGTTTAGCAGTCTAAGCTTTAAGCGTGGTGTTGAAATCGCCATAAAGTATCCATTTTGATTCGTGTGACTTTGGGAGCGCTAACTTTCGTCAGTTAGAATAGCTCTGATCTGCTTTATTTGTGCTATTGCGGCTTGGTTATCCCCATGTACACATAGCGTCTGTGCGGGGAGTTGCAAGGTTTTGCCACCAGCGGTTATCACGGCGCAGTGGCGTGCAAGATGTTGTACTTGTTCAATTAACTTTTCTTCATTATGGACAGCGCCCGCCTCGCTTCTGGGTGTAAGCAAGCCTTCGTCAGTGTATAACCTGTCGGCAAAAGCTTCCATAATCAGAGTCACGCCAAATTGCTTTGCAAGAGACTTATGATGCTCGGCCTGAGCTGTGGCTAAAATCATTAATTTTAAGTTCGAGGGGTATAAGCTAATAGCTTCAATAAGGGTTAGTAAAACGTGCTCATCTCGCATCATATCGTTGTACAACGCGCCGTGCGGTTTTACGTAAGACAGCGTGACGCCTGCAACCTTAGCCATTCCTTCTACTGCTGCAATTTGATAGTGCACACAATGTATAAGCTCTTGACGAGACATGTTCAAAGAGCGACGGCCAAAACCTTGTAGGTCTGGGTAGCTCGGATGTGCGCCTATGGTCACATTATGTAATTTGGCCAGCTCTAATGTGTTAGCGAGTACGCTTGGATCTCCGCCGTGAAACCCACAGGCGATGTTCGCCATATCGATATGCGGCATTACTTCGCTGTCTAGGCCCATTTCCCATACGCCAAAACTCTCCCCTAAGTCACAATTTAAAAGCATATACCCAACTTATTTTACTGTATTAATAGGTCCATATCTGGCCGGTCGGTGACCAACATATGTTGTGGACTGTTTATAATACACAATTCTGGTGCTGCGCGGGTAATTGCGAGATGAGCGGTCAAGCTGGTGGTCCAAAACACCGGTTGCTTGTCCTCTTCGAAGAATATTGGCTCGCCGAAGTTTGGCTTGCTCAAGTTTCTAATACCAATTTGACTTGGATCGCCAAAATGAACGGGGATACCATGGGGAACTCTGCTAATACTGCCTGCCTGAATGGCTTTGATGATTTCTTGTGTATCCATAGGTCTTAAGCACACGACTTTATCGCCTGCAAAGGGGCCTACCGGTAAGCTGGGTATATTACTAATATACATTGGCAGTGTATGAGCTGGGCTAGTCGTCGAATGTGTAAAACCAAAACTATGCAAAACGTAATCAAAGGCAATGTAACTGGCAAGTGCAAAAGTCACAAAATCTTCTCGCCATAATTGATGAATATTATTTACTTCATCAATAAGCTGCCCGTCTCGCAAAATACGATACTTTGGTATATCACTACGGATATCGATATTACCACCAAGGGCATCTAAATGGTGGTCTCCCGGTGTAACGCTGGTTGCTAACAGTGGGCAGCAGTCATGATTTTGTAAGCAGTACTTTTGAAAGTCAAAGGCATAGACTTTGGGTAAAATGACAATATTACACTGGGTGAATCCGGGCACAAACCCATTGGTAGGGCCCGAGTAGTCACCTGCTCTTATCATTTCTCGAATCGCATTAGGTGCCGTTAAGGACGCCTTTGGATCCATAATTCCCCCACGTAAGATACATGTCATTATTAGCGCGGGCAGAGTAAAAGCGAATTACTTTTTCAAACTTTCCATATCAATACTTACGGGCAAGCGTCCAAGTGCTTCAGCGTTTCCTAAAATCACATTAGCGAGTGCCGTGTAAGCAGGTCCGCGCACATCATTTTTTTCAGTTACATCCACATTATAGGCATAGCTTGCTAAAACTGCCTGATTGTATTGTGCATATTTTGAAATTTCATAGGGTGCTCGCAAACTAATAAATATGCTCGCTTTTTTATGCGAGTGCGCATATTGCATCAGTTTTAATAAAGCTTTGGGTTGCGCATGTTTTGAGAGCTCATAGCTTTTCAATTCTGCGACATCATCCATGCCACCAATTTCAGCAGCGCTCTGTTGAGGTGATGCGTGCGCGCTGATCACAACATCAGCATCTGCAATAAATCGCTGTGCCCGTTCAGGCTTATAGGCTTGTAGGCTTGTGATGGTAACTTTGATTGACGCAGATGTTGCCTGTTGCAGGGCTTGCTTCATCGCCGTGGCTTTTTGCCTGTCAGGCATAATAAGGTGAATGTGTTGGCCTGCTTTAGGTTTAATTGGCAGCAAGCCGTCATTCTTCACATTGGTAATTGCAGCCAATGCAAGCTCTGCTTCTAACTGACGATGCTGAGGATTGCCTAAGGTCGCTTTTGCGATAGCGGTAGTTGGGCTGGACTGAAATTTCGCAATGCGTGCTTTTAAGCGCATAATTCGGTGATATGAAGAGGCCACTTCCTGTTGTTGCAGCTTACCCTCAGAGACGGCAGTTAAAATTGCGTCAAAAAATAGCTCAAACTTTTCAATGTCTGAAGGTGTGCGCACAGGTATTGGCATCAGCGCAATATCGACGCCCGCTTTAAATGTTTCTACGACCGCATCAATAGGTGTGAAGAAATCACTGATCCCTGCCATATCTAGCGCATCGGTGATTGTAACACCTTGATAGTCCATTTCTTCGCGAAGTAATTTGTGCATGATTGCTCTAGACATTGTGGCCGGGCGAATCATTCGTTCGCCTTTGCTGTTAATTATTGTATTGCTATCCAAAGCTGGATACTGAATATGTGCCGTCATGACCATACCCGGTTGCTGAGCCTGAATAATGTGTGCAAACGGCAGCAAGTCACGCTGCTTTATTTGCGAAAGAGAGTGCCCTACTTTTGGCAACCCGGTATGGCTGTCAACTTGTGTATCACCATGGCCTGGGAAGTGTTTCAAAGCTGAAATCACCCCCCTATTTTCAAAAGCTTTAACTTGGGCAGCCCCTAATTTGGCTACGCGATTAGGGTCCTCTCCAAATGACCTGACGTTGATCACTGGGTTTAATGGATTGGCGTTCACATCAACAGTAGGTGCAAAGTTCACATTAATTCCTAAGCTAGACAACTCTTTAGCTATGACCGTGGCAACCTCCGTTGCATATTTATCACCGTGTTGAGGGTAGGTGGCTCCAATACTCATGTTACCGGTGAACGAAGTTGCTTCAGCCCTATTGATACGTGCAACGCGGCCACCTTCTTGGTCGATTGATATAAATATCGGAGTTTGGCTACTTTTCTGTAATTCCTTGGTGAGATTAACAATTTGTTCGGTACCTTGCACATTTTCAGCAAACAATATCACCCCACCAATTTGGTATTTCTGCAACAGCTTTTGAAGTGACGGAGGTAACTGTGTCATTGGTTGACGGCAGTTACTGGCATCGCCTGTTTCGCAAAAGTAACGGAAATCCAGCATAAGCTTTTGGCCAATCATTTCACGCAAACTTGGCTGTGCATCAATTGCACTTGAAAGGGGGCTGATTGTCATAATCGAGATGAAACCTAATCGTTTGAAAAATTTAAAAATACGCACGAACTTTTGTGTTTAGAGTTTTTGTTTACTTTATCATGCTATTCAACAAGATGAAGGGGAAAGCGTTAATTAGCACAAGGTTTATGAATAGCACCTGTATCAGCTATTTTGCACAGCGCTTGCAAAATGTAACTGACTTGTTCGATCTAAAAGGATATACACCATCTATTTAATAGATACTGCATTATCCAAAACTAATTATAAGTAAGGGTAATTATCGCGGATACACTTTTTTGTAAATGCCATCTTAAGTTTATTTTTAAACTGATAAACGGCTTAGCGCACTGCGCTTCCAACATCTAACTTAGCAAACCAATCCAAAAACTCATGCACTTGGTCACCTTTATAGAGCTTACCGTGATTGGGTGCCAAAATATCGATGTCTAGCTCTTTTACTCTAGCTATCCAGTTTTCTTTTGCTTTGTTTGAAGGCATCCAACGTCTGTGGAATTGCTCAATATGTTTAATGTGCTGGGCGAAATCTTCAACAAACTGAGTGCTTGATTCTGATTTTATCGCTGAGCCTACATTTGCTGACATAAGTATCTTAGCCGCAGGGTCATATAAGTGAAAGTTGCCTGCAGAATGCAAATAATGGGCTGGTAATAGGCGGAGCCTTACGCCACTTAGCTGGATTTCGCCACCGTCGTCATTGATGCCTTCATAGTTGAGGTTATCCAAGTCAAAATGGTCTATAAACCTGTCCCACAATGCAGGCGCATATAAAGTTGCATTGGGCACTGCTTTATCCCATAGGCCCAAAGTAGAAATAATGTCAGGATCTTGGTGGGATGCGAAAACCGCTGTGAGTTTGTCGAGCTCCGTTTGCTGCAAAATGGCGGCAAGCATAGGAGAGAAGAGCTCAATGCCACCGGGATCCATGATCATTGATTCATATTGGGAATGGATGAAATACTGATTGACTGAGCCAAGTGTATTGAGCATTTCGTCATTGCGCTCAAGTATTAACCAACTGTGAGTTTTAGCTTTGTGCAGTTCTGTTAGTTTCACCTTAATAGCCCTCGCAATGTATGAATTTCACTTAAGTTATAAACTACAGCTGTTTTAATGGTTTTAGCAGCACTGGCGATAAAATCAGAAACTGATTGCAGGCTGTCGCTAAACTCGCCTGCATTTGTCGCTTCAACACGGCTAGTTACTGCAATATATTCAGCGCTTTGCATTTGTTTTTGAATGTCTTCGAAATGATTCTCAAGCTCGCTTAAAGCCTGAGATAAATGATTTGCCGCAAGGCGCTGTGACTTAACGGCCTTTGCATACATATTCTCTGCTTGATTGGTACATACTTGTTTTCTTAATCTGCAAATCTGTTCGTAATACTGGCTGCACCTAACAAGCTCTAACGCGACTTTAAAAAGTTGGTTAGACAGGTTAGAAATCTTGGTAGTAGAAGAAATGGTCTGTTCAGAAAATTCGTCAATAAAATTGGTGATGGGCTTGAACCCAAGCGCCGCGTCCCCCGCTCTTAAAGCGACAACACGCGCGTTTTTCGCTGTTAACGAAAGGTTCTTTGCTTGGCTCAAAATAGCTTCTAAATTGGCAATGATCTGTGCAACTCGCACAAAGTTCTCTACCACTTTTGAGTCATCGCTTAAGCTCATCATAGTTGGTTTCCAAAGATTACACCCTTATTAGATGTAGGACAAAAAACCATTTAATTCCAGAAATATAAACAATCTCTTTGTTTCGCCTCAACTGTCCAATTTATGTGACTGTGTCTAATATTAAATTTGGTAAAAAATTAATTTATAAACCTTGTTTACTATGGACAACTAAATGAATCAAGTGACCCAAAAGCTTTTGTTTAGCTTTTTCTTCCTTTTGGTTGGTTTATCTTTTGGGATTCAGATTAGCCAGCTTATTGAAAACCTGTTATTTGCAGAAGCCGGAATCTATGGCAATGAAGCATTGATTGAACTGTTCAACTATTTCTCATTGGGAATAGTCGGATTCGTAATGGCGATAGTCACTGGCGGTGGCGTGATCTTCTTGGCACGAAAAAAACAACAAGAAATTGGTTTTGGGGAACATGGCGAGTTGTATTATGAGGTTTTCAAAGAGTCTTTAGTCGCACAGTTTTTAGTGTGTGAAAATGGTACTTTTTACGCTGTAAGTCAAGGACTGTGTGCGTATGTAAATATGTCCGAGGATGAATTAATCGAAACTGGGATAGTAAAACTTGTAGACGAAAAAAGTTTTAAAATGTTCCAAAAATGGCAAGACGGTGGGGAAGAGTTTGAGCAACTCGATCTGCACCTGGATTCTCAAAGTGGGGAGTTAGCCCATTTTATTGTTAGCTTGAATCACACGCATCTTTCAGGTGTTTTTCTCGGCCAGTTAATCAATATTGCCGAACAAACTCAAATACAAAAACAACACGAACTGCTGGCTATTACACTCAGGTCAGTTGGCGATGGTGTGATATGTGCAGACACCGAGGGTAATATTTCATTTGTCAACCCCGTCGCTGAAGCTGTACTTGCTTTATTAGACCGAGAGGTGGTTGGAAAACCCTTTCATGAAGTGATGTCACTTATTGATGAAGAAAGTAAAGAGCCTATATGCGACCCTATGGGATCTGCTATGGCCCAAATGCAGACTGTCTCGCTCACCCAACTTGCCTGCTTTCGCAATCATTTGGGTCTAGAGTTTGCTATTGAGATTTCTTGCTCTCCAATTTTTCTAGGCTCTGATCAGATAGCAGGCGCGGTGTTGGTTTTTCAAGATGTAACAGAATCTCGATTACTGAGAAAGAAGATGGCACATCTGGCACATCATGACGCATTGTCAGGATTACCCAATCGATTGCTGCTGCAAGATAGATTGATCCAGGCATGCAAGAGGGCTAAGCGTCATAAGCACCAGTTTGCGGTTATTTTTCTGGACCTAAATAAGTTTAAATTAATAAATGATACTTATGGACATGACTCTGGAGATGAGTTGCTTAAGCAAGTCGCAAAGAAGTTAACATCTACCATTCGAGCTTGTGATACGGTTTCTCGCATTGGCGGTGATGAATTTGTGCTACTCATTGATGCTATGGAAGACAGGCGCAATGTAAGGCATGTAATTGATAAGATATTTGCAGCAGCTAGCGGTGAATATGGTATCAAAACGACTTCAGTAAATATCTCATTTAGCGCAGGAATTGCACTGTACCCCAATGATGGAGACAACGCCGACACGCTCATGAAATGCGCAGACAGCGCCATGTATCGTGCGAAAAAAGTAGGCCATTCAAACTATCAATTTTATTGTACCATGTTGGATAAAGAAGCCGAGTATTGCCTAGAGCGTGAAAAGGAGCTCGTCGTTGCCCTTGCTTGCGGTGAGTTTTTTCCTTACTTTCAACCCATCGTTAATGCACAAAGCCATGAGATAGAAAAGCTAGAGGTGTTAGCGCGATGGCGACATGGAGATGATGTCGTTGCGGCGGAGCAGTTTATTGAAACGGCTGAAGAAGCTGGGATTGGCATTCAACTGAGTATGCAAGTTTTTGAACAGGCAATAGTTGCTTTCGCTGACTTGATTACACACAAACCCTCATTACTGTTGTGCTTGAACCTTTCGGTACGACATTTATTAGATGGCTCATTTCCCGAACAAATCATAGACTTAATAGAAAAGTATCGATTAACTCCTAGCCAGTTTGAACTTGAAATTGCGGAGCGCCCATTACTTGAAAATGCTGATGAGCTATCCGATAGATTGGTATTGCTGAGTAAATTTGGGTTTAAACTATCTATAGATGATTTTGGGTTGGGGCAAACAAACCCTGTACTTTTAAAAGAGCTTCACTTTGATTCAATTAAAATAGATCCGAGCTTTGTTAGTGAAATCTATGGTACAGAGCAACAGGATGATTTGGCTTTAGTGATGATAAATATCGCAAAGAGCCTAGGTGTGAATTGTATTGCAGAAGGTGTGGAGAGCGAGTTCCAAGCAATGACTTTGGCGACTCATGGCTGTAACCAGTTACAAGGGCACTTTTTTACGACCCCCCTCTCGTTAGATGAAATTGAACGCATATTACGCAATGGCTAATACGCCTGTTTTCATTTCCTTTGTTTGTTCAAAATTGCTGTGAGGCGAGGCGCAATTCTATTAGCTATCGCGGCGTGTTTTTTGTGTACAACATGATAGGCCGGTGTTTCGAACAATGTATGACGGTTTAGATGCTCTAAAGCTTGTGGGATAGGCCATGAAGAGGACATCACATATATTGCATATTCAAAGCGCTTTTCTTGTAGTAGGTGAGGCAATTTGCCTAATTGGTTAAGTTGATAATACCTATTTCTTCGTGAGGTTGGAAATTTGTTGAGAATTACTCGCATTGATTCATCGGTTGCTAAGATTGTTTTTGGGGAGGTTTGCAGCACTTGCAGGTTGCAAGGTACACCTTCAACACAAAGCAAAACAAACTGCACTTTTGTGAGCGGTGGGCCTACAGCGATTAATTCTTTGTAAGGCGAAAATATCTCCTTGGCGAGAATAACGTCGCCGTCAATATGTTGTGCCTGAATTTCATTGATTAAGCGGTGAGATGGGATAGCTACAAAATCGACGTCAATGCGCTCAGCTTGGTAAGCTTGTGCAACGAGCGGTAGCGCTTGATTTAAAACGCTTGGATGATCAATATATGAAATAGTCAGCTTGGTAGGCGGTGTTATATTAATTGTTGCGTAAGATGCAATGCTAAATGTCAAAATTAATCCGATTATAACAATATTCAACTAAGCTATTCCCAAGTAATTTTCAGTAAATTGATTATACATTTCTACTTTAAAAAACGTGTTTTTTTTGACATTTTTGTGCATAAAAATCAATAAAGATTGAGTTGCGTCAATCCCGTTGCACACCGCATTTTCAGTGGTGTTATAGAACTGTATTTAATTGTTCACATTGCTTATGAGAATATGTCATTAAGCATTCATAAATATGTTTAAAAATTAGTTGACTTAGAGGGGTATCCCTATAAGATGAACATAGACAGAATTTCGGTCAGTGTTTATAAATCTCCATTACGATGTTGTATAAGTGTTAGCTTGTAGTAGTACCGTCCTGAAGTTTTATCACCGGCAAAATTTAGGTCTATGCGCCCACAAGGGCATAGGTTTGCCAGTTTTGTAAAAATAGATTCTCTTTAAGCAGTTTAGAGTTTGCTTTTAAGGATTGGCATTTATATTTTTTATCAGGATTTATTATTATGTCTAATACTTTAACAGGTACAGTAAAGTGGTTTAACGAGTCAAAAGGCTTCGGTTTTATCGCTCAGGAAAATGGCCCAGATGTATTTGCACACTTCAGTGCAATCAAAGGCGACGGTTTCCGTACATTAGCTGAAGGCGAGCGTGTAGAGTTTAAACTTACTACAGGTCAAAAAGGTCCTCAGGCTGAAGAAATCGTTAAGCTGTAACTGTCACAGTTTAAACACCTAAAAAAGCAAGCTTAGCTTGCTTTTTTAATGCCCAAAATTCATTCTCTCGACTATTATCTCATATCCCTACCTTTTACTACCTTGTTTATATTGTTAATTTAGAACATGTGCGTGCAATCAAATCGACATGAATTTGAACCTATAATGGGTCCTTTAAACTCAATCATGTCTATCTGCTCATGGAAGAATAAATCTTGTGAATACAGCATATAATAAAATTGTCGACAATTTTAGATTTATTAGGTTGACGTTAACGTAAAGTGTATCTATATTGTTGGCATTAACAGATTACATACACATAGGCTGATAATGGGCTTTTTCCAAGAGCAGGCAGTAACATCCTCAGATAAAACGTTTTTTCGTTTGAGAGAAGAAATAGTTGAGGGTGAGATTTCTGCTGGAGCAAAGCTTAGTGAAGTTGAATTGTCGACAAAGTACGAGGTGAGTCGAGCTGTTGTTCGCGAAGCTATTAATCGTTTGGAAGCGTGTAATATTGTTGAGCGAAAGGCAAATGTTGGTGCGCGCGTTGTTACTTTGACTGCTGAAGGGCTGCTTGAACTTTACCAGATCAGAGAAGCTTTAGAGGGGATGGCTGCACGCTTAGCGGCACAAAACATGCCTGAAACAGAAATAGACAAGCTTTCTAACTTGCTGGACGATCAGTTTGAGCTGGTTAAGCAAGGGCAATCATATTATCAGGAAGCCGGCGACTTAGATTTTCACTATCGCATTATTGTTGGCACTCAAAATCAACAACTTATCACCATGTTAAGTAACGGTATATACCACTTAGCGAGAATGTACCGAGTGCAATTAGGTATGACAGGCCCTCGTGTAACAACCGCATATGACGAGCATAAACATATCGTTAAGGCCATCGCAAATCGAGATGGTGAATTGGCGGAAATTCTTATGAGACGCCACATTCAATACTCAAAAAATAATATTGCCGTCAAATTATCTAAAATGTAAAAGATCATCACAGGAGATAACACCACCATGAGTGCAGGAAAAAAATTTCGTGACGCATTAAGCGTAAATCAACCATTGCAGATTGTAGGCACCATCAACGCATACAGTGCGATGATGGCCAAGCAAATCGGTCACCAAGCAATTTATCTTTCAGGTGGTGGTGTTGCGAATGCTTCATATGGATTACCTGATCTTGGAATGACTTCCTTAAACGACGTGATTGCTGATGTTCAGCGTATTACATCGGCTTGTGATTTACCTTTGATGGTAGATATCGATACGGGATGGGGTGGGGCGTTTAATATTGCAAAGACGATCCGCGATATGGAAAAAGCAGGCGCAGCAGCCGTTCACCTTGAAGATCAAGTTGCACAAAAGCGCTGTGGTCACAGACCAAATAAAGAAATTGTTTCAACAGCAGAAATGGTTGATCGCATCAAAGCCGCAGTAGATGCTCGTATAGATAAAGACTTTTTCATCATGGCCCGTACTGACGCTTTCGCCCAAGAAGGCTTAGAAGCTGCAATTGAACGTGCAAAAGCATACGTTGAAGCAGGTGCCGATGGTATTTTCGCTGAAGCGGTTCAAACTGAAGAGCATTATCGTTCTTTCTCTGAAGCGCTTGATGTGCCGATTTTAGCAAACATGACCGAGTTTGGTAAAACTGAGCTTTGGAACAAACAAGAACTGGCCGAGTGGGGAGTTGGTATGGTGCTATATCCGCTAAGTGCATTTAGAGCAATGAATAAAGCGGCTGAACTGGTATATAGAACATTGCTCAATGACGGTGATCAAAAAGCGGTTGTCGACACAATGCAAACGCGTATGGATTTATACGATTACCTTGGTTATCACGGCTATGAGCAAAAGCTTGATGCGCTATTTGCAGAAGGCAAAAACAAATAAACATATAAACAAATAAAAGAGGGCAGCAGTGTTTTGCTTGTCCCGTACTAAAATTTATAAATTCAGCAGGTAAAAATTTCAGGAGAATATCATGGCTAAAGTACTAAGTGGCGCTGGCTTACGTGGTCAAGTTGCAGGGAAAACCGCACTTTCAACAGTAGGAAAGTCAGGTTCAGGCTTAACCTATTGTGGATATGATGTAAAAGATTTGGCAGAAAATTGTCAGTTTGAAGAAGTTGCGTATTTGATTTTAAAGGGTAACTTACCAAACCAAACAGAGCTAGACGAATACAAAGCACTTCTTAAGTCTATGAGAGGACTACCTTTGGCACTAAAAGATGTGCTAGAGCGTATTCCTGCTGATGCTCATCCAATGGATGTTCTACGTACCGGTTGTTCAATGCTAGGTAACCTTGAAGGTGAAGCAAGCTACGATGAACAAGGTAAAGTAACTGACCGCATGTTGGCATGCTTCCCTAGTATCATTTGTTATTGGTACAGATACAGCCATGATGGCGTACGTATTGATGTTGAGACTGATGACGATTCAATCGGTGCACACTTCCTACACCTGTTACGCGGCGAGAAACCTTCAGAACTTCACGAGCGCGTTATGCATGTTTCACTTATTTTATATGCAGAGCATGAATTTAATGCATCAACTTTCACAGCGCGTGTTTGTGCATCAACACTGTCTGACATGCATTCTTGTGTTACTGGCGCAATTGGTTCCTTGCGCGGTCCGTTACATGGCGGTGCAAACGAAGCTGCAATGGAAATGATTGAGCGATTTGAATCAGCTGACCATGCTGAAGAAGAAATGATGGGCATGTTAGAGCGCAAAGAAAAAATTATGGGCTTTGGCCATGCGATTTACTCTGAATCAGATCCGCGTAATGAGATCATTAAACTATGGTCTGAAAAGCTGGCAGCGGATGTAGGTGATACAGTACTTTATCCTGTTTCAGTGCGTTGTGAAGAAGTGATGTGGCGTGAGAAAAAGCTTTTCTGTAACGCGGATTTCTTCCACGCTTCGGCCTATAATTTTATGGGTATTCCAACTAAATTGTTTACACCAATCTTTGTGATATCACGACTGACGGGTTGGGCTGCACATGTCATGGAGCAACGTGCAGATAACCGTATCATTCGCCCTTCTGCTGAATACACAGGCGAAGAATTACGTCCAGTCCCTGCTATTTCTGAAAGATAAGCAGGAGATAGGCCCATATGTTGGGCCTTTACACGCTTGAAGTGTTGTCTGATTCAAGCGGATACATACCGTCACACCTCAGTTGGAATAAGCAGTTATGAACACCCACTACCGTAAACGATTACCTGATTCAACTCTATGCTATTACGATACGCGTGAAGCCATCGAAGCGATAAAGCCTGGTGCATATGAAGGACTACCTTATACCTCAAAAGTGCTGGCAGAAAACTTGGTTCGCAAAGCCGAACCGGAAAAACTAAATGATTATTTAACTCAAATTATTGAACGTCGTCGCGACTTAGATTTCCCGTGGTTTCCTGCGCGTGTGGTTTGCCATGATATTCTTGGTCAAACTGCATTGGTTGATTTAGCAGGTTTACGTGACGCGATTGCTGAGAAAGGCGGAGATCCAGCCAAAGTAAATCCGGTTGTACCAACGCAGTTGATAGTCGACCATAGTTTAGCGGTGGAACATGCGGGTTACGAAGAAAATGCTTTTGAGAAAAACAGGGCAATTGAAGACCGCAGAAATGACGATCGTTTCCATTTTATCAATTGGACCAAAACCGCTTTTAAAAATGTCGATGTTATTCCACCTGGCAACGGCATTTTGCACCAAATTAACCTAGAGAAAATGTCTCCTGTTATTCAAGCGCGTGATGGTGTTGCATTCCCTGATACTTTGGTTGGCACAGACAGCCACACGCCACATGTCGATGCATTGGGAGTCATCGCTATCGGTGTGGGTGGTTTAGAGGCTGAGAGCGTGATGCTCGGGCGTGCGTCATACATGCGTTTACCTGATATCGTGGGTGTTGAGCTAGTAGGTAAACGCCAACCAGGGATCACCGCAACGGATATTGTGTTGGCGATTACCGAGTTTTTACGTAACGAAAAAGTGGTTTCGAGCTATTTAGAGTTCTTTGGTGAAGGCGCTGACGACCTGACCCTTGGCGACCGTGCGACAATTTCAAATATGACACCAGAGTATGGTGCAACAGCTGCAATGTTCTATATCGATCAAAAGACGATTGATTATCTTAAGCTAACTGGCCGTGATGATGAGCAGGTTCAGCTTGTAGAGCAGTATGCCAAACTAACAGGTTTGTGGTCTGATTCTATGACACAAGCGAAATATGAGCGCGTGTTGAAGTTTGACCTATCGAGTGTAGGTCGAAACCTCGCAGGACCATCGAATCCGCACCGCAGAGTTGCGACACAAGACCTTGCAAAGCAGGGGATTGTTGCTGACTATGAAAAAACAGAAGACCAAATGCCAGATGGTGCGGTGATTATTGCCGCAATTACCAGTTGTACGAATACCAGTAATCCACGCAACGTCGTTGCTGCTGGTTTGCTGGCACGTAATGCAAACAAATTTGGTTTAAAACGTAAGCCTTGGGTCAAAACTTCATTCGCTCCTGGCTCAAAAGCTGTCCGTTCTTATATGACAGAAGCACAGTTATTACCTGAATTGGAGGCATTGGGCTTTGGTATCGTGGCATTTGCGTGTACTACCTGTAACGGCATGAGTGGTGCGCTCGATCCTAAAATTCAGCAAGAAGTGGTCGACAGGGATTTATATACAACAGCGGTTTTATCTGGTAACCGCAACTTCGACGGACGAATTCATCCATATGCCAAGCAAGCATTTTTAGCATCACCTCCTTTGGTGGTGGCTTACGCGATTGCAGGTTCTGTTCGTTTTGATATCGAAAAAGATGTATTAGGTCATGATCAAAATGGCAACCCAGTTACCCTCAAAGATGTATGGCCAAGCGATGAAGAAATAGATTCAGTTATCGCACAAAGTGTTAAGCCTGAGCAATTCAGAGAGGTGTATGACCCAATGTTTGACTTGAGTGTCGACTATGGTGAGGACAATGACCCTCTGTATAACTGGCGAGAAATGAGTACTTATATCCGTCGCCCACCATACTGGGAAGGCGCACTTGCCGGTGAGCGTACCATGAAGGGAATGCGCCCGTTGGCAATTCTAGGCGATAACATTACAACGGATCACTTGTCCCCATCTAACGCCATCTTAGCAAGTAGCGCGGCGGGTGAATACTTGGCGAAAATGGGATTACCGGAAGAGGATTTCAACTCTTACGCGACCCACCGTGGCGATCATTTGACAGCGCAACGTGCAACATTCGCGAACCCTAAGTTGCTTAATGAAATGGTCAAAGACAATGGTGCCGTGAAGCAAGGCTCGCTTGCTCGTGTTGAGCCTGAAGGTAAAGTTACTCGCATGTGGGAAGCCATCGAAACCTATATGGAGCGTAAACAGCCGCTGATCATCATTGCTGGTGCAGATTATGGTCAAGGTTCGTCAAGGGATTGGGCTGCAAAAGGTGTACGCCTAGCGGGCGTTGAAGTTATCGTCGCTGAAGGCTTTGAACGTATCCATAGAACCAACTTAATTGGTATGGGCGTATTACCGCTTGAATTCAAAGCAGGAACGACTCGTCTCACGTTAGGCTTAGATGGTGCAGAAACGTACGATGTAAAAGGCAAACGCACGCCGGGTACCACATTAACGCTTGTGATAAACCGTCAAAATGGCGATGTCGTAGAGGTGCCAGTAACTTGTAGACTGGACACCGCAGAGGAAGTGTCAATTTATGAAGCTGGCGGGGTATTACAACGATTCGCTAAAGACTTCTTAGAAGCTAACGCGTAACACTGTTATCAATTAAAGCCCAAGCAATGCTTGGGCTTTTCGTTAGGAAACATAATGAGCTTTAAACCACAAATAAAAATACCCGCGACATATATGCGCGGAGGAACCTCCAAAGGGGTCTTTTTCAAGCTGGATGACTTACCTCAAGCCGCCCAAAAACCTGGAGAAATTAGAGATCAGATACTTCTCAGAGTGATCGGTAGTCCAGATCCTTATGCTAAGCAAACTGATGGTATGGGCGGTGCGACGTCTAGCACCAGTAAAACGGTTATTTTATCGAAAAGCTCGAAACCCGATCATGATGTTGACTATTTGTTTGGCCAAGTCGCAATCGACAAACCATTTATCGATTGGAGTGGTAATTGTGGCAATCTAACCGCTGCGGTGGGAGCATTCGCAATCAGTAATGGATTAGTCTCTGGCGAGCGGATCCCTAAAAATGGCGTTGCCGTCGTACGCATCTGGCAGGCAAATATCGGTAAAACAATCGTTGCGCATATCCCTATTACAAATGGTGAAGTACAAGAAACAGGTGACTTTGAGCTAGATGGTGTGACCTTTCCGGCAGCTGAAGTTGTCGTGGAATTTTTAGACCCAGCTGATGCAAATGCGGACATGTTTCCAAGTGGCAATCTTGTTGACACACTTGAAGTTCCAGATATTGGTAGCTTTGATGTCACAATGATAAATGCAGGGATCCCAACATTATTTTTCAGAGCACAAGATCTTAGCTTTGACGGTACAGAATTACAAGAAGCCGTTAATGGTGACGCTCAACTATTGGCGCGCATGGAAACAATACGCGCTCATGGGGCCTTAAAAATGGGGCTGATCTCGACACTGGAAGAAGCGAAAGTTCGACAACATACGCCAAAAATTGCTTTTGTCAGTGGACCTCAACAATATTTGGCATCCAGTGGGAAAGCCATCACAGAGCAAGACATCGACTTGTGTGTGCGTGCGCTTTCAATGGGTAAGTTACACCATGCTATGATGGGCACGGCGGCAGTGGCGATTGCTACCGCAGGCGCCATTCCGGGCACATTGGTAAACCAAGCTGCTGGTGGCGGAAATAGAACACAGATCACATTTGGCCACCCTTCAGGCACTCTGAAAGTCGGTGCTGAAGCGCAATTACAAGGTGAACGCTGGCTTGCGAAAAAAGCGATTATGAGCCGCAGTGCACGTGTTTTAATGGAAGGTACCGTGCGCATTCCCGATATTTTGTAATTAGTCAAAACAACCATTGTTTGGGGGCAATTTTATGTGTCCCCTTAAAAATATCCATTCTCATCACATACCAATCAATTTTTGCTATTTCTTAAGGATCTTTTGGAGATGTATTATGCATGAAGCATTACTGTCTTTGGCACTTACAACATTTTTTTTGCTTGGCTCTCCCGGCCCAGCGCCATTAGCACTTGCGGCTGTTGGGGCAAGCGTTGGCGTACGTGCAGGCCGACCTTTTCTGTTTGGTATTTTGACGGGACTTCTGGTTGCAATTGTTGCGTCTGCTACGGGGCTGGGTGCATTGTTGTTAAGCTTTCCTCAGTTGACCAAAGCTTTACAGATAGGAGCACTTGTATATTTGTTTTATGTTGCCTTTAAAATAGCAACCAATGAAGGTGGACTGTCAGAGTTTAGCAGTCAGCCTTTAGGGTTTAAAGATGGCTTTATTCTCAACTTATTAAACCCCAAGGCATATGCAGCATGTATCGCAATTTTTGCTAATACGAATATTCCTATGGAGTCTGCAGCTCAGGCTAGTGTCATTGCAGCCTCGACGCTATTTCTAGTCGCAGTCTGCGTTGATACGTTGTGGTTATATTTGGGTGGGCTGCTCCACCGAGTTGTAAAAACAAATAAGCAACTTAGGTATTTAAGAGTATTTTTTGCGAGTTTACTGGTTTTACTTTTGCTCTTTGTCACTCTATCCTCTGAAATAATATAAGAAAAATCTGTAGGGATACTATGTGTCAAACCAAAGCACAATTTGTTGAGACGGTAAATAAGCTACTGCACTCCCAAAAAGGGACCATTAGCAAGTCTGAAATCAAAGCAATGGTTGCGTATCTAGGAGAGGTAACGCAAGTATTTACTGATACGGATATGAATGACTCGAAAAAGACCCAAACGGCATGCGGTGTGGCCATTTCTCCTGTTCAGGCAGCTAAGTGTTTTGAAGAAACTGTACGCACTCAAATGTTTGCTCAAGGCGTGGCAAACGCGATTGCAGACAAACTACTGGCGAACATAAAACCTATTAAAATTCTTTACGCTGGCACTGGTCCTTACGCAACCTTACTCTTACCATTTTTGGCTGCCAGCAGTGAACAGCTTCCTCTGGAAATAACTTTACTGGATATCCATCAAGAAAATATAGCTGCGGTTGAGACTTTGATAACGCATTTTGGCCTTGAAGGCTACCAAATTGAATTAGTGCATGGTGATGCAACCCAGTGGCGACCAAAGCGCAAACAACAGCACTTCGACATTATCATTTCTGAAACTATGACCGCGCTATTAAAGCGTGAGCCACAAGTTTTTATTTTTAAGCATTTAGTGCAGTACTTACAGTCTGATGGTGTATTAATACCTGAACGGATTAGCTTAAAAACTTGGCTAACGCCTCAGTCGCAGCAGTCTGAGGGAGACGTATTTGTTGGTGAATTCTTTTGCTTAGATAAAGAACGTGCGCAGGCATTAAATAGAGGTGATGATGCGTGTTTCTACGCTGAGCTAATCATCCCTGATGGGGACTGGGCAGAGCATGTAGTGAAGCTTACAACAGACATTCAGATATATCGTGATTTATCCTTACATGAAGGTGACTGTAGCTTAAACATTGCCTTTGCTTTTAGCCCTTATGATGCCGTTTTGACGCCAAGCAAACTCATTGTATTTAAATATGTTCAACCTGATAGCCCTGACTTTTCAGTCGTTTTTCCGAAGCCTGAATGGAAGAGAACTGATTTTAAACTACCACAATCTGGTGATACCAGCACACTAGGTCTAGTGCAAATAAAACGCTCTTTTCAGCGTGCATATTTAATAAAACGGGGCGAGCAAGTTGCTACATCTGAGCAAGAGTGGCAAGGAGAGCTTTGTTTATACGATGCTCTGTCACTAAACTCTCGTGAAGTAATTGGTAAAATGTATGAACTTGAACGGTTTACAGACTTTGAGAAGTGGCTTTCAGAGCGCGTTGGTCCGTTGGATAACGTAACGATTACTTCTATAAACCATCAGTGCCTAGCGAAAATCACAGATGTTAAGACTTGAAGGTACTTAGACTCTGGTTAGATTAGAATTGTGCCTGCATAGACATTTCTAACGACTTTTCATCATCGCTTTGCTCTTGATAGCGAGCCTTTACAAAAAAACTATGATTCACAAAATACTTACCCTCAATTATAAGGTGGGATGCATGACTGCCGACACCCAGTGCAAAGTGTTGATTAAAGTAGTAATTGGCCAAAAAGTCATTGTGGTTTTTAGTCGTTTGATTGTGATGAGACAGGTCCAAGGTAAAGAACTTTTGCCCCCCTAACCCCCTGAAATATCGTACCTCGACAGTCCAATCATCTAGGGAATCATCACTGTTGGCTGTGATACCAACATAAGCATCGGTGTTTAAGTCGATATTGAGCTGACCTTGAAACCACGTGATGTCTTCGCCATTCGTTAAGCGCTGATGCCTGACGCTCGCTTTAAAACTATCATAAAACAGGTGACCTACTCCGATTGAATAATCGTCATCAGCATTACCTAGATCTGCGATGCCCAAAGGGGCAAACCAATTACCGAGAAAGGCTTCTCCTTCAACGCCCGTGTATACATCCTCGTCATTGGTGTAAGTCAACAAAATATTACTGTCTGTGTCCAAATAGCCGAAATCATCCCAGACCCCAAAGTAAGCTTGAGGGGCAAAATAATAATGACTACTTACTTGCCAAGAGTGGACATCTGCATCCTCAAATTTGGTATACACAGCTTGGTTAAACCACGTTTTGTCGGTGTTAGCAAAGCAAAGTGAAGAGCACAGACTGAATATCAATATTATTAGTATTTTCAAGGCTTTTCCTATTTTCGAAGCATAAATTAGTTGTTATTGCTGGCAAATGCATAAGTTTAAGCATAGACGATTTGAATAAATGTGCGCGATTTGTCATTTTGAACTATTTTAAAATAATGTGATTTGTTTACTAAAAGTTTACTTGGATGAACGGTTGTTGCAATGAATGAATTCCACGGAATTTCTGTTACTACTGAGGTGAGGGAGTCTGGTTTATTACTGAGCTTTAAAGCGGTTGGTAAACTGACACATAAAGACTATCTGATTATATTACCAGTGGTGGATCACGCTATTGCTAGAAATCAGCGTAATGCTGTTTATGCGCTTATTGACATCACCGAGTTGACGGGATGGGAGATGGGGGAAGCACTCAATGATATGAGGATTGCATTTCAATATAGTGAACAATTTACAAAAACTGCGGTAATTGGGAATAGTCGGTTGCATCGTATTACGTCCACGATTGGTGGGTGGATACTTGGCGGGCAAACTCGTTATTTTTCTAGAAATAACGCAGCAAAAAGCTGGCTAGAAGCAGCCTCCTAGTTACCTAATACCATTATCAAACTCTGCTGTACGATTTTATTTCTTCGTTTACTTGAATAGATTTTCTCCCTTATTCACAATGCACTTCATAAGCGATATGGACAAACAAAATAGAGGGTTTTATGGCACGTGTATTAGTCACAGGAGCGAATAGAGGCATCGGGTTAGCTTTAACAGAGTTGTATTTGGCGAGTGGCTGGCAGGTGTTGGCAACGGTGAGGGAGTCCTCAAGAGCCGAGGCGCTAAAAAAGCTAGTTGAACAAGAAGCAAGTGGTAGCTTAGCGATACACGAGTTGGATGTTGTGAATTATCAACAAGTGAACGAGCTTGCTCATTCACTGGCTGGCGTTCCTATTGACTTGATCATCAATAATGCGGGTCTTTACGGGCCAAAAGGTTATGGCTTCGGAAATTGTGATGTTGAATCGTGGCGAGAGGTTATGGAAGTCAATGCTATTGCTCCAGCAAAGTTAGCTGAAGCGTTTTATAGTAATTTGCAACTGAGCGATAAAAAAATATTTGCAGCCCTTTCGTCACGAGTTGGTAGCCATACAGAAAATACCAAGGGAGGCGGGTACATTTATCGCAGCTCAAAAGCAGCCTTGAATTCCGTAGTCAAAAGTTTATCTAATGATCTGCTACCAGAAGGTATCAAAACCGTTGCGCTGCATCCGGGCTGGGTTAAAACTGAAATGGGTGGACCAAGTGCACTGATTACAGCCCAAGAGTCAGCTATAGGGTTGAAGCAAGTTATAGATAACCTAACTGATACGGAGAGTGGCGGCTTTATTAGTTACGATGGCAGTAAAATTCCTTGGTAAATACCTGTTATGAGCGCTAGCATCCCCATTTTCCTTTAACAGCCCATATTATAAAGTCATGAAAATATAGGGCCTGATCACGAACTTTACCTTGACTTAGAAGTATGATTTTATACTTCTTTTTTAAGTAACACGCTTATGTCTTAACCACAATTCTTTAAGTACTTCGAATCAATTGATGACCCTCGACAACAAGGTAAAGTAGTCCACAAGCCCTTTGATATCATATTCTTAACGGTCAGTGCTGTCACTTCAGGATGTCAAGATTGGGAAGATATTGAAGGTTTTGGACGCGATAGATTAGATTGGCTTAGAAAGTTTGTACCGTTTAAAAATGGCATTCCTCGCCACGATACCATTGTTCGAGTAATGAGCTGCATAGACATAACACAATTTCAAGATTCGTTTTCATCTTGGATGAAAACGTGTTGCAAGCTCACCCATGGTGAAGTTATTGCCTTAGATGGGAAACGATTAAAAGGTTCGTTTACTCAAGCTGATAGACGAGATGCACTGTTTATGGTGAGTGCATTTACGTGTGAAAATGCGGTTGTCTTAGGACAAGCACCCGTTGATAAAAGTCTAATTAAATGAATACGTTACCAGGTATTTTGACACTGTTAGAAATAAGAGACTGTTTCGTTACGATAGACGC
>NZ_AUXT01000202.1 GCF_001625595.1 Pseudoalteromonas luteoviolacea NCIMB 1942
GGCAAACCCGGGGCGATTCATCGCATTCCATGAAGGCACAGTTAATAAACTGCTTGAAAAACATGTCGATGCATTAAAACTACGAGCTGGTTCACATGTGTTTGTGCCACTGTGTGGAAAAACGAAAGACATCGCTTGGCTGTTGCGTAAGGGGTATAAAATAACAGGTGCTGAATTAAGTGAAGGGGCAATTAAAGAGCTCTTTGAAGAATTACATATTGAACCTCTAGTTGAAGAACTTGATGAATTTAAGGTTTATAAAAGTATCAATTTGACGGTGTACGTTGGCGATTATTTTAACTTGACCGCTGAACATGTTCATGATGTTGATGCGGTGTATGACAGAGCTGCGTTTATTGCTTTGCCAGCTTCTATGCTACGCAGCTACAGTAGCAAGCTTATGGAGCTTTCTCAAACGGCCCCTCAGTTATTGCTAGGCTATCGATATGATCAGAGCTTAGTACCTGGCCCACCGTTTTCAATTGATGAAAATACAATTGGCAATTATTACAGGCCAGCCTACCAGATAGAGTGTCTTGAATCGGTTGACTGGGGTGAAAAAATTAAAGGAGTTGCACCGGCTTTAGAAGACTGTTGGTTATTGTCCCCAAATTGATAGAAAGTGTCGAAATACGCGTCTGATCTATTCATAAATGTGTGTTTACTGGGTTTAAAGTTAAGTTGGTTTTGGTTAATGGTGTGTTGTTAGCCTTTTTTAGTTAATATTGGTTAATTATTTACAAATAAGCCTTGAGATCTAGATCTTAATATAAGTAGTACATTGCGGTAGATAATTAGTGTAGTAAGTGGTTGACTTACACTAAAATGTGGCCTGCATCGCAGTTGATGTCGTTTTAATCATCTCATTTTTCTATCTTGTATTCAGTGTTAAAGAAACGGGTATTCGCGTATTTTATCATCGTGGGTATAAACTAAAAAGTAAGCGCGATCATGATTTTATTTCTTGGTGTTTCACACTGACTGTTTACACACTGTTTAACTATATAGATACGAAAATGATGGGGTTAACTATTTCAATGGATACAGACTACTTGCTGCGAAGAAAGCTGTTTTACTTGAGTTAAATATTCTTTTTCATTCTGCTGTATGTTTTACACGTATGCAACGGTGCTCGTTTTCAACGGTAATGCGGGCAGTTTACAGTCTTGGTTTAATACCTATAACGCTCTATATGATCCAACTGATTTAGCGGGGTTACTATGATATAAATGTTATCACCTCTGCGAACTTTAGATTTATGATAAGTCTCTATGCGACGGTTTGTTGTGTTTTGTTCGTATCTTACCCAATTAAATCTTTATATCAGAGACATATAAAGGGAGAAAGGCGACCACAACCCCCTAAAGGTCACAACTTTTGCTGTATTTTAGCAAAAATTTTGCGCAGTTGTTGTTGCCTTGCCAATTTGTTTGCAATTCTACTTCAATGTCTACATCGTAGTAGCAGCTCATTCCTGCGAGAACACCTTTTACTAAATCAAAGAGCCTTCTAGGCGAGGTGTAAATCAACTGAGCAGTGTAGGGGGTGGTTGAATGATACTGAAAAGCGGGTGGCTGTGCATCTGGGTAGAGCTTTTTCAACTCAATATGATGAAGATCATCCAACTGCTTAAGTACATAAGCAGGGTGTGGATATTGTGTAAACTGCGGAGGGAGTAGATTAGAGAGTTTAGGATATAACCACTCGCCAAAGCCGAAATGAGCCTGTGTTAGTGAGATACCCATTTTGCCCACAACAATATTTACCAGCTCTACAAGTTGTTCGTCAGGGTAGTTTTCCGTTCGCACAAACCCTTTGCTTGAATCAAATGAGCACTCGTCTAGAGCGTCGTACAAAACCTCATCACCGGCTACTTCAGAGATGAAATCTTCAAGTAACATAAAAATATGCCCTTTCATCCTAATTACTCCGTTGTTCTTGGCAAGGTAATGATAAAGGTTGTGCCGCTGCCTTCTTCGCTATCAACCGTGATGTGACCATTGTGCTGCTCAATGATTTTGTATGAAATAGAAAGCCCAAGCCCAGTACCTTTGCCAACTGGTTTAGTGGTAAAAAATGGGTCGAAGATATTGCGCATGTTAGCTTGTGAAAT
The DNA here is from genome assembly GCF_001625595.1 of Pseudoalteromonas luteoviolacea NCIMB 1942. GTDB lineage: Bacteria > Pseudomonadota > Gammaproteobacteria > Enterobacterales > Alteromonadaceae > Pseudoalteromonas > Pseudoalteromonas luteoviolacea_A. The sequence goes on from NZ_AUXT01000202.1 coordinate 2,114, forward strand.
GCCTGCGCCATTGTCCTCGACGGTGCAGCGAATGTAGTTATCGTCATAGGAGCTGGTGATCATAATCTTCCCATTTTTGTCTGTTGCTTGTCCTGCATTGACCAGTAAGTTAACAAACACTTGGCATAGTCTATTTGGGTTACACAGTAACTTTGGCAATTGACTCAAGTTGGTGTCTAAAACAGCATGGTGTTTAAAGCTGCTGTGGGCCAAATTTATTGCCTGATCTAGCACCAAATTTAAATCTTCAAGCTCCATTTCTTCGTTGTCGACATGGGTGTAGTTTCTGAGCTCTGAGACAATAGAGGCGATTTTGTTTAATCCACAAATGGATTCGTTCATCAATGCAGGTATATCTTCTTGTATGATTGCCACATCATAGCTGGACTTCAAATCCAGCATGTCCTGTTCATCACTGACCATGTTTTCTAGGTCTTTTTGGTAAGCTAACAGTGTAACTAAGTACATTTTTAGCGTCTCTATGTTAGAGCGCGCGTACCCTGCGGGCGTGTTTAGCTCATGGGCAATACCCGCAGATAGCTGACCGAGTGAAGCCATTTTTTCCTGTTGTATCAATTGTGCCTCCTGGCTTTTTAACGACTTGATTGCGTTCGACAGCTCGTCGTTAGATTTGTACAAACTGCGTGATTTCGACTCCAATAAGTTTTCCGCGAGCGCTTTTCCCGCAAGCGCCCTCTGAAGCTTTTTTTCGAGTAGAGAAACTGTCTTGTCTGTTACTTGTTCCACCATAGTTAGCCACGCGTCTGTATTAATTTTCATTTACGCTGCAAGAATGACTCCAAATCATAGTTTTCTGCGAGTTTGGGGTTTATTTACCTATAAAAACAAGTATTAATAATTAGCTTCAATTAAATACACAGATATAAGTTGAACTATTTTTGCGTTTTGCAAACGCGCCAAAACGAGGATTTGATTCGCAATTTGCAAAATAGAAATTGTTTTTCGCAAAATCAAAATAGAAAAAACATTGCAAGAAGCGGCCGAAAACCAGTCTATGACGCCAAAATACATGCGGATGATGCCAATAATCTCGTACGAAATCTGTCTTCACTTTTCTTACTTATTTGCTTTTTAGGCTCCTCAAGAGCGGGCATGTGACGGAGTAAAAATGCCTTTTATCAATCACTTTGAGGATATAAAAATGACATTTAATAAAAGTGCACTCTGCGTAGCTTTAGCACTTGGGCTGTCTAATTATGCAATTGCAGGCTGCGGTGGCCTAAGCGATGGTGCATCGGCTTACATTGATGGCGACACCCTTAAAATTAACGGCACAAGCAGCAGTGAAAAGTTTACTTTGAGCCTGTCGGGTGACAATTTAACAGTAACCCGAAAAGTGGGGAGTAGCTCCAGCTGTGACAAGTTTTACCTAAGCCAAATTGATGGAATACAAGCGTCTTTAAATAGCGGTAACGATACCTACAATGGTAAAGACATTGCTGTTGTACAAAAGGTATATGGTGGCAACGGTAATGACCACATCACCACGGGCCGCAAAAACGACTACATTAGAGGCGGGAATAACAACGACAAGATATTTGGCAGTAGTGGCAATGATTTTATCATTGGAGACCGAGGAAATGATGAAATTGATGGCGGTTACGGTAATGATAGGATCAGTGGTGGTAATGGTCACGATATGCTTTTTGGCTCCTATAACAACGACATAATTACCGGAGAAAATGGTGGCGACCTAATTATGGGGGGGCAGGGCTCTGACACCTTGTATGGTGGAAATGGCAACGATTATATAGGCGGTGGTTGTACACTCGAAAATGCCAATGGCGCGGACATATATGAACAGTCAGCATGTAATGATGATGACGACCGCGCAGATAAATTGTATGGCGGCGATGGCCATGATGTACTCAGTGGTGGCGGCGGAAGTGACACCCTTTACGGTGATGATGGGCATGACTATTTAACCGGTAACGGTGGCCGCGAAGACCGACTTTACGGTGGGGAAGGGGATGATGCGCTGTTCGAAAACGGCGATGGTAATCCCAATAACCAGCGTTGGCACAAGGCATGGGGCAATGGTGGTGATGACATTATTGTCACCAATGGGGAAAACTCCAACCAAGAAGGCGGTGGTGGTAATGACGTTATAATTGCGCTTTCGACTAACTTTGATGCCAAAATACATGGTGGGAAGAATGGAGACTACATATGGACAGGAGACAGTGCACCAGAGGGCACATGTGGGAAAGGCGAAGACAAGGGTATGGCGTTTCTTAATAGCTGCGAAAGCACGACATGGGTAAAAGACTACCAAGGATTACTATCCAAAGTAGATAAGAAAAAGAACTTTGATAATCCATACTACGACGCCGCAAATGCCGCAGTAGAGCTAGACGGTTCTCATACTGGTTTTAAAAAAGGCTGGAGAGATTACGGCAAAAACCAAAAGCCCTCGGTGCTTTACGACATTGTATCACCCGCAGTATTTAAACGTTGGCAGTCAAATAAAAATACAGCGCCTTACTCTTATTATGAATGGGGTGTGACTTTTAGGTCCGGCTATGGCGCATATGGTACTTACACCAACTGCGTAGAAAACAAAGTGGCTTATTATTGTAAGTTTCAATTGGGTTACTCTCAGTCATGTTACGACAAGGAAGGTGATTCAGTAGCGTGCAGCAACTAATCTAATCTGGCAATTAGATGTTATGTCACAAAGCCCAAATGTGGGCTTTTTGGCTTTTGGGATAGCGAAACCAGTTATGTGGTAGCCTTTCACTACGAAAATAGGGAGGCTTTATCGTTTTGTTTCTACTTCCTAGAATGTTCTGTAATTGAATTTTTATTGGGTGGAAGCGTAATTTAAAAGGTTTTTCTATTTCGTATTTTTAGTTTTCTTGTTTTTTAGAAAAAAAATACTCAAAAATTGAGCTGAAACACTACAAATAGCGGGGAGAATCGTGTTTAATTACTAGGCTCTAAAAAATACGCAATACAAAGCTACGTATTTGAGCGAGCTGTAGAAGTAAGCGGTTAAAGGACTTTTAAATCGTGTATAGCAGGACCTATCAAAGTTAGTGACAGCCTATACGCGCCACCGCAGAGTATTATTTTTTAAGGTGAGCGATGTCCGAGTCTACTTTTCAATATTACAGTCAACATGCCCAAGAATTTGCAAATGCTACCTTAAGTGTAGATATGCAACCTTTATACGCCCCGTTTTTTCAATTATTACCCATCAAGCCTAATTCGCAACTACACCTTTTAGATGCTGGGTGCGGCAGCGGGCGCGATGCATTGGCATTTAAAAAACAAGGCTTTCAAATCAGCGCGATGGACGCCTGTCTTGAACTTGTTGAAATCGCCTCCAATTTGCTGGACCAACCTGTGCAACACGCACGCTTTGAATCATTCAATGACGTTGAAAAGTACGATGGAATTTGGGCGTGTGCCAGCTTACTACATGTTGCACATAGTAATTTGCTACGCGTTATGCAAAACCTTGAACAAGCACTAAAACCCAAAGGGGTTATGTACGCCTCATTCAAGTATGGGCAAGGTGAGCGTATGCACGGTGAGCGGCACTTTTCGGACCTTGATGAAAAAGGCTTAGCACAGCTGCTTTCCGGACTATCCTCACTTCAAGCCATAAATGTGTGGATCACTGAAGATAGGCGGCCGGACCGACAAAATGAACTCTGGTTAAACTGTTTACTTAGGAAGGATTAATTAAGTGAATAGTTTTAATCAAGGAAGAACACTGCAACTGAACACCCAAAAACAGCTGTACACTGGTGGTGAAGATCCACTATTACCAGCGCTATTGCACGCCATAGAGCACGCCGACGAAATAGAGATCTCCGTCTCTTTTATTCAGCGCTCAGGGCTTAACTTACTGTTTGACGCCTTGTATACCGCTTTAAATAATGACACGAGCCTAAAACTACTCACCTCTGATTACTTAGGGTTTACCTGTCCGCAGGCACTTAAAGAACTTATGTCGTTGCAAAGTTTGGGTGCAGAGCTGCGGGTGTTCGAGACTAAACCGCGAGATAGCTTTCATATGAAGTCGTACATTTTCACCAAAACAAAGGGGGGTGACGGCCAAATATATGAGGGCTGTGCGTTTGTTGGTTCTAACAATATCAGTAAGATGGCACTGACAACTGGGCTTGAATGGACTTTTAGGCATGACTATTTGCCAGTGTCATCCAATACAAACGATGATGCCTTTTTTGAGTTTAAGCGGGCGTTTTATGCGGTATTTAATGGCCCTCAAGTGACCATCTTGAGTAGTCAATGGATAGATGATTATCAAAAGCGCAGAGTAAAACCTGACTTCCGCGCTGTTGGGGCTGAGACCAATGAAGAGATGCCGGAAGCTATTATCCCAAGACCAGAGCAGCAAGCGGCACTAGAGAAGCTCACCCAAACCAGAGCAAAAGGCTATAAACGCGGCCTTGTGGTCCTCGCTACGGGTATGGGTAAAACGTGGCTCGCGGCACTGGATGCACAACAGCTAAAAGCCAAAAAGGTGCTGTTTGTTGCACACCGTGATGAAATACTCACACAAGCAGCTAAAACCTTTACTCAGTTACTTGGTTGTAAAGCTGATTTTTACAACGCAAAATGTAAAAACATCGAGTCGGACTGCTTGTTTGCATCAGTGCAAACCCTAGGTAAAGTGACTAATTTAGCTAAGTTCTCGGCGGCGCATTTTGATTACATCATCATTGATGAATTTCATCATGCGAGCAGTAAAATGTATCGCAATGTCTTGTCGTATTTTACCCCACAGTTTTTGCTGGGCTTAACCGCTACGCCAGAGCGCACCGATCAAGCTAATATTTTGGGCTTGTGTGACAATAACCTCGTTTATGAGCGTAACATGGTGCAAGGCATAGATGCGAAAACGCTTGCGCCATTTCATTATTATGGCATTTGGGATGAAAGCGTCGACTACACCGCCATACCATGGCGAAACGGTAAGTTTGACCCAAAAAGCTTAGATAACCATTTTGCCACAGAGCAAAGAGCCAAACATGCGCTACAGCACTATCACAAGCTCGCACAAACTCGCACGCTGGCGTTTTGTATTTCCAGAGTGCACGCCGATCATATGGCAGAGTACTTTAATCAGGCGGGGATCCGCGCAGCGTCCGTACACGGCGATTCAAAAGTAAAACGCTGTGAAGCGCTCGCACAGTTGGAATCTGGGAAGCTACAGGTCATATTCAGTGTTGATTTATTCAACGAAGGCACTGATATCCCGAGCATTGATACCGTGATGATGCTCAGGCCTAGTGAGTCTAAAATTTTGTTTTTGCAGCAGCTTGGCAGAGGGCTGAGAAAGCATACGGATAAAACCCATTTGGTAGTGATGGATTTTATTGGTAATCACCACAGCTTTTTAAACAAACCCTATGCCTTGCTTGGCGCACATTCTCCCAAAGAATTGGCGACAAAACTAAAGCACAACGAGCAGAACAGCACATTACCGGATGGCTGTTTTATTAATTACGATTTGGCCATTACCGACTTTTGGCAAAAGCTTGCTAAAGCGCAGCGCACCACAGCACTTGAAGACTATCAAAACCTTGCTGAGCTACTCGGTCATGGCCCCAGTGCCAGTGAGTTTTTCCATGAATATGGCGATATTAAAAAAGCCAAACAGCAGGGCAGTTGGTTTGAGCTGGTAGCAAACGCAGGACTCAGCAAAAACATCACCTCACATTGGCTTACACCTTTCCAAGCATTCTTACATAAAGGCGTTGAGCAAACACCCATGACCAAATGCTTTAAAGCTATTTTGCTGGAAGCATTTGTTGCATTGGACGGGGGTTCAAATCCCCCCAGTTTAAAGGCATTGGCCGATAAAAGTTACGATGTACTAATGCACTACCCGCAGCTGCGTGCTTTAGACATTGCAGAAAAAGATCAAAGTAAAACTAAAGGTAGTGCAGCTTGGTTTAAGTATTGGTTAATCAATCCGATAAATGCTTTTACCGACATTGCTAAACCAGAGCACAAGCGCAAAGACCATCATTGGTTTGTGATTGAGCAACCAACTAATACCGCCATTGAAGACGCATTGTTTAAGCTCAATATTCAGTTTGATGAGCATGATGTGGCACAGCTTTACGATTGCATACTTGAACTAAACCAATATCGACTAGCAAAATACCTCAAAGGAAAAAGTGACAAGTTAGATGCGCTTGAACAGCAGCAAGCTAACAACGCCAGTCATCAAGAGGTTGAGGATAAAAGCGACGGCTCAAAAGGCGATGAGTTAACCTCAGAGGATAGTATCTCAACTCACGAAAATTCAGTGGATGAAGTCAATCATCCCGATGTTGTTCAGCTGCCCTATTTCCCAAATTTAAAAATAGCGTGCGGACATTTTAAAACGGGCGACACCAGTGATATGACAACCATGCCAGCCCCTGACAGCTGCGGCAAAGTCGACCCTCAAAAACACTTTTTGGCGCACGCCAGCGGCAATTCCATGAACGGTGGCAAGCACCCGATTTTAGACGGTGATCTACTCCTACTTGAGCGCATCACACCCGATAACGCAGGCTCGATCACCAATACCACCATCGCCATAGAGCGCTTTGATAGCGCAGGCGATGAGCAATTTTTATTACGCGATGTACAAAAACAGATAAATGCGCAAGGTGAAGTAACTTACCTACTTGTGGCAAGAAACCCAGAGTATGCAGTAATGGAAGCCAGTGATGAGTTTGTGACGTTTGCGCGGTTGAGACAGTTGTAATGAATGAGTTTCTATTCAATGAGGTATAAATTTGCTCATAGCTTCTTGTATGGAATGCATATCGTTATTAACTGATAAAGCTATAGTTGACAAGGAAATTAGATATGAATAAGTATGAAATATTTATTGCTTTGGTTGCGCCAAGGGGGATTAACATAGATGTGATATCAGAGCAGTTATCAAATGCTGCTCAAGAATACGAATACGATGTTAAAAAAATTAGCCTGATAGATCTAACTTCTTCTGATAATTTGCTACATACAGATGTAAATAGGAACGATATTGATGTTCAAAGTGAGCGATTGCAAAAATTAAGGAAAGAGCTTCATGAACAGGTTGAAAATAAAACAGCTGTTAAGCCCGTTTCCAATGACATTCATCAGCTTTTAAGTTGGTTGTTTATAAAAAAAATTCAGTTAGCAAGAGCTACAAGCGATAAAAATATATTTTATATAATTGATCATGTAACTCACCCCGATGAACTAAAAGCACTTAAACAGGTATATGGTGATTCTTTGTTCACTATAGGCGTTACCAACTCCTTACAAGGTCGTATTTGTGATAAAAAGGAACAAATACTTTCTGAAGAGCCTAAATTGAAAGCTCCAGAAGCATTAAGTAAATCGGTTACTGATATTGTTGATGACTATTTGACAGAAGTTAGAAGTAATATAGATGAATTTGACTATTATAATCATGTTAGAGGAGCATATTTGCAATCTGATTTTTTTATTAATCTCAATAGTTCCGAATTGGAAAAAGATAGAGGTGGTCAAACTCAGTCGGATAGTATTAAGAAAACAATAGAAAGGTTTGTTGATTTAATATTTGGAGCTCCTAATATTACACCGCTTAAACAAGAGCATAGTATGTTTTTAGCTTATACGAGCGCATTACGTTCTGGAGATTTATCTCGTCAAGTTGGAAGTACTATAGTCAACGATATCAATGATGTAGTTGCTATGGGAGCAAATGAGGTTCCCAAGTCTGGCGGTGGCCAATATTGGGCGGATGGGTCATACGTAGCTCATACAGAGGATAACGAGAAGCTCTTCAAGTCTAAGGAAGATCAAAGAGACTACGCTCTTGGGCATGATACAAATGTAACAGTCAGGGAAAGTATGGCCAAGGAGCTCGTGGCGTTGTTGCATGAAAAAGGCTTAATCATAAGTGATAAAAAGAGCCAAGTTGAAGAAACTCTTTTATCTTCGCCACTAAAGGACATAACTGAGTATGGGCGAGTTGTTCATGCTGAAATGTCAGCATTAATGAGTGCTGCTAGAAATGGTACTTTAGTGAAGGGAATGCACATGTTCTGTACTACTTACCCTTGTCACAATTGTGCTAAACACTTAGTGGCTGCCGGTATTAAAAAGGTTTATTACATAGAGCCTTATCCGAAAAGCCGAGCCGTTGATTCTCATACAGACGCAATTTTTGATCCTGAGAGTTTAAATATTGATTTTGATATTAGTGCATCTGGTGATGATTCTGATTCTTCCTACATACAAAGCTTAAGGGACAAGGTCTATCAGGCTTTTGAAGAGGGAACATTGATAAATAATAAAACTACATTAGCTGGAAAAGATAAGCTTATCTTTGAACCTTTCTTTGGTGTTGGGCCAAGAAGGTATGTTGATTTATTTTCCATGTCAATGGGAAGTGGGAGAGCTTTAAAACGAAAATCTGGCTCAAAAGCTATTCTATTAGATCGAACATCTAATAATGAACCTAGAGTTCCAATCAAATCAAATCAAAATGAATTTTATGAGCAGGAGTATTTTACTAATCTAAACAATCGTTTGGATACAGATATTAATTCTCTTTGTGACAGCGCTATTAAAATATTTTCGGATAAACACAAAAGCTTAAGTGGTGATAGATTGCGGTCAACTGTAAAGTTCTGGCATCATAAACTCTCCTATGGTTATATTATATGTCCAAATGGTGGTGATGATTTCCCGTTCAATCGACAGAATATAGAAGATGATCAATATACTCCGTCAGACGGAGATAAAGTAAGCTTCCAATCACTCAAAGGGAATAAGAAAATTTTCGCAGACAAAATAATTCAAGAGTAATACTTTGAATTAAGAGTGATGAATGAGGCCTTTGTATTCTAGAAAATTTTCGATATTAAGACAATCACCCAACCGCCAACTTCCCAGCCTCATGCCATAGCTCACTTGGCATGGGGTGAAGTAAGTCCCACGTAATGTCCATTGGCTGACTGCCTGTATGCGTCACATATTGCACCTCACCGAAATTGACGAAGCCCATGGTGCGGCCGTTCTCGTCTTTGTTTTGCTCTCGTACAAATAAGTAAATGCGCTTGCCAGCTTTTTGGTGGGTAATATAGCTTAAACCTTTACCTCGCTCCGGCCTTGCGCTGTTTTGTGACTGCCAATTGAAGCGAGTCGGGCTGATGGCAAAGTCTTTGTATAGTGTGGTTGGGGAGTAGGTTTTCTCACATTTTGTGAGGGTTACAAATAACAGCTCGATATTGTGGCTTTTAAGCTCTAACACGCCTTCACGTGCTGGTGACTTTTTCTCAAAGGTGCTTGCGCCAATCGCTGCGAGTATTTGCTCACGAGAATATCGGCTATGTAGCTGTAAGGCTGTATTTGGCAAGCCCGACAGTGATTGCTCTTGGTGATAAATACGGTTTATTAAAATGTTGAGCACGTCGTTGAGCTCAGCTTGTAGTTGCTTATTGGCAAGCGCTTTTAAGCTGGTGTTAATGTCTTGGTGTCCTGTTTGCTTACCTGATTTTTCCCAAAAGTTGTAGTGCGTCATCAAAGCAAATGCAGCGGTATTAGGGATGTTTTTAAGCTGAGTAAAATCAAAGTTATGCTTACATAAAGACTGTAAAAACTGCAAGTAGCTGAGTGAGTTGCATGTAATTAATTGGGTATTGATAGCGCGGTAGTAGGCTTGTATTTGAGCTTGCTCAAGCTCCGTCATTGAGTCACTTTGATTGGTGAGCCAATGCCATCCACCTAATTTACCTTGAGAGAGTTTATATACATCTTCTAAAGTCACACTTGGGTTAACCTGTAAAAAGTGAGCGAGGGTGAGAGGTAAATTTGTGTCTTGATGATAGCGGTTGAGCAGCGCGTGTAATCGACGCTTGTTGTTTATAGCACCTTTAATATTTTTAAGAATGATGTCTCTACTTTGCTTTTGCAGTTCAATACGACAACCTAAAGGCAGATGCGCAAACCCGCTTTCGATCTCTTGGCTGATTGAACTATTTGTTTTACCAACAAGGGCTCTAAACTTGCTGGCAAAGTCATACTCTGGCCGCGCATTACCCACAAAGTCTAAGACGGTGCAACACTCTTTGTCTTGGGTTAGGCGTAGGCCACGGCCCAGCTGTTGCAAAAACAAAGTTAAGCTTTCGGTTGGGCGTAAAAATAGTAGGGTGTCGACCTCTGGAATATCCACGCCTTCGTTAAAAATATCTACCACACACAATATTTGAATATCACCTTGTCTGAGGGCTTGCTGTTTATTGTGCCTGCCACTGGCATTGTCACTAATTAGTACATCACTGCTAATGCCTTTTAAGTTAAATTGCTCGGCCATAAATATGGCATGTTGCTTACTAACACAAAATGCTAGCGCTTTAATGGTATGCACATTCGCTACAATGTCCGCAAGACTTTGCATGATTTTTAAGGCGCGATGATCGTTTTGCGTAAATACCTGAGTGAGCGAACCAATATCGTAGCGGCCGCGTTGCCAAGAAACACGGCTGAGGTCGGTGTCATCATCTATGGCAAAGTATTGAAATGGGATCAAGTAGCGATTATTAATGGCTTCAGGTAATCGCAGTTCAGCGGCGATGACATTATCAAAATCGCTCAGAATGTTGCCGCCGTCTTGTCTCTCGGGTGTTGCAGTCAAGCCGAGTAAAATGCTGGGGGTAAAGTAATTTATCACGCCTCGGTAGCTATTTGCTGCAATATGGTGCACTTCGTCAATGACAATGTAATCATAATAGTTGTCTGTGAGGTTAAGTGTTTCTAATTGATTATTGAGTGTTTGGATTGACGCAAATAGGTGATTAAAGCTGCTTGGTTTGTGTTGTCCGACCCATAGCTCACCAAATTGGTTGTTTTTGAGTATAGCGCGATATGCTGATCGTGCTTGTTTCAGTATCTCTTCTCGATGGGCCACAAAGAGTAATTTGGCTTGTGGGTTTTGCTTTAAAAATCGCGCAAAGTCGAACGCGGAGATCAAGGTTTTACCAGTGCCCGTGGCTGCAACTACTAGGTTTCTATATCGACCGTGCACGCTTCGCTCAGCACTGAGCTTTTCAAGCATGGCTTTTTGATGCGGTTTTGGCTGAATATCTAAATAAAAGTGTGAGGTATCAGCTTGATGATTCTTTGCGACATTGAGCGCCTGCGTTAATTTGTTTTGGCAAGGCGCTTTACCTGTGTAGCGTTCAAATTCGTCAGACTCCCAATAGGTTTTAAAAGTGCTCAACGCTTTTTGAATAATGTGTGGGATCTCTTGATTAGTGACTTTTAAGTTCCACTCTAAGCCGTTAGACAATGCCGCTTTTGATAAGTTTGACGAGCCAATATAGCCGGTGTGAAAACCGTTATCTCGCAAAAACAAATAGGATTTGGCATGTAGGCGTTGGCTATCATTGTTGTAGCTGATTTTTACTTGGGTGTTTGGCAAGCTGGCTAAAAAGTCGATGGCTCGCTGCTCAGTCGCGCCCATGTAAGAAGTGGTGATTACTTTTAGCTTTTTACCACATTCAACGTAGCGTTTTAGTTCTTCTTTGAAAATACGCAGACCTGTCCAGCGTATAAATGACACCAACCAGTAAATGGTGTCGCTGGATAAGATCTCTCTTTTTATTTCGCTCTCAAGCGAAATGCCTGCATTAGCCCCAGAGAATAGCTCACTTTGGCTCAATCCAGTTTGTGGGAATATGTCTTTGCTATAGCTTGGTAGGTCGCTAGAAATTGGGTTTTGCTTGTCAAACAGCGCGGTGAGGATACGGCCTTGTGAATCAATGAGGTTTTCACTGATTAATTGCTCGTCTTTGATGTGATCTTTTAACCAAAATACCAGTTTGTTGGCTAGTTCTATTTGCTTGGCGATGCGGTTATCGTCTGAGCTTGGTATGGCATCGATAGCATGAGAAATGAGTTTGGACAAAAATCGTGAGAGCCAAATTGAAGCTTCAGCTGCTTCAAGTTGGCGTTCACCAATGTAAAACTGATCTCGATTTAGGTTCTGCTCAACAACTTGGGTAATAAGTTGCTCATAAATGCCAATTTGCCGCATGGCCAAGTCCTGTTGTTTTTATTTTTAAGTCTATGAAAGCCAATGTATCTTAGCGCTTTTTGTTATTTTGAACCAGGTTCTTATCCGCAGATTTTTACCATTATTTAAAGAACGGCTTTGGTATAAATCCACCAACCCACTTGCACTAAATGTAATTGAAATGTAAATTTACTATCCCAATTCAACTTAGCAGGTTTAAAATCGGGCGTTACACTTAGGAAGGAAACCTATGGAAGAGTCAGCACCGCAACAACATAGTCAAATTAAAAAAGCGGCCTTATTTTCATTTAAAAAGCTTATAGCACTGAGCGTTTTTACAATCAGTATCATTATTGGCGCGTATGCGACAGATATTGTCGAAACACTCAAAGCGTATGTGCTTTATTCTGGTAGTAGTGTGATCAGGTTTTTGCCTATCGTTTTACTTAGCACAACTCTGGTGGGTTATTTATATTACCGTTATGAAAAATCAGCAGAAAACACTTTCAAGCGGGTGTTTAAATCAATCTTCACAGCCAGTGTCTGCATGGCGTTTTTTAGTGCAGGGATGTTTCTAAAAGATCCTTGGCTGTCGCTGTCTATGCTCAATGATGAATACGATGGCCCCGTGAGAACACTTCAAAATTATGCGGGGTTTGAAGTAAAACAAGAGGCGTGTGAAAAGCGCGGTAAAAATCTTACCTGCTCATTTTATGCAATTAACCTGCTGCCAAAAGACAATGAATTTAGAATTGACTCAGACAGCTACGCAATTGATCACAAAGACAGCCACGCCAGCGTCAACGCATTTTATATTGGTGAGAAACGGTATGTTTTTAGAACCTCCGATTACTTTACTGTGCCGTTGGGCAGTAAACGTAAGTTCAAGCTTGAATTCGCCTTGTCTTCTGATGAAAAAATGCGGTTAGCACCGTATTTGTCGGTGGTAATGGAGTCGCGGGAACATCAAGAAAAACATCTTAATTTCAGGTCAGTAGCAGTTATTGACTATATTAACTAAAGGCTATCCGCTTTTGATTGGGCGAGTGTCGAATTTAAATGAATAAAATCAGTATTTTATCATGGGAATTTATATGAATCAGGCACTTGGCTTTTTAATTTCAATTTTGATTGTGGTATTTGTGTTTGTGGTTTCTGCGACCGCTGCGGGGCTATTTGCCGAGACACTTGGCCTTTGGAAAAAGCCCATAATTGGTGCAGTGGCGGCAGCATGTGTGGTTTTTTCGGCTTATGTTAGCGCGCCTCGATTTAAACTACTTTCTGCCGCTATTTGGTTGATTATAGGTGCAATTACGGCGTGGGTGTTGTCGAGCATATTTATGTATGCAGAAGATGCTGCAACCTCACTGCCGTTGTATGTCACCTATACAAGCGGGCTACTTACTCTAATGGCTTGCACCATTTGGCATAAAAAACATATTGGAGAAGTGTTGCGCTAAGTCGTGTTTTAAGGGCGTGCTCAGTGATAAAGTACATGACTGCAAATGTGACGCGCTGGTAGGACAAAGTAAACTTAAGACTAAACTCGGCGTGTTAGGGAATACACAAAATTAAATAAAGGAGTAAAAGTAAAGGAATGGAAAACAGTGGGAACGCATGGACGGGGCCTGTTTTTAAGGCGTGTTTGGTTGTATTTTCAGCATTGTTATATCTCTTTTTTGATGGACGGCAGTTTTGGGTAGATGAGGTGAAGCCTTATTTGTCACAAGAGACGGACACGTTATCAGAGCAACAGAGTCGCGTTGAGTCGTCTTACACTAAAGTACAGGCTAGGAAGCCGAAAAGGCAAGCTCACCATTCCAAGCATCAAGCAGGTGTTGACCATCAGCATACACTCAGGCGTTTTGGCCGATGTCAGCCCCACGGTGGTGAGAGCGTAAAATACCGAGTTGAGCATGGTATTTACATATGGGTTGATAGTAATGGCGTTACAAATTACTCAGACCAAAAGCCAGCTCGTGGCGCTAAAACGTATCAGCCTCGCAGTAGTCGAGTATTGGACTATTTTGATCTTGAAATAAGCGGCCAGACCATATCAAACCAGTTTAAAAATACCCTGAGTTCTAGATTGAACGCTATTTTTAGAGGCTACACCAGCATTGTTGGCCTTAAGGCTATGCGAAAAGTCACGCTCAGGGTTCAGGTACTTCCCTCTCGCAGACTCTATGAGCGGGCAGTAAAAGCATATGGTGGTGACCCAACTGGCACTGCCGGCGTGTATTTTGGGATTAAGAATATAGCTTTTGTTGAGCAAACCTCATATGAAGCCACAATGCAGACTGCAATCCATGAGGCTATACATGCAATCAATCAAGCGGTTATTGGCTTCTCACCACGCTGGTTGAATGAAGGACTTGCTGAATACTTTGAAACTGTAGAGGTGTCGATGCAGGTAGGTGAAGTTAAACCGAATAATCACATTACCCGCAGCGGCTACATCACAGGTCACGTGCTCAGGCCAAGCCAGCTTATCGGCGCTGAGGACACATGGAAATCTTCAGATCCTGTCACCATGTATAGAAGCAGCTGGGCGTTTGTGCACTTTTTAATGTCTTCAAAATCCGGTAAACAGAGCCTCAAAGCATTGATGCTACAAGAGCAAAAAGAGCCGTGTAGCTCATTGGATTACGCCAATGTAAAGCGTGTTTTAAATGGTAGTTACCCAAACATGCAAAGCGCATACGCCATGTTCTTAAACAGTCAGACCAAGCCCCAGCGGTTGTAGTATCTCACCAAAAGCTTTTGTAAAAGATGAAGTAAAAGCTTTTGGTTGATACATAGCCGAAATTACAGAGTAATATAATTCACAGTAGGCTTAAAATCTGTTTAGCATTTTGTCTCGCTAAACAGCTTTGGACAGGATCGCTTGAAAATGCTTTTTGGGATACTTCCATAGGCTCGCTTTCATGAAGATTTCCCGATTTGTAAACCTTAACTCGGCAGCTTGTTTTATCCTTATCTTCTGAATAAATTAGCTCGACTCGCTCAGCTTTTATAATTAAGTTTTTATAGGGGTAACCTGCGCTGGTAAAAACTCTTTCTGTTTGTACCTGCTCAGCCATAGAATTAAATGCAACAAACGAAAGTGCCATAATAATTGCATATTTCATGATAAATAGTCCTTATGTGTCTGTATTCACCGCTAAGTATTGTGTGCTTGTACAAAACTGACAAACGAGAAAATCTGACTTATAGTTAAGTTTTAATTAAGTATAAGTGTCATGAAACCTCCTCCATTAAAAGGGCTTTGGTATTTTAATGCAGCTGCACAGTTAGGCAGCTTTAAACAAGCCGCCGAAGCGTTATTTGTTACTCAAGCGGCTGTGAGTCAGCAGATCAGAATATTAGAGCAACAACTTGGGTGTACGCTGTTTGAAAGGCAAACGAGAAAGGTAGTATTGACTCAGCAAGGGCAGTGTTTACTTCCATATTTGCACAAAGCATTCGGACAAGTCGAAATGGGCCTGTCGACGCTAAAAGCTGACCCAAACCCAAGCACAATAAACCTCTCTGTTTTGCCGTCTTTTGCCTCTTGTTGGTTGCTTCCTAAGCTCGCGAGCTTTAATGATTCTTTACCAGACTATCAGCTACGTATTGACCCAACAGAGCAGTTAGCGGATTTTGATGAAGATAACATCGATATAGGGATCCGGTTTGGCTTGGGGGAATACAGCGGTTTAAAAAGCGAATTGATTGCTAATGATGAGCTTGTAATTGCTTATCAGCCGGGGTTAATTGACCCAGAAAACCCCCTTCGTGCTCAACTATCCAAGCACAATTTTATTTATGATGAAGGGCGAGATAACGAATTAGCTTGGTTTGAGCTTTGCGACCAGTTGGGGCTTAGTGGCCATGCATCAAGCAATCTTAAGATTGATAATGCAGCCCTTGTCCTACAGGCAACCGTTGCTGGGCAGGGATTTTCACTTGTACGCAGACGCTTAGTAGCACAATCTCTGGCATTAGGTCAGTTAGAAATTCACCCTGAGTTTGCCTGGAAGTGCGAGTACAGGTATTACTTGGTTGCCCCGGAGCGACATTTTGAGTGGCCAAAAATTAAGGCTTTTCGAGATTGGATTATGGCAGAATTAAAAAGCACAGATCCGCAATAAAGCTGCTGAACTGTGCTGAATAATGTTTATCTAATAGTACCTAGTTATAGGTGCTTTTTGAGGAAATCTAAATACGCTTGTGATGCTTCGATACGGTTTTCCTTTTTCGAAAACCCGTGCCCTTCATCTTCAAACAAAACATACTCAACAGGCACATTGTTTGAGCGTACTGCTTCTACTAGTTCGTCACTTTCAACTTGAAGCACTCTAGGATCATTAGCGCCTTGAACAACCATGAGTGGCTTAGTTATGTTTTTTGCGTGGAAAAGTGGTGAAATTCGTCGTAAACGCTCTCCATCCACAGCAGGGTCGCCAAGCTCTTCATACAGCGCCTTTTTGTAAGCTTCCCACCAAGGTGGAATAGATTCTAGAGTTCTTACCCAGTTAGTGACACCAAATACGTTGATACCAACTTTAAACTCGTCAGGTTCAAAAGCCAGCGCTGCGGCAGTCATATACCCGCCGTAACTTCCTCCCATAATACCGATGCGTGCTGGGTCTACCCAGTCTAGCTCTTGAAGGTATTTTTTACTCCAAACAATATCCTGCAAGTCGTCTTCGCCGTGTTTTTTGTCGTCCAAATGAAAAAATGTTTTACCATAACCTGAACTACCGCGGTTGTTAACTGCAAAAATCGCATAGCCTTGATTCACCAAATGCTGAACGCGTGCACTATAGCCAGTCATGCTTTGGCCGCCAGGGCCACCATGGACATAAATCATCGCAGGTACTCTGTTGGACTGGCTTGCTAGTTTGGGTTTGTACAGCACTCCTGGTACTTCTAGACCATCAAAGCTTTTAAATCGAGCAATGCTACTTTCAACTAAATGATCTGGATTGATTTTGTCACTCAAAGTTGAGGTTAACTGTTTAACTGAGTCAGAGCCGACTTGCCACACATAGAGGTTATTAGGAGAAGTATCTGAATTCAGATAAAAAGACATTTGCTTTTCGTCGTCAGAGAAATTGACGCGTTTGATACTGCCAGCTGGTAATTTTGGGAGCCTAATATCTTTATTGGTTTTCAAGTCCGTGATTGTCACTTTGATACTAGAGTCTTCGTTCACACCGATTACGCGGTATCTATTTGAATCTGAGAAATATAAAAACCTAATATCCCAGTCTTTCGCAATGTAAGGTGTGTGCTGACCTGTTGCAATCTCATAACGCCAATTTTGGTAAAACTCGCCGTGAGCATCGGTTCCATAGTATAGATATTTATCATCTTTAGAAAATGCTGAGGCTGAGAAGTTAGCTTCGTGAGACACGTTTGAAATCTCAACAGGTTGAGCTTTCGGGTCGTTAAGGTCTAGCAAAAATAAGTCGCTGTCTTTGTTACCTTGCGCGTTGATGAGTACAATATAACGATCTGTTTCACTGACACGCTGAACGTTTAGATTTTTATCATTTTTGTAGATTAGCTCACTGGCATATGTTTTCGCATCAAAGCGATAAAGGTCCATAAAGCGCTGATCACGCTGGTTGCTCAGCACGTAAAAAGCACTGTCGTCTTTAGAAAAGCCGATAAATCTAGCTCTTACATTGTCACCCGGTGTTAAATCTTGTACCTCTGAGTTTTCATGACGTACAAAGACATGCATTAACTCGTTGCCGCCTTTGTCTCGCGTGAACAAAATACGGTTATCGTTAGGAAAATATCTAAGTGGATATGTGGAGTCCGGCGCATCTGTCAATTGCACTTTATCACCGGTTTTTACGTCGACCTCATAAAGGTTAAAAATACCAGACTCATCAGAACTTACTAGAATTCTTTTTCCGTTAGGGCTGAATGCGCTGCCAGAAATACTGGTAGTGTCATAAAAAGTTTCTGCTGAGTAAGTATTAAAGTTTGCTGCTGGCTGAGTGTAGCCCGACTGGTTTGCTGATTGATTTTTTTGTGTGCAAGCACTAAGCGTTGCGAGTAGTACGCAAGCTATTGCTGTATGTTTTATCATAATTTTCCTTATTAAACATTTTTACTTTTTAGAGTCGCTCTCCAAACACAACAGTATAGCCGTTCTTTTCTCGGATATACTGAGGCAGTAACTTGCTGTAACTATAATAACAACAAAGTGTAAATGAGATACAGTAATTACTATAACCTATTGTAAATTATAACATTAATTTGTTATTGATTAACTCTTTTATGCGGCCGTTTTAGCTTTTATATTATTGGGTCGTATTTGATTCTAAAGACTTTAATCAATGACCAACAACGTTCTATAAGTATCGTATGCGAGCTGATCTGTCATCCCACTAATAAAATCTTGTATGAGACGACAGCGATAATAGAACTCGTAAATAGGTTGCGAGCGTTGTTCATTGGTAAGCTGTTTTATGGCCTTATCATACGCTCCTATAATTTGGCCAGAGATCCGCTTTAACAGCCGAACTTCGATTGGATAATGACGGCCATTTTGCAATAGGTGTCTAAACTGTTCTTCTTTTAAGTCCAGCAGCCTTTGATATTCATTTAAAATGCCAGAGGTAATTTTATAACCTTGTAACTCCAACTCTTCGACTTCTTTGTGGCAAAAAACGTGCTTGATCGCCACTTGCTTCAATGCCTTGGTTACCGCGTGTTGATAGCTATTATCTTCTAACAGTGCGGCATTAAAACTACCATGGTATATCGACTCTATATTATCGATAAATCGTTGTGTAGCATGCTTTACGAGAGGGTGTATGAGTTCGACACGTAAGTAGATAAAAAACTCAATCGCAAAGTTATCAGGGTTCGCATGCGCACGTTTGAAGGCATTACAACAAGCTGTTTCGATAAAGTCAGAGTGTTGATTAACTTGAAGGTCATTTAGTTGTTTGGCGTATTCATCAGTAAGCAATCTGGTGACTGCTTCTACGCTAAGTAGCCCTTTTTCTACTGCGTCTTCGATATCTGCGAGGCAATAAGCAATATCATCAGCGGCTTCCATGATATAGGAAATCGGGTGGCGATTTCCCAGAGTTATATTAAGTTTATCGCAAAGCTCTTTAACAAAGCTTTGCTCGCTATAATAGTAACCCACTTTCTTTTTAAGATAGCTTTTATCATTGTTTTGCAATGGTTTTTCTTCTACACCACAGCGAGTGTATTTTAAAATTGCAGCTGTTTGGCAGTATGTTAAGTTCAGGTTGGACAGCGTTTTCACAATACGTATCGCTTGGGCATTACCCTCAAAATGACACAGGTCTGCAATTAAACACCGTATAAAGCTTTTTTCGTCAGAGTCGCATCTTCGGCTTTGTGAGTAAGTTGAAGCAAATACCGGATGGGTTGAAAAGTAATTGCTAAACCAATCATTAATGGCAGCTTCACCAAAGTGTCCAAAAGCTGGATTGCCAATGTCGTGCATAATACAAGCCATTTCTACTAAACTTACCAGTGCATCGGCTTGCTCTGAGTCTAGTAATGGTGTTTGGCCATCAGTCTGCCTTAGCTCTTTAATTATGGACTGAGCTATAAATCGGCCGTTTTGCTGCACTTCTAAAGAGTGGGTGAGCCTCGAGCGAACCGCTGCATTTCGCTCAAGCGGAAATACTTGAGTCTTTTGTTGTAATCTCCTAAGGGCAGCACAATTTATGATGCGTCCTCTGTCGCTTTCGATGCTTACGAATAAGCTGTCGTTCTCTTTGTACGGCCGTTTAGCGCTTATTTTTATTGAAAAGTCCATTTATTTGTCCAGAAGTTGAACACTAAATCCATTGTAATCAAATTGTTCAATCCTGCAAACCTACCATCAAGTTGTAAAAAGGCCTGCCAATTCCGAAGGTCTTGACTAAAATTCAACTGGGTGACTTGCAAGGCTATCTTAATGCTGGCAGTCTTTAGTTTTTGCGCACTGATTAGATTTTTATATGAAATTCCTAGCGTTAGCTTTAATTGTTGTTCTTTTTTCAGGCTGTAAATCCGTATCTAAGTATGCTGAACCCGATTTGATGTTTGTGCAAGGTGATGATATTTCTGGTGACGCTCTAGTTGCCCAAAGCTACCTGCTATTGTCAAAAGAAGAGTACCGCCTCAAAAACTACTCTCAAGAATTTGCGCTATTGAATGAATTAGCTGAATATCATTACGCTCCTGCGCAACTGGAAATTTCTAAAAAGTTAGCTTCTGGACATGGTGCGGAGTATGTTGATGGTTCTGCACTCGAATGGGCCCAAAAAGCGGTCGATAACGACCATATACCTGCAATTTTGTATCTGGCCAAATGGTATCAATATGGTGGTGAGGGTATTGAAATTGATCTCAAAAAAGCAATGGAGCTCTATGCTAAAGCGGTTGATTTAGGCCAGCCAAGTGCCGCCACTGAACTTGGTTATATCTTCCTCAATCACTGGAGAACTGATAAAGGGTATGAAACTGCCAAAAAACTACTGGTGAATGCTGCCTATTACGGTGAGGCTAAAGCGTTTTGTGGCTTGGGGCGAGTTTATCAAAATGCCGGTAAGCTGAAAAATGTAGTTAAAGCAGCAGAATACTTTAAAGTAAGTTATATCAGAGGGTACAAAGCTTGTGCATTCGAGTTGGGGTACTTGTATCACAAAATTACCAACGATTTTAAACTAGCCCATCACTGGTATGGTAAAGCCGCATCGGCGGGTTCTGCAGATGCCATGAACAATCTTGGCATGATGCACAATAACGGTGAGGGAACGGATACCGACTTTGCCAAAGCTAGAAGGTACTTTGAGCGAGCAGCAGAGCTTGGAAGTCAGCTGAGCTTTGGAAACTTAGGCCGTTTGTATGAAGCGGGAGAAGGCGTTGAGCAAAGCTTGGCGCAAGCAGTTGAGTACTATGAGCAAGGCATATCACTTGGAGATGCTCAGTCAATGCATAATTTGGGGAGCTTATACAATGAAGGAAACGGGGTAGAGAAAAGTCGAGAAATGGCACTAGAGCTGTTTGAGCAAGCCACACAACGAGGTAATCGCTTTTCTGCATTTAACCTAGGAAATGCATACCTTTACGGTGAGGGTAAAAAGCAAAGCAATGAGCAAGCCATAGAGTATTATTTACAGTCTGCCAATTTAGGGTACGCCCCAGCCTTTTGTCAAGCAGCAGATTTAGTGTTGGCTGAGGATTGGTCAAAAGCTAAGTCATATTACTTTGAAGGTGCAAAACTGGGTGATGGGGGCTGCGCAGAAAAACTAACAAATTACATGAGAATTAGGCAGGAGCAAGACTTGCCGATTGTAACTTTACTTGTTTCCCTCGCGAATAGAGGCGTTGCACTTGCATACCGTGAGCTTGGCGTCATTTTTCATTATGGCGGCTTTGGGGAAGAAGTTAATGTCTCAAAAGCGAAAGAGCATTACCTACGGGCAGGTCAGCTTGGTGAAGGCTTAGCGTATGCAAACTTAGGGTATCTTTATGAAGAGGGGGTTATGGTTTCTCAGGATCTCCATATGGCTGCTTCCATGTACGTTAAATCCGTTGAGCTGGGTTCTGCGCTTGGCCAAAATAACTTGGCAACATTTTATTTGAAAGGCATTGTATTTGATCACGACACAAACAAAGCGATTGAGCTATACGAGCAAGCGGCTAAGGGTGGCAATGTGCTGGCTATGGTCAATTTGGCGGACGTTTATTGGGATAAGAAAACGCCTAATGCTTCAATACGTGCCTGTGAGCTGTACAAACAAGCCTATGGGCTCAACTACGAAGCGGTAATAACGAAATATAGCCAATGCCTAGTAGACATAGATGATGATCCACAAGCCGCTCATATGCTTCTAGAAGAGGGTGCACACAGAGGTTGCGAGTCGTGCGTCGTCTCACAAGCAGAAATATTACTAGCTGGCAAAATCAAGGAGAAAACCGATCAACATGCCCTACAGATTTTGCAACAGGCGAGCGAACGAGGGAACGCGCACGCGTCTATAAAGCTTGCACAATTATATGAAGCGGGCGGGCTGATTCAGCAGGAGTATAAAACTGCCTTACATTGGTACCTTCAAGCAGTAGAAAACGGACAAATTGATGCCTTAAATAAGGTCGCTGAGTTTCATTGGTATGGCAAAGGCACAACTCAGGACGAGCAACGTGCCGTGCAGGCAATCTCAAAACTGGCAGAAGCGAGAAATTACAATGTGGCGTCATTTGTTGGTGAACATTATTACTATGGCGTGAATGTAGACGAGGACGTGAGTAAAGCGCGGCACTATTTTCTAAAAGCCGCACAAGAAAATAACGATATTGCTTTAAATAATCTTGGGGTTATCTACCGAGACGGTTTAAGAGTTAAAGTGGATACAGATCGAGCATTGGGCTACTTTAAACGCTCAGCAGAACTGGGTTTGGCAGATGCCATGTATAACCTTGGCGCATTGAGCTTGCAGCTTGGTCTAAAGTCAATCGGACTGGAATGGTTGTTAAAAGCGGCTGAGCAGAACTATTCACAGAGCTACGTGCTGCTTGGTGAGTACTATGCAAGCCACAGCTCTAGCCTTGCATCTCAAAGAGAAGCGGCAAAGTGGCTACAGTTGGCCGCGGATATTAGGTTACCTGAAGGTATGTATCAACTGGCCATGTTACTTAAAAAGCAAAATAGCAATAAACTTACTCCTGAGGCTACTAAATGGCTCAAAGCAGCTGCTCAAAGCGGACATCAAGCAGCTGTGAGTGAATTGAGCGCGACAAACACCATTGTTGAGTATGGAAATTAATCAACCTTTTCCATCAGGGTGCGAGCACACTTT
>NZ_AUXT01000203.1 GCF_001625595.1 Pseudoalteromonas luteoviolacea NCIMB 1942
TAGACGCTCTGCTTCTTCACGCTCTGCCTGCTCTTTAGCTAGACGCTCTGCTTCTTCATGTTCGGTCTGAGCCTTATCAGACTTGCCAAACCCTAACCAAGACAGAAATTTATTCTTTTTTCCCATAACCAACTAATACCATGAAAGTTTTGTATTGCGATCCAGTGCTCATAACTACCTGTATGATTCACCGCATTAAAGCCAAACATCAATAGGGTAAATTCTCATCAGCATAACAGCTTGAACTTTAGAAATTGTGCAAAGACATTAATATTCAAATTTAAGACTCAGTAATCATTGTTATAATCACCGAGTTAACGCCATAATGTGCGCCTAGTGTATCATGTTCCAAGTAGATGAAAAATTTATAATCGTACACATGCAACTCGATAGTGAAGTTATATGAGAAAAAAGAAGCCCCAAACCCAAAGTAATGGTCATATCAGAATAATCAGTGGTAAATTTAAGGGCCGCAAGCTACCCGTCAAAGATGTTGAGGGCTTAAGACCAACAACGGATAGAGTAAAAGAAACACTATTTAATTGGTTAATGGCTGATATTCGACATGCGTCGGTATTAGATTGTTTTGCAGGTTCCGGTAATTTAGGCTTTGAGTGCCTGTCACGATTCGCTCAGGATGCAACTTTTATAGAGCTAGATAAAGGGGCAGCCGCTCAGATCAAAGCAAATGCCGTGACGCTCGGTTTAGATAACGCTGTCGTTTTTAACGCGAGTGCACTCGAATATCTAAAGAACAATCAAAATAACCAAACTTTCGATGTCGTTTTTCTTGATCCCCCATTCAGAAAAGACTTGCTTTCACCATGTTGTGATTTACTAGAACAGCATCAATGGCTACATGAAAATACACTTATTTACGTTGAATTCGAAAAAGAGTCTATGCCAGAACTTCCTGATAAATGGCAGCTTTTAAAAGAAAAACAAGCAGGCCAAGTCACCTGCATGTTATTTATAAGGTCTTAAAAGCTAAGCACCTATTTATTTGCTCAGATTTGGGGCATGACACAATAATTTAGATCCGCTATAATTTGATCTTTACACGCGGTCTCGCTTCGGCTTACAATACCGCACCATTTTTGAACCAATTGACCATTTTGCGGTCAATTTGAGCCAAGCTCATAATTTAGGTAGGTGAATTTTTAATGCCAGTAATTAAAGTAAGAGAAAACGAACCGTTTGACGTAGCACTTCGTCGTTTCAAGCGTTCATGTGAAAAAGCAGGTATCCTTTCTGAAGTTCGTCGTCGCGAACACTACGAAAAGCCAACTGCAGAGCGTAAGCGTAAGAAAGCAGCTGCAGTTAAGCGCCACATGAAAAAGCTTTCTCGTGAAAACGCACGTCGCGTTAAACTATACTAATTAACATTTGGTCTTGTACATATGAGCTTATTAGCGACGCTAAAAGACGCCCAAAAGGAAGCAATGAAAGCCAAAGACAAACTTCGTCTTGCGGCTATCAGAGCAGCTCTAGCTGAAGTCAAGCAACGCGAAATTGATAACCAGACAACGCTAGACGATGCTGGTATTACCTCCGTGTTGGTAAAACTGGTTAAACAGCGCAAAGACTCTTTCACTCAGTATACTGATGCGGGAAGAGAAGACTTAGCAGACGTTGAAGCTGGTGAAATAAAAGTGCTTGAATCATTCTTACCACAACCTTTTACCGAGGAAGAGGTATTAGCAATGATCGATGCAACCATTGCAGACACAGGCGCGGCTGGTATGCAAGACATGGGTAAAGTAATGGGTGTGATTAAAGCGAAAGCTGAAGGTCGTGCCGATATGGGCAAAATCTCTGGTTTAATAAAGCAAAGATTAAGCGCATAATACCCACATACAAATGTATGAAATTAGTAAACCGAGCCATGCGCTCGGTTTCTTCGTATAAGCGTTAGGAAAATTATGGCTGGCAAAATTCCACGGCAGTTTATCGATGATCTATTAGCTAGAACGGATATCGTTGAGTTGATCGATGGTCGTATTGGCTTAAAAAAAGCAGGTAAAGATTATCAAGCCTGTTGTCCTTTCCACAACGAAAAGACCCCTTCTTTCACAGTCTCTCGTGACAAGCAGTTTTATCATTGCTTTGGCTGTGGCGCAAACGGTAATGCCATCTCATTTCTAATGGAATATGACAAACTGGAGTTTGTTGATGCCATTGAAGAGCTCGCTGGCCTTTACAATTTGGATATCCCTAGAGAGCAAGGCCTAGGGGGACCACAGCGTAGCTTTGAAGAAAAAAAATCTGATTATGATTTAATGCAGCAAACGGCTAATTTCTATCAGCATCAGTTGGCAAACCACAACAATGCAGCTTCAGTTTTAAGTTACGTTCAAGGCCGAGGGTTATCAGAGCACACGATTCATAAATTTATGATCGGGTACGCACCATCCGAATGGGATGCGTTATTATCAAGACTCGCAAAAACACCAGCCCACCGCCAACAGCTAGTTGAATTAAAACTCGCCAGTGAAAAGGCACCTGGTCGACAGTTTGACTTCTTCCGCGACCGACTGATGTTTCCAATCCGAGATAAACGAGGTCGTGTTATCGCATTTGGTGGTCGAGTTATGAGCCAAGATCAGGGCCCCAAATACTTAAACTCACCTGAAACAAGAATCTTTCATAAAAGTTTTGAACTATATGGCTTTTATGAAGCCAAACAAGCGCATAAATCTCTTGAACAAGTGCTCATTGTCGAAGGCTATATGGACGTGGTTGCACTTTCAGAGTATGGCATCGACTATGCAGTCGCGGCGCTAGGTACAGCCACGACCATAGAACATATGCAAACGCTATTTCGAAATACTGATAACGTAATTTGTTGCTATGACGGGGATAGAGCTGGAAGAGATGCAGCTTGGCGAGCACTTGAGCATGCATTACCTAATTTAAAAGATGGAAAATCTTTAGGTTTTGTCTTTTTACCCGATGGTGAGGATCCTGATTCGCTGGTTCAAAAAGAAGGTAAAGAGCAATTTGAACAAAGGTTAACAAGTGCGGATGACTACAGTAAAGTGCTGTTCAGTCGTCTATCAGAGCAGTGCGACCTGACGACAGATGCTGGCAAAGCCAAACTTATGGCTGAAGCCATACCGCTTATTAATAAAATTCCCAGCGAATTTTATCAGGAGTCATTGTTAACCACACTGGCCCGATTAATTGGTAGAACGCGAGAGCAACTCAGTGCCAAATTGGCGACACCGAAAAAACAACATGCGATTGAGCGTAAGTTTAAAGTGACACCAATGAGAAGAGCTATAGGCCTGTTATTGCAACACCCTAAATTAGCACAAAGTGTAGATTACTTACCTGAATTGGCACATATGCAATTGCCAGGTATGGCGCTGTTTCTAAGGTTGCAACATAGCTGCTTAGAAAACCAGCACTACACGACCGCACATATACTAGAGTCGTTTCGTGATACACAAGATTACGAAGCACTCAAGAAGCTGGCTACTTGGCAACATAATATCCAAGAAGAAGCACTAGAAGACGAGTTTAAGCACACTTTTAAATTTATTGAAGATCAGTGTTTAAATCTGCGTTTAGAGACCTTACTTATTAAGGACAAAACAGAGGGCTTAAGTGGCGATGAACGACTGGAATGTGCGTTATTAACCCAAGCTTTAAGCACTCGTAGAACTGGCCAATATTAAATTTTGGTGTTATAATGTTCTATTCACTGCGTCAACCAAAATAACGCTGTTTTTAGCTGGCGCCCGTTGTATAAACTTTATCAGAGTGGAAGCAAAAATCTCTATGGATCAATCTCCTCAGTCACAACTCAAACTTCTGATTCAGAAAGGTAAAGAGCAAGGTTACTTAACTTTTGCAGAAGTTAACGATCACCTTCCACAAGACATCATAGATTCGGATCAAGTAGAAGATATCATTAGCATGATCAATGATATGGGTATTCAGGTTTCTGAAGCTGCCCCTGATGCCGATGAGTTGATGATGCAAGAAACCACCACCGACGAAGATGCGGCAGAAGCAGCGGCAGCTGCGCTAGCAACGGTAGAAAAAGAAATTGGCAGAACAACAGATCCTGTTCGCATGTATATGCGTGAGATGGGTACCGTTGAGCTTCTGACTCGGGAAGGCGAAATTCTAATAGCAAAAAGAATTGAAGAAGGGATTAACCAAGTACAGATTTCTGTAGCTGAATACCCTGAAGCAATTACTTACCTACTTGAACAGTGGGACAAATACGAAGCGGAAGAGATGCGCCTTAGCGACATCGTCACAGGCTTCTTTGATTCATTAGAAGACGATGAAGCGACAATTTCTGCAACGCACATCGGTTCAGAACTAAGTGAAGAAGACTTAGACGACGAAGACGATGAGTCTGAAGACGACGACGACTCTGACGAAGCCGATAATGGTCCAGATCCAGAGGTTGCCCGCGAGCACTTCGAGGAGCTACGCGCTTTATACACAAGCGCACGTAAATGCTTTGAAGAAAAAGGTCGTAGTCACCCAGACTCACAAACCGCGATTAAAGAAATTGGTGAGCTATTTAGAAAGTTTAAGCTAGTACCTAAACAGTTTGACCGCATGGTTAATAACATGCGTGAAATGATGGATAAAGTACGTGTTCAAGAACGTATTATCATGAAGCAAGCTGTTCAGATTGCAAAACTGCCTAAGAAAACATTCGTTAAGCACTTTGCGAATAACGAAACTGATGTTGCTTGGATTGATGCTGAAATCGCCTCTGGTGAAAAGCATTCTGAAAAATTACGTCAAGTAAGACCTGAAATCGATCGCTGTATCAACAAGCTTAAAGTCATTGAAGAAAGCACTGGCCTAAGTGTTGAGCGAATTAAGGACATTAACCGCCGTATGAGTATTGGTGAAGCGAAAGCTCGCCGTGCGAAGAAAGAGATGGTTGAAGCAAACTTACGTCTAGTAATCTCAATCGCGAAAAAGTACACCAACCGTGGTCTACAGTTCTTGGATTTAATTCAAGAAGGTAACATCGGCTTGATGAAAGCGGTTGATAAGTTTGAGTACCGTCGAGGTTATAAGTTCTCAACTTATGCAACTTGGTGGATCAGGCAGGCAATTACTCGTTCAATTGCAGATCAAGCGAGAACTATCCGTATCCCTGTACATATGATTGAAACGATCAATAAACTGAATCGTATTTCTCGTCAGATGTTGCAGGAAATGGGTCGTGAACCAAGTCCCGAAGAGCTGGCTGAACGCATGATGATGCCGGAAGATAAGATCCGTAAGGTGTTGAAGATTGCTAAAGAACCAATCTCAATGGAAACACCAATTGGTGATGATGAAGATTCACATCTTGGTGACTTCATCGAAGATACCACGATTGAATCTCCGATTGACTCTGCAACGATGGAAAGTTTACGTGGTGCTACTAACGAAGTGCTTGCTGGTCTTACTGCGAGAGAAGCAAAAGTACTACGTATGCGCTTTGGTATCGATATGAACACTGACCACACGTTGGAAGAAGTAGGTAAACAGTTTGACGTTACACGTGAACGTATTCGTCAGATCGAAGCGAAAGCACTTCGTAAACTGAGACACCCTTCTCGTTCAGATCTACTGAAAAGCTTCTTAGATGTAAAAGGCTAAGAGTAAAAATTACTAAAAAAGGCCGCATAATGCGGCCTTTTTACTTTGAACAATAACGAATGTATATCTGGTATACAGGCTAAATTAAAGCGATCTATCTAGCTGTTATAAATGTGATACTCACACTAAAACACACCACGTACATTCTAAACCCGCATAGCAATAAAAATTTACTAGGAACAACATTATGGCTTGGATCCAAATCCGAATTGATGCTAACAAAGAAACGGCAGATCAGATAAGTGATTTACTGATGGACATTGGTTGCCCTTCTGTGACTTTTATCGATAGCCAGAATAACCCTGTCTACGAGCCTAAGCCTGGCGAAGTGATCCTATGGCCTGAAACGACCGTCATTGGCCTTTTTGAAGCAACACATAATATGCAGTCTGTAGTTGGTTACCTGACTGAGAATATGTCTGACATGCCTAATTATAAAATTGAACAATTAGAGGACAAAGACTGGGAGCGGGAATGGATGGATAACTTCCACCCTATTAAGTTTGGTGAACGTTTGTGGATTTGCCCAAGCTGGCGCGATATTCCAGACCCAAATGCCGTAAATGTGTTGCTTGATCCTGGCCTTGCATTTGGTACTGGCACACACGCCACTACATCACTTTGTTTAAAATGGCTCGAAGCTCAGGATCTAAGTGGTAAGACAGTTGTGGATTTTGGCTGTGGTTCAGGCATTCTCGGTATTGCTGCCATCAAACTTGGGGCAGAGCGCGTTATTGGTATCGACATTGACCCTCAAGCACTTATCGCTAGTCGAGACAATGCGCAACGCAATGGTGTAGCAGACAAACTTGAAGTGTATTTGCCGGAAAATCAACCTGACTTCAAAGCCGATATAGTGGTTGCAAATATTCTTGCTCAGCCACTGAGAGAACTGCATGAAATCATTCTTGGTTTCTTAAAACCAAAAGGTGCAATTGCCATGTCTGGAATACTGGAAGAGCAAGCGGAATCCGTTGCAAATGTTTATGCGCCCTATATTGATTTAGATGCAATAAAGCAAGAGGGTGAATGGACCCGTGTAAGTGGAATTACAAAACAATAACAACTGTAACGACGAAATACTGAGTTAGTAATCTATTACGCGTAAAGCCTCCAATTAACAGGCTTTACGCTTTTTTTACAGCTCATGAAATAAATTAAAACTGTCACATAAAATAATTTTGTTTATTTTTAGGACAATTTTTTCCCGCCTTCATATTGTTACCAAAAGTCAACCCAAAAAGTTCAAAAAAAAAGCACTTATGTTCAATTTATAGCCTTTGATTTTTGCAAAAAAAACCGTAAACTTAGCGCCCCTTGAAAAGAGGCAGATTGAGTAGCAGTGCGTATAGGCCCATATCAACTTGAGAACAATGTAATCGTCGCGCCAATGGCGGGGATCACTGACCGTCCATTTAGACAACTATGTCGACGTCTAGGTGCAGGACTTGCGGTGTCGGAGATGTTGTCTTCAAATCCTAAGGTATGGAAAACTGATAAATCAATGAACCGTATGGATCATTCTGGTGAATCAGGTATACGTTCAGTGCAGATTGCAGGAGCTGATCCTGAACTCATGGCACAAGCCGCTCAATTTAATGTCCAAAATGGCGCGCAAATCATAGATATCAATATGGGTTGCCCAGCCAAGAAAGTGAACAAGAAACTCGCAGGTTCAGCACTATTGCAGTATCCGGATTTGGTCGAGGAAATAGTACAAGCCGTGGTTGGCGCGGTCAAAGTACCAGTAACCTTGAAGATCCGCACAGGATGGGATCCAGCGAACCGCAACGGCGTTGAAATTGCGAAAATAGCCGAACGCAATCGTATTGCATCACTGGCAGTGCACGGTAGAACGCGTGCTTGCATGTATAAAGGTGAGGCAGAATACGACACTATCAAAGCGATAAAGCAGTCGGTTTCTATACCTGTCGTAGCTAATGGCGACATAACGTCTCCAGAAAAAGCGAAACAGGTTTTGGATTATACGGGCGCAGATGCCATCATGATTGGTCGAGCCGCCCAAGGTCGTCCTTGGATTTTCCGAGAGATAGACTATTATTTGCGAACTGGAAAACATCTACCTACCCCAGAAGTTTCTGAGGTACGTAGTATTTTGATGGAGCACCTGCTAAACCTCCATCAGTTTTACGGTGAACCAATGGGTGCGCGCATCGCACGCAAACATGTATCTTGGTATTTGCAGTCCCATGACCAAGAAGGTCAATTTAGGCGAGTATTCAATGCCCTTGAGCAGCCAGAAGAGCAAATCGAGGCATTAGAAAACTATTTTGAAACACTAGCAGCTAACTAAGAAAGAGACATAAAGATGTTCGAACAAAATGTGACTTCTCCTTTTATCACTAACGCTCATGTTCAGTCACAAGAGAAACCGCAACCATTACGCGATGCAGTTAAAAAAGCTGTCCACCACTATTTAAAGCAGTTAAATGGTCAAGACGTACAAGATGTTTACGAGCTAGTTTTATCAGAACTAGAAGCGCCACTTCTTGAAGAAGTAATGACTTACACTCGTGGCAACCAGACACGTGCTGCGATCTTACTAGGTATCAACCGTGGTACTCTTCGTAAGAAACTTAAAAAATACGGTATGAACTAACCCGTAGTTTTTAATTCTCGAAAGCGCCTATCACAGGCGTTTTCGAACTCCACCCCATCATACTCACCAACTTCAAACTTTTTAATAGCACACCTCTCCTTTTTTTAGTTACAAATTTCATTCATAGACATACTTAACGATAAAGTTCAGTTTTTCTCAACCTCGTTAACATGATTTCCATCGTTTTCTCATCCTAGTTGAGCTAAAATACAGCCTTTCTAAGCTAGCCCTTAACTAATCATTGAGGAAATCAAAACCATCATGGATATACATCGTCCTATTCGTCGCGCACTTTTAAGCGTGTCAGATAAAACCGGTATCGTTGAGTTCGCTCGTGCACTTGCAGAGTCAGGTGTTGAACTACTTTCTACAGGCGGTACTTGCAAGCTCCTAGCCGACAACGGCATTCAGGTAACGGAAGTATCTGACTACACAGGCCACCCAGAGATCATGGATGGTCGCGTGAAAACTCTCCACCCGAAAGTACACGGTGGTATCTTGGGGCGTCGTGGCCAAGATGAAGGCGTCATGGCAGACAATAACATCTCTGCTATTGATATGGTTGTAGTTAACTTATACCCCTTTGCACAAACTGTTGCAAAAGCTGACTGCAGCCTTGAAGATGCAATCGAAAATATCGACATCGGCGGCCCAACAATGGTTCGCGCAGCAGCAAAAAATCACAAAGATGTAACGATTGTGGTTAATGCTAGTGACTATGACCGCGTACTTGCTGAAATTAAAGGTAACGAGGGTTCCACAACGTATAAAACACGTTTTGACCTAGCTATCGCGGCATACGAGCATACAGCACAGTATGACGGCATGATCGCAAACTACTTTGGTAAGCTTGTAGCAGATTACACAGAAGAAGCTGCTGAAGAGACTAAATTCCCACGTACTATCAACATGCAGTTTACTAAGAAACAAGACATGCGTTACGGTGAAAATTCACACCAAGACGCAGCTTTCTATGTTGAAAACGATATTGAAGAAGCATCGGTTGCAACCGCTACGCAACTTCAAGGTAAAGCCTTGTCATTCAACAACATTGCAGATACCGACGCTGCACTTGAATGTGTTAAGAGCTTTACAGCTCCTGCATGTGTTATTGTTAAGCACGCAAATCCATGCGGTGTTGCAGAAGATAAAGATATCTTAAGCGCTTATGACAGAGCCTTCAAAACAGATCCTACATCTGCTTTTGGTGGTATCATCGCTTTCAACCGAGAGCTTGATGCGGCTACAGCAAAAGCGATTGTTGAGCGCCAGTTTGTTGAAGTTATCATCGCTCCAAGTATCTCAGCAGAAGCTGCTGAAATCGTTTCTGAGAAGAAAAACGTGCGCCTTCTTGAATGTGGTCAGTGGGATGTAAAATCTACAGGCGTTGACATCAAACGTGTTAATGGTGGTGTACTTATCCAAGACCGCGATCAAGGCATGGTTACACTTGATGATTTAACTGTCGTGTCTAAACGCCAGCCTACAGAGCAAGAACTGAAAGACCTATTGTTCTGCTGGAAAGTCGCTAAATTTGTAAAATCAAACGCGATTGTATACGCACGTGACGGTATGACCATCGGTGTCGGTGCTGGCCAAATGAGCCGAGTGTACTCTGCGAAAATTGCGGGTATAAAAGCTGCAGACGAAAACCTTGAAGTTAAAGGTTCTGTAATGGCATCAGATGCGTTCTTCCCATTCCGAGATGGCATTGATGCGGCAGCAGAAGCTGGTATTACCGCAGTAATCCAGCCTGGTGGCTCAATGCGTGATGAAGAAGTCATTGCCGCAGCTGACGAAGCTGGCATGGCGATGGTATTCACTGGAATGCGCCATTTCCGCCATTAATCGAAAAGCGCGAGACGTTTAACGTTTCGCGCTTTTTGTTTGCACCAAATTCAAGTATTCTGGCCAAAAGACAATCATAACAACTTGAAGGAACTGAATAATGAAACTAGGTATTAAAGCTTTAATTACCGCGGGCATCGTAACTGCCATCGCAGGTTGTAGCAGTACTGGTGGTTCTAATAAGTCAGCTGTCAACATTGCCAAAGCAGCGCAAAGTAGTGAACGAGCAGAGAACAACCGTGCACGTGATAAATACCGCAATCCAGTCCAAACATTGGAGTTTTTTGGTCTTAAGCCGAATATGACAGTGGTAGAAATTTCTCCAGGCGGTGGTTGGTACACTGAAATACTGGCGCCAGCTATTAAAGGTCAAGGTACGCTATATGCCGCGCACTTCCCTGCAAGTTCTGAACGAGAGTATTTTAAAAATTCGCTTGCAGCCTTTAAAGATAAAGTTTCTACCGATCCGCGCTTTAGTGAAGTGAAAGTCACTGAGTTCTCAGCGGCCTCTCACCACGATGTTGCACCAGCAGGTTCTGCGGACATAGTTTTGACGTTCCGCAACGTACACAACTGGTATATGCGTCCAGGTGACGAAGGTGTTTTAAATTCTTTTAAAGCATTTCATAAAGCCCTGAAACCAGGTGGTATCTTAGGTGTGGTGGAGCACCGTTTGCCGGAACACCGCAATACTGAAGATCAGAAACGTTCAGGTTATATGAAGCAAAGCTACGTCATCGAAATGGCGAAAAAAGCGGGCTTTGAATTGGTAGCAAGCAGCGAAATCAATGCTAACCCACTAGACAGCGCAAACCATCCTCGTGGTGTTTGGACGCTACCGCCTAGACTTGCGCTTGGAGACGAAAAGTCAGCGCAGTACAAGGCGATTGGGGAAAGCGATCGTATGACTTTAAAGTTTAAAAAGATTTAATAGGAAACTTTGCCATGAATGTACTTGTCATTGGCAGCGGTGGCCGCGAACACGCACTCGCGTTCAAAGCCGCTCAAAACCCATCTGTAAAAACTGTATTTGTTGCACCTGGTAACGCAGGTACGGCACTTGAACCAAAGCTTGAAAATGTAGCTATTGGCGTTGAAGATTTAGACGCATTGGTGATGTTTGCAAAAGAGCAAAAGGTTGAACTGACGATTGTAGGACCTGAAGCACCGCTAGTTATTGGCGTTGTTGATCGCTTCCGTTCAGAAGGTTTAGCAATATTCGGCCCAACTCAAGCTGCTGCGCAGTTAGAGGGCTCTAAATCTTTCACGAAAGACTTTTTAGCTAGACATAACATCCCAACGGCAAGCTATCAAACATTTACTGAGATAGACCCTGCCATTGCATATGTTAAAGAGCAAGGAGCACCAATTGTTGTTAAAGCAGACGGTTTAGCGGCTGGTAAAGGCGTAATCGTTGCGATGACAGAGGCTGAGGCTGAAGAAGCGATACGTGACATGCTTGCTGGTAATGCATTTGGTGATGCCGGCAGCCGCGTAGTAATTGAAGAGTTTCTTGAAGGTGAAGAGGCGTCTTTCATCGTGATGGTAGATGGTAAAAATGTTCTACCATTCGCCACCAGCCAAGACCACAAACGTGCGTACAACGGCGATCAAGGCCCTAATACGGGCGGTATGGGTGCATACTCACCAGCCCCTGTAGTTACAACGGAAATCCATAATCGCATTATGGACGAGGTGATTAACCCGACTGTTGAAGGTATGGCAGCAGAAGGCCACCCTTATACAGGTTTCCTATATGCGGGCTTGATGATCACAGCAGATGGTATACCAAAAGTCATTGAATATAACTGTCGTTTTGGTGATCCTGAAACACAACCTATTATGCTTCGCTTGCAGTCAGATCTGGTTTCATTAATTGAAGCTGCAAACAGACAAGAGCTTGACCAAACAGACATTCAGTTTGATCCAAGAGCAGCCGTAGGTGTTGTACTGGCAGCCAAAGACTACCCAGCAAGCTATCCAAAAGGTGATGCGATTTCAGGCCTTCAAGTAGAATATTCTGAAGGCGAAAAAGTATTTCATGCGGGTACAAAGCAGCAGGGTAACGATGTTGTAACTGCCGGTGGACGTGTATTGTGTGCAACAGCACTTGGCCATTCGGTGACTGAAGCTCAGAAACGCGCTTATGCACTGGTAAAAGACATTCATTGGGATGGTGTTGAATATCGTACAGATATTGCCTACCGAGCAATTGCTAGAGAGCAATAGCCTCTTTGAATAGTAAAAAAGCGGCTGTTCATCAGCCGTTTTTTTCTAAGTACAAAATGTTGAATAAAAATGAAAACCAATATCAATTTCAAACAATTGAAATGTATGTGTTTTTTATTTTTACCATTGGTATTTTTCATCTGACTTGCTAGGATCTCCTTTTGATTCATCTTTAGGGGCGTAAAGATGCAAGGTACTTTGAAAAAACTCAAAGCCACACTCACAAACCCAATTCAGTACCAATTGCCAATTGGCGATGAGCTCGTCAACCTTAACGAGTATTTTGGTCGCGAAATTACACTGACCTTTAGCGGCAATATTTATTGCTGTAGTTGCGGTAAGAAAACCAAAAAGAGCTACTCACAAGGTCATTGCTTCGTTTGCATGAAAAAGCTGGCAAGCTGCGACATGTGTATCATGAAGCCTGAAACATGCCATTTTGATAACGGCACTTGCCGAGAGCCTGAATGGGGAGAAGCCAACTGCATGATCCCGCATTATGTTTATTTGGCCAACACATCAGGTTTAAAAGTCGGGATCACGCGACACACCCAGATCCCAACACGCTGGATAGATCAGGGAGCAACCCAAGCTCTTCCTATTTTCAAGGTTCAAACACGCTTGCAGTCAGGCCTTGTTGAAGTCGCACTGGCCGAGTTTATTGCTGACAAAACCAATTGGCGCAATATGCTCAAAGGAATAAACCCCGAGTTGGATTTGAAGGAAAGTGCGCAAGTCTTGCTCCCAAAAATTCAAGAAAAGTTAGATGAGTTGGCGCAACTTTTTGGGGCTACAGCAATTGAGAGATTAAATGAAGATGTAGTAGATCTCACTTTCCCTGTGAATGACTACCCTACAAAAATAAGCTCTTTTAACTTTGATAAAGAACCCACGGTAACGGGGGTTTTAAAAGGGATAAAAGGCCAATATCTTATTTTTGAAAACGGTGTGATCAATATCCGTAAATTCACCTCTTATGAAGTCAGCTTTTCGGCCTGATAAAACCCGATCCAAGCCGCTTTTGAAAGCGGCTTGCAGTACAAATATCCCTGCATAGCATGGCAACCTAACTTTTGTAAAAACTGCATTTGCTCTATCTTTTCAACGCCCTCTGCTACCACATGTAATTTGAGAGCTTTGGCCATCGCGACAATCGCACTGACAACCTCACTGTTACCGTATTCATCAGGAATTTTGGCTATAAAACTGGGATCTATTTTTAAAATATCTATCGGTAACTTAGTAAGATAACTCAATGCAGAATACCCTGTTCCAAAGTCGTCTAACGCGATACTCACACCCAGTTTTTTCAAATCACCTAATACCGTTTTTGCCTTTTGAAAGTTGTCTACGAAGCAGCTTTCAGTGAGCTCTAACTCAATTTGACTTCCTTTTACACCGTACTTATCGAGTGCGGAATTTAACGTATTGACTAAGTCCCCTTGTGTAAGATGCTGCGCTGAAACATTAATGGCTAACCGGCGCACATCACACCCTTGTTGAAGCCAAATGGTCAGTTGTGCACACGCTCGATCAATAACCCACTCATCCAGTTTGACAATCAACCCTAACTCCTCGGCCAACGGAATAAACTGCCCCGGCGAAATCATACCTAAATTAGGGTCTTGCCATCGTAATAAGCACTCTAAACTCATAATACGGCCACTGGCCAAGCACTTTAAAGGCTGGAAATACAATTCAAATTCTCCGTTTTCAAGCGCGCTTTGAAAACGGCTCTGCATCGATAGTCGCTCCAATGAACGAGCATTCATTGAGGCTTTATACATTTGGAAGGAATTTCGTCCCAGCTCTTTTGAACGATACATGGCGACATCAGCGTGCTTGAGTAGGCTTTCGCTGTCCAGTCCATCCTCTGGGTACATCGAAGCACCCAGTGATGCTGTCGCTGCAACTGAGATTTCGCCTAAGTTAAAGGACTTGTTAAATTGTAATAAGAGTTTATCAGCA
Source organism: Pseudoalteromonas luteoviolacea NCIMB 1942 (assembly GCF_001625595.1). Taxonomy (GTDB): domain Bacteria; phylum Pseudomonadota; class Gammaproteobacteria; order Enterobacterales; family Alteromonadaceae; genus Pseudoalteromonas; species Pseudoalteromonas luteoviolacea_A. The sequence continues at coordinate 14,291 of NZ_AUXT01000203.1, forward strand.
AAGGAAAGCACACTCTCCACATCGCGAACTTCAGTAAGAAGCACTACAAATTCATCTCCACCCAAGCGTGCTAATGTATCACCCTCTTTGAGTATTGACTTGATGCGCTCACTCACCTGAATAAGTAGCTTATCCCCTGCACTATGGCCTAACGTATCATTCACTTCTTTAAATCGGTCCAAATCAATAAACATGATACTAATTTTATGGTTATCACGATGCGCTGATGCCAGTGCCATTGCCAGTCGGTCGTAAAACAATCGTCTATTTGGTAATCCCGTAAGCTCATCAAAATAGGCCAGACGCGCTATTTTTTCTTCTGCATTTTTACGTTCGGTAATATCACTGAAAATAGCAGCATAGAGCACTTCATCACTGTAGGGCTCATTGATTTCAATGATGGTTAACCACTCAACGTAAATTTCACCACTTTTCTTTTTATTACAGATTTCACCTTGCCATACACCTTTGGCTCTTAGTTCTGCCCACATGGTGTCGTAGTATGGCTTTTCATGTAGCCCCGAACTTAAAATACTGGGCTTTTTACCTATAACTTCATAATCTTGATAACCAGTTAACGCACTAAAAGCCGGATTTATTTGGATTATCTCTCCACTACTTCGCGTGATCATAATGCCATCCAATGACGCGTCTATTATTCGATTGGCAAGGTATAAATTCTTTTCTGACTTTCTAAGCGCAATGTCTCGTTGCGCTAGCACATTTTCTAATTCGCTACAGTACGCTGTCTCAATTTCCGTGAGTACATTCTTTAAGGCTAACAACCCAATAACTTGTTGGGATTTTGACTCTCGTACCACTAAATGCCGAATCGATTTAGCGGTCATTTTCCTGTAGGCATCAAACAGGCTCTCATCAGGTGTCATAGACAACATGGGGTAACTGGCTAAGTGCCAGCAAGGCATCTGCCATTGTGGCCGCAAAATCGCGTACGCCACGTCCCTTTGCGTAATAATGCCATATTCATTAAGTTGCTGATGATAAACCAGCACGGCTGTTGCCCCTTCGATGCGCATTACTTCGATGGCTTCGCTAATACACTGTTCACTGTCGAGTATTTTGACACTAGTATCATAGTGATCAGCAATGGGGCGAAAATGTAAGTAGTGGTCTAAGCCTTGGTTTCTGACAATATCAGATAAAGACACCACACCAATTGGCGTGAAATTCACTCCTTTGACTAATAAGTGCCGAATGCCAAGCTGGTGGAGCTTAACAGTGGCTTCACTAAGCGTTTTATCTACCAAGATATCATGCACAGGCGATGTCATGACCTGACCAATGGGTAACTCCATGATGCGAACATTTTTAATATCTAGTTTGACGCAATCTGACTCAGTCCAAATGCCAACAATTTCTTCGTTGTCTTTGACAAAAATAGAACTAATACTATGTTTTTGCATGATACAGAGTGCATCATGTAAGCTGGTCGAATAGTCACATGACAGTAAATTAGTCGAAAACACGTCTTTTATTTTCAGCTGACGTGAATCACCCATCATAAGCACTTTCCTCGCAATTACACTACCAACTTGAGTATACTTTGCCACCTAGTGCTGACTTTGACTGAGAACAAATTATGATGATTAAATCGTACCCATTAGTGCTTATATTCGACCAAAGTATAGAGTACGTTGACAACGTTCAAGCCCTGCAAGATAGTTTGTTCTACCTTTCAGAAAAACAATTAAAAACAGCGATATATATCAATTCAAACGAAGAGGTCTACGACCTAAGTGGCAATCGTAAAAATGCACCAAGCCATTCAGTTTTAACTACATTAGTGCAACAAAAGCTTGTTTCAGAAGGACAGTGTTGTACCGCCAAAATCCAAATAACCCAATTACACCAGCTATTTAGTTTGTTAAAGGATTTTAGTTAAAACTCAGCCAGTGTACGCAGGTGAGTCTCGACGCTGCGACCTAGAGATGAAAGGTCGTAGCCACCTTCTAGGCATGAAATAATGCCCAAACAGTTTAATTCCTGACTCAGTTTAGCAACTTCTTTGGTAAACCAAGCATAATCACTCTCGACAAACTTAAGTCCGCCCATGTCATCTTCTAAGTGAGCGTCAAATCCTGCACTAATGAAAATAAGTTCTGGTTTAAATGCCTTAATTAAAGGTGACCACTGCTGAGAGAAAAGCGCTTTTAAGTCATTCCCATCACTGGCAGCTGGTAGAGGAGAATTTAATACTGTTTCAGTATTTTCAATTTCACTATTAGGGTAAAAAGGGTATTGGAACAAAGAACAAAATAGGATGTCTGAGTTATCCTTAAAAATTGCTTGTGTACCATCACCATGATGCACATCAATATCTAATATCGCTATCCGTTGAACCCCCTGCTGCTTAGCATAAGCAACGGCTATGGCCACATTGTTGAACACGCAAAATCCTGCAGACTTATTTTGACTCGCGTGATGACCTGGCGGGCGTACCGAACAAAAAGCCGCATCGAGGCGTCCTGCTAGTACTTCATCCACAGCCAAAATACCTGCACCAACCGCCCGTTCAATCGCTTTAAAGGAGTCTTTACACAGCGCAGTATCACCATCTAACTCCGCAATCCCCTGTTCAGGAATTGCGTTAATAACTTGTGTGATATGTTCACTGTCATGCACCAAAGAAAAATGCGCCACGTCAGCTTTGGGGGCACTCAAATGAGTCAACGCGATATCCAACCCAGATGCCAATATACGATCGGAAATCGCGTCCAGCCGCTGTGGGCACTCTGGATGTTCAGAGTGCATTTTATGCTTTCGACAGAATGGGTGGCTAATGATTGCTGTACGCATAACAATTCCTTGCTCAAGACCAGCTCAAGTGTATCAAAGTTTACTATTACGAGCCTTGATACTTTGGTTCTATTCCTTTTACCTATTCTTTAGGCTTGGGGAAAGCTTTTAAATTTAGGTCGTGAAAATCAAAACTAAAATCGGTAATTTCTGGGTTAACCCATTCCATCTCAGCACTTTCTACGTGGCCTTTATCGTTCAACTTAAAATGAATATACGCATCAGCCTCAAGCAACTTCTCATCCCATTTCACTACAAAACTGTGGCCACCATGGTGATGTAGCGAGCCTTTTAATAATCCTGTATGGGTAAAATCGATACGTAATTCACCTGCTATTTTTTCCACGATCACGTCACCATACCAAGGACTGCGCAGTGTACCTGTATAGTGATCATCGGAGAGACCCTTTTTCTTTCTTTTTGGTTTAACTGGTCCAAACTTGCTGTATTTTTCACTTCGACTTTCATGATAAGTTTTAGCACTGTCAGCGACCCAGTTGTGAGGCGCTAGATCTAATGCTTGCTCAAACACTTCGTTAGCAATGGCTCTAAGCGCTGGGTAAGCCTGCTGATTAGATAGCAACACAACTCCAACTCCCTTTTCTGGGATCATTGCTACCAGAGAGCCCATCCCCAGAATACCGCCTACATGGCCTACTTTTTTATAGCCGAAGTAACTTTCTAACGACCAACCTAAGCCATACCCTTTAAAGTGTTGTCTAAAACCCTGTAGAGCTTGCTCTTCGGGTACACGCATAATATGTGGATGCCACATATTGCTCTGCGATTTTGAGCCAAACAACACCTCCCCTGAAGACGTTGTACCAACATTCATTTGCGTCTGCATCCACTTCGCCATATCAGTCACATTAGACGTTATTGAGCCAGCTCCTCGAAAGTCCTCAAGGTAGTCTCCAATGAACTCCTCTAATTGGCCTTGATATTCAATGGTACCCGTCGCAAAATTTGAATTAGCGTGGGGAATTCGAGAAAATGCAGCATAGGAGCCATTCATGCCCACTTTAGAAAAAATATGTTGCTCTACAAATTCGTGCCAGCTGATGCCACTGACTCGACTCACAACTTCACCCGCAACGACAAACATCAGGTTGTTATAATTGTATTCATTACGAAATTGCGAAACGGGCTTTAAATATTTCAGGCCTTTTAAAATATCCTCAACAGACTTATCAGTATCTGGCCAAATCATTAAATCACCAGCACCCAGGCCAAGACCACTCCGATGACTCAGTAAATCCCGTATCGTCATTTGTTCAGTTAGCGCTTTGCTATAGAGCTCAAACTCGGGCAAATGCTTCACTACAGGGTCGTCCCACTTAAATTTACCTTGCTCAACTAACATTGCTAACGCAGCCGCCGTAAACGCTTTACTATTGGATGCAATGCCAAATAAAGTACGCTCATCCACCTGCGTTTCTTTTCCGTAGCTTCTGACACCAAACCCTTTTGCCATTACCACTTTTCCATCGTTGACAATACCAACTGCAAGTCCAGGTATCGAAAAGCTCTTCATAGCCATATTAACTGACTTTTCTACTTCTTCTAACTGAGTATCTGTAAGTGCGAATGTATTGCTGCTCATCAGTAGTGCTGAACTGACAAAAAGCGCTTTACGCCAAAGAGTGTGCTTCATTTCCATATTGCCTTGTTATTTATATATCTCTAATTCCAATTGCTCCCGCTTAACGTCGGGATCTTGCATGCTAGTTTGATGATTGATGGTATCTATGTAACTTGAAGGAAAACAGTGCTCTCTCGCACCAATTAGTACATGCTGTTTGTACCAGCTAAATGGAAGTTGATCAGTGTGAAACGTATTGGCAATGTAGCAATACGCCTCAAGGAATTCGCCGTTTAAAAGCCTTACCTGCTTCGACACACGGTCATACCGCGCCCCTTCAATCGAATCCAATGTACTTAATTCTTCTGATGAAAGCGTGTAAATCACACCCAAAACCCGACTAGATACTGCCTCGGTGCGTGTAATGTCACATTTTGCCGATCCATCCTTGCTCAACATATTAAATGTTAATTCATGCCCTTTCAGCTCAGCAACGCCTCGACACTGTGCGTGCGGCAACCTTATGAACAAACGTCTCGTGGACAAGTTAGACCCGTAAGCGAAGTAGTAATGTACCATTGTATTCATGTGTAGGCCCTAAACTACCACTCTTAAGGCCAACAATATCAATATCACTCCAATTCCTCGGTCAAACCAGTGTCCTGCACGATAAAAGAAATGCCGAACTGAATTTTTGGATAAAATAACCGAGAGAATTGAGAACCAGATCCACGTAGCCAAAGCCATATAGACACCATAAAAAATTTGTACCTGCTGAGGGGTTTCTGGGTCAATCATGAGTGTAAACAATGATAAGAAAAACAACGTTGCTTTTGGATTAAGGGCATTTACTAAAAAACCTCTTTGCAACGCCTTCCAGTTAGACTCAGAGACACGCTGTGCATGTGCTTCTTTTTGCCCTTGAGGCGGTTTAGCCGAACGTAACGCCTGTATGCCCATGTACGCCAAGTATGCACCAGCTAGATATTTAAACACATTGAATAATTCAGGTGATTGAGATAGAAGGAGCGCCACGCCAAGTAGACAGTAACTGACATGTACAAAAATTCCGAGCCCTACACCAGCGCTAGTGAACAACGCGTTTTTGCGGCCTTGCTGTACACTCTGCTTCAACACTATCGCAAAATCTGGACCTGGGCTCGCCACGGCAAAGAAATGCGCCAATGCAATAATAATAAACTCATCTAAGTATTCAAGCACCGCTACGTTCCTCTAGTGCCAATAAGATCGGATCTGGGCTCGTATGCAAAATCTGCTTTAACTGCTTTTCTGCCTTCTTATACATGCTTTTTAAGTGAGGCTTTAAATGTTTACCTCCTTGACTATTGGGCTTAAAGTGACACACAAGGGCATGTAAGAATACACTTTCCTGTTCACTTAGTGCCGCTTGGCGATTAGCGTAAGGGTTATAGCAAGAACCACACCCCCCTCTAAAATGATATGCGGTATTGCACAGCATTGTGCCAAATCCCATATAAATCGCCACAACATCCGCTGCAACAGCTAAGTTTTGCTGACCGCCCGGTGGTAACTTGCCTACATGATGGATAAGCATTAAAGCCATACTACCAGCCATACTTGCAACTAAGTCTTGAGGTTGATTAATTTGATTCGGATTATAAGACACAGAGACAGCTTGAAGCGGTGCTTGAATAAGTTCAATGTTTTCCCCTCTCAGGCCGTTTGCAAAAGAAAAATGGGGAAATGTCTGCTGCATGGACATAAGTTGAGGCGAAGTCAATTGAATCGGCCACTGTGTTAGACCTGCATAACTTCTTACACGCTCAAAAACCGAGCTAGCCATCTCTTCGACACTAGTTACTCGGTCGGGGAAAAACTGCTCTGTAGGTTGCACTATTGGTGTTTTTTGTAAGAAATAATCGCTGTCGAAATGCTCAACTGCCCACAAAAACAAATCTAGTATAGATTGAGATTCAACCTCTTCTAATAGTGGCTTTGACTTAAAAATAGATAACATATTCAATCCAACACGACCTCTTAGATAAACAGCAACACCTTATCAAGGAGCCTTCAATTAAAGCAAGCTGCCTGACTGATTAAATGAATTAAAAGCAGTGTAACATTATTTAACTTTTGATCATCGGTTTAGCTATTTTTGCTGTGTTGGCTTTCCTTCAGAACCCCTTTATTATATAGCTCTGTAATATAATACGCTGTACCTACCATGCCGCATATCATCATAGAACATTCGAAGACACTTGATGTCTGCTTGTCTAAGCTCCTGTCCTCTGTATATCAGAGTGTCATTGATTCAAAGCTATTTGACATAACCACAATTAAAACCAGACTAATAGAATACCAAGCCTGTTTGCTTGGCGATGACAGAGAAGACTTTGTCCACGTTCAAATACATTTGCTAGAGGGACGGACTCAATCGCAAAAGCAAATTTTAAGTGAGCTGGTGTTGTCTGAGCTGCAACACATTTTGTCCGATGGTGTCAGTTTAAGCGTTCATCCTTACGATTTAGATCCGACTATTTATCGAAAAAATTAAATATTTTATAATTAATACTTTTTTATAACATATCATCTGAGAAATACTATGAAATTCCCATGCCGTTTAGACAAGTTTGTAAGTAATATTGGTGAGCTACCGCGCACCAAAGTAAAGTCGTTAATTAAAAAAGGCAATGTCACTGTAAACGGTCTTGTGTGTAAAAGAAATGAACTGCAAATCGCGGCGACCGACGAAATAAAAATAAACGATAAGACCTTGAAATACTTAGGTAAAAGATATTTCATGTTGCATAAACCCCAAGGCTACGTATGTGCCAATCAGGACGACTTACATCCAACTGTTTTTGATCTTTTAGATGAGCCTAACTTAAAAGATTTTCATATTGCTGGTCGACTAGACATTGATACAACCGGTTTAGTTCTTATCACCAATGATGGTGATTGGTCACACCAAATCACTTCGCCTAAGAAGCAAAAATTCAAGACTTACCTTGTTGAAACGAAAGAAATAATAACAGAAGAAGCACTAAAAAAATTGCGCGAAGGTGTGGCTTTACACAACGAAAAGCAGCTCACTCAACCGGCTCAAGCTGAGCCCTTAGATAAATATGCGTTGAGGCTGTCTATCTGTGAAGGGAAATACCACCAAGTTAAGCGTATGCTTGCAGCAGTTGACAACCATGTCATTGAATTACATAGAGAAAAGGTAGGAGGCATTGCGTTAGATAGCGGCTTATCTGCAGGCCAATATCGACCACTCACGGAGCAGGAAATAAGCATAATCAATGCAATGTAATGGGGAGGAAAGTCGTCATATGAGGAAAAATCATCTAATTTTTATTCATATACAGTAATGGGCTACTTACATACTCCGCTTAAACATGATAAATCATAAAAGTGGAGTTCCATAATCATTTAACTAGATCTCTGTTAAGGTGCAAATTGTGTTTTCGACCCTGACTTTAAGACTAAAAATAATCCTATTTGCGGCAGCCATTTTTATCGCACTTATCCTGGTTGCTGTATTGGGACTACAGTCACTGCGCCATGCCAGTGAAACAGATAATATTGCTCGAATTAATCAACTTATGAAAAGCACGGTAAATATTGTTGAGCAATTCGAGCAATTTGTACAATCTGGGGAGCTTTCTGAGCAAGAAGCCAAGCGACTTGCCGCTAAGATTCTACGAGACAATAAATATCACGACTCCGAGTATGTGTATGTCGTCGACAGTAACCTCGATTTTGTTGCTGCACCGCATGACCCACAACTACACGGCACTAGCTTTAATGATTTCAAAGATGCCAATGGTAATAGCATTGGTCGTCTAGTAGAAAGACAAGTTGGCAATAGGACCAATCAAATTATTACCTATCACTGGACCTCAGAGCGTAATGGTGAAGTTGTCGATTTAACTTCTGTTGTACAGAAAACCCTTGTCTTTGGCTGGTATGTCGGCACAGGGATCAGTTACAAAGAAGTGGATGCTCGATATTGGGAAACGGCAAGTTGGCTACTGTCTTTATCTCTTATTATTGCCGTAGCCCTCACATTCGCTATTGCTAGATATGGCTTGTCACTATCAAATAAGTTAGGTGCGGAGCTCAATGACGTGCTTGCGATTGTTAGACAAGTGTCTCAGGGTAATTTGACCTCTCTAATAGATACTTCGACTGCGAAGGATTACAGTATTATGGCTGCAATGCGCTATATGCAAGATGGCCTTAAAGGGGTTGTCAGCGGCCTGATGACTGTCAGTGATACCTTAAAAGAACAAAGTTATGATGGCGAAGCGCGCTCAACTGAGTTGGAGAATTTAACGCTAAGCCTGAGTGAAGAAACACAAATGGTCGCTTCTGCTATTACTGAGTTAACGGCGTCAGCGCAAACGGTTGTTGAACATGCTGAACAAGCTGCTTTTTCAGTACAAGAGGCGGAAAACCAAGGTCAAAATGCAGACCGCTTAACCAGTGATGCTTCGGAAGCAATCGCCCTTCTAGAACAACAAATAGACAGTGCAGGTAATAACATTCAGGCACTCGATGAAGAAGTAAATAATATTGCGAATGTACTGAGTGTCATCCAGAGTATTGCTGAGCAGACAAATTTACTGGCTCTCAATGCGGCTATTGAAGCAGCTCGTGCAGGAGAGCAAGGGCGTGGATTCGCGGTGGTCGCGGATGAAGTGCGTCAGCTTGCTCAGCGAACTCAGTCAAGCACTGAGGAAATTCATACCATGATAGGTAACTTGCAATCTGCCACACAAGAAGCAAAATCCTCTGTTTCTTTGAGTATTGCCACCAGTGAAAAAACCGTCACCATGTCTAGCGAAGCCAGTGAAGCGCTTCGTAGTGTTGCTAGTTCACTTAGTGCCATCTCTCAAATGAGTGACCAGATTGCTTTAGCAGCTAAAGAGCAGTTAGCCGCTGGTGAAGATACAGCGCAAAGAGTTGTGACGATTTCAGATACCGCATCTCAAACTGCTAATGTGTCTCAACAGGCACATACCGCGACCGACAGTATCAAGGCCTTAGCGACTCAATTAGAGTCTGAAATGGCTAAATTTAAGCTTTAATATCAATGCATTACCAAACAATACTTTACAAAAAAAAATAGGATTTAAGCTCCCCTGTTTTTTTGGGTAATTTTTTTCACAAATTGGCCTGAATTTAGCATCTTATTTTTTTGTAAAAAAAATGTTTAACTCCAAATTATTTGGTGTTAAATTCATTGAGTCACCCACAGAAACACAGACTTTAAGTACTACCAAAAATTGATATTTTGGTTCTTTATGACTACTGTTTTGGTGACGTTTCTTCACTGGTTAAGCAGTAAGGCTTTGCGTTGTGCCTATTGCCATTGGAAACTAAAGAATGTTCGACATTCAATAGCTGACTAGACAACAATGAAATAAGGATAATCACTATGAAGATGATTGCTAAGAAACAATGCCGTTTAATTTTAGGCGGCTCTGGTTTATTAGGTCCAGCAGACCCTTTTTCAAATGACTACGGTCTCCAGAGGAATAAGCGAAAGCACACTAAACCCGTTGTTAAGCCTTAACAACGTAAACCCTTTTGTTTATTTCTCAGTAAAGTATTATTTATGGCAAAACATTTTGCATTCAAAGATTTACTACTACCGTATGTTGTAATGGTAGTAGTGATCTTTATTATCCAAGACGCGACATACTTCTTTTTTCTCGCGTATATTTCTATCGTATCTCTCGTATTTTTAATTGGTCATCGGCTCAGAGACGTTAATATATGTTCCATCTCCTTTTTAGCAATGATGCCCGTTTTATTTGAAAATATTATATTCACCACAGGCCTTATTAGCCTAGTATCTGAACCCGGTGATCGGCTCATTCAAAATAGTTTGATTTATGGTATCCATTTGGTCAAAGAGCTCATGATATTAGTGCCATTGACCTACAGAGTCGAGATATCCAAAAAACTCTTTCCAAAACATAAAATCAGATACACCTTTGCTGACAGCGTCTTGCCTTGGTTATGCCTTATCAGTGCGGCGATCAGCTTTTTCGCTCTCATAGAAAACTATATGCGTAACGGTAAGGGGTATGATATAACCTTCTTCTATTACGCTTTTGATGTTACAGGCTACCTAAATTACTCCATGTTTTGCGGTGTGTTAGTGGTCCTAACATTCCTTAGTTACAAAGAGGCATATGACTTTAAAGCCCCTTCAATTCGGCGAACAAAATAACCTTAATAGAAAGGGTTGTTCAGTGGCAACATATGGCTACTGGACAGCATTTCAATATCAAAATAGCGGGAAAGTAAGGCATGATAAGCGCCACTTTCCTTCATTTTCGTAAGCCCGACCTCTAATTTAGTTGCCAGCTCAGGGTGGCCTCTATTAACAAAAAAGTAGAATCGTGCGGGGTAAAACAAGTAGTAGTCTGGCACAATCATCAAGGCGGGGTTATTTTGACTATTTAGTTCAGATTGCGCTTCAACAATAGAGCGAGGGAAATAGTCCGCTTTTTTGGTAAGCACCATGTCAAACATAGCTTGATAGTTGGCAATTGGTTTTACATCAAGGCCATTACTAGCAAGGATTTTAGTATCAGGCCAGTCGTGACCTTGAACAGCTGTAAAGCGACGTAATTGTTCGAGTTTAGTTACCGATTTAAACCGCTCATAATGCGCCTTGTGAATAATCAAAACACGCTTGCCAATCAGCCCATCAAATAACGGAAACTTGACTGCAATAGCGAGCTTTTCTCGGGCTGGGCTAGTCATGCTCCAGTGTAAATCAACACGCTCTTTACCAAGCGCCATCAAAGTTCGCTGTTGATGTGGGTGGACTTTTACATGCTCAATATTGACGTCGTATTCTGCCGCTTGCAAAGCCTGCTGGAGTAATTCGTACAGAAACAAGTCACGGTCATAAAGCGGTCTCTGCTCTTTGGCCACATAAATAACTGGTTTACTATCGACAGCTAATGCACCCCAAGTGAAGACAATCAAACATACAGACATAAATACCTTCATCATGATAGCGACTCCCTAAAGCCCCGTGGACATGCTAGTTGCTGTGTTATAAATCAATATATACAAACTTTCTGAGAATTTCTCTTCGCCTTAAGTATATATATTTCCCAATTTATATTCATAAAGCAATAAGGGTTCACTCTGTGTCGATAGCAGCATTCGATCAGAGAAATTTATCTCCTTAAAAACTGCTTCTTTACACACCACTCATTTAGGGAAGGTTTGCTGCTACCTCTAGCCTAACCATTGGCGCAGTCGGCTTGCGTCGATTACAAACAAATAAGTAGCTGTTTCTATAACGCTTTGCTTCTTTTTTGGCGTCAGTTGCCAATGCAGCTACTTGATGGCTGTTATGGCAAGAATGTACATCAGGACTTACTAACCCTATTGATAAAGTCAGTAGCGGGACAAACTGTTTTTGCCCTTCACGATTAGTCGCCCAATAACCACCTGCCGTTACATGCTCAGGCGTAAACAACGACTTTGAACGCGCTTCGAACAGCTCGATAACCTGATGACAAAGAGACTCTGCATCTGTGCCATCGAACACCACCATAAAATCATCACCGCCAATATGACCCACAAAACACTGACTCTGCTTACATACTTCCAATGTGACATCGGCTAGCAATTTGATCACACTGTCACCACTTGCGTAGCCATATAAATCATTAAACTGTTTAAAATGGTTTAGGTCTATGTAACCTAGAGAGAATTCATGCTTGGCTTTCAAGCGCTGCTCTATCGCTTCATTTATAGCAACGTTACCTGGTAACATAGTCAGTGGGTTAGCATGTTGCGCATGACGAATCTTTTCTTCAGTAATGTGTTTTAAAATGTCCCTAAGTGGCGCCAACCCGAGGTACCCACCTTCTTTAGTAATGACAATATGCCGGCGAATATCAAACTCATTTTCAGTGATCATTTGACTAACATAATCTAGCTTTTGTTGCTCATCAACAATGAGTGGCTGCTTATCCATTAACTTTACGACTGATTTCTTATCAAATAGCGCATGGCCGTATGGGGAAGCAAACACTTCGGTGAGCTGATCTCGGTGCAACAGACCTACGGGCTGCCTGTTATCATTTAGCACGGCAATGCTCATAAGCTGTTTGTTCTGCTCGAACCGCCTGTGAGCATCCAAACACTGTGTATTGGTATGTATTGCGGTTACATCCATCGCTAACCACCCTATTGCCATAGACTGCTCAAACTGGCTCGTTGGAGATGTAGCTTGGTTTAGCTGAGTGGGTTTGTCATTTATGTTGTTAATTACATCATTAGGCTGACAGCTTGGCTTCGCGAGCAAAAAGCCCTGAGCATTAACAATTCCGAGCTTTTTGAGTAAACGAAGCTCTTCTTCTCGTTCGATCCCCTCTGCAATCACCGCAGTATTAGTCGCTTTAGCAAGATCTATGATGGACTTTAGGAATTCGCGCTTAACAATACTTTGATCACAGTAATCGATAAAGTATCGGTCCACTTTAACAAAGTCAGGGCAGAGTTCTGACCACTGCTTAAGCCCTGAATACCCTGCTCCTAAATCATCTATCGCGATCTTAAAGCCAAGCTGACGATAGTGAGAGATAGTCTTCAAAAGTAAAAAGCCATCGTCCACTTTATCTTGCTCTGTGACTTCAATTACAACCCGGTTGCAGTTTAGACCTGCCTCCTCAATTAGATGCAGAGTTTCGCCTTTAGGGTGACGAGGATCAAGTAAAGCCTTAGGGCTAACGTTAAGGAATAATTTACCGGGCAGATTAAGCCGAGCAAACTGCTCTATCGCTTTTTTACGGCACAGCAGCTCAAGTTCAGAAAGTCGGTCATACTTACTGGCTGCAGCAAACATTTTATCTGGCTGAACAAGGTCGTTATCTAAACTCCCGCGGCTTAAAGCCTCAAAACCAAGGATCTTTTCTTTTGCAAGATCAAAAATAGGTTGAAACATTGGATACACAGCATCGTTGCTGAGAATGTCATCCAACATGGATTTTATAGGATCCACAGGTACAGCCAATCAAATTAAAGTGTTCAATAATCAGCCAAATTATCAAGAATTTATGACAATTAGATTGCAATCAGATGGAATTTACCAATTATGGAAATGAAAAATATGCATGGTCACTTAAAACAGTGGTGAAAATATGGAGGCTAGGTGAGAGCTATGCCCTCACCTTAAGAATTTAATTTAACGATCTTTCAACTTGGTCGAAATGAGCGATAACTTCAACAATTTCTAGCTCAGCATCTTGATACTGAGCATTTTCGGTAAAACCTAATTTTGCAATTGCTTGCACTGTAGCAGGGTGTACTAACAAGTCTTTCGCGTGGTAACACACAGGATCGCTATACTTAGGCAGCTTGCCATCTTCATGATAACCACTTTCAATCTCTTCTAGTGGTAAAGAAGGGATCAAGTCAGCTGCTTTATCTAGTGCGTCTAAATAGTCCTTACATTGAGGGTACTTAATGACGAAATCAGAAAGTACACTGCGTGAAGTTGCAACCAAGTTTGCAGACTCCTTCTCAAGTTCAGGTGCAGACTTTTGCTCTCTGATATTCGCTAAAAGTGCTTTCGCCTGCGTTTTATACTGGCTTAATGCATTCTCGGTAACTGGTGCTTTTTTCTCTGGCTGAGTAGTTTGCGCGCTTTCTTTTTCTGAACATGCAAAAAGTGCCAAAGCAGCACATGCAATTCCTAGCTGTTTATACATACTATCCTCAAATCTTTATTATTGATAACAATTCTCATTATACAGTCTTGTCATCATTTTGAAACAAAAAAGGCCACATTAACTGTGCAATGCTGTTCACTTTAGAGGAGCAGCTTTGCGATTAACAGGGTAACGGCATTTATTCATCTTAACGACCCTAGGTCTACTTGGCCTAGGGCGTTTTTCTTTAAAGAGTACTTCTCTAAATGCAGCTAAACGCTTGGGTGTATTGCCTGGAGAGAAAGCATTCGCCATCACTTTAAG
>NZ_AUXT01000204.1 GCF_001625595.1 Pseudoalteromonas luteoviolacea NCIMB 1942
AGAGCGTCTAGCCAAAGAGCAAGAGAAGCCGAAGAAAAAGGGCTTCTTTGCACGTCTAAAACAAGGTTTACTAAAAACTAAAGAAAATATAGGGTCAGGTTTTGCTTCTATCTTCAAAGGCAAAAAAATTGACGATGATTTATTTGAAGAGTTAGAAACGCAATTACTAACGGCTGATTTGGGCGTAGATACAACCATGAAGCTCATTGATAATCTAACTGATGCCGCAGATCGCAAGCAGCTTAAAGATGGTGATGCCCTTTATGAACTGATGAAAAGTGAAATGGCGGACATCTTAAAAGATGCGGAGCAGCCGTTAGAAATAAATGCGGGCAAAAAGCCTTATGTGATCTTGATGGTTGGTGTTAACGGTGTTGGTAAAACAACGACTATTGGTAAAATGGCGAAACAATTCCAAGCGCAAGGTAAATCAGTAATGCTGGCTGCGGGTGATACTTTCAGGGCTGCCGCTGTTGAGCAGCTTCAAGTTTGGGGTGAGCGTAATGAAATTCCTGTTGTAGCACAGCACACAGGGGCTGACAGTGCCTCAGTTGTATTTGATGCCTTTCAAGCGGCACAAGCAAGAAATGTAGATATACTCATTGCTGATACAGCTGGACGCCTTCAAAACAAAGACAACTTGATGCAAGAGCTAGAAAAAATTGCGCGAGTTATGAAGAAACTTGACCCTGAAGCACCGCATGAAGTCATGCTTACGATTGACGCTGGCACGGGGCAAAATGCTATTAGTCAGGTTAAACTATTTGATCAAGCCGTTGGCTTAACGGGGATCTCGTTGACTAAACTGGATGGTACGGCAAAAGGTGGTGTTATCTTCGCAGTAGCAGACCAATTCAAGATCCCAATTCGTTATATTGGTGTGGGTGAAGGTATTGACGACTTGAGAACGTTTAAGAGTCAAGACTTTATAGAAGCGCTATTTAGCCAAGAAGACGAACATAAAAATTAACAACATCGTAAAAGCGCCTTTTGAAGAAGGCGCTTTTTAGTTAGGGAATGAATACAGGCATTTTTCGGGTTAGGTATGATTAAATTTGATCAAGTTAGTAAAACTTATCCAGGAGGTCATAGAGCCCTCGAAAAAGTAAGTTTTGAGCTCGGCAAAGGAGAATTGGCTTTTTTAACTGGGCATAGTGGTGCTGGAAAAAGTACTCTATTAAAGTTAATCAGCTTGATGGAAAGACCATCAGCAGGGAAAGTGTCAATTAATGACGTTGATCTCAATCACATTTCGAATCGTCAAGTCCCTTTTGTTCGTCGTGATATCGGTATCATATTTCAAAATCATCGCCTGCTTGAGCGTTACAATGTCTTCGATAATGTGGCGCTACCACTTGTAATAGAGGGGACTCACCGAAAACATATTACAAAACGCGTACATGCAGCGTTGGATAAGGTAGGGCTATTAGATAAAATAAAATGCCAGCCCAGTACTTTGTCTGGCGGTGAGCAGCAACGTGTTGGCATCGCTCGCGCCATCGTTAATTCGCCGCCTTTGTTATTGGCAGATGAGCCTACAGGTAACTTAGACCCTGAATTGTCGATGGAAATCCTGACTTTGTTTGAAGATTTTAATCGTCATGGTACATCTGTACTCATTGCTACCCATGATCTGGGCCTCATAGCGCGAATGAAGTACAGAAGTTTAACATTAGAGCATGGCCGAATGCTGCAAGATCCACTCGCGATTGACCCATTAAAAGGTGACTACCTGGGAGGGCACTCATGAGTCTATTATTTAAAGGACGCGGCAATCAAGCTAATAGTCAAGAAAAATCCACCTTCCTAAAACTGTACTTTTTTGTTCTTACCTTATTTCGTCATGGCGTGCATAGCCTTGGCGAAATGTGGCGCACGCCAATGGCATCGTTGATGACAATTTTAGTACTAGGGTTAAGCCTTACATTACCTACAACGCTTTATGTCGTTGTCAAGAATGTACAGAAAGTAAGTAGTGGTTTTCAAGAAGCTGCTGAAATCTCACTTTTTGTCAAAGAAAGTATTAGCGAGCAGGAAACACAAACTTTGGTAACGCGTTTAGGCCTGTATCCAGAAGTTGAATCTGTGAGTTTTATTTCACAGGCGCAAGCATTGGATGAATTCAAGCAAATCTCTGGTTTTGGCCAAGCCTTGAATTACTTAGAAGAAAACCCCTTGCCTAGCGTTGTGCTTGTAACACCAACAAAGCGTCATCGTGGTGCTGATAGTGCTCAGGCACTCCTAGAGAAGCTTGAACAAGAACGAGAAGTAGAGTTTGGTAAGTTAGATATTGAGTGGCTTGAGAGGCTTAATGCGCTACTAGGTTTACTCAAAGAAAGTGTGTTTACGGTGGGGGTACTATTGCTCAGTGCCGTTGTGCTCATAATTGGTAATACGATTAGATTGTCTATTATGGATAAAAAGGAAGAGATCCAAGTTCTGAAATTGGTTGGTGCGACGAACACCTTTATCCATACGCCTTTTTTGTGGACTGGTATATGGTATGGCATAGTTGGCGGCTTAGTTGCCTTTATTTGTGTCACGCTCATGCTGTGGTGGCTAGAGTCCGCTGTTTCTTTGGTTGTGGGAGTTTATCAAAGTAGTTTTGTGTTAGAAGGCTTAGATTTATCTGAGTTGATGCTTTTGTTGCTGTTAGCTATCTCGCTCGGCTTCATTGGGTCTTATTTATCTGTGCGAAAATATATTCGCGAGATTGAACCTGAAAAAGTTTAACCTGTCAGTTTTAGCAGGTCTTTTGGAACAAAGGCCTGCTCCCCATTCATCTTGCATTAAATTCGACTATATTAGTCTATAAAAATCAATGGTTTATTTATTTTTTATAACGGGATAATAAAAAGCTTGATTTTTAGTCTTAAAAAGTAGTAGATTGCAGTTAGCACTCTAAAGGTTAGAGTGCTAAAATTAACTAAAGATTTATCACTGAGGTGAAAAATGAGTAAAGACATATATGCAATGGCATTAACAGCTGGGCAGCAAAGCGCGAGTATTGAAGGATATTTGCAGGCTGTTAGTACGATCCCAATGCTAGACGCTGAAAAAGAGCATAAACTTGCGACGCGTCTTCATGAAAATGGCGATCTTGATGCTGCTAAGCAGCTCATTATGTCTCACCTCAGATTCGTAGCCCATATTGCGAAAAGTTATTCAGGATATGGACTTCCGCAAGCTGATTTGATCCAAGAAGGCAATATCGGACTGATGAAAGCCGTTAAGCGTTTCAACCCTACGGTAGGCGTAAGGCTGGTATCATTTGCTGTGCACTGGATCAAAGCTGAAATTCACGAATATGTATTAAAGAATTGGCGCATTGTTAAAGTCGCGACAACTAAAGCTCAGCGCAAACTATTTTTTAACTTGCGTAAAAACAAAAAGCGTTTAGGTTGGTTCAACCAAGAAGAAGTAACCACTGTAGCGACCGAGCTAGGTGTGAGTGAAAAAGAAGTTCGTGAAATGGAATCTCGCATGAGCGGTCAGGACATGGGCTTTGATTTAGGTGCTGATGAAGATGATAACAGCACTAGCACTAGTTTCTCGCCTGTACAATACCTTACAGATACTAACAGTGATTTGGCCGAAGTGATTGAAGAAGAACAATGGCAAGAGCAGTCGCAAAATCGTTTACTTGCAGCAATGAAAACGCTGGATGAGCGCTCGCAAGACATCGTGGCTGCAAGGTGGTTAGCAGAAGATAAAGCAACATTGCAAGACTTAGCCGACAAGTACGGTGTATCTGCTGAGCGCGTTCGTCAGCTAGAGAAGTCGGCAATGAAAAAGCTGCAAGCAGCAATGAGCTAATTGTCAAAACAAATTAAAATAAATACCGCTCCATAATGGGCGGTATTTTTTTGTGTCATAAAAAATTGAGCTTACAAGTGTACGCTTATTTGATTATAATGCACAGCTCAAGATATAGGAGCTCGGAATTTGTTAGCTTTATTGCGTATCGTGGCAATGGCCATGTTTATTATTTTTAGTTGTGTCTTTGGGTTAGCATTATGTATTATCAGGCCGTTTCATCGCAACAATGTACATGTGATTGCGTCTTGGTTTGGTTCAATGGCGAGAGTTATTGGTGTCGAGTTGGTGATTGATAGGGCGCCTGAAGTAAAAGATATTGGGCCAGCATTGTATGTGGCTAATCATCAAAATAACTATGACTTGTTCACTTTGCCAGCTGTAGTCCCTCAAAACACAGTGAGCATGGGTAAAAAGAGTCTGAAGTGGATCCCATTTTTTGGTCAGCTTTACTGGTTATCAGGCAACATTCTAATTGATAGAGCAAATCGTTCAAAAGCGGTTGGCACACTGGATAGGGCAGTACAAAAAATTAAACAAAAAGGCCTATCTCTTTGGATGTTTCCAGAAGGAACGCGTAGCTATGACCGTGGACTTTTACCATTTAAAACGGGAGCTTTTCACGCTGCGAAAAGTGCACAAGTGCCTATCATTCCTGTGTGCATGAGTTCTACCCAAAACAAAATCAAATTGAATCGTTGGGATAATGGCAAAGTGTATATTTCTATACTGGCACCGATAGAGTTGTCAGCAGATGTATCTGCAAGAGAGCATGCAAATAACATTCATGCTAAAATGGCTGGCAGAATCGCACAATTAGATAAAGGTGAATAAGCTGATGGAAAATTGGCAAGAGATCAGTGAAGATATTGTAGAGTCATTACTTGAAGATGGCTCTAACCCTGAAAAGTTATACGAGGTTGAGCACCACTTTGTATGTGAAGACTTTGACAAATTAGAAGAAGCCGCGTTAGCAGCATTTAAGCTTGGTTATGATGTTGAGGAGCCAGCTGAGTTAGAGTTGGAAGATGGCTGTAAGATCTGGGGATTTGATATTGTTGTTGAAGCAGAGCTTAACGCAGAAGTGATTATGGAAGATGTAACAAAGCTTGTGGCTGTTGCGACTCAAACTGGGGTTGAGTACGACGGTTGGGGCACCTACTTCCAAGACTAATCAAAACGCATTCTCAATGCGATAGAAAGAAATGGATTTCTCTCTCACAAATTCTAATCCTTTATTCTTGTATTTTTATCTAGTAGTAGACAATTTAGTCGTAACTATGCATATTATTGCGGTTTGAGTAAAAAAGCTTCACTTAGGAACTATGCACGCGACAATCCCTATTAATGAACTTGTGCCAGGTATGTTTGTGGACAGCGTCCACAAGTTAAAATCTGACGCAGATGTAAAGCTAAAGTCACGAGGGATGGTGCGTAATTCAGCGATAATAGCAAAGCTGGAAGCTGATGGTGTACTTGAATTAAATATTGATATCAAGCAGAGCCAAGTCCCCGTACCTGCACATTACCTCCCTGAGTCGGAAACCTCGTTACCACGAGTGCCAAGCAACACGGGTGTTGAGCAAAACACTGTTGAAGACAGTGAAGCGCAAACTTCACAGCCAAATACCAATGTGCCAACAGCTGAAGCGTTTGCAGCAGCCTTAAATCAATTTGAAGTTCAAAATAAAAAGCTTCAGATTTTGTATGGCAATATCTTGGGTGGAGAAGCTCTACAGCTTCACTTGGTCAATGATATTAGCCAAGAGATTGTTGCTTCTGTTACTCAAAATAGCAATGTCATGGCAATTCTAACGCGTTTAAAGGACAAGCAAGGCTTTAACTGGCGCCATATGATCAATTGTACTATTTTGATGACCATTTTCGCTAAGTACTTGGGGTTAAAGCCACATGCCGTAACTAAAATGGCTATGGCGGCAATGCTCCATGACATTGGGAAAAGCAAAATACCGCAAAGCATTTTGGAAAAAGCGACGCCATTTACCAAGCATGAAAGACGACATTGGCAAAAACATGTGGCGTATTCAGTGGCCATGGTTAAGGAAGAAAAAGGCATCACGCCATTGGTTATCGATATGATAGTCAACCATCATGAACGTTTGGATGGCAGTGGATTCCCCAGAGGGCTCAGTGCTGAAAAGCTAAGTAAGGCAGCTCGTGTAATGGCAATCGTGGACGAGTATGCTACGTTGACGACTGACCAAAGTTCTGAGGAAGCGCTTGAACCGGTACACGCTCTACGTATTCTGTTATCAAACAAAGATAAGTTTGATGAGGTACTTGTGCATAAGTTTATTCGATGTATAGGCATTCATCCTGTCGGGACCATTGTGAAGTTAACCAATGACCGTCTTGGTTTGGTCATGGCTGGTAACAAAGAAAACCCGAAAGCTCCCGTTGTCAGAGTATTCTACAATGCTAAACATATGCATCACGTCACAATGAAAGATGTTGATCTAAATGACAGCGGTGATATTAAAATCATCGCGAATGTTAAGCCACTTGATTATCAGATCAATTTATCCCGTCTGTTACAAGAGAATTTGCTTGTTTAGCTTGCTTGCACCTTTTTAGTCTCTGTACTTTAGCAGAAAGTAAAGCACCAGCAAGACAGCTTGACATGAGTACTATCCACATCAAAGTGCCTTTTTCGCTGTGCAGCGCGATACAACAACATGCCAGCGCCGCGAGTGCAGCCATAATGGCACCAAGCCAATAATGATTCACTGGGTTGTCACATTGCCCTGCACGTTGGCAAGCACAGTAATTTGCTTTACACAGGCAGAAAACACTGACCCCAGAAAATAGCAGCGCTGCCAATATCAACAACACTATCATAATCATCTCCCTCAAAGTAATGGCGAACAGTATAAGCGAAACTTTGGAATGGTTCAATGATATTGAGAATCAGTCTCATTTGTAGTGGTGGTGTTGTTTGTATAAATACTGGTCTGCTTTGTTATCAAAAGTAACTAAATGATTTCATTTTGCTCAAACAGGCTGCTAAAAGCCATAACTGTGGAGATTTTTAGCTCTTAATTATGTACTGTGTCGCGCAACATATTTATTGTATTTTTGATTTAAGGGTTATTAATGAATAAAGTTGTTGTTGCGTTATTGGGTACTTGTGTGTTGATGGCATCATCACAAAGTCTAGCTGCCGCATTTCAATTAGCAGAGCAAAACGTTTCTGGATTGGGTCGCGCCTATGCAGGCGAAGCCAGTGTGGCAGATGATGCTTCGGTGGTCTCTAGAAACCCAGCTCTGATGAACAAGCTCGAAGGCACACAACTGAGTGTTGCAGCTATGTATGTAAAGCCAGATGTTAGTCTGCAAGGTACAAGCACTAATAACGGGGTGCCGGCCTCGGCTTTGGACAGTAGCACCATTGCGCCTAGTGCTGTTGTACCTAGTGCTTTTGTGACCACCTCTATCGATGAAAATTGGTCGGTTGGCGGCGGCATATACTCTCAGTTTGGTCTTGCAACAGAGTTTGATGCTGGCTATGTTGCGGGTCAGATTGCAGGTGAAACAGAAATAGTAACCATCAACACCGGTGTGGCAGCTTCTTATCAAGTGGACGAGCAGTGGAGTGTAGCTTTTGGGTTAAACCATGTATACGCTGATGCGAAAATTATTCGTAACTTGGGGGCAAATAACCTAGGTTTACCAAAAGAAACTGAGGTTGTTGATTTAGAAGGTGATGATTCAGGCTTTGGCTGGAATGTAGGTGTTGTGTACAACATTGATGCTGATAATCGATTCGGTTTTCACTATCGCAGTGAAACAGATATTACTTTTGAGGGAACTTTCAGTAACCAATTACCTGCGGCTGCACCATTCAATGGAACGGCAGGCAAGCAGCTACCTGGTAGCGTTGCTATTACGTTGCCGGCAATTGCAGAAGTGTCTGGTTCTCACAAATTGAATACGAAATCGACTTTGCATTATAGCATTTTGTGGACTGGCTGGAATAGTTTCCAGACGTTATCCGCTCAGGTGGACAACGTAGGTACGGTATTTAGCAAAGATGAAAATTTTAGTAATGCACTTCGATATTCGGTTGGCACTGATTATCAATGGAATGACTCATTAAAGTTACGCGCAGGTTTTGCGTATGATGAGTCGCCTGCTGACGAAAATCATATGTCTATTTCCATTCCTGATACCGATCGAACTTGGTATGCGTTTGGTGCAGAGTACCAAATGAGTAAAGTGGCCAGTATTGATTTTGGCATCAGTATTATTCGTGGTAAAACGCAGCGCTTTATTGAGAAAGATAACGCTGGAAGTGAGTGGGGTTTTAAGTCTAAAGGCCATGCATCTGTGTTTGGCTTACAGTACAACCACATTTTATAATAAGCATATAAAGCGGACGCTTTATTTTTGGAAAAGGCTGCAAATAGCATTTCTCTTAATCACAAGTCTGACTCAAGAGACTTTGCTAAATCGTAGCCCTCAAGGATGGCTTGTAATTTGAGCCATCCTTGCCATATCACTTTAACTGATGCTCGCCCTAGTTGTCATATTCGTGTCGCTATAAAACCATTAATGGTTACCAGTCTTTCCATGTTGTCTTGGCTTTG
>NZ_AUXT01000205.1 GCF_001625595.1 Pseudoalteromonas luteoviolacea NCIMB 1942
ACGATTTAGCTAAGTCTCTTGGATCAGACTTGTGATCAAGAGACAGCTTTTTAGCGCCTTTTTTATTAACTTTCTCAACCTCAATGTATTTTTAACCTATCAGAAATTCCTCAACGTCTTCTTTTATATCGGTATAATCATCATCACTTAAATCCAAAGACAGCATCACATCATCTCGAAACGCATACCAATCCGCACAACTTCTGAAATGCTTTATTTCGAACGTAAAATTTTCTGCAAGTTTTAGAATCGCCATAGTCTGTTTTTCTAATTCTGATTCGCTGTCTTGAAAGAACATCGCATCGTGATGACGTAAAATAATTTGGCAAACACGTTTTGGTAAATGCCAAGAGCTCGCTAAGTAATATCCCACTACTGTGTGGTTAGTTGGATACTGTTGCTCTTCATACTGCATTAACGTGTGCTCGGGTCGCTGTGCTGCTTTTGACAACACATCCCCATAATCATCAAACCTCATTGCCATTGCAGGAATGCCGGCATCGTGAAATAGGCCAAGTAATTGTAAGTCTTCAATAGGCGTTTGTGCGCGAACTTTCTTACCGATCAGCATCGCCACTTGAGAAATTTCAGATGCGCTATCCCAAAAACGCTGCAAAGAAATACAGCTATCATTTTGATCAAACGCGCTTTTCAATAAGTGCCCTGTCACTACTTGAGTGATGCAATTCATGCCAAGGAACATAACGGCCTGCTTAATGTCCGTAATGGTTCTTGACATACCATACGCCGGCGAGTTTATTACCTTCAACACGGCCGCCGAGGTAGCTACATCTATTGAGATGATATCGGCAACTCGGTTTAATTCAGGCTCATCTTGATTTAATTCATTTTGCAAACTCTGCAAAATCTCAGGCTTAGCAGGGAGATTAAATCCAGATCGTAAATCCGCTAGAACCTTGTCATCAATATCTATCATAGGTCAACAATCGGGTGGCTTTGATTTTAGTGTAGTAGATGAAAATTACCCTGTCGCCACTATTTCAAAATCCATCACAATCACCGGGAAGTAACGTCCAATCAGTAAACAATATAGGGCTTTCAGACAGTCTTATTTTTAAAGAATCTAGCATGCTCTTGGTATTTTTGAGTGATGCCATATTTGCTATCCAGTTTGGTACAGCGCCATTGAGCTTGGCCTGCGCTATATAAGTGATGTTCAGGCCGGAGGAAACTTCTAAAAATACCCAATTGATATCTATGTCTGTGATTTGCAAACGTGACATAGTCCCACTTTTAGTTTCTACAGAACGTACTTTCAAAATATATTGATGTTCGCCTAATTGGCTAAAGCAGGACAGTGTGAGCATCTCTCTATCTGCAACAGGCCAAGGAAGATTCAACTTAGTATGGACAAGGGATTGATGTGATTCAGGTTGTGCTAATAATGTGACTGATTGCACATTGCTGACCCATTCAGGAATAGACTCAGTGTCGGTAAGCACATTGATAACCGACTTCGTTGAAGTATTTTCTAACCTAGCTTGTCCTTTAACTTTCGCAAGCCCATTTGGTAGTTCCTTATAATGAATTTCTAGCCAATCATTAGATTTATACAACGTCCATGACTCACTTCCATTCGCAGTGCTCATGGTTGCGGCGCACATTAATGCGCCGACTAAACAACTTCTACCAGTATGGCTCACAATTAAGCGAAGCATGTCGGCTCTGCTCCATCGCGCTGATTAAGAAATCAGCTTTTTGTTGAAGCCAAGTCAGGATTTCTACAAAAGAGGTCTCTTTTTGTCCTTCACATAACTGTTTTAGGTAATGCAATGTTTCTAATTCATGAATACCAAATACGATGTCCACCCAAGGCGCTCTAAAGTCATGCCGTTGTGGCGAATCATACAAGCTACCAAAACAATTACCGCTCAGCAGCATCTCTTCTAGCACTCCCCTACCCTGCAAATACTCTCCCACAGACAGTGATTTGCTTTCAGAAAAGGTATTGCGCAAACTCTTCCAATCTGTATCAAAAGTTCTTTTAGCTTTCGACTTTGCACTACTTTGCGCAGCTTTTATAGCTTGTTGATCCCAATTCTGACGCCAACTTTTTTCCAGTAACCAGCGCGTTAAATCGAGTATCAACTTGTTGTATCTAGAACAGTGAAACAAATCTTCTAAGTCAGTTGGAGTTGGCTGTACATCTTTAAGGTCATTGATCACTTGCGCCAATTCTGGTGCACCATTAATACGTTTGTAATACGCATGACGCTTGGACGTGTAGGTTTTTAAATAGCTTGCGCTTTCAACCCACTGAAGTTCACCTAACAGCCATTTAAGTTCTTTCTTTAGTGACTCTGTTGACTCCTTCGCAACGAAGTCATCAAACAACCAAAAAGCATGCCTGATCAGTTGTACTCCATCAATGATTCGCTTCAGCGCTTTTAGCGTCGGTTCATTGACATAGCATTGTTCGTGTTTTTGTACAAACTCAATCGCGTAGTTCACTGTTGCAATCAGTGCTTGCTCCTGAGTACAATCATCGGCCAACGGCACGAAACCAATCGCTTTATCGACCGTCAATGGTAAGTTATCTGCCAGTCGATAACCCCTTGCCGCTTTCGAATAAAAGCCCAACCTCAGACCAATATGAGAGAGTAATTGTTCGGCCAGCTTAAACAAGTCACTTCTATCACCTTCGACCAACTCGATTTCTAGTTCACAGATCTGTTCTGTTTGGCCTCTAGCCGAAATCTCACCTTTATCTAAAACAACCTCAATTTTACCGCCGTTGTTGGTTTCAATAAGCCAAGTTCTGCGAATAAAGTTAGTGCTAAATATAGGGTATAGATTTTGCGCTATTGATTCCAAACGCATGCCCATTGGCCAGATATTGGCATTAAAAGCAAAAATATCTGGTTTATTACCAGACAACGGTAAATTATATTCTGGACGTTGATGAAGTCCCCCAACGACTTCTCCCGAGAGCTTAATCGTCTGCTCACAATTGTTATCAGCACATCTTGTACGCAGACCGATATCTAATGCGCGCAATTCTCGACTTGGAGAATCATAGTAGGCATTTTGAAGGTTTTTTGCTGGCTTATTATTTACCCGCTTTGCAAATTGTGTGATTAAAGCCGGGATCAAGGGAACTTCATTATCTGAAACCAAAAACTTCAGTTCTATTTCAGTGTCCATTAGGGCGAGATTTACCTTTGTAATTTGAGAACAACCAAAATATACAAAGGTATCCACATTTGCAATCTTTTTACTCTTACAGCGACCTAAATGCACTAAAAATTACAGAGTGTTATCATCTTAGATATATATGTCACTATCAATCCAATCAGCAGGTCAATTTAGCCAGATTTCCCTTAATCAGAGCGCTAAATACATAATCAACATAATAATATATCAAACATACCAATTAGCGATTGATTACATATGTGCTAAAAGCGCCTGTTTGTGCTTTAAGCGCTTGCCAAGCGCTACTTAAATCCATACTATTTTGATAATTGTATATAAAACTTAAAAATAAAGGCTCGCGAATGTTCAAAAAGCTCGCACTGCCACTTTTGTTTGTTTTTACTCCTCTTACGTTGCATGCACAAGATTTAGAAGAGGCAAACCTACAAGAACAAACGGCACAGCAAAGCACGCCTAACGGCTATATCGTTGATAACCTCTACTTATACGTACATTCGGGTCCAGGTAAAAACTATCGCATACTAGGCTCCGTCGAAGCAGGAACCGCGGTGACAATTACGAATGAACAAAATAATGACTTTGTCCGTATTATCGACGATAAGAACCGTAGTGGCTGGGTAGAATCTAAGTTTGTAACAGCTGATCCGGGTCTCAAGCAGCAAGTCAACGATCTGACTCAGCAGCTTGCTGTGTCACAAGAGCAGTTGACAACTTTGCAAACAACAATGCCACAGTTGCAAAATGATTATGACTCGCTAGAAACACAAAATAGCGAACTGCAGAAAACAATAAGAGATTTAAATCAGCAAGTCGAACTAGAAGCTCAACAGAACCAAAACAAAGTAGAGCGAGAGCAGCACCAACTTTTGACATATGGCGGTGCAATCGCCTTAGGTGGTGTTCTGCTAGGAGTGATACTCACCTTACTACTGTCTCGTCGTAAGAGGTATGACGGCTGGAGTTAATAAAAAAAACCCACTTTGATATGAAAGTGGGTTTTCATCTAAAGTACGAGTATTAATAGAGAAAAGAAAAAAATAGCGCCCAACGAGAAAAATATACATCCTACATCAGCGAAATACTTATCTAAAAGTAACTCTTTTAATCTTGTATCATCTAGATTGTGTAATTTGTCTTTAAGTGAAGGCTTTGACAGATTAAAAGCAAACGCTTCTGCCTGCCCAATATCAAACCTATCTACTGAAAGCTCGTAGTAAAAATTTGGGTAAGAAGAAGATAAGTAATTTTGAATTATCATCAGTTTATTATTACTTGCTCTTCGACAATAAATCCCTCCCATAAAACTACATATAATTAAAAACAGATACCCCAAGTATCACCTCCTTGCCATTGACGATACCTGTCCCCATTAAAATAACAAAATAATCAAAAATCAAGCTTTATTTTACATTTAAATGTACATAACAACCGAAAATAGATTATTTAATCTTGAGCAATTCCACCTCAAAAATTATTAGAGAGCCAGCACCTATCTTTCCCGCAGCACTGTCTCCATACGCAAGGTCCGGATGTATGAATAAACGAAACTTATCGCCTTCAACCATCAGTTGCAACGCTTCTGTCCAGCCTGTAATCACCTGCTTTGGACTAAACGTAAGCGCTTCGCCTCTGTCTACCGAACTATCAAATACCATCCCACTGAGCAAGGTGCCATGGTAGTGCACCGTCACTGAATCATTTATAGATGGTGAGGCACTGCCCTCACCTTTGTGAATAATTTCATACTGCAGCCCACTTGCAGTTGTGATGACGCCTTCTTTCGAGGCATTTTTTGCTAGAAACTCTTCTGCATCAATACGGTTAATCTGCGCTATTTGTTTTTGCTTTTGATTACCACTGTAAATGAACCATGCAAGCCCTAAAGCCAATACAGTGACAATAATACTCGTTACTGACATATCTACCTCTATTAACCTTCTTCCGAAGTGTCTTTATCTTCACCATTTACGACTTGTGCAATTTGCTCTAGCCTATTCAACGCTCGCTGATTTATTGAACCTTCAGGGTACGCACCAGTTTGCGTGTCACCAGCTGGTACTCCCATTAACAGCTCTAATGCTTCATCCACATTTTTCACTGCATAGATTTGAAATTTGTTGGTTCCAATCGCTTCAATAACCTCATCTTCTAGCACTAAGTTAATCAAGTTAGAATGCGGAATAATAACGCCTTGTTTGCCAGTCAGCCCACGCATTTTGCACAGTTTAAAGAACCCTTCGACCTTTTCATTCACACCACCAACCGCCTGAACTTCACCATGCTGATTAATTGAACCTGTGAGCGCTAATGATTGATCAATAGGAATTTGAGTTATCGCCGAAATCAGTCCACACAATTCAGCCAAAGAGGCGCTATCGCCATCTATGTATCCATAGCTTTGCTCAATCGCAATATTTGCACTTAAAGTCAAACTGAAGTTTTGCGCGTACCTGTTGCCTAGATATCCAGTTAACAACATAACGCCTTTAGAGTGAATTGATTTACCAAGTTCAGCCTCTCGCTCAACATCAATCACGCCATCGGAACCGGCATACACAGTCGCGGTTATCCTCGCAGGGTTACCAAATGAGGTGTCGCCAATATGTAATACGGTTAAACCATTCACTATACCTACAACTTTACCCTGAGTCGCAATTAACGTATGACCCTCTTCGATATCACTGAGCATATTTTCACTCAGCTGCCCTGTTCGATATTGCTTACCGACAAGTGCTTCATTGATGTGGTGTGCATCAATTTCATCTTCATCGTCTTGTTTAGCGTAGTAACTCGCTTCTGCAACGAGCTCTAGCACATCTGCAAACCGTGCAGATAACTTACTCTGATGCTCTGCTTGGCGATAACTAAACTTTAGCAGTCGCGCTAAAGCTTCTTCTGATAAGCTGCATTTGAGCGTTTGCTCACAATAGTCCTGAACCTTGGACACGAACTGATATTGTAGTCTGTCACTTGAAGGCAAGTAATAATCGAAGTCTGACAAGACTCTAAATAACTCTCCGAACTCCTCATCATATTCGCTAATCGTGTAATACAAATCTCTGGAGCCAAGCAAAATAATTTTTACATCCATCGGGATTAACTGGGGCTTGAGAGTAAAACTGCTACCAACCGAACTGTCTTGGTATGGTAGATCATTTTTTATTTGGTGTGTCTTTAACGACAGCTTCAACCCATCCCAAACCTGTGGTGATGAGATCACCTTGTCCGCATCCATTATCAAATAACCACCATTTGCTCTGTGCAAAGCACCAGCTTGAATAGAGCGATAGCTAGTGATCAGAGAGCCTTGTGCGCTTTCATACTCAATTTTGCCAAAAATGTTACCAAAGGTCGGGTTTGGCTCATAAACGACAGGAGCAGGCGCGCCTTCTTTGTACTCAATTAAGATGTTTGGTGCAAAAAAGTCCGTCAGCATCCCTTTCGCGTCAAAATCGTCTTTTTGCTCTTCGGATGCTGCGGACTCGTCATCAAGCCAATCCAAGACCGCTTCGACAACTTCTACTCTCAAGTCTTTTAAATATCGAATTACGCCAATATGACTCGCATATTTGTGCTCAAGCGCTTTGAGTAATGGCTTGGTAGCAAGCTCAATAGTGGTTTTTTTAAGCTTTCGCAGCTTCTCTGATGACTCGCGCTTCCAACGTGGCAACTCAATGAGCGCCTCGATGAGTCCATCTTCCAATTCATCTATTGAATCGTAAAACTGCGCTTGTACTTGCTCTTCTAATGCGGCGAATTCATTGTCATCTAATTGCTTACCATTGATAACTGGAGCAAAACTCACTACACCGTTTTCTTCCATCATGACAACGCTTTTCTCTATTGCCATTTGTTCGACAGCGGCTAGCGCCGCGTTGTATTTATTATCAAAGTCTCTATCTATCGACTTTTTCTTACGCTGATAACCTGGGTTATCAAATGCTGCTGGAAAAGTATCCACAACCTCATCTAAAAGTGCGTCAACATCATCTGCGAGTTTGCGACTTTCTCCAGGTTGCATGAACATGGTAATTGGCTCACGGTGATCTTCGTAGTTATTAACGTAAAGCCACTCTTTAGGGGTAGGTCTAGATTTACTGTGTGCTTCGAGTTTTTCCTTTACCATTGTAAAGCGCCCAGTAGCAGCCTCTCCCATTACAAACACATTGTAACCGGGTAAGTCCATACCAAGTGCAAAATCTAAGGCGCTTTGCGCACGCTGCTGACCTATGAAGGGCAAAGACTCTGGGTAAGGGTTTTGCATGCACGAGCGAATGTGTTGCAAAGAAACACTCGGTGCGAGTTGCTCCGAGAGAAGCGGCTTTATTGTCTTAGTCATTCCTGAATTCTTTATTGTTAATACCCGATTGATAACGAGTTTTTAGGGGGTCAGCGCCTTACGATTGAAACTACCGTGTCCACACTCGCTACAAGCTGTGATCTCAAAGGCGTGATATATATCAATTTTATTCCCGCAATTCTTACATACTAATTGCCCCAAAGCTATCCATTCACCTTGTTTATAAACTCCATCATGTTCAAAATCAGACATTAGCGCTTGCCACTCCAGTTGAGTACGATCTTCGAGGTAAGCCAACTCGTATAATATGGATGCTTTAAATTCTTCCCAAGCAACTCCCTCATAATGCTCATGGTGGTTATTAATATGCTCCAAGTCACGCTTGAAATAGTGACGGTAATCATTGATTTTGTTTTGTCCGAATTCTCGCCACTTTTCCTCTTCTTGAATGAAGTTGTCCACGAGTTTTTTCAACTCATGCTCTTTAATATCTTTCATCCAAGTCGAAAAATCGCTTAGCCACTGCTTATAATCAGCCATTGCGCCTCCTTATCAAGCTCCCCAATTAACTTAAGGATTTGATGGGTTAAGTTTGGCACTCTCATTCAGTTAGTAATCAATGTAAAATCAACACTCTCGATATCAAAGTGATACACGCTTACATTAGACACATATACAGAGAACATCACACTATTAAGAGTATAGAACAGTCACCCAAAAGAGCCATTTTCCGTGCTCTGAGGCCACATATATCCAGTCTGCCAAATGGAAACCGGCATTTCTGCCAAAAAA
Organism: Pseudoalteromonas luteoviolacea NCIMB 1942; assembly: GCF_001625595.1. Taxonomy (GTDB): domain Bacteria; phylum Pseudomonadota; class Gammaproteobacteria; order Enterobacterales; family Alteromonadaceae; genus Pseudoalteromonas; species Pseudoalteromonas luteoviolacea_A. The sequence continues at coordinate 8,267 of NZ_AUXT01000205.1, forward strand.
CTCACAATTACTTGCAAAATGACCATATGGAACTGTGATCAGGTCAAGTTTTCGGGTATGCTATTGGCCAATTTTTATTATTAGTTTGCAAGAAGTCTGGAAACGTCAATGCAAGAGCAATACAACCCACAAGAAATCGAACCCAAGGTTCAGTCCTATTGGGAAGAAAACAAAACATTTAAAGTAGTCGAAGACGAAAACAAAGAAAAATACTACTGCTTATCTATGTTCCCTTACCCAAGCGGTCGACTCCACATGGGTCACGTTCGTAATTACACAATCGGCGATGTGGTATCACGCTTCCAACGTTTGCAAGGTAAAAATGTCATGCAGCCAATGGGCTGGGATGCATTTGGTCTACCAGCAGAAAACGCAGCAATTAAAAATAATACTGCACCTGCTAAGTGGACTTATGAAAATATCGATTACATGCGTAATCAATTAAAGCAACTTGGATTTGGCTACGACTGGGATCGCGAAATTGCTACCTGTCACCCAGAATACTACAAGTGGGAACAATGGTTCTTTACCAAACTTTATGAAAAGGGTTTAGTTTACAAGAAAATGTCTACCGTAAACTGGGATCCAGTTGACCAAACTGTACTTGCAAACGAGCAAGTAATTGATGGTCGCGGTTGGCGCTCAGGTGCACTTGTGGAACAAAAAGAAATTCCGCAGTGGTTTATTAAAATTACAGACTATGCACAAGAGTTACTTGACGATCTTGATAAACTAGAGCACTGGCCTGAACAAGTCAAAACCATGCAGCGCAACTGGATTGGTCGTTCTGAAGGCTTAGAGATTGACTTCAAACGCGCAGACAATGGCGAACACTTCACGGTTTATACAACTCGTCCAGATACTTTTATGGGTGTTACTTATGTTGCAGTAGCGGCTGGGCACCCAATCGCGTTAGAAGCGGCAGAAAACAATACAGCAGTTGCAGAGTTTGTTGAAGAGTGCAAAAACACCAAAGTGGCTGAAGCTGACCTTGCGACTATGGATAAAAAAGGCATCGCGACAGGCTTTACAGCAGTCCACCCTCTAACAGGGCAAGAAGTGCCGATCTGGATCGCAAACTTTGTACTGATGGATTATGGTTCTGGCGCAGTGATGGCAGTACCAGGACACGATCAGCGTGACTACGAGTTCGCAACTGCATACGGTCTTGAGATTAAACAAGTTATCAGCGCAGAAGAAATTGCAGATTTAGAAAACGCCGCATTCACTGAAAAAGGCGTATTGGTTAATTCTGGTGAGTTTGATGGTCTAGACTTTGACGCTGCATTCAACGCGATTGCAGACAAATTAGAAGGTCTAGGTGCAGGCAAACGTAAAGTAAACTTCCGTCTTCGTGATTGGGGGGTAAGCCGCCAACGTTACTGGGGTTCACCGATCCCAATGCTAAACAAAGAAGATGGCTCTGAGCTGGCTGCAACCGAAGACATGTTGCCTGTTCGTTTGCCTGAAGATGTCGTTATGGACGGCGTAACATCGCCTATCAAAGCAGACCCTGAATGGGCAAAAGCAACCGTAAATGGTGAGTCTGTATTCCACGAAACAGATACCTTTGATACCTTTATGGAATCGTCTTGGTATTACGCACGTTACTGCAGCCCACGCTACGATGAAGGGATGCTTGAGCCTGGTGCTGCAAATTACTGGCTACCAGTTAACCAGTATATCGGTGGTATCGAGCATGCAATTCTACACTTACTATACGCTCGCTTCTTCCACAAGTTACTACGTGACTTTGGTTTAGTTAACTCTGATGAGCCATTTGAGCGTTTACTATGTCAAGGCATGGTATTGGCTGAAACCTATTTCCGTAAAGACGAAAAAGGTGGTGATATCTGGATCTCACCATTGGATGTAGAAACAGAAAAAGACGACAAAGGCAGAATTACAAAAGCTTGGCACAAAGGCGACGAAGAGCCAGTCATCTCTGCAGGCATGAGCAAGATGTCTAAGTCTAAGAATAACGGTATCGACCCTCAAACTGTAATTAAACAGTACGGTGCAGATACAGTTCGCTTGTTTATGATGTTTACAGCACCACCAGAGCAAACGCTTGAATGGTCTGACTCTGGTGTAGAAGGCGCACAAAGATTCTTGCGTCGTATCTGGAAATACGCAGTAGACGTTAAGAATGCAGGTGCATCAAGCCTAGATTTAGCTGCGTTAAATAGCAACCAAAAAGCGCTTCGTCGTGAAGTACATAAAGCAATTGCTAAAGTCACCGATGACGTAGAGCGTCGTCAGACATTCAACACAGCAATCGCAGCTATTATGGAACTTTCTAACAAGCTTGCAAAAGCGCCGTTAGAAGACGCACAAGATATCGCGCTGGCGAATGAAGCACTTAATGCAATTGTTATCATGCTGGCACCAATTACGCCGCATATGTGTCATGAGTTGTGGGAGCAACTTGGCCATGAGGGTGACGTACTTGATGCAGCTTGGCCGCAAGTAGACCAAAGTGCGCTTGTAGAAGATGAAAAGCTCATTGTTGTGCAGGTGAATGGTAAACTTCGTGCCAAACTGACAGTGGCAGCAGATGCGACTAAAGAGCAAGTTGAAGCACTGGCATTTAGCGAAGAAAACGTGACTAAATTTACCGATGGTAAAACTATTCGTAAGGTTATTTACGTGCCAGGTAAATTACTCAACGTGGTTGCCAACTAATGGTCGCCTTTACGCCGCGAGTAAAAATAGCAGCAAGCCGTCGTGGCTTGGCTGCTTTGCGTGCGCTACGAAATGGACTGGCAATGTTGCTGGTCTGTTTCTTAATCACAGGTTGTGGATTTCACTTAAAACAGGCTTCTTATTTGCCTGAAGACCTACGAACACTGCAATTAACTGGTGATGATCAAAAGTCAGCGTTGTACGAACAACTAAAATACGAATTACAGCGTTCTCAAGTTAAAATCGATGAGGCCGACAGTGCTACACACACTGGCCCTGCGCCGGAGCTGCACCTCTATAAAGACTCTCTTAGCAGACAGACTCTTAGCCTATTTTCAAATGGTCAGGTAGCACAGTATGAACTGGCGTATGTCGTTTCCTATCGACTAACTCGACCTGGCCGAGAACCTTATGAGCAAAGCTTTGAGTTATATCGCAACTATCAAGACGACCCAAACAACTCGCTTGCCAAATCAAAAGAATTAGAAATCATTTTGAGTGAAATGCGCAAGCTAGCCACAAAACGAATCCTTCGAGAATTGTCACAACTCTAATGCGCTGTTATGCAAATCAATTAGCAGGCCAATTAAAACAAGGCCTGCAACCATTCTATATCATTTTGGGCGAAGAACCTTTTCAAGAGGGAAACTGCGCGTTAAGCGTACGCAAAGCTGCTAAAAAACAAGGCTTTGATGAAGTTATCAAGTTTGCGATTTTACCTGGCTTTGACTGGCAAGAACTCTTAGCTCAATATAACAGCATGTCACTTTTTAGCGCAAAAACGCTCATTGAGCTGGATTTAAATCAACAAAAGCCTCCAACACAGGGCACTGCTATCCTCAAAGAGATAGCCAGCAATATCAACCCAGATGTCATCTTGATTGTAAAAGGCAACAAAGCCAGTCAAGAAATACAGCGTACAGCTTGGTTTAAGGGCCTTGAAAAGAGTGGTGTATTCGTTCCCTGCTATCCACTAACAGGATACCACCTAGAAAAATGGCTCGACGAAGAGTGTAAACGTCTCAAAGTCAACTTAAAACACGATGCAAAACGCAGCCTATTAGCCGCCACTGAGGGGAATTTGCTGGCAGCTTCTCAGGAATTGGAAAAGCTATCCTTACTATACAAAGACAATCTGATTGATCAGCAGCAATTAATGAGTGGTCTACTGAATCAGGCGAAGTTTGATATATTCGATTTAAATGAAGGGCTGTTAAAAGGCAACCCCGGGTATATTATTAAAATTCTCAACAAACTTGCCGCGGATAATGTGGAGCCCACCAGCGTTGCTTGGACACTTCAGAATCAAGCAAATGTATTGTTGACCATTAAACGCGGAATGGTTAACGGGCAGCCCATTAGCCAACTTTTCAAACAAAACAATGTCTGGAAAAATCAGCAACAAGTTACCCAGCAAGCACTTGATCGAATTACCATTGCTCAACTTGAAAAAATTATCACTCTGCTCGCACAATATGATTCTGCCTTCAAACGTAATGTGCTTGTGGCACCTTATCAAGGCCTCGCTCATATTGCTTTAAGCTTTTGCCAATCACTCCCCTTTGTCATACCTTACGAAGGTGCACATGAAGAGCGTAATAGTGGCGTGTACAAATCATGATAGCAATATTTGGCGGCACGTTTGACCCTATCCACCTTGGCCATCTCAATATGGCCAAACATTGCACTGAAGAGTTATCGCTTGATCGACTGCACTTTTTGCCAAATGCTGCACCTGTTCATAAAAAAGGGCCGGGAGTAAGCACCCAACACCGTCTTGAGATGTTGCGTATCGCGATAAGCGGCAACCCTAAATTTGCACTGGATGATAGAGAATTAAAACGCGTCGAGCCTTCCTATTCAGTCCTCACATTACAAGAGTTAAGAAAAGAGCATCCATTACAGCCAATTGTGTTTTTAATGGGTATGGATTCTTTTAATAGCTTGGATAAATGGCATCAATGGGAAGAAATTACTCAGCTATGCCACATTGTTGTATATCGCCGTCCAGGAGACGAGTACACTGCAACCCCTGCCCTGTCGTCTTTTTTAAAACAGTCTCAAGCTCGCTCCCCAGCAGAGTTGCATGATTGCCTCTTTGGTAAATGTTATTTTCTCTCCGGAGCGCCTTTTTCAGCCGCCTCCAGTAAGATAAGAAAAGCAATAAAATCAGGGGCAAGTGTGGAACCTTGGCTCTGCCCTAATGTCCTAAACTATATAGATAAAAACAAACTGTACTCTGATTAGTATTTAAATGGGCTTGGGAAATATAGAGAAAAGCGTGTTAGAATTACGCCCTTATTTGTAAGTATATGTAGCAAAGAGATTCTGATTTGGATTCAAAACAACTTTTAGACTTCGCCATCGATAAAGTCGATGATATGAAAGCCCGTGATATCGTTCAATTAGACGTACGTGAAACCTCTTCAATAACTGACTATTTAGTGATTTGTTCTGGCAACTCAAAGCGCCATGTCCAATCAATTGCTGAGCATGTTGCAAAAGAAGCTCGTCATGCAGGTGAAACACCGCTTGGTCACGAGGGGCAAGATGCCGGTGAATGGGTGCTAGTTGACTTGGGTGATGTGGTAGTTCATGTCATGCAGGATCAGACACGCGACTTTTACGACTTGGAAAAGCTTTGGGGATAGTGTGAAAATCCAGTTGATTGCTGTAGGCACCAAGATGCCAGCCTGGGTGGAAACAGGCTTCAAAGAGTATCAGCGTCGTTTTCCAAAAGATATGCCACTGGAGCTGATTGAAATTACAGCTGGTAAGCGCGGAAAAAACGCTGATATTAAGCGTATTTTGCAGCAAGAAGGTGAAAAAACGCTCTCAGCAATTCCTAAAGGAAACCGTGTTGTCACTTTAGAGGTCACAGGGAAGCCATGGGATACACACCAACTTGCGAACAATATGGAAAAGTGGCAACTTGATGGACGTGATGTCAGTTTGCTAATCGGTGGACCCGAAGGTCTAGCACCAGAGTGCATTGCGGTATCTGAACAGAAATGGTCGCTCTCAAACTTAACGCTACCACATCCACTTGTCAGAATTGTAGTCGCTGAAAGCCTGTATAGAGGCTGGAGCTTAAATAATAACCACCCTTATCACAGAGAATAATAATTCTATGCTCAAAACAAGGCCAACGATCCGCGATCATAGTGCAGAGGCAAACCTGTTTGCGCGACGAGCTTTTGTTGGCTTTGTTTTTGTGGTTATTCTCATCGGCATCCTATTAAATAATATTTATAACCTTCAAGTTGAGAAACACGAAACTTACCAGACGCGCTCCAATGATAACCGTATTAAAGTGATCCCTATTGCGCCTAATAGAGGACTCATCTATGACAGAAATGGGATATTACTTGCCGAAAACAGGCCGGTGTATAATCTAGAAGTGATTCCAGAGCAGGTAGCTGACTTAGAAACAGCATTGGACCTTCTAGATGACATCATTGCAATAACAGACGCGCAAAAAGCCGCCGTAATTAAAAGCAATCGCCGCTCTAGACGATTCAAAAGTCAAGTTTTGAAAGCACGCCTAAATGAAGACGAAGTTGCAATTTTCTCCGTCAATCAACATCGTTTTCCTGGTTTCAGTGTCGAGGCCAGATTGGCTCGCCACTACCCGTATGGCGATGCATTGACACATGCACTAGGTTACGTGTCTCGTCTCAATAAAAAAGAACTCAATGAATTAGAGTCACAAGGACGAGCGAAAAACTACAGAGCAACTCACGATTTTGGCAAATTAGGCATTGAAAAGTTTTATGAAGAACGCCTGCATGGCCAAGTTGGCTCGCAACGTGTAGAAGTTAATAATCGCGGAAGGATCATTCGCTCGTTGAGTGTTGAGCCCCCAAAACCTGGACAAGACTTGGTGCTCACATTAGATATCGGCCTGCAAAAAATAGCGCAAGACGTGCTCCAAGGCGTGCGCGGTGCAATCGTCGTGATGGACCCAAAAGATGGCGGGATCCTAGCATTGTACTCTAACCCCAGTTATGACCCTAACTTGTTTGTGCACGGGATAAGCAGCAAAGATTACCGAGCTTTGTTAAATCCTGATAGGCCACTGATCAACCGGGCTACACAAGGCCGATACGCACCCGCATCGACTGTAAAACCTCATTTAGCTATCCTTGCACTGGAAGAAGGTGTGGTGACAGAGCAAACAAAAATTTGGGATCCTGGCTTTTTCCAAATTCCCAACGTAGAACACCGCTGGCGTGACTGGCTTCGCTGGGGACACGGACACGTGGACGTATACAAAGCCATAGAAGAATCCTGTGATACTTACTTCTATGAAACCGCTTACAAGCTCGGGATCACTAAAATCAGTAACTTCATGAGTCAATTTGGGTTTGGCGACTTGTCTGGAATTGACATACATGAAGAGACCCCTGCTATCTTGCCCACTACGGACTGGAAACGCCAACGCTTCAATGAAGCTTGGTGGCCAGGCGATACGATATCAGTCGGCATTGGCCAAGGGTATTGGACAGCAACACCTATGCAGATTACGAATGCTGCCTCAATTTTGGTCAACAAGGGGATACATCGCCCACCTCACCTAGTCCAAGTTGCTAAGCAAAACAACGATGTTGAACAGATGTACACCGAAGAGAAACCTCCGGTCGTCTTAAAAGTGCCACACAATTGGCAAATTGCACTTGATGCAATGCACAATACGGTGAAAAAAACAACGGGGACAGCAAACAAGGCATTCAAAGGAGCAACATATGATCCAGCAGGCAAAACCGGCACAGCGCAAGTCGTAAGTATCGCTCAGGGTGAAAAGTATGTGGCAGAAAACCTCAAAGAAAAGCATCGTGACAATGGCATCTACGTGGGCTTTGCGCCTTTTGACAATCCAAGGATTGTCGTCACTGTGATTGTTGAAAACCAAGGTGGTGGTTCGGCCATTGCCGCGCCCATCGCTCGAAAGCTCATGGACTACTACTTTGAAACTTACCCAAGCGACACGGAGGGTAAATGAATCAACTAAGAAATAAGCGCTCGTTTTGGCAACGTATTCATATTGACCTTCCCCTACTCACTGCCTTGCTGATCATGATGGTAGGTAGCTTAGCGGTGGTGTACAGTGCCAGCGGGCAAAACATGGACATGATGACGCGTCATGCAACAAGGATGCTCGGCGCAGTTATCGCGCTCGTTGTGATGGCTCAGATTTCACCTAATACCCTAAAAAGGTTAGTGATCCCCCTTTATTTTGTCGGGTTAATTACGCTGATAGGTGTGTTTTTCTTTGGTGTGACCATCAACGGCGCTAAGCGCTGGTTAGATATCGGAATTACTCGCTTTCAGCCTTCTGAGATCATGAAAATTGCCGTCCCTATGATGGTTGCGTGGTATATCGGGCGCCAACAATTACCACCTAAAATTTTGCATCTCATAATCGGCTTTGCGATTGTTATCGTCCCAACAATATTAATACAAAAGCAACCCGATCTTGGCACCTCATTACTAATCGCAAGTTCCGGTGTATTCGTTTTGTTCCTTTCTGGACTCAGCTGGAAATTGATTGGTTCTGGCATACTGCTGGCCATACCTGGTGCATTTGCGATGTGGCACTTTGTGATGCATGAATACCAAAAACAACGTGTACTCACGCTGTTAGATCCTGAGAGCGATCCATTAGGTGCTGGTTATCATATTATTCAATCTAAAATCGCAATCGGCTCAGGGGGCATAGAAGGTAAGGGTTGGCTTCAAGGCACTCAATCCCAGCTCGAATTTCTACCCGAGCGTCATACAGACTTTATATTTTCCGTTTTAAGTGAAGAGTTTGGGCTACTCGGCGTTGTAATGTTGCTAAGCGTCTACCTATTTATTATAGGTCGAGGGTTATACATCGCCGTTAATGCACAAGAGGCATTCAGCAAACTACTTGCCGGCGCACTTACCCTCACTTTTTTCGTCTATATTTTTGTTAATATTGGTATGGTGTCAGGATTGTTACCTGTGGTAGGTGTCCCACTACCATTAGTCAGCTATGGTGGCACTTCAATGGTAACCCTCATGGCTGGTTTCGGTATAATCATGGCCATAGCTACAGATAAAAGAATGTTATTAAAATAATGAAATCTATTCAGCTCCTATTGATACTTGTCGCATTGCTCACACAAGCTGCATGTAGCAACCGTTACCACACGCGCCAAGATAAGGCTCCTTTACGCGCTCCGACACAATTGGAAATGCAAGATGCAAAGGTCACTAACGAAGTAAAAAGTGTTAGCGCTGGACGCCCTTATAAAGTGCTAGGAAAACACTACTCTCCGATCTCTGATGAAAAAGGCTTCGTGCAACAAGGTACAGCATCTTGGTATGGCAGAAAGTTTCATGGTTACTACACTTCCAATGGCGAAACTTTTAACATGTTTGATATGACCGCGGCACACAAGACATTACCGCTACCAAGTTTTGTCAAAGTGACTAATTTAGCAAACAATAAGTCGGCCATAGTGAGAGTGAATGATCGCGGACCTTTTCATGATGATAGGGCTATTGACTTATCTTATGCGGCAGCCTACAAACTAGGCTATCACTTACAAGGTACAGCGCAGGTTAAGATAGAGGCTATTACCATTGACCGTAAAACTCCTCGACTGACCTATGTGCAGGTTGCGGCTGCAAGCAACGAAGTGAATGTACAAGCACTTGCAACCAAATTGGCTGGCCAATTTAACCTCGGAGCACCTATCGCATTTGAAGATAATCTCTACAAGTTGCGACTTGGACCGATTTTAGATGACCAAAAGGCGCAAAAAGTGCTAAAAGTCTTACAAGAAGGTGAATTTAACAAAGCTTTCTTGCTTTACACGGAGCAGGAACTTTAGAATAACCTAAAACCAATTAAATGGTTCTTGTTCAAAAGCACAGAGTCTGCAAATTAGAAGAATGCACACGTTGGACAAGAAGGAAATCAACTGGTCCGTCAATCTATAAGAACTGGCCAGAACAAATTAAAAAAAGCGAGCATGATGACAGTATTTAAACCAAAAGTTGTTAAAAAAATCCTTGGTGTTGTGTGTTCTTTGTCACTGTTTTCAGCAAGTGCACAGATCATCCCATCTCCACCTCAAATTAATGCAAAAGGCTATTTCCTTGTTGACTTCACAACTGGCAAAGTCATAGCTGAAGGCGAAGCAGATACTAAGTTACTTCCAGCTAGCTTAACAAAAATGATGACAAGTTATGTTATTGGTACAGAAATTTCTGCCGGAAATATTGCACCAACAGACATGGTTACAATCAGTGAAAATGCTTGGGCAAAGAACTTCCCTGGCTCTTCGGTAATGTTCATTGAAGTTGGCAAAAAAGTAAGTGTCGATGATCTAAACCACGGGATCATCATCCAATCAGGTAACGACGCTTGTGTTGCAATGGCTGAACATATCGCCGGAAGTGAAAGCGCATTTGCCGATCTAATGAACGCACATGCTGAAAAGCTGGGAATGACCAATAGTTACTTCATTAACAGCCATGGTTTAGATGCACCACAACAGTTCACAACACCGCGTGATATGGCCATGCTTGGTGCTGCACTTATCAGAGATGTCCCTGAAGAATATTCGCTGTATAAACAAAAGTCGTTCACATTCAATGGCATTAAGCAATATAACCGTAATTCTCTACTTTGGGATGCAAGCCTTGATGTTGATGGCATTAAAACAGGCCATACAGCTGAGGCTGGTTATAGTCTTGTGACCTCAGCAACCAAAGGTGACATGCGACTCATTGCAGTAGTGATGGGTACCTCGAGCGAACGAGCAAGAAAAGTAGAAAGTAAAAAGCTTCTAAACTATGGATTTAGATTCTTTGAGACGATTACACCTTATAAGGCTGGCGACAGTTTTGCTGACCAACAAATTTGGATGGGTAACAAAAAAACAGTATCTCTCGGAATTACACAAGATACGCCTATTACTATCCCTCGTGGCCAGCGTAAAAACCTGAAAGCGCACTTCGAGCTAGATCAGACCCTGACTGCGCCTTTGGCGAAAGGCAGTAAAGTAGGTACGTTATTCCTTCAACTTGAAGGTGAAGACATTGCAGAGTACCCGTTAGTAACGCTAGAAGAAATTGAAGAAGGTAGTTTCTTTAGCCGCATATACGACTACTTACGTTTACAGATCATGCAATAACCCTGAGCTAAGTAAGTATATAAACACATGACGCCTCTCTTTGAGGCGTTTTTTTTTTCTGCAAAAATGATAGAATGCCCGCCATTATTGAGGTGATGATGCCTAAGTGAAAACGATTCACATTACATAATCATTGCTTAGTATCTGTAGTGAGGAAACCGTCGTGGTAAAACCTGTAAAAAACACTAAGTTTGATGAGTACTTAGAATTTCCATGCCCATTTACTTTCAAAATAATGGGCTTGGCCAATGTCAATCTTACGGATCAAATTCTTGCTAAACTGCAAACTATTGCGCCTGGTGATTATGCACCTAAGGTCAAGCCAAGCAGTAAGGGCACTTATGAGTCGGTAACACTAGTTGCGACAGTGACATCAAAAGAGCACATTGAGCAAATTTACACAGAACTCGGCAGCATTGAAGCTGTCCGTTACGTACTGTAGTAAGTAAAGGAAGTCCATGAGCAACCAAAGCGTCATCATTCGCCAACTTGGGCGGCAAAGCTATGAACCAATCTGGCAAAAAATGCAGACGTTCACTGATCAACGTGATGAGTCTGACGCAGATGAAATCTGGCTAGTGGAACACGAGCCTGTCTTTACACAAGGACAAGCTGGCAAGTCTGAACATCTGCTTGCGCCCGGAGATATCCCCGTTGTCAAAGTCGACCGTGGAGGTCAAGTAACCTACCATGGTCCTGGCCAACAAATGATGTATGTTTTGTTCAATCTGCGTCGTTTGAAAATAGGTGTTCGCGAGCTGGTTACTTGGCTTGAAGAAACCATTATCGACGCTTTGAAAGAATATGACATCAATGCCTATGCAAAGTCAGATGCGCCTGGGGTTTATGTCGATAATTGCAAAGTTGCTTCACTGGGTCTAAGAGTAAGAAGAGGCTGCTCATTTCATGGGTTAGCACTTAACGTTAATATGGACTTAAGCCCATTCCTGCGTATCAACCCATGTGGTTACGCAGGTATGCTAATGGTCCAAACGAGCGAAATTAATGGTCCTGCCTCGCTTGAACAAGCAGGTCAAGGGCTAATAAAACATATGCTAAAGCGAATAAACGCCGAGCATGTTGTTCACACTGAAGGGTTTGAGAACGAATGAGTAAGCCAGTCAAAATGGAACCGGGTGTAAAGCTGCGTGATGCCGAAAAAATGGCATTAATCCCGGTGAAAGTCCTACCAACTGAGCGCGAGCAAATGCTGCGTAAGCCTGAGTGGCTTAAAATACGTCTGCCTAAATCAAGCGAGCGAATTGAAGGGATAAAAAGTGCCATGAGAAAACATGGCCTCCATTCAGTATGTGAAGAAGCATCTTGTCCAAACTTATCGGAGTGCTTCAATCACGGTACTGCTACATTCATGATTTTAGGTGCAATATGTACTCGTCGTTGCCCTTTCTGTGATGTAGCGCACGGCCGACCGTTAAAGCCAGATGCTGCGGAGCCAGAAAAGCTAGCACTTACTATTAAAGACATGAAGCTGAAGTATGTTGTAATCACATCAGTAGACCGCGACGATCTACGTGATGGCGGTGCACAGCATTTCGCAGACTGTATCAGAGAGATCCGCAAGCACAATCCTGGTATCACTATCGAGATCTTAGTACCAGACTTCCGTGGCCGTATGGAACGCGCGTTGGAGATCCTTGCAGAGACGCCGCCTGATGTCTTCAACCACAACTTGGAGACAGCACCAAGGCTTTATAAGCTAGCGCGTCCAGGCGCAGATTATAAATGGTCTCTAGAATTATTGCGTCGTTTTAAAGAAGCACACCCTGAAGTAAAGACTAAATCAGGGCTGATGGTAGGCTTAGGGGAAGAGATCCCTGAGATTGAAGAAGTGCTGAGAGATTTGCGTGAGCACAACGTTGATATGCTGACAGTTGGCCAATACCTTGCGCCTTCTAAGCATCACCTTCCAGTAAAACGTTACGTGCCACCAGCAGAATTTGATGCATTAAAAGAGTATGCCGACGAAATAGGCTTCTCACATGCAGCTTGTGGACCATTCGTTCGCTCAAGTTATCATGCTGATCAACAAGCAGCTGGTAAAGAAGTGAAATAAACTTCTAGTGCTCAAATCAAGTAATCAAAAGCAAGCCAGCCGGGCTTGCTTTTTACTTTTCTGGCCAGTTATTTAATTATGAGCTGATCTTCCCAAGTATGGATAAAGTTAGGATTAGTTAAATTGAACACTTTGACAGCCATTGTCTTACCTGCAGCATTTTCACACTCGATGATCTGATAAAGTACCGGCTGAGCATAATTTACTACTACATCATTTTTCACAAAAACATCTGAGTGAAAAGGTCCCTTCCTATCTTCACCATTAAACAACCCAAGCGACACACCTCGATTAGCTAGCGTTGTACAATAGGATTGAGTGTTTTGATTATTGACTCTGAGCAAGCTTTTTATTTTATATGCGGAGTGATAGCCAAAAGAATAAGGCTGGTAAATAAACTCTCCTGTAGGCTCTAAAGATATTTGCCAGTCAACTACAGGAGCACCCGGTATGTTGACCTGTACAGTGTAATTGCTTCCATGTGCGTCGGTACAATTGATATGCACTGTCTTAGAATCTAATAGCGCAGATTCATCATTGAGCTCTGCTTCTAAAAGCAGAGTACTTGCATTGTCCACATCTTTAGAAACATTTAATGTACTCAAGTGAGAGTAACTTTTAATCGAATATACGTTGGCAAACCCACAATCGCTTTGCTCACCTCGCAGCTTTACATGTAAAGATAATTTATGTGCTCGCTCACTGACAATGATCGCTGATTGTACAGGACCATATGCATAATTAGTTACGCGCTCAAATCCATCCACATCGACAATGTTCTGCTGTACAGCAAATAAACTAAAACTTGAAAACAAAGCAGCTAATAAAGACATTCTTGAATAGTTCATAACAATTTCCTTTCGCAGTAAGTTTTAATAACGATACCGTTTACCAATTCGCGCTAGCGATTAGCAAAACGCTAGCAAACAACTTAGGCAACCGCAAAGGTCATGTTTAGTCACAGAAAACACTATGAATACTCTATATAATTCATTACCTTATTATGCAATAAAAATATTCAGTAACATACTATCAATAATGCATAACGTTTTCCCATCACTTCCAAAATGAAACGTTGGGCCTCCTAATTAAACCTTTGATAAAAATCATTGAAAGCTGAGAGCCTAAAGCAACCTCTTACTGTTCTCAAAAAGTACTCCGCTGAAATTTGCTTTTTTCAATTTATTACGCACTAAGCATAGTGCGTAATAAATTGAATGCGATACATGGTATTTCCTGTGTTTAAAAAATTACGCAACCAACTCAGGGTTATTACGAACACCATCTATGGCTTGGGTTATATTCATTAAATAAACATCTTCTATAAGTGAAATGACATCGTTCCAGCGCGGGTTATATTCATTGTTTTCCCAACGCCTCAGCGTACGCTCTTCAATACCATAGCAAGCAGCCGACTCTGCCTGTGTAAACCCACGACATTTTCGCGCATACTTAAGCAACTGTGCCCCTTTAGGCGTGCGTAAAAGTTCGCTCGCATTAGCACTTACATCCGTAGTTTGCTGAGTCGCTACTAAGTTTTGCGACAGTCTTGCTTTCATTTGGGTATTAAAAATTGATTGTTTGGCCATTTCCACTTTCCTTATTTTATTACGCAGGTGAATTAAAGTGACTATTCTTAATCGTTATAACTCACTGCTGTTAATACATCCTGAATTGAAAACCATCAGGTGCGTAATTTATTAAGAATTGTAGCTCAATTTATTACGCATTTCAATGTAAGACTTGCTATTTTTTGCGTAAAAAATTGCATTGAGTTTATTTTTAAAGCGCTTTATAATGCGCCTATTACTGCGTAATAAGATGTAATGTAGGACTTAAAAACCGAATATGGACGAATCAAATACCTTAAATAGCTTATCCTCACGGGTAGAACACGCTATAAAACCACATAGTATCAGAGCATTTGCGTCAAAAATTGATGTATCTGAGGGCACATTACGTCGAATTTTAAAAGGCGAAGACCCAAAACTGAGTATTGTAGAACGTATAGCTGACGAAGCTGATGTGAGTTTACTTTGGCTTATTACGGGCGATGAAGACGCAACAACAGCAGACTCACCGGCATCGATGCACCCGATTGTAAAACTAGATGAGTTTAACGAAGCCTTTGTACTTGTTCCCGGTTATCACGTGTCAGTCAGTACAGGCCATGGCGCATTCAATGGCCATACGCAAATAGCAAGACACCTCGCATTTAGAAAAAAGTGGCTGGAATATAAAAATCTAGAAAAAAGTGAACTGGCTGTTGTTTTCGCTAAAGGCGATTCAATGGAACCAACTATCCACAATAATAATACCATTCTGGTCGATCTTTCAGACAAGAAACTCAGTGAAGGGCTTATTTATGTTGTCCGCTTAGGGGAAGAACTGTACGCAAAACGCTTGCAACAGTATTTAGATGGATCTGTGAGACTAATAAGCGATAACAAAGAATATGTGGAGCAAGTGGTTAAACCTGATGAAATGGAACAGCTAGAGATTATTGGTAAAGTCGTTTGGATAGGTAAAGATTTAACCTAAGTAGCCTGTAGAAGTGCAGCCTAAGTGGGTCTCAACCCCACCTAGGCAATTTCTCAATTAAAGCTTTTGCCAAGCACTGCTATGACCCGGCTCATCTCCTTTGGTCCACCACAGCGACTTGTAACGCGCACATTGATTTGCAGCATCGCAGTAAGATACTTCAGCCCCCGTATTGTATGCAACATTCACATGCCACGGAAACTCTGCTTGGCTTAACAATTTCCAGGCGTCTGCAAAACGCGTTGGTTCGACACCTGATACCCAATATTTTGCTTCCCAAATCAGTGTTTGTTTGACTTCTTGGTCAAAGTGACTCACTTTATCACCCGTATTGTAAACAGCATTCGCATCATAAGCTGGCTGGCCACCAGTCCCTTTTGGTGCCACAGTAACGATAACCGTATCGCTGTAGGTATCTACACTATTATCTGATACGCTTAAACGAAAGACTAACTGCTCTATTTGATTCACAGAAGGAGCAACAAAGCTTGCTTTTTTCGTATCCGCCGCCGATATCACGACTGTCGAACCTGAAACTTGTATCCAACTGTATGTCAAAGTGTCACCATCTGCGTCTGTTGTCGCACTGCCATCTAAAACAACATTGTGTGCAGCAGACTCAACTAGCTGATCTGCACCTGCATTGACAACTGGTGGTGTATTAACTTTGCTATCTGTCACGGTGATTTGTACTTCATCGCTGGTGTTACCGCCTTTGCCATCAGTGGCGCTAAAACGTAACACAACCGTTGCTTCACCTAACACATCAGGCGCAACAAACTCAGCGTTTAAAGTCGTCGTTATACCCAAGCTAACGGCTGGCCCAGATACTTGTTGCCATTGGTAAGTCAGTGCGTCATTGTCCGCATCATTTGCTGTTGCAGCTAGCTGAACCACAGAACCAGACAATACACTTTGATCGACACCCGCGTTAACGGCTGGTGCACTGTTAGAACCATCTACTTGAGGGTGACCTAACGACTCATGCATCCAGTTTAGAATGTCGCCATTGTCAGTATCAATTTCCCAACCAAACATGCCACCAAGGCCTTCTTGTTGAACAAGCTGCCCCTTAGCTGTAACCGACCTTTGATCATCATATGAGATTAAATCTCCGGTACTTGGGCGATAGATATAAGCAGCCTGCGCAACCGTGTCATAGTGAGATTCCCAATCTGGGTGCGTTGCCCACTGCGCAATATTGGCATACATTAGCGTGCCAGGTTCTAATTTAAAGGCATCCGCAGGCGCTGATGGACCTGTTGCCTTACCTTGCATATGGTGCGTCCCAGGTGTATGGTCAACACCTGTCCAACCTCGACCGTACATTGCCACACCGGCCACTAGTTTGTTTCCAGGTACACCTTGTGCTTTTAATAAATCAATACCCGTTTTTAAGTTGTAATGAGTGGTACGTTTATCTGACGGCTTAAAGTCTGATGGATAGACTGCTGTTTGGTGACCTAGACCTTCCAAGTCCCAAGCCCCAAAGTAGTCATATGACATCATAAGGATGTAATCCATATACTTGATGGCTTCACCATAATTTACTTTTTCTAACTTGTCGTAACCAACATTAATGGCGGAAGTAAGTTCATATTTACGCCCCGTACGCGCTTCCTCTTCATCTAACATGGTGCGAAGCTCACGCATAAGCTTAATATAGGTTTCGCCATCACTTGGCGACCCTAAGTTAGGATTGGCAGCTGCGACTCCCGGGAACTCCCAATCAATATCAATACCATCCCAAAATTGCCATGTTCTTAAGAATTTGCGACATGACTCAACAAACGTTTTTCGTTTGACATCATCAGCCATAAAGTAAAATGGATCAGACAGCGTCCAACCACCAATTGATGGGATAATTTTCAAGTCAGGATAACGCTGCTTTAACGCCATCATTTGACCGTAGTTACCTTTTATCGCATCTTGGTTCACCTGTTCACCAACAGGCTTCATATACGCAGCCCACGGATCTGGTGGCGCCAATTCAAAATCCGTTAGGCCAGCCGTAACCTTTTGAAATGTGTTATAGCCAGTTGGGTTTTCCGTTTTAAAAGATTCATTAGGCCCAGTGATTGCAACAAAGCCATAGAAGATGTGCGTCAAGTTTTCAGCAGGAATATTATCAATATAATAGTCCATTCCCTCAACACGATATATCGACCACTCTGCAGCATATGCAGCAACCATTTTGCCTGTTGTATTGATGTACGACCGATTGGTCATTTCGATAGGGAATCTAGGATCGTTAACTCTCATAGACAATGGATCTAAATGAGTACCCGCTGTATCAGCGACAATTAAGGTCTTTGAGTTTGCACTCTGCGTACAACCATTAAGATTACACAACTGCACTGTCAGATTAAATTTACCACCTTTTTCGAACGTTAAAGTTTCAACACCCGACTGTGAATTGCCCACTACTGTTAATGCTCGACTATGAACAACTTTGCCATCCAATAAGATTTTAACCGTTTCACCAGCTTCACCCGTCCATTTGGACCACGGCACAGGCACTTCGACACTTGGCGCGACCACAACATCTTTATATGCAAGTGAATCGGTAATTGTGACAAGACTATACTTTTCCACCATCCACTCTACTTTTGGAGCACCTGGCGCAGCAGCCAGTGACGGTAAAGCGGCGACTAAGCCGGAGAGTAACATGGCCTTTTTAACATGGCTTAAAACCCTGTTGTTCGTATTTATCATTAGAATTCCTTCTACATGTTATTGTTATTTATGCTGTTCTTAAGGTAATTACTTACCTGCTTTTTTAAATTTCAAAGGGCCCTTTTCGCCCCCCGAAAAATATTCTCCTATTAAATATTGCCCATCATCAGAAAGCGTTAGAGTATGCACCCCCTTGGTCGTCCAACCAGGGATTTGCTGCGTCACTTGAACATTAATAGTAATGGTATCTTTGTCTCGAAACCCAGAACCGTGCTCCACGAAAGGGCTACCCTTAAATTCTAAGTAGTGCGCAGTAAAAATTTCATCCCCGAATTGAGACACTATCAAATGACCGTTTGCAAAGTTGCTATCGTTTACATCGTGCCACAGGCCTGCTATTCGTCGTTTTTCATCTACTTTTTGGCTTACAGAAAACGACGAGACAACGCTGTCATCAGCTTGTGAAAAAAATGTCATTCCCAGTGTCAAAGAAATGGAAATAAAAGAGATTACTCGGAGCATATTTGAATGTACCTTATATTTGTATCCGTTAACAAAAAGCGGTATTTATTAACACCAATGTACCTAATATCTTTAAAAATACAACCCAATTAATTACAATATAGGTACAAATTTATTACAATCTGTACCTAACATCTTCTGCTAATAATTTAAATAGCACATTAATCAGCTGAATTATCGACTTATTATATTTCCAATTTGTAACAAACTAAGTCTTATTGAACTGCTACCAATAGAACAAATCAACCTTGATACCAATCACTAACCAAGTTATGTAGATTTTATATTCATTATCTGACCCTTTACTTGCTTAACAACTAGGCACTCACTTCTGATTAAGGTGCTCTATTCTTTTTGAGTGGACTGTGAGCGTATATTGGGATTTTCTCGGTCTACACACTTTAGTATTTGATAGATAACTTCATTTTGAATAAAGGAACCAGCATGTCTAATCAACCCTATTCACCGGATAAAGTATGGCAATGGAAAGAGGGCAACGGCGGCAAATTTGCCAATATTAATCGACCGACATCAGGTTCTCGATTTGATCAGCCACTTCCTAAAGGAGAGCACTCTCTGCAACTCTATTCACTCGCAACACCAAATGGCATTAAAGTCACTATTTTATTAGAAGAGCTGTTAGAAGCTGGCATGTCGGAGGCCAATTATGATGCATACACAATAGATATCATGGAGGGAGAACAATTTTCCAGTGGGTTTGCGCAAGTAAACCCTAACTCAAAGATCCCAGCTTTGATTGACGCCTCTCAAAATCCCCCCTTGCGCGTTTTTGAATCAGGCTCAATATTGCTCTATCTCGCAGAAAAGTTCGCGGCATTCTTGCCTAAAGATATTGCAGCAAAAACCGAGTGTTTAAACTGGCTGTTCTGGCAAATGGGCTCAGCCCCTATTTTGGGAGGTGGCTTTGGCCATTTTTACGCCTATGCTCCTGAAAAATTTGAATACCCTATCGATCGCTACACCATGGAAGTAAAACGCCAACTTGATGTGCTGAACAAACACCTTGCTAGCAATAAATTCCTGTGTGGAAATGACTACACCATTGCAGATATAGCCATTTGGCCCTGGTACGGCCAACTTGTTGACGGCAAGCTATACGATGCGGCAGAATTTTTGGATGTTAATAAGTACGCCAACGTACAAAGGTGGAGCAATGAAATTGCTGCCAGACCAGCTGTAAAACGCGGCTGTATAGTAAACAAAACATGGGGTGAGCCACATGAACAGCTCCACCAACGCCATCACAGTATTGATTTTGAGTTAAAAACACAAGACAAGCTATTCAAAGAATAACTTCTACACTACTTAAGTAAGGGCCGATTGAACTGGCCCTTATTAAACTATGTTTGCTTGGACATAAACTCACTCATACGCTCTTGCAATTCTAATTCGCTGAGATCTTCAATGTGTGTTCCAATCGTCCAGACATGACCAAATGGGTCTTCCAGAGTACCAGCTCTATCACCGTAAAACTGATTTTCAACTGCTCTCAGCTCCTTTGCGCCCATTGCCAAGGCCTGAGCGAATACCATGTCTACATCTTCCACATAATGCATCAAAGACACCGCTGTTCCGCCCAATTGTTTTGGCCCTTGAAAGTGCATATCTGGGCATTCATCACTGATCATTAAGTGCGAGTTACCGACCTTAATTTCCGCATGAGCAATACGCCCATTGGGCAAGTTCATCTGCATCACAAGTTGTGCATCAAATGCTTTTTGATAGAAGTTAATAGCGTCACTTGCGCCATCAACTATCAAATATGGCGTGAGAGAGTGATACCCCTCTGGAATCGCTTTTATACTCATAGTAAGTCCCTTAATTTATATGACTGTCACTAAAATTAGACGATAAATACCAAAGTACAACCTTAAGCACGTTATCAAGCAAAAAGTAAACTTCTTAACAAGAATCTGGGTAGGTCTCTTTTCTTCCCTTTAAAAAGCGCTAAACTATGCGTTTTTATCATATCTAGGTAGCAACATGCAGCGTACAAAATTGGTCAATCAATTAACTGAATTACTTAAACCCTTCCAGATAAATGACTATTGTCCAAATGGCCTGCAGGTTGAAGGCAAAGCCGAGATAAAAAAATTAGTCACCGGTGTGACAGCTAGCCAAGCTTTGATCGATGCTGCAATTGAAAAGCGCGCTGATGCTATATTGGTTCACCATGGTTATTTTTGGAAAGGTGAAGATCAAACCATTACAGGAATGAAACAGCGCAGAATTAAAAGTCTCCTTGCACATGACATTAATCTACTCGCCTACCACTTGCCACTCGATGTCCACCCTGAACTCGGTAACAATGCGCAACTTGGTGAGTTACTCGACCTTATCGTGGAGCGCCCGCTTGAACCTTGGAATAAACATAGCGTCGCCGTAAAAGGAAAACTGAAAAAGCCAATGACAGTCGCAGAGTTTTCAGCGTTAATCGAACAGAAACTGGATAGAGTACCTTTGGTTAATCAAGCTGGTAACCACGAAATAAAGACGATAGCTTGGTGTACTGGTGGAGGCCAGAGTTTTATCGACCTAGCTGCAAGCCAAGGAATAGATGCTTATTTAACGGGTGAAGCGTCGGAGCAAACAATCCACAGCTCAGCTGAGCAAGGTATTCACTTTTTCGCGGCAGGGCATCACGCAACAGAAAGGTATGGGGTTAAAGCGCTCGGTGAGTATCTAGCAGATAAATATGATTTGGACGTTGAATTTGTTGATATTCATAACCCAGTGTAAAGAGTATGCCAAAGAAAAAACAGCAACCGAAAAGCGTTACACCCCATGACCGTAATTTCTGTGATATCGCAAGTAAGTTTAAAAACAACATTTATGGCACAACCAAAGGTAAGATCCGTGAAGCTGTACTACAAAGGGATCTAAATGACATATTATCAAAGTTGAAACAATCAGCGCCGCTTCGAATACTCGATGTGGGTGGAGGGCAAGGCCAACTTGCTCTTTACCTCGCAAATAAGGGGCACCAAGTTACTTTGATAGATATCTCTGAGCAAATGCTAAATTTGGCTAAGGAGCGCTCGGTAGCCGCCAATGTGTCACATAGCATGACTTTTATACACGCGCAGTTACAAGCGATCCCTGAATTAAATATGGGGAAATTTGACCTTGTACTGTGTCACGCTGTACTTGAATGGGTTGTTGATCAGCCTGAAGCGCTCGGCATTTTACGCGCCTCCTTAAAACCCGAGGGTATATTGTCGCTGATGTACTTCAATAAATCTGCACAAAGGTTGGCCAACATGGTTTACGGTAACTTTGACTATGTCGCGAGCGGACTTAAAGTGAAGCAAAAAGTCGGCTTGAGTCCTAACCAGCCACTTGAAAGCGAACACGTTGACCATTGGCTTCAAGAGTTGAATTTAAATCAGATTAGCAAAACTGGCGTAAGGTGTTTTCATGACTACCTTCGCGAATTGGACAAGGCTGAAAGCCAATTTGATGAACTATTGGCCATGGAACTGAAATATAACCAGACAGAACCCTACGCATCAATCGGTCGTTACACTCACCTTGTGCTCAACCACAAAAAATAAAGGTATCTTTTGGAAAAATGGCCTTAACAGAATATACCCACCACAGTATAGCCGTTAAGGCCAAGACATGTGCTGAAAGAGAGCAGCAACCTCACGTTGCCATAGGTGCACGAATATGTCTCTTGAATCCCTTTGATTTAAATTGAAAAGTAAATATATCAATAAGTTAAAAAGATATTTTTAAAGTATTTCATTATGAAAATGCAGTAATACAAACTCATATAGGTCCACTTTTTTGGTAGCAACGCCTTGACCACCAGCCGCTTTGATCACACTGATTTGATTTTCAGACTGTACCCAAGTGTATACATAAAATGGGGTATCATCACCTCGTGAGCGCATCGCTCTGAGTAGTTTTAGTCCTGCGAGCGGTTCCCCCTGTCGACCCATATCTGAAATCACTACATTGTATTCATACATGCTCAGCAATAACAGGGCTTCTTGGGTAGAAGTAGTGTTGTAAACGCCAATTTTATGTTTTAGAAAATAGCCTTGCTCTTTTTTGTTATTTGTAGGGTTATCATCAACCCATAGGATTCGACCTATCGCATCAAGAGGCTCACTCGACTTGAACTCTTTGTCATTCAAATGCTCAAAGGAGTGATTGATAATCAGCCAGATACAAACAGAGCACATCAGGAGGGTAACACCAATCCAGAACTTCAGATGCGCCCCGTCTGAATGACGATCTGCGCTCAACAATTCTAAATTAAGCTGCGTTTCATCTCTGGGACTTTGCTGTAATACTTTTAATTCGGGGTTACATTTGTAGCCTTGGCCTCGCACTGTAACAATAATATCTTGTTCTACACCAAGGCGCTGTAGCAAGCTGCGCGTATCTGAGACTAATCGAGGTAGTGACCAAGGGGATACCACAGAATCGGGCCAGAGAAATGCAACTAACTCTTGCTGATTGCATACTTTAGGACGTGTATCTAATAAGTACAAAAGCAAATTAAACACGCGCTCCTCAAGCACGACTTTTTTATCTTCTACGTCTAGTGTTTGCGTCTTTGCATTTAACGTTACATTAGAAAATCGATACTCCATTTCACAGCCATTTCCATTTAATTTACTAATAACTAAAAGAATTAATAGACTATACCAAACTCAGCAACAGAGCTACCCCTATCATTTAGTAATAATGTCTAATGGAAAGTGTTGGCGGACAGTACCTTATATGGAGTCTGCTATAAGTGCGCCTGATTTTCATGGCGCTCACTGTACAGTAATACGCCCTAGGTGAATCTAAAATAACAAATCAAAGAAATTTATAACAACACGTTTTAGCCAATTATCATGCCACATCATTTGCATACATCGTTGAGTAATTGTCGAGCGATAGCAGAAATCACTTTTGGGTCCTTTTGCGCCTGAGAATAGGTTCTTAGTCCATATATTCCAACAATCAGGCTTTGCGCCCTTTGCTCTGCAGAACGCTCACCAATCAGTCCGCCTTCTCGCTCTATTTGACCAAATACTTCGCACATAAAACGTTGCCAAAGTGTACATTGATTACTTAACACGCCCTGCGCTTCATCGTCCTGCTGCGCAATTTCGTTAATTGCTTTTTGACTCAAACATGCTTGCGTTGGATCACCACTGATACACTCAGATACGATACTATCTAAATAGGCTTGTAATCCGCTCTTAGCCCTACTTTGAGCTGCAAATATGTCTTTTAATTCCGCCGTTCGATCTTGATTATACTGCTCCAATGCGGCTAACAGCAGCCCTTTTTTATTTTCGAAAGCACAATAAATCGATCCTGGGTGTAGGTTTGTTGCCCTTTTAAGATCTTGCATACTGGTTTTGTTATAGCCTTTTTCCATAAAAGCATTCATTGCCGCTCTCAAAACTTGCTCACGATCAAATGCTGCGCTTCTCATATCTCATCCAAATAGCTTGCTTGAAATTCATTTTAAACAATATTGAACAAATGTTCAAAAAAGGGGTTGAATGATCGTTCAAATATGGATATCTTGAATGAACATTCAAAAAAGAGTTTAAATCCTATGACAGAGAGATTATTTCAACCGTACCGCCTAAATAGCTTAATAACTTTGCAAAACAAATTATTAATGGCTCCATTAACGCGCTGCATGGCAGACGACGACCTTGTGCCAACCGAAGACATGGCAAAGTACTACGCACGTCGAGCAGATTCTGGTCTTATCATTTCGGAGGCAACTATCATTCGACCCGATGGTCAAGGGTACCCCAACACACCCGGACTGTTCAGCCCTGAGCAAATCGACGGTTGGAGAAAAGTAACAGACGCAGTGCATGAAAAGGGAGGGAAAATCTTTGCCCAACTATGGCATACAGGACGTGTTGCTCATCCTCACTTCTATAATGGCAGTGAAGTGCTTGCCCCCAGTGCTGAAACTTTAGAAGGTACAGTACCACGGATGCGAGCGCTCACTTACATCACTCCAACACCGGCATCACATGAGCAAATTCAACAGCTTGTTCTAGATTATACTCAAGCTGCTGCTAACGCGATAGAAGCAGGATTCGATGGTGTAGAGATCCATGGTGCGAATGGTTATCTTATCGACCAGTTTTTACATTACGACAGTAATAAACGTACAGACCAATACGGCCAATCACCAGAGAATATGAGTCGTTTTGCGTTGGAGGTAGTAGATGCAATAGCTGCAAGAATTGGCAATGAAAGAACTGCGCTACGCATCTCTCCGGGTGCCTACTTTAATATGGCACCAGACGCTAGAGATACAACTGTATTTGATTATTTGCTACCTGAGCTTGAAAAACGCCAGCTCGCGTATTTACATATTGGGATTTTTGATGATGAGATGCAGTTTGAACACTTGGGCGGGCGCGCCTCAGATTATGTTCGAACACACTATAACCAAACCCTTGTCGGCAATGGTGGTTTCACGGCAAGCGCGGGTGACACCGCTATTGCAGAAAACCGCTTTGACCTTCTGGCAATTGGTCGTCCTTTTATTGCAAATCCAGACTACATCGCCAGAGTCAAAAGTAAGCAAGAACCAGTTCCTTACAATGAAGACATGCTTTCAACTCTATATTAATACCTAAATAGTGATGTTCAACATGGTATATCCAACGCTCAGTTGCTACGTATAAGTGGTAGCTGGGCTGATTTCCAAGCAAGAAAGTCACCTTCAAGGTGCTTTAGGTCAAAGCCTCTTTTATGCAAGATATCTTCAAATATGCGCGCCCTTCTACCTGAACGGCAATAGACAACAAGCGTATATGGCTTTAAGGTTTGAAGTAGCGCCATTTGCGCTTCTATTTGGTCATAAGGAATATTAATAGCCCCTTTAATGTGACCTGAAGCAAACTCTTCTGGCGTTCTCACATCAATAATCTTAAATGCTACGTCAGACATTTGATTAACAATGAGTTCGTTTGCAGAAATCGATGTTACATTTGCGCATGCTAAGTGTGAGATTGTAAACAATAAACCCACACAGAAAAGGTTGATGAGTGGTTGCATTTTAGAGATGTCTCAAAATTACTTTCTGTGAGCTTTACTTTAATTCAATTCAACTACACACGCAAAAGTTTCATATGAAAATTCACGTTATTAATCCACCAAAAAAAAACTAAACAACCTTTAATATTCAATAAGTTGAAAAAAAATCAAGATTTAAAGCCGAGTCTACTATCCATTAGTCTAATACCGGAATTACAAATAGAGTCTATTACTTATTGCACGCGCGTTAGAGCTTATAAACCATAGTCTAGTAATTCAGCTTAATTTGAATTTGAGTTTTTACTCTAAAGTACTAGACTATTTTTTAGCTAATGAGCGAATTAAACGCATAGTGCCTAAAGTACATACAAAATAATGATGTTTTGTCTTTTATATTAAACAAATTGGTTATTATTTCGTCATAAAAGGCATGAACAATAGCGTTAGTTACAACCCTACATGAGCACTATCTGCTCTGGTAATTTGTGGCTTAGTAGTCCAGTAGTTTTGCCACTACATGTTCGGAAAAGCACATATGGAAAATAAAAAAATAGCAGTTGTTACAGGCGCATTAGGCGGCATAGGTACAGCCATTGTTCAACAGTTTGTCGACCAAAACTACCTCGTAGTTGCCGTTGCAAGCACACGAAGAAATGAGTCAGATTTTGATAGATGGTGTAATGAATCTAATCTTAACCCAAATCTAGTTGAGCCGCTGTTTCTTGACGTGACCAATGCGCAAGTTTGCCTGAATAGCATCGAGTCAATTATTGAAAAGCACGGCAAAATCGATGTACTTGTGAATAATGCAGGGATAACGCGTGACTCTTCTTTCAAGAAGATGAACGTTAAACAATGGCAAGAAGTCATAGATACCAACCTCAACTCCATGTTCAACATGACACAACCGCTGTTTGCACATATGTGTGCCAATAAATCAGGCCGCATCATTAATATCTCCAGTGTGAATGGCCAAAAAGGTCAATTTGGACAAGCGAATTATGCCGCAGCAAAAGCAGGCATGATTGGTTTTAGCAAGTCTTTAGCATACGAAGGCGCAAAGGCAGGAGTAACCGTCAACGTGGTTGCGCCTGGATATACCGAAACCCCGATGGTTGCAAAGATGCGTGAAGACGTGCTGGAAAGCATTAAAGCACAAGTTCCGATGCAAAGGCTTGCAACGCCTTTGGAAGTTGCTCAGACAGTAACTTTCCTTGCATCAGAAGGTGCGGCATATATTACAGGTGAAACGTTAGCCTTAAATGGCGGTCTGTATATGAATTAGTAATCACAGTGACTCCATTTAGAAAAGCGCGCTTTTCTGTAGTAGGTGGAAATTGCATTTTTTAACGGAATAACTCTCAATAGGAAGCAAGCCATGTACAACGACTTTTTCAAATCAATCACTGAGCAAAGCGAAAAGTTTTTCTCTCCTGCGATTCAGTTCAATCAATTAGTTGCTAAAAATATTGAGCAACTAGCTAAGATCCAACTAGATGCAGCTCACTCTTTTACTGAAACATCAGTAGAGCAATTGAAAACAGCAGCAGAAGTAAAAGATGTTAAATCTTTCATCGACTTCAATTCAAGTCAACTGAGTGCAGTTAATAAGCTAAGTCAACAGCTTATCGAAGATGGCCAAAAATTAACTCAATTGGGTCAAGACTTCAAAGACAATATTGAAACTATCTCAAAAGAAAGCGTTAAAGCTGCAAAAGCTTAATGTATTAAGCAGCCTAGCCAAATATTCTTGTGCTGGGCTGACATTCAACTTGGTAACATCGTGATAATTAGATTAATGCATGCCAGTGCGAGTAAACATTCACTGATAGCAATTTACTAGACAGGTCATTTTTAAACTCCAGTTTAAACAATATGAATTATCAGGTTGTACACAAGGACACAATTGAATTTGCTTTTCGAAGCGACAACTAACCTGTCACACCTAAGACTAGGAAGCAAAAAATGGATATCGACAATAAAGATTTTACTCAGACCATGACCGCTTGGTGGCAGTATAATCAAGATCTCTACAGT
The DNA here is from genome assembly GCF_001625595.1 of Pseudoalteromonas luteoviolacea NCIMB 1942. Classification (GTDB taxonomy): domain Bacteria; phylum Pseudomonadota; class Gammaproteobacteria; order Enterobacterales; family Alteromonadaceae; genus Pseudoalteromonas; species Pseudoalteromonas luteoviolacea_A. Next base: position 36,014 of record NZ_AUXT01000205.1, read on the forward strand.
ATTTTCTCCAGCAACCTATTTAAAAACAGCCCAGTCCAAAAAGCACTCAACGAACAAAGTGCCGAAGACTTTGGTCGATGGGCTCAAGAAATTACAAAGCAACCAGAATTATTCGCAAAACAACAGTTAAACTGGTGGCAAGAGCAACTAAAAATTGTTCAGCAAACTTGCGAACAAAGTATCAATGCTTCAACCGAGGAAGTCATCTCAACAGAACGAGGAGACAAACGTTTCTTAGCCAATGAGTGGCAAGACAACCCTTGGTTTAGCTACATCAAACAAAGCTATTTACTTTTTGGCCAGTCATTACTCGAATCAATCCGTCAAACCCCAGGGCTTGATGAAAAACTAAAAGAGCGGCTCGAGTTTTTTGCCAGACAAGTCATTAATTCAATTTCTCCAAGTAACTTTATTACGACAAACCCAGAATTATTAAAGCTCACGATTGAATCGGAAGGGCAAAACCTAATCAATGGTTTAGAGCTGTTTAAAAAAGACATGGCAATAAGTGGTGACATGCTAAGGATTAGCATGACCAACGAAAATGCTTATGAACTGGGTAAAGACCTTGCAACGACTGCTGGTCGAGTCGTATTTCAAAATCACTTGTTTGAACTTATTCAATACAAAGCAACAACCAAAGACGTATACAAAACACCGCTCTTATTTGTTCCGCCATATGTTAACAAATTCTACATACTCGACTTAAAAGAAGAGAATTCTTATGTGAAGTGGGCTGTGGACAACGGCCATACCGTGTTCATGATTTCATGGAAGAACCCAGACCCAAGTATGTCAGAAGTTGGTTTTGAAGATTACGTAGTCGATGGTGTTATTGCCGCATTAGACGAAATAGAAAAGCTAACAGGTGAGGCATATGTCAATGCTATTGGCTATTGTATCGCTGGCACCTTAGTTGCTACTGCCATGGCATATTTTACGTCAAAGCGCATGAAGCAAAAAATAAAGAGCGCCACGCTCTTAACAACTTTACTCGACTTTTCGCAACCCGGTGAACTGGGCGTTTTTGTGAATGAGGGCACGGTTTCTGCGCTTGAAGCATACAATAGGCAAAATGGTGTGATGCACGGCCATTTACTAGGTGTATCGTTTAGCATGCTCAGGGAAAATAGCCTGTACTGGAACTACTACGTCAATAACTACCTAAAAGGTCAGCCTCCCATGGATTTAGACCTGCTTTATTGGAATGGCGACAGTACTAACCTCACAGCCAAGTGCCACAATTTTATGCTAAGAGATCTTTATTTGGAGAATCGATTAATCGACTCTAAAGAGGTCGATATCCGAGGTACAAAAATTGATCTTGCAAAAGTAAAGCAGCCTATTTACGCGCTGTCTACTCGAGATGACCACATCGCGCTTTGGCAAGCAACATTCAAAGGTTTTCAATTTACAAGTTCGAAAACCACGTTTGTACTTGGTGAATCCGGACATATTGCTGGCGTAATTAACCCACCTAAAGCAAATAAATACGGCTTTTGGAGTGGCCCAACTCCAGAGGGGGAGGCAAATGACTGGCTAGAGAAAGCTATGCATAACAAAGGCTCCTGGTGGCCTCACTGGGGTAAGTGGATCATGCAATTCACAGAAGAAAAGGTACCTGCAAGACCTATTAAAACCAAGGCGAATCCTGGAATATATGATGCACCTGGTGAATATGTAAAAGCTAGGCTATAAGTTTTCACTGCATGTTGCCTTGCTTATATAAATCAGGCTAACGCGGTGAATATATTTTGATGAGCAGCTCAAGTTGCTCATCATCTATATCAGGAAACCCCTTTTCATACCTATAACGCTTGTATAGTGGCAAAAACACCTTTGTACCTGACAGACTGTCTAACTGAGCAACAAATTTGTAGGCACTTTTAGATGCACCTTCACTTTCACCCATGCGACAGCATGCTTGGTACAGCGCCAATAATTGAGCGACACTATATTTTGCCCCTACTTTTTTCAGAAACGTTTCTGCCTCGACAAAAAATGCAGCCCCCGTCCAATACACTCTTTGGTAAGCTCGTAAACGCCACATATTCACTGACACCTTGTCCAATGGACCCATGTAAGAACGCGTAGCCACCTTACCTCTTTCTAGCCCATCCCGCATACGCCTAAGAAACTCAGCTTGGCTATAAATACCATTTTGTAACATAACCACATTCTGAAAATAAGTTGCCAACCCCTCGGCGAGCCAAAAATCTTGGTATGCAAACAGCGGATGATACAAGTGAGACAACTCATGATAAAGGGTCCAATCGGATGTTAAGTCGTCTATAGCTGCAAATTCGCCCGTATGCATATCAATGCCATCTATATGCCCTCTTACAACTTGACCCCAAGGAACTGGCTCCTTGGCTGACGTCATGCTAACGTTGATGGGAACTGTCGATTGAGATATAGGGCCAAGAGTTTTCTCAACAGCATTTAAACCGTAACTTAACCACTCTGATATAACGGCTTGTTGCTTTCGACTTGGCGATTTGCCATTGAAATCGACAACAACTTCTCGGCTGAATGTTGCTTGATGGGAAATTAGCAGGCATAAGCAAAGTAGCTTAGCGAAACTACGAAATGTAACTCTTTGCTTGGTCATTTGCACTCTCGGCAGGTTAAACGCAAAACAATAGACCAAGTAAAGCACGCATATCTTTCGTTGGATATACATGCTATTTATTTCTTATTAGTGAGCTACTTGCAAGCCATCGTATGAGGCTTCTGTATGTGCGCCTTTTTTAATCGTGAAATGCTTACCACCAAACCTCACCCTGCCTCGCTTACGCTCAATAATTTTTTCCGCTAGGCTTTTGTCATCGACTAAATCCACAAACTGCTTTCGAGCACGGTGGATCTGAATGTTGATGTGGCTTTCGCTGATCCCCAAGTCTTTTGACAATTGTGATACAGAAACCCAACCTCTCTCTTGCTCTTCTTCAACAGCGGCCTCATCTCGCGCTTTATATCTCGCTAATAGGGCGGTCAGGTAGTGATGCGTTCTGATATCAAAATCGAGAGATGCGCCATTGTGATTAACTTTAAGCTCTGTTATCTCTTCATCTAAGCTGATATCAAATAAAAACTCCAAGCTCGATTGATGCGCATTATCTATTGGCATCGTTGCTTCTTGTGAAGCCGCTTCAACTTGGAATAAATACCATAGTTCGTCCGCAACACTTAAGTTGTCACTATCGGTCAAAGCGACAATTTTGCCTGATTCTAAATGCTCGTAACACCAACACACTTTTTCATTGTCATAAAAAACGACAATTTCAGGGTCGCTTTCTGAAGGCAGGAAATGATATTTTTCAAGAGAAATAACGTCGTCTGGCTGCTCATTATTAGTTGGGATCAAAAGATCTTTAGGAGGAGAGGTTGAATATACGATAAAGGTTTGAGGGTGCATTTCAGAAAATGTGATCTCATCATCTACCTTCAATGCAATTGCCTGATTATAGGCAATCCGCTGCCCGTTCATCCAAACTCCATTCTTGCTCAGATCTCTAAGCTCCCAATTATCACCATTGTGCTCAATCACGGCGTGAATGCGAGATATTTCTACGCCGCTAACTTGCGTATCAACAGAATAAATAAGTCTCCCAAAACGATGAAACGCTTTGAGGTAAATCACTTCTGTGCTGTCCTTTACTCTGAGCTTTGCCATAAATCACCTTGCTTCAATTCCTCTAAAGACATATGCATAGCATAATATCTTTTTAGACTATCTTATGGGTTCATTCTAGCTATTAATGCTACGCAAATAAATTACGCCTTATTACAGTGTCGAAAGATTACTCAAGAGGATGAATTAACAGCGAATAACCATAACTCTGGTAATCTGCATTATAATTGCCTAAAGTTATCAATGATTCCCATCAATTGATCATCATTATGCATGCTTTATTGCGTCAGTTTTTGATACTTATCTTTCTCACCATGATTGCATGCCCTAGCCTGCATGCTGCTCAAAGGCACATTGATGCTAAGCCTAGAGTAACTATTTTGGTTGATGACAGTTATCCTCCGTATTCATACGTTAGTAATGGTTACTTGTATGGTATTTATGTTGAACAAGTGAAATTAGCAGCAAGACAACTGTCAGATCATTATCAAATAACACTTGAAGCCATTCCTTGGAAAAGAGGTGTAGCCGCAATGGAAAGCGGTGAAGCATTCGCGTTAATGCCTCCCTATATCCATAAAGACAAAAGGCCATATATCTGGCCGTATTCCGTTTCATTGGGCGAAGAAGCTGTCGTTGCCTTTTGTAATGAAGGCATCACATTACAAAATATTCTTCGTCGAAAGGCTGGATCTAGGCCGATTAATATTGGTATTAATGCCGGGTTTTTAATCTTGGATGATGAACTTGCAAGTGCGAGAGAAAGGGGCTTGATAAAGATTTGGGAAAACAAGGATACTCGTTCAAATATAAGAAAGCTGGCAAAAAACCGCCTCGACTGTTATTTAAATGATAGATTATCTACCGTGATGGGCATAGAATCGTTGCAATCGGAATTGCAAACGTTAGATATCAGCCAATTTCAAGAGGTCCGAGTAGTTTTAACTCGTACAGCCCATATCGGATACACGAAAGAGAATGGTGATAAATTTCCTTACAAGCTAGATTTCATTGAAAAAATGAATAAGGCACTGCAAACCATTCAGAAAAAAAGCGAACGTTGATTTTCCCTACTTGTTGACGCTTTCAATCTAAGTAAATAGTATTAACTTGCTCAATCAGTCATTGGGCTCATATTCACTTCGCGAGGCAACTTTATTCGCTTCAGGTAACAAGCAGACCTCATAGCCAAATAGTGAATATCCAATCAAATATTTAAGTGCGAGCAAGGATATATTGCTCATTTTATTTATAAGGAAAATCAATGAAACTTTTACTAAAAAAGAACAAACTCAAAAACCTCAGCAAATCAAATACACTCCAGTTCAACCACACGCCCAAAATAGCAGGCGGCTTTGACCTTACAGCAGGTGGTTGTATGTCAAACAAGTGCCGCATCTCAATTGAAATTTGCCCAGTATCTGAGGTAGGGGATTGCCATACAAAAGACTTGGACTGCGTGATAGTGACATTAGTAACCTGCAAGTGCTAATGCGCGCGTAAGGCACATTTAAAAGTGAGAAAGTAGTTGCTCTCTCACTTTATCGCATCCAAACTTTAATCTCAGCTAATCCATTGGTTTGTAAAAGCTGTAACTGCGACTCAACATTTTGACTATGTTCGAATTCAAAGGCATCTAGCTCATCATCAAACATAACGGTCGCAGCTCCATCACCACCACTGCGTTTGACTTGATGCAACGCAATATCAGCTAAATTAACTGACGCTTCCCAACCAATAACATGACCACCAAGCATTTGCAGTGGATAGAATGACCAACCAACTGACACTGTCATATTCGTCGACCTGCCATTGGGCAAAGTAAAATCAAATTCGCCAATTGCCTTACAGAGCTCTTTGACATACTCATCTACATCACTGCATTGAAAGTCCCTCAGTAGCAAAAGGAACTCATCGCCGCTCCATCTAGCAACATAGTCCGACCCCTGAGTGCGCGTGTTTAACAAGGTCGCCAGTTGTTGTAAGCAGCTATCACCGCCAATGGGACCATTCGCGTCGTTTACTTTGCTAAATTTATCGATATTGAGGATCATTAATACTAAGCTCTTTCCTTGCTCCCGTAAGGACTGGGCATTTCGTTGATAATGCTCAATATCTTTGGGCAATTGATCAAATAAGAATCGCCTACTTTTCAGGCCTGTTAATTCATCTGAATGACTGACAAGCTTAAGCTGTGTATTAACTTTGTTGAGCTTTTCATTGGCTTTTCTAAGTTCAGTCGTGCGCTCTGTAACCAGTGCTTCCAATGCTGCCTGCTTTCTTCTTTCTTGTGCTCTGAATACCCAAAAAACGAGATAAAACAAGAAAATAAAACCACAGGTAATGATCAATCTGAAAAACACAGTTTCATCAAATCGACGCGGCAGAACCAGCTTAACCGCCTTCAAATGCGCCTCCTGCCAATCCTCTCCTCGACGTTTCACTTCCAGTTTAAAAGTAAACTCACCGGGTGGTAGATTCGTGTAGATCGCCTCTCTGCGCGCCAGAGCGTCTCGCCAATGCTCGTCGTGACCTTCTAACTTGTAGCGAAATTCAATGCTTTGCGGCGCATAAAAATCTATCGCGGTATAGCGAATCGTTAAGTCCCGCTCATTAGTATCTAAGGTAATACTGTCAACAATTTTATTTGGTGTCAGTTCCCTACTTGGTGTCGTGATACCTTCGAATCGCGGTTCAAGTTCGCTGTCACTGAATAACTTAACACTTTTAGGAATACGCACGACGCCTTGTAAGCTCGGATATAACAACACATCATCCACCTCAACCACTGAATCATGCCCAAGACCCGTGCAGCACTGGCTTGGCATACCATCTAACTGCCTATCAAATGGATTGATCACCTGTTCTACTTTTAAGTTTTCAATCTCGCTGGTGAATTGCTCTATCGACATACGATAGACACCCTTCATAGAGCTCACCCAAATAAAATGCTGCTTCTTATCATAGTGCAAAGACAATATAGGACCATAAGGCAAACCATGAGATGCATCTAATTGAAACCAGTCACCGCTCGCGGTTTTGTAATAGAGACCATCATAGAAGGTGCCTACCAAGGTTGTGTAAGTGTCGACATGCAGAATGCTGGTTACATAGGCAGACTCCAGTGAGGTTTGCCCACCGATTTTTTCGATGCCACGCTCGTTGTACTTATAAGCACCTTTATCAGTCCCTATAAATCCAAACCTTGGGAAGTCTACAACGTAAGTGACAAATTGGCTGCCTAAAAACGCATTGTAGGTAAAAGGGGTTAACCCGTTATAGTCGAGTCTATACAAGCCTCTGCCCGTTCCAATCCACAGGCCACCTTGGTTGGATGGACTGATCGTAAATACCTGAGTTTGACGAAATTCTCTATTTGGAATAGCGAATAGCCGTCCATCGTCATATATGACCACACCGCGTCCAGTTCCGAGGTATAGACGACCGTCTAAAAACTCCATGTCGTGAACTTCAACACCCTTGAGCTGAGCAGGTGTAATAATGGGCTGATAGTTATCATCTTGATCTAGCATCCCCACACCTTCGCGGGTAGCCACCCACACGTTACCTTTAGGGCCCATGGTCATAGCAGAGATAGCTTGCTTTCCTCTCAACCCGGCTTGAAATCGTTCGACTCGTCCAGCGTGTGCGAGCCAGAGCCCTTCATTAATACTCGCAAGCCAAACATTATTACTTTTATCGATAAATAAGTCGGTAAACCAAATACCTTGATCTAACTGAACAAGATCTACAGACTGCCACTCACCGCCACTTTCTTTGTAAAGTAATCGGCCATAGGTTGACACCCAAAGTCCACCTTGGTCGTCACTTAAAAATTTGTATACAGCACTATTTCCTATCTCATCAAAGCGTCGCAATACCTCGTCAAAGTCGAGGAAAAACGCCCCGAGCTGAGAAGCCAAATACAGTTTTCCATCGACCCAAGCTAGGTCATGAATATTCGTTTGAGCTAATTGTCTAGGCAACGAGATCTTACTTGATAGCTCCAGACGCATGCCATTGGAGCCTACCGATTGGGCTTCTCCTATGCGCAGAAGGTGACGTTCATTCACAAGCCAGATCCCATCAGGGGACGGGGCCATTTTTGTCACAGCACCGACGATTTGACTAATATGGGTAAGGGAAAGCTTGCTGTCGTCTAGATTGTTTTTATCCAACATCAGACGCTTGGCTGAAATGTAATATAGTCCGTTTGCGGCAACCCAAATATTCCCGCGGGTGTCCTCGATTATATCTTTGACATCAGCTTGGATTTTAAATTTCTGCGCCTTCATTGTTTGAGGGTCTATACGCAATACACCACGGCGTGTACCAACCCATAGCATACCAAAGCGGTCTACAAGCAGCTTATTTATGGCGTTGCTTACCAAAAAGTTGCTATTTTGCGTATTGAAATTGACAAATTGGTGGCCATCAAAACGACTGAGACCAAATTGAGTTCCTAACCAAATATAGCCTTGCTGATCTTGTACCACACTTTTGATACTTTGTGATGGCAAATCATTTTGCATATTCCACTGCTTTACAACATAGTCGTTGATCGCACCATATGCACTTGTTGCGACCAGCATAATTAACAGTAGAAAAAACTTACGCATAGACTCCCTCTTACTCAAACGTTCGTTTAGCCACCAAGGACACCTGTTTTAAACAAAGCTTGGATACAAATTAATGAAAACACACCTGCAAGTACATCATCAGCCATTATCCCTCGGCCACCATGCAGCTTTTTATCTAGCATTCTAATGGGTCCGGGTTTTGCGATATCAAAAAATCGAAATAAGACAAAACCAACCAATAACGACTGCCAGTTGATGGCCGCACCTATCATCGTGATATAAAAGCCAACAACTTCGTCCCATACTATGGCGGGGTGATCATGAACGTCAACATCACGTGCTGTTTTTCCACAGATCCACACTCCAAATACTGTCATCATGATAGCTAAGCTAATTTGAAACCAAACCGGTAAAGTCATGGTTGCAAAAATAAAAGGTAACGCTGCTAACGTACCCACTGTACCAGGTGCTTTCGGTGCTAAACCGGTACCAAAACCCAATGCAAAAAATTGATGTGGGCGTTTGAGATTGAACTTCAACGGCTTATCCAAGCTCACTCCTAATTAAAATGTTCATATCCGATTTGCTCGGGCAAGATATACTTTTCACCATGCTTTAACAGCTCAATATTGCCAACATTATTGGTAATTTGACCAATACATTTTGCCTCGACACCATATTGACTAAGACGCGCTTCAACAGCACTGCGGTTACTATCACTTACCGTAAATAACAGCTGATAGTCATCGCCATACGATAAACTAAGCATATCTATGAGCGCTTGGTCTTCAATAGATTTCAAATCATCCGAAATAGGAACACTGGCAACATCGATATCAGCACCCACTGTCGAATGATTTAATATATGCTGTAAGTCTGCCAACAATCCATCAGAGATATCAATACACGCCGTCGCTAACCCACGTAGTACCTGTCCAGCAGCTACATGAGGCTTTGGATAGTGAAATTTCTCTGTGACGCGCTTGGTTTGCTCTGGAGATAATTCGATACCTCGCTTTCTTGACTCAATTGCCAGTGCAGCATCACCAACCGGTCCAGTTAAGTAAATCCAATCACCTACGTTCGCACCTGCGCGTGTCAACGCTTTATTTTTAGGAATAATTCCTTTAGCACAAATTGTAATTGTCAGCGGCCCCTGAGTCGTATCACCACCTATCAGTTGCACATTGTAGTATTCTGCTATTTCATGCATGCCTTCGGTGAATTGCTCTAGCCAATCTATGTCAACATTAGGCAAAGTCAAGCCAATTGAAACCCAGGTAGGCTCTGCTCCCATAGCCGCGAGGTCGCTTAAGTTGACCGCAAGAACACGATGACCCAAAGCTCTGGCTGGAATATCAGGGAAAAAATGCACACCTTCGACTAGGGTGTCGGTGGTTACTGCAAGTTGACAGTTATCAGGTACTTCAACCACAGCACAATCATCACCTATACCAATGACCACATCACGGCGAGTAATACCGCGGCCTTTGAAGTAATGATTTATTAACTCAAATTCCTTCATACATTAAAAAAGCCGGTCAACGCCGGCTCTCCTCATGACTTTGATTATTTGCGGATTTTCTTAACTGCTTTGTCCAACACGCCATTTACAAACTTATGGCTGTCTTCAGCACCAAATATCTTGGCCAGTTCAATCCCTTCATTAATAGCCACTTTATAAGGTACATCTTGGCGGAACTTAAGCTCGTAAGCACTCACACGCAAGGTAGCCAATTCAACCATGTCTAAGTCGTCAAACGGACGAGACAAATGAGGTTGAATTGCCTCATCTAACTGTTTATGGTTTACCGCAACGCCACGCGCTAAGTCTTTAAAATATTCAACGTCTATTTTAGAAACGTCATTTTCGATTAACATTTGCTGTTCAATATCGGCAATTGGATTGCCGCTAAGCTGCCATGAATAGACAGCTTGCAATGCAAGTACGCGTGCTTTACGTCTAGCTGCTGGTTTCACTGAGATTCCTCTTAAATTTGCTCAAGTACGTTAACCATCTCTAATGCGCCAAGTGCAGCTTCGCCACCCTTGTTGCCCATTTTAGTTCCCGCACGTTCAATAGCTTGCTCAATACTTTCTGTTGTTAATACGCCAAATGCAACAGGGATATCGTAGTCTAATGAAACGCTTGCTAATCCCTTATTAGATTCATTGGCAACAAGATCAAAATGTGGAGTCCCGCCACGAATGATAACGCCTAGTGCAATGATAGCATCGTGCTCTTTTTTCATTGCTAGACGCTTTGCTGCTAGAGGTAACTCTACTGCACCAGGTACATATACCACTGTGATGTCTTCTTCTTTAACACTACCTGTGCGCTTTAATTCATCTACTGCACCTTCTAACAAGCTGCTGCCGATAAAATCGTTAAAGCGAGAAATGACAATGGCAAATTTTTTACCTGGTGTGAATTTGTTACCTTCAATTATTTTCATTAGATGATTCCTAATCAGTTTTAGCAATAGCCAAATTGACGCGCATGATAGCACATCTTAAAGAAAAACACCTACTGTCCAAACCAGCCAGTAGGTGTAAAAGAGAGAAAGCCTTATTATTATTGTGGCTCTACATAACCTACTACTTCCAGGTGGAAACCTGACAATGCGTGATATTTCTTCGGTAAGCTCATTAAGCGCATTTTCTGAATGCCCAGATCGGCTAAAATCTGTGAACCAACGCCCACAGTACGAGAAGTACCTTGGAACTTACGATAGTTAATCTTTTCACCTTGATCTTCTGCTGCAAAAGCTTTGACCAATTGCTCGAGATCTTCTGTTTGTTCATTTTTACCTAAAATGACCAAAACACCATTATTTTCTGCGATGTACTGCATAGCACCATGTAAGGTCCAGCTTCTATCTGCGCTGCGATCGGAGAGCAAAATATCATTGAACGTGCTTTGTAAATGAACACGTACTAGTGTTGCCTCATCGGCTTGTATTTCACCTTTTTGCAAAACATAGTGCAGTTGGTTATCAATAGAGTCTTTATAAGTCACTAAGTCAAACTCACCAAACTCGGTAGGCAGCTTACATTTAGCAACTTTTTCTATCGTGGTTTCATTTAGGTTTCGATATTCAATTAAATCCGCAATTGTGCCGATTTTAATATCATGCTCTTTTGCGAAAACTTCCAGTTCAGGACGTCTCGCCATAGTGCCATCCGGATTCAATATCTCAACAATTACTGATGACGGCTCGAGCCCTGCTAAACGCGCTAAATCGCAGCCCGCTTCTGTGTGCCCAGCACGTGTTAGTACGCCGCCCGGCTGCGCCATAATTGGGAAAATATGACCGGGCTGAACAATATCTTCTGGTAGCGCACCTTTTGCCACAGCTGCTTGAACCGTGCGGGCTCTATCTGCTGCAGAAATACCCGTTGTTACTCCTTTTGCCGCTTCAATAGACAAAGTAAAGTTCGTGGAAAATTGTGCACCGTTATTTCTAACCATAAGCGGTAAGTCAAGCTGCTCACATCGCGCTTGTGTCATAGTCAGACAAATCAAACCTCGACCATAAGTCGCCATAAAGTTAATTGCTTCTGGCGTGATATGTTCAGCGGCGATAATTAAATCACCTTCGTTTTCTCGGTCTTCATCATCCATCAAGATAACCATTTTACCGGCTTTAATATCTTCGATGATCTCTTTTGCGCTGTTTAAGCTCATAATCTTCCCATTAATTACTTTGTTTGTATGGCAATTATTTTATAAAGCCAGCTTGTGCCAACAAACTGGTTGTGAGAGTCGATTCACTGGCTGGCGCTTGTGTACCCTGGATCAAGCGCTCCAAATATCTTGCTATTTGATCAACTTCTAAGTTAACCATAGTCCCTAATTTAAAATCAGCGATAGTTGTTTCTTGCGCTGTATGGGGTACTATGGTGAGTTTAAATCTGTTATCTTCTATGGCATTCACCGTCAAACTAATGCCGTCAATCGCCACAGACCCTTTATATGGAATATACTTGAGCAGCTCTCTTGGTGCAGATAACCAGTAGTCAGTCGCTCGTGCGTTAGTCTCGATAGTAACAATCGTGGCGACGCCATCAATATGACCTGATACCAAATGACCGCCCAGACGAGATATAGGCTGTAATGCTTTTTCTAAGTTCACTTTCTGGCCAACGCTGTATTCGCCAAAGCGAGTCAGCAACAAAGTTTCATTCGACACGTCAGCACGAAAGCCATCTGTATATTTTTCTACAACCGTTAAACATACGCCATTAGTTGCAATACTGTCTCCGAGCGCAACATCTGCCATGTCCAGTGAGCTTGACTTTACACGCACACTTAAATCACCTTGCTTCAAAGTTATTTCAGTGAGCGTACCTGTTGCTTCAATAATGCCTGTAAACATAGTTTCTCTTATTTCTTAATGGCGCTAATACGAATGTCATTACCAACTTGCGTACAATCTGTTAGTTGGAGCTCTTGGATTTGGTTCATTTCAGTCAAAATATTACTTTGAAATAATCCCTTTCCACCTTCCCCTATGATCTTGGGAGCAAAATACACAATATACTCATCAATCAAGCCTTGTTCGTGCATTACCCCACATAAGGTAGCGCCCGCTTCTAGCCACACTAAGTTAATGTCTCTGCTGGCTAAAAACTGTAGCACTGCCTTTAAATCCAATTTGTTTTTCACTGTTGGAAGACAGACTTGTTCTACAAAATGTGGCCAGTTATGCTGATTATCAAGTTCTGAGCGTAAAATAATGATTTTTGACTGGCTTTGAAAAAGTGCAAGTACTGGTGAAAGGCGGTTTTGAGTATCAATAATAACGCGAATTGGCTGGCGCACATCGTTACATTCTAGCGTCTTAGGTAAATCGGGCAGTTCTTCTTTTCGTACATTAAGACGCGCATCATCTATAAGTACAGTATCAGCACCTGACAAAATAGCGCAGCTTTTAGCTCTAAATGCCTGCACATCTCTCCTTGCATCTGGCCCGGTTATCCATTTACTTTTGCCGTTTTGCAATGCCGTTTTGCCGTCTAAGCTCGCAGCGAGCTTTGCGATTACGTAGGGAGCGCCATGCTCCATACGCTTGAGAAAACCTTTATTAAGTGCCCTAGCCTCTTGCTCTAAAAGCCCAGAAGCTGTTTCAATACCTGCCTGTTGCAACATTTTTAGACCATTGCCAGCAACTTCAGGGTTAGGGTCCACCATAGCGCAAATAACTTTACTGACGCCCGCATCTATCAAGCCTTTAGCACAAGGGGGAGTTCGACCATAATGGCTACAAGGCTCGAGTGTTACATAGGCAGTAGCGCCACGCGCCCGCCCAGCTGCTTCGCGTAGTGCAAAAACTTCAGCATGCGGACCACCAGCTTGGGCATGAAAACCCTCCCCAACGATTTCACCTTCTTTAACTATGACGCAGCCCACGTTTGGGTTTGGCGTTGTCGTATTGAAGCCCTGCTTAGCAAGCGCGATGGCTTTCGCCATAAAATCATAATCAGCCTGGGTAAAATGCATCAGTCACCAAGCCTCGCGATTTCTTCACCAAACTCTTTAATGTCTTCAAAACTACGATACACTGAGGCAAAACGAACATATGCAACTTTGTCCAATTTTTTCAAAGCTTCCATGATGCATTCACCGATCATTTGACTGTTTACTTCACGTTCACCAGTGGCTCGGATTTGAGATTTGATCTGATGTACCACTTCTTCAATCTGCTCGGTACTTACTGGGCGCTTTTCCAGTGCTCTATGTAAACCATTGAGTAGCTTATCTTCATTAAAGGGCTCTCTTGTACCATCTTGCTTGATGACTCTCGGCATAAGGAGTTCCGCGCCTTCAAAAGTTGTAAAGCGTTCATGACAAACAATACACTCACGACGACGACGTACTTGGTGACCAGAGGCCACTAATCGCGAATCAATAACTTTGGTATCTTTCGCCGTACAAAAAGGACAATGCATATATTCTCACTGTATAGTCAATCTCTACAATGCGGCGCTTTGTGGTTGGCAGCTAACATTTAATCCGTTGAGTTAACTCTCGTTTTAAATGCAGCAAGTGATTTTAAATAAAATAAAAAAGGCCGCATAATTGCGGCCTTCATAATATCAAAAATAACGCTAATTGTGACTTAAATTATGCGTAAACTGGTAATTTAGCACAGATAGCTTTTACCTTTTCTTTAACTTCTACTTGTACTGACTCATCATTGATGTTGTCTAGTACATCACAGATCCAACCCGCTAGCTCACCAGCTTCAGCTTCTTTGAAACCACGGCGAGTGATTGCAGGAGAACCAATACGAAGGCCAGATGTTACAAACGGTGAACGAGGGTCATTTGGTACTGAGTTCTTGTTAACCGTGATATTTGCACGGCCAAGTGCTGCATCAGCATCTTTACCAGTGATATCTTTATCAATTAAATCAAGAAGGAATAAATGGTTGTCAGTCTTACCAGAAACCACTTTATAACCACGCTCTTGAAGCACTGCAACCATCGCTTGTGCATTTTTCACAACTTGCGTTTGGTACGCTTTGAACTCTGGCTCTAGGGCTTCTTTGAATGCAACTGCTTTAGCAGCAATAACGTGACAGAGAGGTCCACCTTGACCACCAGGGAATACTGCACTGTTTAGTTTCTTGTAAATATCTTCATCACCACAAGCTGAAACAATCAACCCACCACGAGGGCCCGCTAGTGTTTTATGCGTTGTCGTTGTTACAACGTGAGCGTGAGGTACTGGGTTAGGGTAAACGCCCGCGGCAACTAGACCGGCTACGTGTGCCATATCAACTAACAAGTATGCACCTACTTTGTCAGCAATTTCACGGAATTTAGCCCAATCAACAATACCTGAGTATGCTGAGAAACCACCAATGATCATTTTTGGTTTGTGCTCAAGTGCCTGCGCTTCAACTTGTGCGTAATCAATTTCGCCTGTCTCTTCATTTAGGCCGTACTGAATTGCATTATAGGTTTTACCTGAGAAGTTAACATGAGAACCGTGAGTAAGGTGACCACCATGAGCAAGGCTCATACCTAGTACAGTATCATGTGGCTGAAGTAACGCTTGGAAAACCGCAGCGTTTGCTTGAGAACCTGCGTGCGGTTGTACGTTTGCGTAATCGGCGCCAAAAAGCTCACATGCGCGGTCAATTGCTAGTTGCTCAACGACATCTACGTGCTCACAACCGCCATAATAACGCTTGCCTGGGTAACCTTCAGCATATTTATTTGTAAGCTGTGACCCCTGAGCCTCTAGTACACGTGGGCTACAGTAGTTTTCAGATGCGATTAGTTCGATATGCTCTTCTTGACGAGTTGTTTCTGACTGGATCGCTTGATGTAATTCAGGGTCAAAATCTGCAATATTCATGTTACGTTCTAACATGGTTTCTCCTAGGTGCACGTATGATTAAGTTTATCGTCTGCAATTGTACGCAATTTATGGTCAGTTGCCTACGAAATCTGCGTGAGCATATTTAAGCAGGGATTGAATTTATTTCACAGTCTTTGTGGGATGATATTTTTTTATTTAAACATAAAATTTATTTATGAAATAACGGGATTACATTTGAAATTAAAATATGCATGTGCACGATTGGCAGCATCATGCGCATGCAAAACCCAAAACTAAAACAACATATTTTATGCTAGTTTGTCGAATATACGCCGCTTAAGCTGTGCGTAATTGGCATCAACGGTTTCTGCTAAGCAGGGCTTGGCCAGTGCATCAGACAGTACTTTCGGCATGTCAAGCTGTTGTTGTAAAACGGTTTCTACAGACTCTTTAAACTTCGCTGGATGCGCAGTTGCTAAGAAAATTCCTGTTTCATCTGCTTCACTATTTATAGTAAGCCCTTCATAGGCTATGGCCGTATGAGGTTCAGCAACATACCCATTCGAGTTGATTTTTTGCATCACCTCACGGGTGCGAGACTCCGAAACTGAACTTGAATAAAAGTAATCTTTATCAAAGATCCCATTTTTAATCATACTTTCCACTCGAGTCCAATTATTAGGTTTACTCACATCCATCGCATTAGATAGTGACTCTAATGTAGCATTTGGGTCCCAGTTTCCAGACTGCAAATACCGTGGAACAGTATCGTTCTGATTAGTTGTCGCACTGAGCTTTTTTACTGGCAGACCGATTGCTGCGGCAATCATCGCGGCACACACATTGCCAAAGTTACCACTGGGAACTGAAATGTGGACATTGTTACGCTTGTCCTGTGGGACTTGTGCAAATGCCTCAAAATAATAGCAAACTTGCGCCAATAGACGGCTAATATTAATTGAATTTGCAGAATTAAGCCCTAATTCACTTTTTACTTCCTCATCAAGAAATGCTTGTTTAACAATGGCTTGACAATCATCAAAGCTACCTTCAACTGCATAGCAATAAATATTTTTACCTAGTGTTGTAAACAGTTTTTGCTGCGCGAGAGAAATCTTACCTTTAGGATAAAGTATAACGACATCAACATTTTCTTTTTCATAAAACGCATGTGCGACAGCCGCCCCAGTATCGCCGCTGGTGGCTGTCAGTATAGTTACCCGTTCACCTTGGCTGAACAAACTAATACACTCAGACATAAAACGCCCGCCAAAATCTTTAAATGCCAAAGTTGGGCCATGGAACAACTCCAAGCAATATTTATTTTCTTCAACTTGAACAAGTGGTGCTGGAAAGTTAAATGCACGGGTTACCATGTCATTTATAGTATCTTCTGGTAACTCATCCCCGATTAAATGTTGTAAAATCTTGCCACTACGCTGTGCGAAAGGGAGCGCCAACAAAGTCTCAATATCAGAAAGCTTATGAAGCTCGGCAGGAAAGAATACACCTTGCTTACGGCCAAGCCCCTCTTTAACGGCTTCTGTAAACGAAACCTGTTGCTCTGGGTCCATTAAATTTACTAAATTCATATTAATTCCTTAGGCAAGTTCTCGTGTGCCTTGATTATCAAACTTACAGATATGGCTAAAGCCATTTTCGTTTACATAGTGCTGGCTTAGCCAATCTTGGCAGCGTTTTGCAACCTCATATGATGTGCACAGCGCAAAGAGTGTTGGACCCGCACCAGAAATGCTTACCACTTCAGCCCCTAGCTCTGGCAGGCTTACCGACGCGTCTGCGTAGCCTTGTATTAAAGGTGCACGACTTGGCTCAGCTATCGCATCTTGCATCAGCTTTACCGCGTCGCTAAAACGCTGTTGTTGCAGCAAGGTAGTGTAAGCCGCTAGTCGCTGTGCAAACTCGACGCTTTGACTAAGACTTAAAGACTCAGGTAACACAGATCTAGCCTGAGCGGTATTCAATGCAAACCCAGGAAAAGCAACAACGATGTGCCAATTTTGATCTGTAGCTAATGCAACAGCACGATCGGGCACTATCTCAGACGTCAATTGCAAGCCACCTAAATAACAAGGTGTAATATTGTCATAATGGCGCGCGCCACTCACTTTTGCTTCAAAGTCAGCCATCAATTCGATCATTTGCACTTGAGACAACTGTGTTCCGCTGTATGCATTAAGTGCTGCAAATGTTGCTACTACTGAGCATGCACTTGACCCAAGGCCGGAACCGATTGGCAAACGCTTATCAAGAGTCAGTGCAACACAGGGCATATCTACTTTTACGTGAGCCCTAAAATGTGTCAAACACTGATAGGCTAAATTATGTTCCTGATTACTTGGTAATTTATGTGCATATTCGCCAACGCACTTAAATGTATCTTGTTCAGCTTCTTCAATATAAACAACATCTCCTAGTAACTGACCGTCCAAAGGCGCTATTGCAGCGCCTAACGAATCAAAGCCGACACAAAAGTTGCCAATTGATGCTGGAGCAAAAAACTTTCTCATCGATTCTTCCTTACCTAGATAAAGTCTTCAGTATGTCAGCAAAAACGCCTGCGGCTGTAACTTCTGCGCCAGCACCATAACCTCTGATAACAAAAGGTTTTGGTTGGTAATACTGACTTAAAATAGCCAAGGCGTTTTCTCCATCTCGAATATCAAACAACGCATGCTGCGTATCAACCGCTTCAATACCAACCCTACACTTGCCATTTACAATACTGCCAACATAACGGAGCTTTTTCCCATCACTTGCCGCACTTTGCACTCTATCTGCAAAGGCTGCGTCCAGCTCCGGTAAACGTGCCATAAATTCATCTACATTTGTTCCTATGGCAAAGTCATTGGGCACCACAGACTCAACTTCAATGTCCTCTAGTTCTAATTCAAGGCCAGCCTCGCGCGCAATAATTAGCAGCTTGCGAGCTACATCAGTGCCGGACAAATCATCCCTTGGATCCGGCTCCGTAAAACCATTTTGTTTAGCTTGTGCAGTCGCCTGTGACAAGGATAACCCGTCTTCAATGGCACCAAACATATAAGAAAGCGAACCAGATAAAATGCCGCTGAATGATAACAGCTCATCGCCAGCCCCAAACAAAAGTTGCAAGTTGTCTAATACGGGCAACCCCGCACCGACATTCGTTTCGTAGAGAAACTTCCTGCCAGAATCAACAGCTGCTTGTTTTAGTTCTCGGTAATAAGCCATGTCACCTGTATTGGCTTTTTTATTCGCAGCTACGACATGGAATCCAGCTTGCAAAAATTGACTATATTGATCAGCGAGAAGTTGAGAAGAGCTACAATCTACAATCACTGGATTAATTAAATGATTGGATTTAACAAAATGCTCCAGTCTATCAATGGAGAAAGATACTTCTGAGGATTCAAGCTGTGCCTGCCAATCATCAGATTGAATACCTTCAGCAGACAACAAGCTCTTTTTGGAGTTTGCAACACCGTATAGATTCAACTTAATATTTCTGTTAGCAAGCCAGTCTTGTTGCTTTTTCAACTGTTGGACGAGCTCGGTGCCTACCAGCCCGCAGCCTAATAAAAATACGTCGATGGACGGTACATGTGTAAAGAAGTTTTCATGACAAACCTTCATTGCATCTTTACATAGCTCACCAGACACTACAGCAGAAATCGCACTTTCAGTTGAATCTTGCGCAATGGCCACAATGTTCACTTGCGCTTGTGCCAATGAAGCGAAGAATTTAGCGGCCAGTCCTTTATGCGAGCGCATGTTGTCGCCCACTAGGGTGACAATTGCGAGATCTTTTTGAACTTCAATGGGTTCAATAAGGCCTGCTTTCGTTTCAAGTTCGAATGCAGACTGTAAAGCTTGCATCGCGAGTGGCAGGTCTTGCTCATACACACAGAAACTAATACTGAACTCACACGAGGATTGTGTAATGAGCACAATAGAAACGTTGTCATTTGCTAGTGCCGAAAATACCCGTGCAGCCATCCCCACTTTGCCTTTCATGCCCGGCCCAGAGACCGTTAACATCGCGAGTTTATCCAAGCTAGAAAGCGCCTTCACCGGTGAGTCATTATCGCTTTGAGCTGAAATCATTGAGCCTGGGACATCTGGATCATGCGTATTTTTAATTTCACAAGGTACATTCGCTTTGGCACATGGCAAAATTGTTTTAGGATGCAGTACTTTTGCACCAAAATATGCCAGCTCCATAGCTTCTTTGTAAGACAACTTCGCTACTTTCGTTGCCTTTTTGATAAGACGAGGGTCAGCACTATAGACGCCATCCACATCTGTCCATATTTGGCAGATTTCTGCATTGATGCTCGCTGCGATTACGGCTGCTGAGTAGTCTGAGCCGTTGCGACCCAGTGTCGTAAGTTCACCTAACTCATTACTCCCAGTAAACCCGGCTACGATGTATATTCCAGATCCGTTTGAGTCTATTTGCTGGGCAAGCGCAACCTTTGTTTGTTCCAGTTGAACTTCTGAATCTAAGTATTGCGATTGAGTTTTAATGCATTGGGTAGCATCTAATGCGCGTGCATTTTGGCTTTTCAACATTTTTACCATTAACGCAACACTGATACGCTCACCAAAACTGATTATAAATGCGTTAACAGCTTCGGGGCATTGCTTCAGTAATTTAACGCCAGCTAATTTATCTTTTAACGACTCTAAATCAGGCCACCCAACCAACGACCCATATTCTGATTCAACAACTTCCTTTAGACTCAAACAACGAGACTCGAAAGCAGCCCAAAGCGCTTCATAATCTGCGCCTTTAGCTGCACAGTCAGCTAAGCTGACTAGCTGATCTGTCATACCCCCTGGTGCTGAAAGCACGACTACTGCGTTACCATTACTATAATTTGATACTAGAGATTGTACTCGCTGCAGACAATCAAAGTCCGCTAAAGAAGATCCCCCAAACTTTAAAACTCGCATACTGTGTTTTTCCTCATTCCTAAAACGAAAAAAGGCCTGTGCTCTCGGTGAGCACAGGCCTTTATTAATACGCACGGACCTATGCCACTATCCAGTATGGATGGTGGTCTTAATAATAATTGTCACGTTACGTGTGATTCGGTTCATTGTTTCTTTGATTAACCTACTTCAAAGTTGATTAAAAATTGCTTACCTGAACTAGACTGCCTGATCATTAGGCAATCTGTCAAGCAGCTAGAAGTAAATTAAATATGCAAAAAGTTCAAGATACGTACTAAGAAAGGGAGAGGCTATCTAACGAATACCATATTCACTCAATAATGAGAGTAACTGTTCTGATTTGACGGGCTTTTCTAAAAACTTGATCGCGCCAAGTTCCGCCACTTTAGTTTTCATTTGGACTTGGATATCCGCGGAGATTACAACGACAAAAGTCTCTATTTTGTGCGCTTTAATCGCTTCGAGTACACCCACGCCATCAAGTTCAGGCATGGTGAGATCTAAACACAACAAATCAATTTGCGATTTTTGCAATATTTCTAGTGCCTCTCGACCATTTTTAGCCTGGCATACATCTACATCAAGGTTTGATGTTAGACAGCGCACCACTTGCTTACGGGCAACAGTAGAATCGTCGCACACTAACACAGAATAGCTCATAAGAAGGTAAATCTTTATTGTTCTAGTAACAAATAAACGTTATTGTTATTCTAATCTTATAACACAATAATCAACATCCAGTAAGTTTTTTATCTCTACTTGTATGTTGTAAAGATAGCAAGATAAACATTTATTTTTAGCCATTTATTGGCTAACTTTAAGTTTAACACGCGCGCATTTATTTGGTTGTCAGGAGCTAAGAATACTCCATGCTACAAAAAAGTCTGTCGAAAAAATTGCTCACAAATGTTCTGTCAGTTTACTTCCTACTAACGTTTGTGGTGACTTGTGGTCAAGTTGTCGCAGAATACGTAAACACCAAAGACTATATTCGCAATGAGCTGACTATGCTGCAAAAGACCTTTAGTCGCAGCTTGACCCGTGCTATTTGGGAACTCAATACCAAACAAACCGTTACCACTGCTGAGGGTCTCTTAGCCATTCCAATGATAGAGGGGATCATCGTCCGGGATGACAGTGGAGAAATCATTTCACAACTCGGTCGCTCACTGAATATCCACGAACTATACAGTCAACAGCTAGTTCAAGAAGAAGCCCTTATCGAAGACACCCCATCAGGCCTCTTTGGCTATACCTTTCCACTCATATTTGAATTTTCCGGCAGAGCAACGCAGGTTGGTGATGTCACACTTTTCTCAAGTAGAGAAGTCGTTTTCAGTCGAATAATGATCTCAATTTACTTTTTAATTGGTAATGCGATGGTGAAAACCACCTTCTTGATCATTCTATTTTTGCTTGCGTTTAGAAAACTACTGACCGAACCGCTAACGGACTTAACCGAGCAAATTGAAGACTTTGAAGTAGATAATGTGGATGGCCACAAGATAGAAATTGATACCACCGAGCGTAACGAATTGAAAGTTATGGAAGAGGCTTTCAATAAATTGATAGATAAAGTGGCTGAATATCGTAAGCAATTAGATCAAACCCAAAAAGAGCTCATTATCAGTAATGAAAAGCTCGACCAGCACAATATCCAGCTTGAACAAGAAGTCGCCCGCAAAACCTCAAATTTAAGTCAGGCCATGATGGACCTGCAACAACAAAAATATGAGCTAGAAAAACAAAAACTCACCTTAACAGAAGAAATTGACTTGCGACGTCAAACGGAAGAAGAGTTGCTAACCAAACAGAACGAGCTTGAGAAGTATGTTGAAGAACTCAATATGGCCCAAGAACGCTTAGTTGGCTCGGAAAAAATGGCTGCGCTTGGTGGCTTAGTTGCCGGTATTACACACGATATCAACACACCTGTTGGCATAGGGGTAACCGCTACATCGTTCTTGCAAGAACGTTTAGATCAACTAGAAGCGGCCTATAAAGAGAAAACATTGTCGCCCAAGGCACTCGAAGAATTTATGCATGAAGCAAAACAAAGCACAAGCTTGTTAACCAACAATTTAGCACGAGCGTCAGAGCTGGTGGCTAGCTTCAAACAAATTGCAGTTGATCAGGCCAGTGAGGCTGTCAGGACAATAAACTTTAACCAATATCTCGGTGAAGTCTTACGCTCCTTACAACCTAAGCTGAAAAAAACAGCCCATGACGTTAACATTGATTGCCCTGCGGACTTAACTTTAAACCTCCCCGCTGGAGCAATCAGCCAGATATTTACAAACTTAATAATGAATTCCCTGATCCATGGCTTTGAGGGTATAAATAAGGGCGTCATTGATATTCAAATTACCGATGACAATGATGATGTGAAAATTGTTTATAAAGATAACGGTAAAGGTGTGTCACCCGCTCAGTTGGAAAAGCTATTTGACCCCTTCTTCACAACTAAGCGCGATCAGGGGGGCAGTGGCCTCGGCACACACATAACCTTTAATCTCGTTAAACAGACACTAAATGGCGACATTGAAGTCAGCTCTGAAGAAGGAAAAGGACTGACCTACTACATTCGATTTCCAAAAGAGATGCAAGCGCAACAAGCCATGTTTAGTTAACGCATTTTAGGTGAGTCTCAAATACAAGGCTCACCGCACTCATTCTTTTTGAAATCGTCAAATAAGTAAATTTAACCATTTTAGTCTTTGCTCGCGACATTAGAGATTTGATATGATGCAATTCGTTTTTTCACACTCGGATTTTAAATGATATGTGGTTCAGCAACCTAATCTGTTACCGTTTTAAGCAAGATGTTTCGTACACACAAGAAGACTTTGAAAAAGCACTAGAGCAAGATATTTTTCGCTCTTGTGGCAGCCAAGATATGAGCACATTCGGCTGGGTAAACGCATTAGGCAAACATGGACAGACTCTGTCTCACTTTTCACAGAACAGTATTCTATTGTGCGCAAAACGTGAAGAAAAAGTATTACCTGCAGCTGTTATTAACGATATGGTCGCTGAAAAAGTTGAGCAGATTGAACGAGAAGAAAACCGTCCAGTTAAAAAGAAAGAAAAGGACGAGTTGAAAGAAAATATTCTTGCAACTTTACTGCCTCAAGCATTCAAAAAATCGAGCCTACAATTCGCATTTATCGATCAAGAAAGTGGCTGGGTAATCGTTAACAGTGCAAGCTTTAACAAAGCTGAGGAAATGATGGCATTGCTGCGTAAATCATTGGGTACATTGCCAATCGTACCGGCATTTGCCAACTATGATTTAGATGTATTTCTTACGGACTGGTTAACGAAATTCGAAGCTCCTGAAGGCTTTGCCATTGGCAATGACGCTGAACTGCAAGACGCAGCAGATGAAGGCGCACAAGTTAAACTCAAACAGCATGACCTTGCTAGTGACGAAATTAAGCTCCACTTAGAGAATGGTAAACGAGTCACTAAACTCGCCCTAGACTGGCGTGAACGCGTGCAATTTTTATTGCAAAACGATGGGTCAATTAAACGTGTTAGTTACAACGATGCACTGAAAGAGCAAAATGCAGATATTCCAAAAGAAGACTTAGCGATTAAAATCGACGCTGACTTTATTTTGGTTTCAGAAGAAGTCAAAGAGCTACTGGAAGATTTAACAAAAGAGCTCGGTGATAAAGACGACTTGTAAAAAAGGGCCAGTAGGCCCTTTTCTAAATTGACTTTGACTATGCAAACATGGATTTCACATCCGCGAGCAGCTCAAGGTAAGCATCATCTGTAAACGTATCGATGGAGCGCAGTACACCCTTTTCTTCATAAACTCCCAAGGCAGCCGCTTTGTCTGAAACTTGCAAAATACCCTCAACAATGGCACCAGCACGAATAAAGTCTACATAGCAAACATGCTCTGGTTTGTAATTGGGGTTAGCCCAGCTTTCAGCAACTTCAACAAACTCATCGGTGAAGCCCCATTCACGCATTATAGACCCACCAATTCTGCCTGCTAGTTTTTGTATAGCGTGTGCCAAAAAGCTTGGATTTGCAAATACCTCAGGGTGTTTCTCAGCTTCAGTTAGAATGGGCAGTACACCAATATTAAAGACCAAAGAGGCCAAGGTAATGGTATCTTTGTTCAACGAGGTATGCTTGTTTATTCGTAAGTAAAACTCCATGGTCGAAATCGCCTGACATGCCACTTTCAGCGTTTTTTGCCAAGCCTTATCCATGTAAGTCTTAATTAACTTATTATTTGAGACAAACAATTGTTCCATAGCCATCGCTGTTGCTATGTTTTTAATTTGCCGTAACCCTATTCGTGTAACCGCTTGATTCAGCGTGTTCACTTTAATCGATCGCCCCATAAAACCACTGTTAGCCACTTTAATCATGCGCGCGGCAAGTGCGGGGTCATGAGAGATCACATCCGCCATTTGAAGTAAGTTTACCTCGGGATCATCAGCAGCTTGGCGGACTCGCACTGCAACTTCAGGTAAAGTCGGTAAGACAAGTGTATCGTTATTAATTTTATCGACAAGAATGGTAAGTAATGCGTTTTCTGTAGACATATGGTCAAGTCCTTTAAATTCGCCACTTAGCTATGGCCTTATAATTTTTAGCTCATTTAAGTATCGTCTAACTTCTCGATAAAGTTAAGAAAAGTATAAAAATTATTCTTACAAAAAAATTATAAAATAATACTTTGCCTCAACTGTTTGCTCAAAACGCCTTTTTTCAGCATCATAGATGCCTCACAATCATAATAACTAAAAACTCAAGGGTAAATGATGAAACTTTCTAAACTATCCAGTGCGATTTTAGTCGCCACAGGCTTTCTTGTAAGTGCTTGCTCACAGCAAACCGCAGAATCAACAAAAAGTCAGCAAACATCGACAGATAGCGTGAGTTACACACTGCAGAACATAGATAAACAGCGCTTAGATATTTATACCGAAGTCACACTAACAAGCGACTTAAGTCATCTTAATGACAATCAACAGAAAATGATTGGCGTATTGATCGATGCTTCAAAAATTATGGACGATTTATTCTGGAAACAAGCATTCGGCGAGGATAAAGCAGCGTTCTTGTCGCGGATTGAAGACCCTGATGTACGCCGCTTTGCAGATATTAACTATGGCCCTTGGAACCGTTTAGATGGTGACAAAGTATTTCTCAGTACTTTTGGTGAAAAAGCGCCTGGCGCCCAATTTTATCCACATAACATAACCAAAGCTGAGCTCAATAATGCTGATTTCAAAGACAAGCAAGGCTTATACTCGATGGTCAAGCGAGATCAGCAAGGTAACTTGTACAGCACAGCTTATGCCTCAGAGTTTAGAACGGAACTAGAAGAAGCTGCAAAATTACTACGCCAAGCGAGTAACCTAGCGGTTGATAAAGACTTTGCAAACTACCTGAACTTGCGCGCTGATGCTCTGCTAAACAATAGCTACCAGCCATCAGATTTTGCTTGGATGGACATGAAAAATAACCCAATAGATGTGGTGATCGGGCCAATTGAAACTTATGAAGATCAACTATTTGGTTATCGTAGCGCCTTTGAGTCATATGTCTTAGTAAAAGACCTCGCGTGGAGTGAGCGCCTAGCTAAATTTGCTGCATTTTTACCAGCGCTACAAACAGGCTTACCCGTTGACCAAATATATAAACAAGAAGTACCGGGGTCAGATGCAGATCTCAATGCATATGATGTCGTTTATTATGCAGGCCATTCGAATGCGGGCAGTAAAACAATAGCAATCAACCTGCCAAATGATGAGCAAGTACAGCTGGAGAAAGGGACACGTAGATTGCAACTCAAAAATGCGATGCGTGCAAAGTTTGACAAAATTTTGGTGCCTATCGCAAATCAGTTAATTGTGCCAGAGCAGCGCAAACACATTACCTTTGACGCTTTTTTTGCTAATACTATGTTTCATGAAGTCGCCCATGGCTTAGGTATCAAGAATACCATTACAGGAAAAGGCACTGTAAGGCAGTCACTTCAAGAACACGCTAGTGCAATTGAAGAGGGTAAAGCCGACATTCTTGGCCTTTATATGGTTGAGCAGTTGCTGAAAAAAGGAGAGATTACCGAAGGCACACTAGAGGACTACTACGTCACATTTATGGCTGGTATTTTCCGTTCGGTACGCTTTGGTGCTTCTAGCGCTCATGGTAAAGCCAACATGATCCGTTTTAACTTCTTTAAACAAGAAGGTGCTTTCTCTAAAGATGCACAAGGACTATATCAAGTTGATATGGAAAGAATGGGTGCTGCAATGGCGAAACTATCTAACCTAATTCTGACTCTGCAAGGTGATGGAGATTACCAGAAAGTAGATCAGCTTATCGCCACCCATGGTGATATCAAAGCTGAGTTACAAGCAGACTTGACTAAGCTAGCCCAGGCGAACATTCCTGTGGATGTCACCTTTAAGCAAGGTAAAGCGGTTCTTGGACTGTAATTTCCTTAGGGCGCTACAGAGCTAGCGCCTTTTTTAACTCCGCCAATTGAGCTTCTGTATAAGCCTTGGCTGGGTTTACACCCCATACAGGTTTAGGCCATGCCGCATCATGCTCAAAACGAGCGATATGATGAAGATGTAACTGGGGCACCATATTACCCAACGCAGCTACATTTAGTTTGTCTGGTGTAAATACAGACATTAACAATTCACTTAACTGCTTTGATTCTTGCCAAAACTGAATTTGCTGATGTTCGTCAAGGTCGATAATCTCTCTCAGACCAGCTACTGTTGGCACTAAAATAAACCATGGATATTGACTATCGTTCATAAGTAGAACTTTACAAAGGGGCCAATTCGCTAATTCTATGCAATCTCGTTGTAATTCTGGGGCCAATTCAAAAGTCATCATTAAACACTCCAAATAGAAAAGCAGATACCAATGATATCTGCTTTTGAATTAAAAGTAGTGACTGAATGTGTTTACAGACACTAAATTTTGTTTATAGGCAGTAGCGCGCGAATAAGCTACTTACTGTTGCTGCCGTTGGCTTACCATGTTGCCAATCGCCACCTTCGACACCGCTGCCAGCAATGTCCATGTGAACGTACGGTATCGGCTGCTCAGAATCACAGCCATGTTTGTCTAAACCACCAACGATGGCTAAAAATGCCATTGGGAACTGGTGACCACGTGCTGTTACGGCTGAAGGAGCGTTATTGCTAGATAGCACATCATCAGCTAAGGTGCGTGGTTTAACAAAGTCGTAATCTTCGCGGCGACTGCGTGACACTTCAGCACAATCTGCCCATAGATCACCTTGATCAGCAATTAAGCGAGATACAGAGCTTGCGCGTGCCGGTCCATTTTCAACATAAGCGCTATAAGGACCCATTGCACGTGCAGCATGGCCAGTCAGTGTCGCGACAGTAAATAGCTCAGGGTTAATCTCAGACTTAGCGAGGTCTTTTACTTCGCTCAATAAATCGCCCATCGCCAAACGCCCTTCCGCATCAGTATTACCGATGCGCACGCGAACACCCTCACGTGTCTCTATGATCTCATCTGGTACAAAACAATCTGAACCAATCGAGTTTCTCACCACTGCCAAGTAAGCAATAACTTTCACACCTTTAGGTTGATACTCAGCAACCGCTTTCATAAAGCCTGCCACAGATGCCGCACCGCCTTTGTCACGGCTCATGCCAGCCATGAAACCACCTACTTTAAGATCAGCACCACCTGTGTCATACACTAGGCCTTTACCAACAAACATCAAAGTGCGCTCCACGTCACCTTCTGGCACGTATTCCATCTTAACAACACGAGGGTGATGACGCTCAACAGCATAAGATGCACGCGCAACAGTACCAAGCATCGGATAGTCTCTATCAATTGTGGCCCTGTCAGAAATAACTTCAACGCTCACTGATGTATCGGCAAATAACTCAACACAATAATCAGCAAAACGAGGAGGCGCCATACGCTCAGGTTCAGTACCACATAAATCGCGTGCAGCATATTGGCCTGCCGCAATCGCATTTAGCTGTGAACAGAGTGCTTCGTCTGCACCAACCAGAAATGCTTGCTCTACCGGTTCTATCTGCGCACTACGATACTCACGAGCTTCAAGTGGTTGCCATAGCATTTGACAAGCCCCTAAAAAGGCAACCTGCAGTGCGTTTGTATAACGCGCTTCTTGCGGTACACCCGCAAGAACAATAACTGGTTTAACAGCACCCGCCGCTTTAGCTTGGGCAATACCCGCTTGACCGGCTTCAAAAAAGCGACGAACATCGTCGAAATCTCTATTTAATGGACCGGTAGGTGCCACAATTAAACGCTTTCCAGGAACACCTTCAGCAAGTAAAACATTCGCTTGGCTGCTCAGTCTTGCGTCAACAGCTAGATAAGGCGCTACAGCTTCATTAAGCAGCTTATCACCTAATTCAGCTACATTTGAAGTGATTACAATCACGGCATCCGCGTCATTTTGCTGCCAGCTAGATGCAGGCAGAGCGAGAGGAAAAGACATAAAAAAGGCCCTTTTTCTTATAATGAAAGGGCCGATTATCGGTTATTTATGCCAAAGAACCAAGCTAGAAGCTGGATTATTTACTGTCCGGTGCGCTTTGCGGTGTATTTTTCAGTTTACTTACAACACTCCAAGCCTCAAGCATGACTAATACACTCACAACAAGTACTACAATATCTAGCCCAACCAGTAACCAGTTACCTTTTTCATAGTACTCACCTAATTTAATCAATCCAGCAAAGAAGGCCATA
Source organism: Pseudoalteromonas luteoviolacea NCIMB 1942 (assembly GCF_001625595.1). Classification (GTDB taxonomy): domain Bacteria; phylum Pseudomonadota; class Gammaproteobacteria; order Enterobacterales; family Alteromonadaceae; genus Pseudoalteromonas; species Pseudoalteromonas luteoviolacea_A. Next base: position 65,277 of record NZ_AUXT01000205.1, read on the forward strand.
AGAATCACAAAGATCATCGGAATAAGCGTAAACTTAGCAGGTCGACCTAATTTGATAAGATATACCGAGAGAACCAACAAAGTTAAGCTGGCTAATATTTGATTGGTTGAACCGAATAAAGGCCAGATGATCATGCCGCCGCTACCGGACGCACCACCTGCACCAAACGCGAGTAGTAAACAACACCCCACAGCAACCAAAGTCGCAATAATGCCATTTTTAAGGACTGGCAATTTGTATATGTCACCCCACTCTTGAATGATATAACGCTGGAGTCGAACACCTGAATCCATTGTTGTTCCGGCGAATAATACAACCATTACAGCCAATAGCGTAGATGCAATCTCAGCTGGTAGTCCCCAACCTGTGCTAATTAAATTGGAACCACCTTGAATGAATGCACCCACTGAGCCGGCTCCCAAGTGACTGTATATTTCATGCCACTCCTCAGGCGAAACGGCCAACATAACGCCACTCACAGCAACCAAAGTGATCAATGCCAGAGACCCCTCGCCTACCGCACCAAGGTAGCCAACAAAGCGACCATCCGTCTCTTTGTTTAGCTGTTTAGAACTAGTACCAGATGAGACAATTCCATGAAAGCCCGATACTGCGCCACAGGCAATGGTGACAAATAAAAGTGGAATGATACTCGGTGTATCAATGGCAGTCTGGGTGTTAAAAGCAGGCGCCGTGATATCTGGCATGACGACAAATACCGCACCGTAAAGCAGCACCAAGCCCACTAAGAGTTGCATACCATTAATAAAATCACGGGGTTGAAGTAACATCCAGACAGGCAATAATGACGCAACAGCGGCATAAACAAAGAGTATTAAAATCCAACTAGCTTTATCGGTTAAGCCAAACACTTCACTCGGCAAAGCGATGGGCATACCACTTCCAACATAGATTGTGGCATATAAGATAGCGACCCCAACCAAACACAGTGGAACCAATGGCACTTTGCGTTTTAACAGCTGACCAATAATCAGCGCCACAACAATGGCCGCCCAAGCTGGAAAAACGGCATTAGGGTTTGCGACAAAAGAATTGGCAATAACCACACCAAATACCGCATTCACCATCAGTAATACCAAAAACACCACAATCATAAATAACGCGCGAGTACGTTTTCCTATGACGCTTTCAGAAAGCGCACCCATTGACTTACCCTTATGGCGAGCACTGGCCCACAGAGCGCCCATGTCATGCACACCGGCAAAAAATATGGTGCCAATAACTACCCAAAGTACGGCAGGAACCCAGCCCCAATAAACCGCTATCGCAGGACCAACAATAGGCGCAGCACCAGCAACAGAGGTAAAATGATGCCCCCACAACACCACTTTATTAGTAGGTACATAATCAACACCGTCGTTAAATTCGTGGGCAGGCGTGACGAAGTCGTCATCCATTTTGAAGATCTTTGTGGCAATAAACTTGGAATATATAAACCAGCCAAACAGCATACCCAAGATACCAAACAACACTATCATAATAGATTGCATGGGATGTCCTCTGTGTTATTTTTGTATTAACATCACTCTAACACGGATAGACATAAAAGCAGTTATATTTTAGTCGCAGTGTACCACTTATCTAGTTATTAAATGCTTGTAATTCGGCTGTAATCAATTGAACAGTCCCATCTGCACCTGATTGCTTGGCGAATCCCCCAAACCAATTTGCACGCCTACAAGCCTCACAGGTTTACCACCGTGGCGAGCCACCGCTTGTTCTAGTAAAGTGCACAAAATATCTTGATCGATCCCAAGACATTGGCACTCTTTCGTCGTTTGAGTAAAGTCGTAAAACTTTACCTTCACACCCAATTTAGTAAATTCGCGCTCAGATTGATAAGCAGCGCTACGACGGGTCAATTCAGGGATGAGCTTGTCACACAAAATGGACTTTAATTGGCTAAGGTCTTGAATATCCTTTTCAAACGTGGTTTCGACCCCGACAGACTTACGTACCCGCTCCGTTTCAACGCCCCGCTCATCTATTCCTTGGCAGCGTCGCCACAATACTTTGCCAAACTTACCGAAACGGTTTGCCATTTCATCTAAGCTAAGTGCTTTAATATCTTTACCATGCACCAAACCACAAGCCAGTAGTTTTTCATGGGTAACTTTGCCAACCCCAGGGATTTTTTTAAGTGGCAATGAATCGATAAATTCATCTACTTGAGAAGGCGTGATAACACACTGACCATTAGGCTTATTCTCATCGCTGGCAATCTTGGCAAGAAACTTTATTGGTGCAATGCCAGCAGACGCAGTAAGACCCGTTTGATGATAGATCTCAGCTCTGATCTGCTGGGCAATCAGGGTAGCGCTTCCCTGACAAGCACGGCAATCGGTCACATCCAAATACGCTTCATCTAATGAAAGAGGTTCGATTAAGTCAGTATACTTTGCGAAAATAGCGCGGATCTGTTTTGATACTTCTTTGTAGACTTGCATCCGACCAGGAACAATTATCAACTGAGGACATAACTGCTTAGCTTTGTAGTTAGACATGGCCGAGCGCACGCCATACTCACGCGCAATGTAATTTGAAGTAGATAACACACCACGATGACTACGGCCACCAATGGCCATTGGAACATTAGCCAGAGATGGGTTATCGCGCATTTCTACTGCAGCGTAAAAACAATCCATATCAATATGAATAAACTTTCTCACAGATGCGCCCAACAAATAAAACTGTTTATATATACAGTATAGTGACAGCTCAAGGTACATTTGTCCAGCTCTGTGCGTGATGTAAACTTTTCCCTAAACACTCCCGAGGCTTGGCGCTGTACAATTGCAAATTTCTGTTCACCTACAGATTGTTCGATACAAAGCTCTGCAGATCATCTTGAAATGCTCTACACTGCTGTTAGAACATTTTTGTATGTAGCGCAATTGCGTTGTTGCATCAACAGTTTTAACCTGTCCACCTTTGCAAGGAGTATGTATGAAGTACAGCCAACTAGGCCACACGTCAATTGAGATTTCGCGTGTCTGTTTGGGGAGTATGACTTGGGGGTTGCAAAACAATCAGCATGACGCTGACGAACAAATAAACTATGCGCTGAGTCAAGGGATTAACTTTATCGATACTGCTGAAATGTATGCAGTACCACCATCGCCGGAAACCTACGGTAAAACAGAACAAATAATCGGCAATTGGATAAAACGTCACTCTGAAAAACGTCAAGAGATTGTATTAGCGACTAAAATTGCTGGTGCAGGGCTTGATTGGATAAGAAATGGGCGACCTATTAATAAACAAACCGTGATAGATGCCGTTGACCATTCTTTGGAGAGACTAAACACCGACTATATAGATGTATACCAATTACACTGGCCAAATAGAACCTCTCCTCATTTTGGTAAACACTGGCACGGTATGTTGGACTTACATGCCGTGAGCAAGGCTCAACAACTTGAAGAAATGGCAGACATTCTTGAGGGGATAAAGTCCTGCATCACCGCAGGGAAGATTAGACATTGGGGGCTGTCGAACGAAACGCCATGGGGCTTAAATACCTACCTGAACCTATGCCACCAGAAAGGTTTGGAAAGGCCTGTTTCTATTCAAAATGAATTCAACTTGCTCCATGAAAAAGACTGGCCCTATTTACTGGAGAATTGCGTTAATGAAGATATTGCCTATCTCCCCTGGTCTCCGCTCGCAGGAGGGCTATTAAGTGGCAAATATTTAGGGGGCGCAAGACCAGCAGGCAGCCGCTGGACCCTGATGCAACGACATGGGTTATTCAGAGACACCCAGTACTCTCAGCAAGCCACGGCAGCATATCAAGAAATTGCCCACGAGCATCATATAACGACGGCACAGTTAGCCCTTGCGTGGTGTGATCAGGTTGATGGGGTAGCTTCGACGATTATTGGCGCAACGAGTATGAGTCAGCTAAAAGAAAACATTACTGCTTTTGACAAGCCTTTACCACCAGAAGCGCTTGCAGAAATAGACACCATTCTCAAAACCTACCCTGTGCCTTTTTAGGACTCAATCGCATGCAGGTGTGATAGTATCATCACCCTGCATGTATTCGATATTTCAGTAATTTATGAGACAACTCAATTTATCTCCAGCTCAGCCTTTGTCAGGCTCGTGCTTTGAAAGACTGGCTGCCCGTGCAATTGTCCTGCGCGGTAATGACATTCTATTACTTTACACGGCTAGGTATGATGATTACACGCTTCCAGGAGGCGGTGTAGACAACGGCGAAGACATGGAAGACGCCCTAGCAAGAGAGCTCTTAGAAGAAACCGGTGCAAAATCTGTTACCAATATTAAGCCATTTGGGGTTTATGAAGAATATCAGCATTGGTACAAGCCTGATTTTGACAACGTAAAAATCGTATCACATTGCTATTTAGTTGAAATCTGTGGTGAATTCACCACACCACAAATGGAGTCTTATGAACAAGCCAATGGCATGCGCCCTGTGTGGTTACCAATCAAAGACGCAATCGCACACAATCGCAGTGCTTTGGCAAATAGCGACAAAAAAGGTCAATCATTACAAAGAGAAACCATTATTTTAGAAGCCATCGCAGATGAGTTTGGATTGAACTAACCCGAATATTTTTGGTCTTAAGCACTGCCCCATGCCACCATTGATTGGTTGATAATAATAACACAGGGAAAGGGAAGCCAGTGCATAAAACACTATCAACGATATTACTATCTATCACAGCCCATTTATTGTTGCTGTTTTTACTGAGTAAACAGGTAGTAATATCACCCCAACCGTCCCCAGCTCCCGCAATGAAGACTTATCTTGTTTTTGAGGATCGCGAGCCTGAACGCCAAACAACGACAGTACGAACAGCACCACCCCATTCTGACGTGCGTTCTAAACCCCAAGAACCTAAACAGGTATCAGCGCCTCAGGCTAACCCAAAGCAAACGATTGAAAGGGCTGCACCTCATCATGCATCACCCCCTCAACATAAACCAGAGCCAGAAGCACCAAATGAGATTGACGCAACTTCAAGCAAGGCTTCAAATCAGGCTTCAAAAAGCCTGACTACCGAACCTCATTTTAAGCGGTTAGATCCCTATTTGGGGTTAGAGTCTTTTAGGGCGCAGCAAGCGAAGCTCAGCACAAGCTTTAGCGGTCGCGATGTAAACCGAAATATGCATTCAGAGTCACGACTAACAGTCCCTACTGAGCATAAAAACATCCCGATGCAAGGGCCAAAAATGGTAACGAAAAATCTGCTTTTTACGGAATACCAAAAGGGGGACACTTGTTTCAAGGTCATGCATGCGGATCCAAGTACTCCAGCACCAGAAGGCTTTTCGAATGAGTGGGTTTCTCTTGGGTATAAATGTAACAAAAGTGTAACATATAACACATATGACGCTGTAATGAACAAGTGGTTAGACAAATAATCTCAATAAATCTGACTTCGCATTGGTAATTTATAAATTCTGTTCTAAGTTTTGTTGTTAGGAGCAACAAGGTTAAAGGAGTAGAGAATGACCATTCGCCAGACTTTTATATTACTTTCTTCGTTAGTTATGCTCGCCATGTTTTGTATGGTAGGCGTTTTGTGGTACGAGACCACGCACATCGCATCTCTTGGCCAACGTCTTGCAAAAAGCAAAGAGATAAGTAACGACCTGCTCATGCTCAGACGTCATGAAAAAGATTTTCTACTGCGCAAAAAGGAAAAGTACGTCGGTAAATTTGACGCACGGATCAAGCAAATGCGAAATAACATTCGGATTTTAAGTACGCAATTGCCTGAACCTTTGCAACAAGAGCTTCGAATCGCTGAAAACGATTTATCAGACTACGAACTTAAGCTCCGAAACTTAGTCACGCTAGATCAAAAAATAGGCCTCACACCCACGCTGGGCCTACGGGGTGAATTTAACCAAGCAGAGCTAGCACTGCATGAATCTCTTACCAACATTGGTGACATTACCGCAATGAGTAAAGCCCTCAGGCTTGTCTTATTAGAAAATGACTTTCAAACCAATTTGAACATGTCCACCAAACAAGAAGTAACCCAGCAGTTGGCCGTGATGAAAGTATATTTCAACGACCAATTTCGCGAAGGACAAAACGACCTAACTAAATTTGAAAATACCGCCCGCGCACTCACGGCCGCACTCATGGAGCGTGGTCTTGATTCAGAGTCAGGATTGCGAGGAGAGTTAAGAAGCAGCATTCACAAAGTTGAAAATACGATGACGCAATTGTCCGACCAAATTGACCAAAACATTCACCAAGAGCTGGGGACTGCGAAAAACCAAGGGATAGCGCTTGCCACTATTTTGACTGCAATTATCGCAGGGCTGTTGTTGTGGAAGGGATACAAAATAGTCAGCCGATTAAAAGCTGCCAATGACAATATGGCCACCATTAGCCATGGCGCCGGTGATCTAACCCATCACATCGATCTGAGAGGGCAAGATGAAGTCACGGAGTTTACCGGCTCTGTTAATCAGTTTATTGATACTACCGCAAACATAGTACGAGAAATTAAGCATACTGGTGAAAATGTCGAAACAGGTGCACATCATTCGGTAGAAGTGACAAAGCGCTCACAACAAGCCATTGAAGAGCAGAAAAACAATACTCATGCGGTTAAAACAGCAGTAAGCGAGTTAGTCCAAGCCGTATCACTTATCGCTGAAAACAGTGTTGCCGTGCAAAACAATGTCAACGAAGCTGACGAAAATATGGCTAGAGGCTCTGACATTATGCACAAAGCACACAACAACATGTCGGAATTAACTGGCCATATAAATCAGAATAGTCAGCTTATGCAGCAGCTTTCGTCTGCAAGTGGTGAAATTGAAAGTGTCACTTCTGTGATACGTGGGATAACAGAGCAAACCAACCTGTTGGCGCTCAATGCCGCTATCGAAGCTGCACGAGCAGGTGAGAGTGGCAGAGGCTTCGCTGTAGTTGCTGACGAAGTAAGAACATTGGCAAAGCGCACCCAAAGCTCTACCGTTGAAATTGAACGTATGATCCACAGCTTGCAAAGCTTGGTAACCGAGTCTGAACAGGCGATGCAAACCAGCTTGAACTTGAGCGAAAAGATGTATGAGGGTATTACAGATGCCCAGCAAAGCATGGACGAAAACAAACTAGCTATGGACAAAATTCGTGACATGATCATTCAAATCGCTGGCGCAACTGAAGAGCAAATGGCCACAGTTCAAGGAGTCGAAGATGCCGCGGCAAATATTTCAGTGTCTGCGGAGCAGCTCTATGTAGACTCCTGTGAGAACTGTAAAAATTGTGAAGCGTTAGAACATGATGCCCACCGAATGCAGGAGGATGTTTCACGTTTTAAAGTTTAGCTAAAAACCGCCAGCCGCTTTTTGTCTTTTCCGGCACCCATTTACTTGAGTAGATAAGCGCACCCCCACTTGTCAGATCAAAGTAATTCGCTTATCTGCTCGAATTATCCCGCAGAAATGTTAAAGTCATAGCCCAGCGCATACATTGGTCGCTTTTAAATCAAAGGAATAGGCATGAGTGTAAAACGCATAGGGCAATTTTTTAATCCTCATTCGGTCGCGGTTATTGGTGCGTCCAGCAATCCAGCTCGCGCGGGCAATGTGGTGATGCGTAATTTACTGCAAGGCGGGTTTAAAGGGCCTGTTATGCCAGTCACGCCAAAATATACTGCGGTGCAAGGTGTGCTTGCCTACCCTAATATTGAAAGCCTCCCACATACGCCTGATTTAGCCATCCTTTGCACAAACAAAAATGCTGTTTGTCAGCTAATTAAAGAGTTGGGACAACTCGGGTGTCGGCACGCAATTATTGTTGCAGCTGGTCTAGATACCAAGCAAAAATTACAATTAAAAGAGACAGCACTCAGTGCCGGTGTCACCATCCTCGGCTCCAATAGTCTTGGGCTTATATTGCCCCATATCGGCCTTAATGCGAGCTTTTCACATACAATTGCGAGACCCGGTAAACTCGCGTTTGTTTCACAATCTGCCGCGGTATGTTCAACAATCCTTGATTGGGCTCAAAATAAACATATTGGCTTTTCTCACTTTGTTTCCGTGGGAGATTGCATCGACATCGATTTTGATGAGCTGCTTGATTATTTGGCTAGAGACGCAAAGACCTCTGCCATATTGCTCTATATCGACAACATTAAAGATGTACGAAGATTTATATCAGCTGCCCGAGCCGCAGCGTTTAATAAACCCGTTATTGCGATTAAAACAGGGCGAACTTTAGCTGGCGCTCAAGCGGCATACAACCATACAGGCGGCAAGACTTCCGATGATGCAGTCTACGATGCAATGTTCCAACGCGCTGGTATGTTGCGCGTAAACGACTTGCGTGAGCTGTTTGCTGCGACCCAGACCTTAGCGCTGCACCCTAAGCTTCTAAAAGTTGAACACTTAACCATTTTAACTAACGGCGGTGGCCCTGGCATCATGGCGGTAGATACGCTTTTGATGCGCTCCGGTAAACTGGCGACACTCAGTGAACAAACGATTGCGGCGCTCAATAAAATCGTGCCGCAATCTTCACAGACCGACAACCCGGTGGATATTTTTGGCGATTCATCACCTCAAAGATACCAACAAGCATTAGAAATTCTTTTAAAAGCTGATGAAGTAAAAAACCTACTTATCATCCATACACCTTCAGCGCTGGCACCGAGTAGCGCATATGCCAAGATTATTGCTCAAACCTTAGAAAAGCTCCCTAAGATGGCACGCCCTTTTGTTATGACAAACTTTATGGGTGAGGATGCGGCGCGCTCTGCTAGAGATATATGTGTCCTGAGTCACATTCCCACTTACCGCACACCTGAAGGCGCAGTGAGTGCCTTCATGCATTTGATCACTTATAGACGTAACCAAAAACACCTGACACAAACACCTGAGTCAATTATTCAAGATGATTTAATAAATAGTACAGCGGCCAAGCAACATATTTCACAGTACTTAGACTCCGGATACCACTATCTATCGACCCACTCATCTCGCCAAATCCTAGCATGCTATGGTATTGAATGTATTGAGACAGAAGTCGCGCTAACACCCAGCGATGCAAGAGAACAGGCAGATAAAATCGGTTACCCGGTTGCTTTAAAACTTATCAGTCCTGCGATCCCATCAAAATCTGAGGTGGGTGGTGTCGTTCTAAATTTAAACGATGGTAACGAGGTCGAACAAACCGCCTTTGCTATGCTACTGCGTATCAAAAAAACCTACCCCGATGCTGAGATTGAAGGCTTTTCATTACAAAAAATGGCATCTAGAGCCGGTACACAAGAGCTCAGAATTGCCATCAAAACAGAGCCTGATGTCGGGCCGGTTATCCTATTAGGTGAAGCAGGTACGGGCTTAAACTTTTCTCAAGCCGCCGTCGCGTTACCTCCTCTCAATATGAATCTAGCCAAGTATCTGATTGCAGCGGCGCATGATAAAGGAGTATTAAAAGAACGTACCTTGCCTGATAAAGTCGATAAATATCGTCTCTGTGCGCTACTCACAAGAGTGTCACAAATGATTGTAGAGCAACCCGATATATGCACTTTGGAGCTAAACCCAATCTTAGCCAGTTCGGGACAGTTTCTAGTTTTAGACGCACAGATCACACTCTCGTCTTATACCCCTCTTGCTGGCAGAAAGCGATTAGCCATCAAGCCATATCCGAAAGAGCTAGAGCGCAGTATTACCCTTAAAAATGGTCATCAAGCTATGCTGAGGCCCATCAAACCGGAAGATGAACGCAGCCATCAAGAGTTTGATCAATCACTTAGCCAAGAAGACAGGTATAGAAGGTTCTTTGGCCAGTTACCTCAATTTACCCATGAGCAGTTAGCGAAGATGACGCAAATTGACTACGACCGAGAAATGGCCTTCATTGTCAGTGAGCGACATAAAAGTACCTATCGCACACTTGGAGTATCTCGAGTTTTGATGGATCCAGACAACATTAGTGCTGAGTTTTCGGTAATTGTCCGATCTGATAGCCAAGGCTTAGGGCTAGGAAAGCTGCTGATGAACGCGGCCATAGATTACTGCCGAGACCAAGGCGTAGGGACCATTGAAGGGATCACATTACCTGAAAATTCGGGCATGATAACTCTCGCAAAACACCTAGGCTTTAAAGTAAAGCGTGATTTTGAAGAGGGAGCTACCATTATGACTCTGCCCTTAAATGAAAGCACTGAACATAAGTAAATAATGTGAATAGCGAACAATGAGTTTAACTCTAAGACAAAAAACAGCTGCAATTTTAGAAGGCAGTGGACGATACAGAAAAGTGGCTCACGCCCTAGATATATTCCTAATTGCGCTGATTATATTTAATGTCCTTGCAATTGTACTTGAGTCAGTGCCAGCATTGGCACAGCAGTACCATCGCTTATTTTTTTACATTGAAGTTATTTCTGTCGGTATTTTCTGCATTGAATATCTACTCAGACTATGGTGCTGTGTCGACAAAGTAAACTATCGAGATAAAACCAAAAGTCAACTTGCTATTAGGTTTAAATATGTGAGATCACCACTGGCTGTGATCGATCTCATCGCTATTTTACCTACCTTGTTGATGGTATTTTTTACCTTTGACTTGCGCTTCTTACGAGTAGTAAGACTGATGAGAATTTTTAAACTGACTCGCTACTCGCGTGCGATGCAGTTACTGCTCGCTGCATTTAAAGAGGAGGCGAGCTCTTTGATGGCAGCGTTTTTTATTATGTCATTGGTGCTGATAGTCGCATCCTGTGGTATTTACCTTATTGAACATGACGTCCAACCTGAAAAATTTGGTTCAATTCCTGCCGCAATGTGGTGGGCCATGGCAACGCTTACCACGGTAGGCTACGGGGATGTTGTACCCATTACCCCTCTAGGTCGCTTTTTTGGTGGCGTAATCACCTTATTGAGTATGGGGATGGTTGCTATCCCTACAGGCATACTTGCATCGAGCTTCGCTGACCAATTGCGTAAACGACGTGATGCCTTTAATGAGGCTATCTTGCATGCGCTGGTGGATGGAGAACTCGAAGAAAGTGAACTGGAACACTTGGTGGCACTGAGAATACAACTTGGGCTCAGTGCCAGTGAAGCCAATCAAGCAATCAAGCTTATGACATCACAGCGCGCACAAAATATGTATTGCAGGCACTGTGGTCAAAAGCTTTAATCGCGAAACATTTCTTGCCAAGCGTTTTCCATCTGGTGTGAAATTAAATCACCAGGTAGCGGTGGACTGAATAGGTAACCCTGAAAACGCTCACAACCAAGCATTCTTAAAAATTTTAACTGCTCTGTACTCTCAACACCTTCAGCGATACAAAACTTACCTAAACTATGGGCCAGTGACAGGGTTGAATGGATAATGGTTTCATGGTCTTTGTCCACACCTATATCGGAGATAAAGCTGCGATCTATCTTTAACGCGTCCACTGGGAATTGCTTCAAATACGTCAAAGACGAATACCCTGTACCGAAATCGTCCATATACAAACGACAGCCCAAAGCACGCAATGCTTTCATCCGATCTATCGCCTGCTCCGCATCCGCCATCATAACCGATTCAGTGATCTCAAATACTAGACATCGACCTGGCACATTGGCCTTCAAAAGGGCTTGTCTGATCCTTGCTATCAGCTCATCGTACTCAAAGTCTAACGCTGAAAGGTTAATAGATAGGTACAGATCAGGCCAAGATAAATGCCACACCTTTAGCTCAATAAGAGCCCGCTCTAGAGTTTGAAGCAACAGCTTTGTAATTAGACCGGTTTTTTCAGCTGCATTTGCGAACTCTTGGGCACTGAAAGTCGGATCTTCAGGCCAACGTAGTAACACCTCAAACCCTTCTATCTCACCCTTGGTTCCATTAAGGATTGGTTGATAATAATTACAAAACAACTCGTCATTGTAAGCCGTATTCAAACGGCGTTCGATTTCAATTGTTCTTTTAGCCTGCTGATTAATATCGTGGTGATAAAATTGATAGCCACTAACCAACGACTTTTTAGCATGGCTTAGCGCTATTTCTGCCGCTTGATTTAATTCAAAGGCATCACTGGCATCTTCTGGATATAAGGCAATCCCTACATACACTTGCAAATGAACACGCTGATCATGTACATCAATACCTTCTTGAAAACGCTCCATCAGGCAATGGATGTAGCGTGTTACAGCATCTACATTGTCTAAATGCTCCATCAAAATAAAGAAATCTCGCTCATGACCAATTGCCAAACTATCAACTTCCCTAAAGCAACACTGTAAGGTTTGAGCGACCCTTTGAATGACATTCGAAACAAACTCATTGCCAAAGGTATCCGCTAATCGCTGCAATCTGCCAAACTTAATCGCCAATATCGCCATCGACTGCTCTGCATCTTTTGCCTGTTCAAGTGCATGCTGCACACGGTCCATAAATAGCACTTTATTTGGCAGCTTCGTCAATGAATCATAATTCGCTAATTGATAAAGTTCTTTTTCCGTGCGCTTTTGTTTGCTTATATCGGTCAAGACAATGATATAGTTTTGGCCAAGTGTAGCGGTCACCTTTACCAATACATGACGCACTTCGCCGCTAGGTAAGCGTAATGCCTCTTCAGCACTGTGATACTCGCCTTCGCTCAATTCGCTCATCGCACGCAAATAGTGCATCCGAACGTGGCGTTCAAGACCTAAACTTACGCTGGTACTTGAGATCGGGTTGGCTGGTACCGAGAAAGCCTCTTGTAGCGCCTTATTACAAGCAAGGATCCGAAAACGCTTATCAAAAATCATAACCCAGTCGCGCGTTTGCTCAAATGCTTCACCAAATAAGGAAGCACGCTCTTCAAACACACGTTCACGGGTCAAGTTAGTGTAAGTGCCCGCAACACGCATTGGAACAGCTTCACGCCACGCCATCACCTTGCCATAGTCCTTGTACCAGCGCCACTGCCCCACTCGATTTCGCAAACGGTAAGTACAATCTATATAGCCTTTTGCAGTTGATACAAACTCAAGCCATTCAATACGGAATAATGCGCGATCTTGTGGGTGTATTAACTCTAGGTAATCATCAAGATTGATATAATCCGTTTTATACCCTAGCTCATTAACGAGCCGCGGGTGATAAACCAAATTTGAGCCCGATTGCCAGTCCCACACCCCTGAATTGCTTCCTTCCAAGGCCATTTTTAAGCGAGTTTCACTGTTTCGCGTCTCTTTATGAGCCGCCATAAGTAATTGCGCTACTCGATTTTTACGATGTACCCATAAGGCGAAAAGCGCACTCGCTAATATCAAATAACAAGCCAAAGCCATTGGCGAACGCCAAAACGGATATTTAACTCTAATATTCAGCTCTGCCGGTTGCGTATAATCCCCTGTTAAGGGATCTTTTGCCCATACCTTTAAGCGGTGATTACCTGGGTTTAGCTTGGGGAAAACAACCCGATTGCTATTACGGCTTAAAATACGTTGCTCACCCGATAGCTGATATTCATATACAATCCGCTCTTGTGCAGTAAATGCCATTGCTGAAAAAGACACTTCTAGCCCAATATCATCATGATCCAACTCGATTGATGAAAAAGACTTGAGCCCGGCTGGTTTTAAGTCTCGAGACATTAAATCAACATTGGTAATGTTGACACGAGTTAACAACGGCTTACTAGGACGATTTACTTCTGGATCAAAAATAGTGATGCCCTGCAGCGAACCGTACGCTATTTTGCCATCTCGTAGCTTCACGGAAGATCCGCTATTGAATTCATTGCTCATCAAGCCATCGTTAATTGTGAAGCCCTGAAGATGAAAATTATCTGGGTCTAAGCGCCATATACCTTGATGCGAAGACATCCATATCATGCCAGCTTCATCTTGCTGCATCTCATATAATAGAAAATTGGTCACTGAAAACGAGTCGGCAGGTAGGGGAAGTTCTTTGTATCCATCCGCTGTCAATCTCACCAAACCGTGAGTCGCAAATGACAACCACAGCACATTATTTTTGTCGATTGTATAGCTAAGTAAATCCACAGCGGACTGCTTGTGTGCCTTGGGAACTTGATAAATCTGAGTCAACGTATCCGAGCTGTGATCATATCGGAACAAGCGTCCTTCACTATAAAAAACAGGTTGCGTGGGATGGCTAGATAAAGGTGGAAAGAAGCCATAACTGAGAAACGGGTCAAACTGTTCAAACTGAGTACCAAGCGATTCAAGCCGCCCTGTTTCAATATCAAACAAGTAAAAGCCTGAATTACCATCCACGAAATAAAGTAACCCAGGCTCAACTAATGCCGCTCCTTTGACAAAGCCAGCTAGCACTTCGGTGGCATTATTGTCTTGAGCACTAGGTCGATAGATTCGCTCTGTTTTAGGTTCAAACACAAACAATCCACGGTTGCTAATTAACCATAGTTTGTCTTTATGAGGGTATAGCGAAATAATGGAGTATTCCGGTAAAAAACTCTCTCCCATGTAGCCCTGCAAAAGAGGCTTTGCTTCACGCGTTTTCAGGTCATACCTTGTTAACCCATCGCGCGTCGCAGCCCAGATATACCCTTGAAATTCAACAAGTCCCCATATGGTGCCATGAGACAATTCACCAACAATTGACTCAGCTTGCACATTATCAAAAATATGGTTTTCAGGTGGCAAATAAAAAGCACCATCGGTCCGTGTTGCGACCCAAATCCCTGCATTTTGGTCTTCGTTTAAATGGATCACACTGCTATCAGAGATGGAAAATCGACTCTGCGACAACCTCAAGTCTGGCGTAATTGTCAACGACTCAGGATCAAGCCGCATTAACCCTTTATCGGTACCTAATAACACGTAGTTTTGCTGCCGTAACATGTGCCAGATATTAAAATCCTCAAGCAATGTTTTATAGCTTGGAGTCACATTAAAGTCCTTTTGCAATTCAGCTATATCTAAGGCATACAGACCTAACACTGCGCCCACTAATAAGGTGCTATCATCAAGTAATAACAAGGATTTTGTATTGTGCTCAAATGGATGTTCAGGAGAACGAATATGCTGAAGTGGTTTTAATTGCTTGGTGGGAATGTGATAAGCGAACAGTTGTTCGGTTGTGGCTATGTAAAGTATGTCGTCATACTGCAACAGTGCTCTCACTAGGCTACGCTCGGTCATCCCAGGAATAGGAATGGCTTCTTTAATTTCACCCGTTTGTTTATTCAGAATTGACACATTTTGCGTGCGACCTAACCAAAGCTCATCGCTGTTCTTTTCCAGCATTTGGAACACGCTATTGTGAATGTAGTCCTGCTCAGAGGAAGGCGTTTTAATATATTGCCGATAGGTATCTTGTTCTGGATTATAACTGAAGAAACCCGCACGGCCAGAAGCTATCCAAATCATACCCTCAGAGTCTTGATAGATCCGGTCGATTTGCATCTTATCCAAGGCACGATTAGGGCCCATTACCTCTAGTACTTGGTAACCATCATATCGATTCAAGCCCCCTTCAGTCGATAACCACAAATACCCTTTTTTATCAAATAATAAAGTATTCACGTAACTCTGAGATAAGCCTTCTGCTGGAGATATGCGCGCCACTTGCGCCGAGCAAACAGCACTAAATATGCAAACAAGTAAAAGGATAAACTGAATCATTTGTGCACGTTCCCTGAATAACACATAGGTACGATATCACGTCCTTGCTTTATGTAACTTGCAAATTTTTTTTGTAGTGCAGATGGTAGTGACACAATATCCACCGACTCAAACTCTAGCTTTGAATACAGCGCCGTGACATCTTGATAAGCAAATGTATAGACACACTGCTCGGTATTTTCAATGGCATGCGCAACAAGCATTTTTGCCAGCCCTTGACCTCTATACGCAGAATCAACAAAAACGGTTGATAAAAAAGCGTCATTATCAACATTTTGTACTCTGCATGCGGCAACTAAATCTGCCTGTTTGATGACCCAAACTTGATCTTGCTTTGTTGCTCGGCCGCGCACTTTATGTTCCTGAAAAAACTTGTTTACCAAAGGCGTTTGAATCGCAGGAAGGCAATAACAGCTTAACGTCATACTTACACTAACATAAGCCCAAGGTATTGTTCAAACTTGGCTTTTAAGGTATCACGCTCTGAAAGTGGTCGACTATTAATGGCATCGTACACCGCTTCCCGGGTATTTTTGCCACGCTTAATTTGATATGCCCAAAAGGACGCTTCGTACTCTAATTGGATTTGGTATTTATCCGCTCGAGAAAGATTACACAGGTTGTAGGACATCAGACTGTACAATTATTGAAATTCTTGAAAACAGTGTATCATATATGAACTGGACAGCGGCAGTACAGAATGACAAAGTTCTTGATGAATTACGCCACCCTGCGCATCGTGAACGAGGTCAAAATCCAGAAGAATAAGATAACATGTATGATAAGGAGACTATGTGCGGAATCTAACAATATTATGTATGCTGTTTCTATCCAACTGCGCTGTTGCCAGCGCCAAAACGCTTTACTTCAATCGACCAGCCGACACCGCACAAGCTCGGTATGTTATTGAGTTGCTTAGCCTTGCCTATAAAGACATTGGTCATAAACTCGAAATCATTGATTTTGATAGGCATAGTGCATTGATCGCAGCAAATGAGGGGGAACTCGATGGCCAATTAGGTCGTATTGCCGGCGTTACAGACAGCTATGCTAACTTAATTTATGTGGACTACCCGCTGTATTCCTTCAACCTTCAATTGATAAGCCACTGCTTGGTTTGTACATTCAATCAGCTGGATTCACTGGTTGTACAAAGTGGCTATTTAGTCGCGTACCAGTACATGATGGATAATCAATATACAGGTGAGCTAATTGAAGTAAAAAGCACGGCCGCACAGCTTAACTTATTGATGCAGAAAAAAGTGCAAGGTGCGCTTATCGTCGATTTCCATCTTAGAGAACATCTACCTTACATGGACATGGAAGCGGTTAAGATTGAAGACTTGATGACCATCGAGAGTTTTCACTACTTACATAAAAAACATTCCGCCCTAATCCCAAGACTAAAACAGACACTAAAAAAGTTAGAGAAAAAAGGTGTTACGGCAGTTTTAAAAGCTAAGTATCTGATTTAAATAAATCTTCTTGATGACCTGTGTTTGTTTCAGAAGCAGCCTGTGCGTCAGCTTTCTGTTTTGCTAAAACGCGCTTTTTCCTGCGTTGACATAACTCAATCACCGTCCGCTTTTGCTGCTCTGTCATTTTATTCCAGCAAAAACGTTCTTCTCTGCTGCGAAAACAACCTTTGCAGTAGCTGCGATTATTCACTTCACAGATCCCTTTGCATGGACTTGGGATCGGAAAAATTTCGATTTGTTCCATACTTAAGGCCAATAAAAATTCCAACTATCAACAAAAAAGATCATTAAAGTCGATACTACATGACTAAACACACTATTCAAATTTTAGTTGACAATTACTCAAACTAGGAATTATGGCGTGTAATAAGGGAATAGCAACGGAATAAGAATGAAGCGAAAAAGATAAAGCGTCTTGGCGTTAATAATTTATTGAAAAGAAGATGGTGCCGACTATCCGAGTCGAACGGATGACCTACTGATTACAAGTCAGTTGCTCTACCAACTGAGCTAAGTCGGCGCACCGAAAGGATGGTGCCCAGAGGCGGAATCGAACCACCGACACGAGGATTTTCAATCCTCTGCTCTACCGACTGAGCTATCTGGGCAAAATTTTTTAATT